>NZ_BTIG01000005.1:0-130035 GCF_036247965.1 Bradyrhizobium sp. TM233 | reverse complement strand
TTTAATGGTTGCTACGAGAGTTCGTCTATCCCGCCGCGATCTTCTCCGCCCGCTGGAACGCGGGACGTGACATGCAGCGCGCGAGATAGGCGTCAAAGGCAGGGCGCGACGGCACCATCTTGAACAGGCGCACCGCGAAATTCAGGCCCGAGCCGATCGTGATGTCGGCGGCCGAAAATTCCTCGCCGAGAATCCACGGCCCCTCGGCGAGCGCAGCTTCCAGAACGTCGAACACCTGCGTCGCGCTGCCCCAGGCCGCGGTCGAGGTCGGGATCTCGATCTTGGTGAAGATCTGGATGATGGCAGGTTCGATGCAGCCCGTGGAGAAGAACAGCCATTGCAGATAGCGCGCGCGGCGCGGGTCGGTCACGGCGGGTGCGAGCTTCGTCTCGGGGTAGCGGTCGGCGATGTAGGCGCAAATGGCCGCGGCCTCGCCAAGGGCTGCATCGCCGTCGCTGAGCGCCGGCACTTTCCCCATCGGATTGACCTTGAGGAAATCCGGCGCCTTTTGCGCGCCGGTCGAGATGTCGGTCAGCACGCGCTCATAGGGCAGGCCGCTCTCTTCCATCAGCCAGAGCGTCGTGAACGAGCGCGAGCGGGGCGACCAATAGAGCTTGATCATGGCGGGAACCTTTCATCGGCGGAAGGCCAGCAGCGTGCAATTCATGCCGTGTTTGCCGCGTATCCGCAACGCACTACGCCTGGGTCGATGCCAACCAGCGTAAACGACATGTGGGTCAACGTTGTTCAGTGTCGCTTTGGCGTGCTGCTGGTCGACGTCCAAGCAAAAGCGGCAACGTCTTGTCGAGGCTTTCCGCCAGCATGGCGCGCACGCCGTCGCGCAGTGCGGGATTGTCGGCGGCATCTTCAGGGTGCGTTGGAAACGATTCTGCGGGCAACTCGCGATAAGGGCCGCCGACGAGCTTGCCCAAAAACCTCTGCACCGCCAGCGAATGATCCAGGTTGATCAGCGCAGAGCTCTGTCTGACGATGGCAAAGGCGCGCCCGTCAAAGATGCGGACAAACGCCAGGGCGTGGAGAAAGATGCGACGCCCGAGCACCACATCCTGGTTGAGGATGCCGAAGCCGCGGACCGTATAGCTTGATGACCCGATCGGACTGATTGCATTGAGGATCTGGATGTAGTGCCGGCAATTCGTTCCTTTCACGGCCTCGCGCATGTATCCGGCCAGCTCCGCATTGGGATCGCGGACCAACCTATCTTTCAACGTGTCCTTTGACTCATCGCGGGGAGGAAATTTCGCCGGATTGTAGGTGATTCTCAGAACGGACGCGCCGGCAGGGATCGCGGCGCGAGTCCGCGCGAAGATCAGATCGCTCAGCCCCCAGCCTGGGATCGGGACCACCGTCTTCTTGTTCTGAAATATGGTCAGGCCGGTCGTCTGCACGGTGAACTCATCGCCGGTGGTGATGACGACACCGAAGTCGCACGAGCCGCCGGCCACGGGAGCAGATCTGGCCGTCCGCGTAGTCGTCTTGCTGTTGGCGCGCTGCTTGACGGCTGGTCCTGTCGTCTCCGTCCCTTGAGGTCCCGATTTGGTCTGCGCCCAAGCATATATCGGAAAGCACCATGCCACGGCCGCAACGACGACCAGCCGGGCCAAAACGCCAAATGTAGTCCAGCCGCAGGAAGCGGACGAGCGATAGCTTGTGTCGCGTCCCGTCGGAGGATTTTGCGCCACTGCCGAGGTCAGAAGGGACAGCAGCGCGACCAGCGAGAGGGCGATACGAACCATAGATTCCAGGGGAGTGGCGGCAGGAAGTTGTCAGACACGCCACACTAGGGTGACATCGTGACAACCGCAAGCTGCACTCGGAGCTCGTCGTCTATCCCGTTGGTCGCTGCCGTTTCCACCGGTAATACTTCATCATGAACCCGTTCGCCGGCTCGATCTCTTCCTTTTCGAACACAAAACCTTCGCGCTCGTACCAGCGCCAGGCTTTTTCGTTCTCGCGCACGCAGCGCAGGTGCATCTCGTCGGGCATTTGCGTGCGCGTGAAGGCGAGTAGCTTTCGCCCGAGCGATTGACCCTGATAGTCGGGCGCGACGAACAGCATGTCGAGATAGAGTTTTGGCAGATGCAGCGCCAGCATGGCGGCGATCGTGCCGCGATCATCAGCGACAAACAGGCTCCAGCCGTTCTCGATCTCGCGCCGGATGCGCGCGCGGAGATTCGCGAGTAGAAAGTCGCTGGCCTCGCCGAGCCCGGTCGAGACCCAGCTCTCCATCCAGACGCGGCCGACCTCGTTATATTCGTCGGCGCGGGCGGGGCGGATGATCGGATGCGACATCGGAGCTTCAGGCCCGTTGGCTGCGCACAGATGGGCCTGCGCGCACCTTGCCGGCCGACAGGCACACCACCTCGGAAATCTGCAGCAGCTGCCGCGCCAGCGGGCTGGTCTTGCGCCAGACCATGCCGATGGTGCGCGATGGCTGCGGGTCGCGGAAGCGCGCCAGCGAGACCGAGGCCGATCGCGTCTCCACCGCCACCGCCATTTCAGGAATCAAGGTCACGCCGATGCCGGCGCTGACCATCTGGACCAGCGTCGACAGAGAATTGGCATCCAGCATCTCGCGCGGCGGCGCCGACTGCATGTTGCAGAACGACAGCGCCTGATCGCGGAAGCAGTGCCCCTCTTCGAGCAGCAGCAGCCGCATCTCGCGCATCATCTCGCGCGACGGCGCCGGCGTCCCCTCATCCGCGCCGGGCCGGACCAGCAGGAATTTTTCCTCGAACAGGGCGACCTCGGTGAGCGAGGGCTCGGACACCGGCAGCGCCACGATGGCGGTGTCGAGCCGTCCTTCCACCAGCTCCTGGATCAGCCGCGGCGTCATGGTCTCGCGCACGCGGATGTCGAGCTCCGGATGCATGCGCGTGAGATTCTTGGTGATGGTGGGCAGCAGATAGGGCGCGATGGTCGGGATCATGCCGATGCGCAGCCGGCCGGCGAAGCGGTCCTGCGAGGCGCGGGCGAAATCGCCGAGCTCATCGACCGAGCGCAAAATGTCGCGGACGCGTTGCGCGAGTTCCTCGCCGAACCGCGTCAGCGCCACCTGCCGGGCGCTCCGCTCCAGCAGCAGGCCGCCGAGCGTCTCCTCCAACTCCTTGATCTGCATCGACAAGGCCGGTTGCGAGATGGAGCAGGACTCGGCCGCGCGGCCGAAATGGCCGTGACGCGCCAGAGCGTCGAAATACCGGAGCTGGCGCAGCGTCAGGTTTATCATCAGAAAATCCTATCGCAGCGATCATTAAAGTCAACTTTACCTGATAGGACGCGACGCTTAGAGTGGTTCTACCTGGTCAAAGGCGCGAGTTCGACGCCACCAGAGGAGGTATTCATGGACGACACTTCGAAGTGCCCGTTTTCGGGTGGAAAACGCGTGCCAGCGAACCGCGATTGGTGGCCAACTCAGCTCAGCATCGAGATGCTGCACAAGAATTCCGGCCTGTCCGATCCGATGGGCGACGAATTCGACTATGCCAAGGAATTCAAGACGCTCGACCTTAACGCGGTCGTCAAGGACCTGACCGCGCTGATGACGGACTCGCAGGAGTGGTGGCCCGCCGACTTCGGTCACTATGGCGGCCTCATGATCCGCATGGCCTGGCACAGCGCGGGCACCTACCGCATCACCGACGGCCGCGGCGGCGCCGGTGCCGGTCAGCAGCGTTTCGCGCCGCTGAACAGCTGGCCCGACAACGCCAACCTCGACAAGGCGCGCCGGCTGCTGTGGCCGATCAAGCAGAAATACGGCCGCAAGCTCTCCTGGGCCGACCTGATGGTTCTCGCCGGCAACGTCGCGCTGGAATCGATGGGCTTCAAGACCTTCGGCTTCGCCGGCGGCCGCGCCGACGTCTGGGAGCCGGAAGAGCTCTATTGGGGTCCCGAAGGCACCTGGCTTGGTGATGAGCGCTACAGCGGTGAACGCCAGCTCGCCGAGCCGCTCGGCGCGGTGCAGATGGGCCTGATCTACGTCAATCCGGAAGGCCCGAACGGCAAGCCGGATCCGGTCGCCGCCGCCAAGGACATCCGCGAGACCTTCGCCCGCATGGCGATGAACGACGAAGAGACCGTCGCGCTGATCGCCGGCGGCCACTCCTTCGGCAAGACCCACGGCGCCGGCGATCCGTCGCTGGTCGGTCCGGAGCCGGAAGCGGGCGCGCTCGAGGATCAAGGCCTCGGCTGGAAGAGCAAGCACGCTTCGGGCCTCGCCGGTGATTCCATCACCAGCGGTCTTGAGGTGACCTGGACGACGACGCCGACGAAGTGGAGCAACAACTTCTTCGAGAACCTGTTCAAGTTCGAATGGGAGCTGACGAAGAGCCCGGGCGGTGCGCAGCAGTGGACGGCCAAGGGCGCCGACGCGATCATCCCCGACGCCTTCGACAAGTCGAAGAAGCACCGGCCGACGATGTTGACGACCGATCTCTCGCTGCGCTTCGATCCGGCCTACGAGAAGATCTCGCGTCGCTTCCTGGAGAATCCGGCTCAGTTCGCGGACGCCTTTGCCCGCGCCTGGTTCAAGCTCACCCATCGCGACATGGGTCCGATCCAGCGTTATCTCGGCCCGCTGGTGCCGAAGGAGACGCTGATCTGGCAGGATCCGATTCCGGCCGTGAATCACGAGCTGGCCAGCGAGCAGGACATTGCTGCGCTGAAGAGCAAGATCCTGGCCTCGGGTCTGTCGGTCTCCGAGCTGGTCTCGACCGCCTGGGCGTCGGCCTCGACGTTCCGCGGCTCGGACAAGCGCGGCGGCGCCAACGGCGCGCGCATCCGTCTTGCCCCGCAGAAGGATTGGGAGGTGAACCAGCCGGCTCAGCTCTCCAAGGTTCTGGGCAAGCTCGAAGCGATCCAGAAGGACTTCAACGCGTCCTCAGGCGCGAAGAAGGTCTCGCTCGCGGACCTCATCGTGCTCGGCGGTTCTGCCGCGGTCGAGAAGGCCGCCAAGGATGCCGGCGTCGACGTCAAGGTCGGCTTCACGCCGGGCCGCATGGACGCCTCGCAGGAGCAGACCGATACGGAGTCCTTCGCTCCGCTGGAGCCGCGGGCCGATGGCTTCCGCAACTTCATCGGCAAGCGGCATCAGTTCATGCAGCAGGAAGAGGCGCTCGTCGACCGCGCGCAGCTTCTGCGGCTCTCCGGGCCCGAGATGACGGCGCTCCTCGGCGGCCTGCGCGTGCTCGGTGCCAACGCGGGCAATTCGAAGAACGGCGTCTTCACCTCCAAGGTGGGAACGCTGACCAACGACTTCTTCGTCAACCTGCTCGACATGAGCACGCAATGGACGCCGGCGGCCGACGGCACCTACGAGGGGCGCGACCGCAAGACCAACGCCGTCAAGTGGACCGGCACGCGCGTCGATCTGATCTTCGGCGCGCACTCGCAGCTCCGCGCCTACGCCGAGGTCTATGCCACCTCGGACGCCAAGGAGAAGTTCGTGAAGGACTTCGCCAAGGCCTGGACCAAGGTGATGAACCTCGACCGCTACGACATCGCGGCCTCCTGACGCCGTGTTGCCCCCTCTCCCGCAAGCGGGAGAGGGGGCGCAGATCACCCCGGAGCAAGCGACAAACAAAAGGGCGGCCTCTCGGCCGCCCTTCGTGTTTCTGATGTGGTGCGGAGCGCTTACTCGCCGGCGGCTTCGCGCGGGGCCTTCTCGCCGTCGCCGCCCTTGCCCTCGAGGTCTTCGCCGGTGGTCTGGTCGACCACCTTCATCGACAGGCGGGTCTTGCCGCGGTCGTCGAAGCCGAGCAGCTTGACCTTGACCTTGTCGCCTTCCTTGACGACGTCGGAGGTCTTCTGCACGCGCGCCGAAGCGAGCTGGCTGATGTGGACGAGACCGTCCTTGGAGCCGAAGAAGTTCACGAAGGCGCCGAACTCCATCACCTTGACGACGGTGCCGTCATAGATCTGGCCGACTTCCGGATCGGAGGCGATCGACTTGATCCACTTGATCGCGGCCTTCATCGCCTCGCCGTCGCTGGAGGCGACCTTCACGGTGCCGTCGTCCTCGATGTTGACCTTGGCGCCGGTCTTCTCGACGATCTCGCGGATCACCTTGCCGCCGGTGCCGATCACTTCGCGGATCTTGTCGGTGGCGATCTTGAAGGTCTCGATGCGCGGCGCGTATTCGCCGAGCTCGGCACGGGCGTTGGTGAGCGCCTTGGCCATCTCGCCGAGGATGTGGATACGTCCATCCTTGGCCTGCGCGAGCGCGACCTTCATGATCTCTTCGGTGATGCCCTCGATCTTGATGTCCATCTGGAGCGAGGTGATGCCTTGCTCGGTACCGGCGACCTTGAAGTCCATGTCGCCGAGATGGTCTTCGTCACCGAGGATGTCCGAGAGAACCGCGAAGCGCTTGTCTTCGAGGATCAGGCCCATCGCGATGCCCGCGGTCGGCCGCTTCAACGGCACGCCGGCATCCATCAGCGCGAGCGAGGCGCCGCAGACCGAAGCCATCGAGGACGAACCGTTCGACTCGGTGATCTCCGACACCACGCGCGTGGTGTAGGGGAATTCGTGATGCGGCGGCAGCACCGGGTGGATCGCGCGCCAGGCCAGCTTGCCGTGGCCGATCTCGCGGCGCTTGGTGCCGCCGAGGCGACCGGTCTCACCGACCGAGTAGGGAGGGAAGTTGTAGTGCAGCAGGAACGTCTCTTTGTACGTTCCCGACAGCGCGTCGATGTACTGCTCGTCCTCACCGGTGCCGAGCGTGGTCACGACCATCGCCTGGGTCTCGCCGCGGGTGAACAGCGCCGAGCCGTGGGCGCGGGGCAGCACGCCGACTTCGGCGACGATGTTACGAACGGTCTTGGAGTCACGGCCGTCGATGCGCTTGCCGGTGTCGAGGATGTTCCAGCGAACGATCTTCGCCTCGAGCTCCTTGAACACGGCGCTGATGCGCAGCTTGTCGTATTTCGGCTCCTGCCCTTCGGGGAAGTAGTGAGCGATCACCTTTTCCTTGACCTTGCCGACCGCGGCGTAGCGATCCTGCTTGACCGGAATGGCGTAGGCGGCGCGCAGCTCCTGCTCGACGATGCCGAGCATCTCCTTCTCGAGCGCGGAATTGTCGATGACGGTGACTTCGCGCGGCTCCTTGGCGGCCTTCTCGGCGAGCTCGATGATCGCGTTGATGACCGGCTGGAAGTGGCGGTGACCGAACATCACGGCGCCGAGCATGATGTCTTCGTTCAGCTCCTTGGCTTCCGATTCCACCATCAGCACGGCGTCGGCGGTCCCGGCGACGACCAGGTCGAGCTGGGTGTCGACCATTTCGTCGAGCGTCGGGTTGAGGATGAACTCGTCATTGGCGAAGCCGACGCGGGCCGCGCCGATCGGACCCTTGAACGGTGCGCCCGACAGGGTCAGCGCCGCCGACGACGCCACCAGCGCGACGATGTCCGGGTCGTTTTCCATGTCGTGCGAGAGCACGGTGACGATCACCTGGGTCTCGTTGCGCCAGCCGTCGACGAACAGCGGACGGATCGGACGATCGATCAGGCGGGAGACCAGCGTCTCCTTCTCGGTCGGACGGCCCTCGCGCTTGAAATAGCCGCCGGGAATGCGGCCCGCAGCGTAGGTCTTCTCCTGGTAGTCGACGGTCAGCGGCAGGAAGTCGACGCCTTCGCGCGGCGCCTTCGCCGCGACGACGGTGGCGAGGACAACGGTCTCGCCATAGGTGGCGACGACGGCGCCGTCGGCCTGGCGGGCGATCTTGCCGGTTTCCAGCTTGAGAGGGCGTCCGCCCCAGTCGATCTCGACTGAATGCTTATTGAACATAGAGGTCTTCTTTCATGGGTTCTCGAAAGAAGGGACGGCTCTCGAAAAACAAAAACCATGCGCAAGATTGCGGGACGTTGATCGAAGCGGGCGATCAGCGTCCTGCGATCCTGCCATGGTTTTTGGATTTCGGATGGCGTCCATCCTTTCGGGTCATACGGGCGCCTTGCCCGTTGTGCCCAGCCGCCGGATTGCTGCTGGACTGTCAGTCGGCACGAATGCGAACACCGAATTGCGATCTTCGCTCATCATGCCCGGATGCTGGCCGTCAACGGCCCGCATCCGACGTGCGCGTAACCTCGATCAAAAAGCTTAAAATAAGCGCTTTCGTTCGAAACCACGTGCGAAAACGCGCGCCGTTGGCGCGCGCAAGAACTCTTAACGACGAATGTTGTGCTTCTCGAGCAGCGCCTTGTAACGCGCCTCGTCCCGCTTCTTGAGGTAGTCGAGCAGCGAGCGGCGGGTCGAGACCAGCTTCAAGAGGCCGCGACGCGAATGGTTGTCCTTCACGTGGGTCTTGAAATGGTTGGTGAGGTTGTTGATGCGTTCCGACAGGATCGCGACCTGAACCTCGGGCGAGCCGGTGTCGCCGGCCTTGTTGGCATTCGTCTTGATGACTTCCGCTTTGCGTTCTGCGGCAATCGACATCGTCAATTTCTCTCGTTGCGACCGGGGCTGGCAGTCAGGCCGGTCAGGTTGAACACACGCTTGGGGATGATTTCGCCATTGCCGACTTCAGCAAGCGCGAGAAGACGGCCTGCCACCGTGACATAGACTGTGCCGCTACAAGTGGGCGCATCCCGTCCGCGCAATAAAACGGCCTGGCCCCGATGGAGCCTTGCCGCATCAGCCCGAGTGACGGCCAGTGCCGGGATGTCGTCCAGCGCGGTCTCAACGGGCATAAGCGCGTCCGCGAGGCTACCCTCGCCGGACGCGGCTCTATCGCACAAAGCCTCCAGCTGATCCAGCGGAATCATGTCGTTTTCGCCAAATGGGCCGACCAGGGTCCGCCTGAGCGCGCAGATATGGCCGTAAGTGCCGAGAATCCGGCCCATATCGCGGGCCAGCGCCCGGACATAGGTGCCCTTGCCGCATTCGGCCTCGAACACGGCCCGGTCGTTATCCGGTTGATCCACAAGGGTTAAATGATGAATCTCGACCGGACGGGCGGCCAGCTCCACGACCTCGCCGTCGCGGGCGAGATCATAGGCGCGCTCGCCCTGGACCTTGATCGCGGAATAGCGCGGCGGGATCTGCTCGATCACCCCGGTGAAGCGGGGCAACAGGGCCAGGATCGCCTCTCGGGTCGGACGCTGGTCGGAGGTCGCGGTCACCCGGCCCTCGATGTCGTCGGTGTCGCGTTCCTCGCCCCAGCACACCGTGAACTGGTAGCGCTTGCGGCCGTCCATGACGAAGGGAACGGTCTTGGTGGCTTCCCCGAGCGCGATCGGTAGCCCGCCCGAGGCGAGCGGATCGAGCGTGCCGGCGTGTCCGGCGCGCTTGGCGTTGAACAGGCGCTTGAGCACCGCAACCGCCTGCGTCGAGGTCATGCCGATCGGCTTGTCGAGCACGACCCAGCCATGGACGTCGCGCCGGTCGCGGCGAACCTGGTTGCCCTTCTGCTTGGCATTGGCGCGCGGATCGTTGTTGACGCGGCGCGGCTCCTGATGCGGCTGAGAATCGCCGCCGATGTCCGCAAAATTATTTTTCTGCACGTCGCGCTGATCGGCCTGTTCGCCGCTGATCGTGTCGTGAGCCGGGTCCATCGTCATCGTTCTTCTTCCCGATCCGTCTCCGGATCCTGTTCCAAGTCCCCTTCGAGGTCCTTCTGCACCGCAGGTGTTCGCAAAAGTTTCTCGATCCGTTCCGCTTCGTCGAATCGTTCGTCGACGCGGAAACGAAGATCAGGTGCAAATTTCAGGTTAACGCGATGCGCGACCTCGCCGCGCAGAAACTTCTTGTTGCGTTCGAGCGCAGCGATGACGACCTCGGTGTCACGGCCACCGAGCGGCATCACATAGACTGTCGCGAGCTTCAGGTCGGGCGACATCCGCACCTCCGGCACGGTGATGATGTGACCTTCGAGATCCGCATCATGCACATTGCCTTGCGCCAGAATCTCGGCCATCGCGTGGCGAACCTGCTCGCCGACGCGCAACTGACGTTGCGAGCCTCCGCCCGGTGCGGAATTTTTTTTCTGATGATGGCGTGGCATTCTCGAAAATCACCTCGTCATGCCCGTGTTTGGGACACGGGCATTGTCATTTGTCCTGTTGAAACGAAGAGGGGTGGATGGTCGGAAAAAATCCGGCCATCGCACTCCCGCAATTTCAGTTCAAAAAGATCCGGGCGCTTCGGTAAGATTTGGACTTACAGGGAGCGCTGGATCGTCTCTACGCGGTAACACTCGATCACGTCACCGGCACGCATGTCGTGGTAGTTCTCGAAGGCCATGCCGCATTCCTGACCGGACTGGACTTCCTTCACTTCGTCCTTGAAGCGCTTCAGCGTCGACAGCTTGCCTTCGTGCACGACGACGTTGTCGCGGATCAGGCGCACATTGGCGCCGCGTTCCACGGTGCCGTCGGTGACGCGGCAGCCGGCGACCTTGCCGACCTTGGAGATGTTGAAGATCTCCAGGATGGAGGCATTGCCGAGCATGGTTTCGCGCAAGGTCGGCGCGAGCAGGCCGCTCATCGCCTTCTTCACGTCGTCCACGAGGTCGTAGATGATGTTGTAGTAGCGGATCTCGATGCCGTTGCGCTTGGCGGCCGCAGCGGCCTCCTTGTTGGCACGAACCGAGAAGCCGATGATCGCGGCGTTGAAGCCTTCGGCCAGCGTCACGTCGGATTCCGAGATGCCGCCGACGCCGGCATGCAGGATGCGGGCTGCGACTTCGTCGGTGCCGAGCTTCTCCAGCGAGCCGAGGATCGCTTCCAGCGAGCCCTGCACGTCGGCCTTGATGATCAGCGGGAATTCCTTGCGGCCCGCGGTCTTCAATTGCGACATCATCTGCTCGAGCGAGCCGCGCATGCCGGAGATCGAGGCCGCCGCGTTCTCGCGCTTCTGGTGCGCACGGTAGCTGGTGACCTGGCGGGCGCGGGCTTCGTTCTCGACCACGGCGAGACGATCGCCGGCTTCCGGCGGACCGTTGAAGCCGAGCACTTCGACCGGTACCGACGGACCCGCTTCCTGCACGGTCTCGCCCTGATCCGAGATCAGCGCGCGGACGCGGCCCATCTCGGCGCCTGCGACGATGATGTCGCCGACCCGGAGCGTGCCGCGCTGGACCAGCACGGTCGCGACCGGACCGCGGCCGCGGTCGAGCTTGGCTTCGATCACGGTGCCCTCGGCCGGCCGTTCCGAATTGGTCTTGAGGTCGAGGATATCGGCCTGGAGCGCGATCATCTCGAGCAGCTTGTCGAGATTGGTCTTGTTCTTGGCGGACACTTCGACGTCGACGACTTCGCCGCCGAAGGATTCCACCTGCACCTCGTGCTGGAGCAGCTCGGTGCGCACGCGCTCGGGCTTGGCGTCGGGCTTGTCGATCTTGTTGATGGCAACGATGATCGGCACCCGCGCCGCCTTGGCGTGGTTGATGGCTTCGATCGTCTGCGGCATGACGCCGTCATCGGCCGCAACCACCAGCACGACGATGTCGGTCACCTTGGCGCCGCGCGCGCGCATCGCGGTGAACGCGGCGTGGCCGGGCGTGTCGATGAAGGTGATCTTCTTGCCGCTTTCGGGCGACAGCACCTGATAGGCGCCGATATGCTGGGTGATGCCGCCGGCTTCGCCGGAGACGACGTTGGCATGACGGAGCGCGTCGAGCAGCGAGGTCTTGCCGTGGTCGACGTGACCCATGACGGTCACCACGGGCGAGCGGGTCTCGGTGTCGGTCGAATCGTCGGTGGCGTCGAACAGACCTTCTTCAACGTCGGACGCAGCAACGCGCTTGACGGTGTGGCCGAGCTCTTCGGCGATCAGCTGCGCAGTGTCGGCGTCGATCACGTCGGTGATCTTGTGGATCGCGCCCTGCTTCATCAGCATGCGGATGATTTCCACCGCGCGCTCGGCCATGCGGTTGGCGAGCTCCTGGATGGTGATCGCTTCCGGAATGACCACCTCGCGGATGAGCTTTTCCTTCGGCTCGTTCGCGGCATGGCCCTTCAGGCGCTGGGTGCGGCGACGGAACGAGGCGATCGAGCGCTCGCGCACATCGTCGGCATTGAATGCGGTCACGACCGTCAGGCGGCCGCGCTCCTTCTGCGGGCCGGGCTTGTGGGTGGGCTTGGGGGCTACCACGGGACGCGCGGCGCCGCCGGGGCCGCGGCGGATCTGGCGCGGACCATCGTCCTCGTCCGGGCCGGCAGCAACCGCGGGAGCGCGGCCCAACGGGCCACCTGCCGGTCTGGCTGTGGTCGTTCCGGGGCGCGCGGTCGATGTTCCCGGGCGTGCCGTGGTGGTGCCGGGGCGGGCTGCGGGGGCGCCGGGGCGCGGCGCCGGAGCGGCCGGGGCTGCTGCCGCCGGGCGCGGTGCGGATGCCGGCTGCTCGCCTTCGCCAAAACGCTTCTTGGCCTCGGTCTCTGCCTTGCGCTTGGCTTCGTCCTCGTGACGGTGACGCTCTTCCTCGGCCTTGCGGCGGGATTCGGCAGCTTCGCGCTCGACGCGTTCAGCGGCTTCGCGAACTGCGCGGCGCTGGGCCTCTTCCTCGGCCTGGCGGCGCTCTTCGACTTCGCGCACCTTGGCATCGGCCAGCGCGCTGGCGCGGGCGGAACGTTCGTCCTCGGTCAGCGTGCGCAGCACCACGCCGGATCCGGCGTTGCGCGGTGGCGCCGGGCGCGACGGAGCGGGCGTCGGAGTTGGCGCGGCCGGCGCCGGCTTCGCGACAACCGTGGGAGCCTGCGGTTCGGCACTGCCGTCGATGCGGCGCTTGCCGCGCTTCTCGACCACGACCTGCTTGCTGCGGCCATGGCTGAAGCTCTGGCGGACAGTGCCCGTTTCGACGCGCGGCTTGAGCGATAGCGTCTTGCTCGGAACGCTCAGCTTCTTGTCGTCAGGGGTCTTGGTATCAACCATTCAGCAGTCCTAATCCTGATTTATCAGTGTTGTGCGTTGCCGCACCGTCATATCGGGTCGTCGTATCTCTCAGAAATCCTGGCCGGGCTTTTCGGCAGTCTTGTCAGCGTCCGCCATCCGGTATCGGACCAGCATCTGGCTACGTGACAGGAATGACCTGCTCGCCGGGCCCGCGAGCAGGGCAGCATGTATCACATTTGACCGGGTCAGTGCCAAATCCAATTCTAACGATTTCAGCGCGGTGACGACGGGAATCTGCGGCTTGGCGCCGCGATTTCCGGCATTTTGACGCGCCAGCATGTCCAATTTGCGGATTCCGTCCGCGGCCCCGTCGCTGGCGTGGATCAGGACCCCGACCGTGCCTTCCCGAAGGGCGCTTTCGACCTTGCCGAAGCCGGCCACAATCTGGCCTGCCTTGGCAGCAATCCCAAGGGCTTCCGTCACGCTCCGAACCAGGAGCGCCTCGATGTCGGCGGGAAGCGTCTGAGGGATGCGCAGCTCGCGCTTGAAGGCCTTGCTAAATTGGTGACGCCGGACGGCTTCCGCAACCACCCCGCGCGAGGCGGTGAGCCACATGCCGCGCCCGGGCAGCTTGCGCTTGAGATCTGGAACTACGTCGCCCTGCGGCGAAATGACGAAGCGGATCAGCTCGTCGATCGGCCGGACCTCGCGGCTGACCGCGCACATCCGCATGGTCGCGGACCTTTCGGTCCGCGGGCCATTGTCGAGATCGTGGTCAGTATCTGCGAGCATCCGGGCGACATTCTCCTTTGCCCTTAAGCCGGCTGATCTTCAGCCGCCTCAGCCTCTTCGGCCGGCTTGGCCAAGTCAGCCTCGGTGATCCAGCCGGCCTTGACGCGCGCCTGCATGATCATGGCCTCGGCATCGTCGCGGGAGACGTCGAGACCGTCGAGCGCGCCGGCGAACTTGGTCTGCTCGCCGCCTTCCTTACGCTCGGTCCAGCCGACCAGATCGTCGGTGGCGCAGCCGGCGAGGTCGTCGACCGTCTTGATGTCGTTCTCGCCGAATTTCACCAGCATCTTGGAGGTGACGCCGGGCACGTCCTTGACGGCGTCCTCGACGCCGAGCTCCTTGCGCTTGGCCTCGATCTCCGCTTCCTGCTGCTCGAGATATTCGCGGGCGCGGCTCTGGAGCTCCTGCGCGGTCTCCTCGTCAAAACCCTCGATGCTGGCGAGTTCCTTGAGGTCCACCATGGCGAGTTCCTCGACCGAGGTGAAGCCTTCGGACGCCAGCAGCTGGCCGACCACTTCGTCGACGTTGAGCGATTCCATGAAGACGCGGGTGGAGTTCTCGAAATCGGCTTGGCGGCGCTCCGATTCCTCCTGCTCGGTCAGGATGTCGATGTCCCAGCCGGTGAGTTGTGAGGCCAGACGCACGTTCTGGCCGCGGCGGCCGATCGCCAGCGAGAGCTGGTTGTTGGTGTCGGGCACGACGACCTCGATGCGCTCGCGGTCTTCGTCGATCACGACCTTGGACACTTCGGCCGGCGCCAGCGCGTTGACCACGAAGGTCGCGATGTCGGGCGACCACGGAATGATGTCGATCTTCTCGCCCTGCAATTCGTTCACCACGGCCTGCACGCGCGAGCCGCGCATACCGACGCAGGCGCCGACCGGATCGACCGAGGAATCCCGGGAAATCACGCCGATTTTCGCGCGCGAGCCCGGATCGCGGGCAACCGCCTTGATCTCGACGATGCCGTCATAGATCTCCGGCACTTCCTGCGCGAACAGCTTCGCCATGAACTGCGGATGGGTGCGGGAGAGGAAGATCTGCGGGCCGCGGGTCTCGCGGCGGACGTCGAAGATGTAGGCGCGGACGCGATCGCCGTTGCGGAACACTTCGCGCGGCAGCATCTCGTCGCGGCGGATGATGGCTTCGCCACGGCCGAGGTCGACGATCACACTGCCATATTCGACGCGCTTGACGACGCCGTTGACGATGTCGCCGATGCGATCCTTGAATTCCTGATATTGCCGGTCGCGCTCGGCCTCGCGCACCTTCTGCACGATGACCTGCTTGGCCGATTGCGCGGCGATGCGGCCATATTCCAGCGGTGGCAGGGTGTCTGCGATGGTGTCGCCGACCTGGGCACCGGGATTGGCGCGCTGCGCGTCCACCAGCGAGATCTGGTTGGAATGATTTTCGACCTTCTCGACCACCAGCATGTGGCGCGACAGCCGCAGCTCGCCCTTCTTCGGGTCGATCTCGGCGTGAACGTCAGTTTCGCTGCCGTAACGTGCGCGCGCCGCCTTGGCGATGGCATCCTCCATCGCCGCGATCACGATGCCGCGGTCGATCGATTTTTCGCGGGCAACCGCGTCCGCGATCTGGAGCAATTCGAGTCGATTGGCGCTGACTGCCATGGCTAGTCTCCTTCGTCAGGCTCGATCTCACCGCGCCGCGCGCGTTCGGCGGCAAGGCGATGTTTCTTCGTATTGGTCGGGGCCGGCTTCTTTTTTTGCGGCTTGGTGTTCTTGGTGATCTTCGCACTGATCTCCGCGTGCGGTGCTGCCGGCGGCTCGATGCCGAGGTCCCGGCGCATCTGGCGCTCCTCGGCCTTGCCGCGGCGCATGGATTCCGCGATCAGATCGTCGGTCAGCACCAGGCGGGCTTCGCCGATATCTTCCATCGTCAGGAGAACGTCGGGATTATCGCTCGCCTTGGCGTCGTCGCGACGCAGGTGCACGCGGTCGCCCTCGACGGCGCCGAGCGTGCCGCGGAACCGCTTGCGTCCCTCATGGGCCACCGCCATGTCGATCTTCACCAGATGGCCGGAATAGCGCTCGAAATCCGAGCGGCGGACCAGCGGCCGGTCGATCCCGGGCGAGGAGATTTCCAGCCGATAGGCGCGATCGATGGGATCGGCGACATCGAGCACGGGCGACAGCGCCCGCGAGATCGCCTCGCAATCCTCGAGCTGCATCGAGCCGTCCGGCCGCTCGGCCATGACCTGCACGGTGCAGCCGGCCTCCCCGGAAATACGGATCCGCACCAGGCGGTAGCCCATGCCCTCGAGCACCGGCGCTGCGACCGCGGACACACGTGCCGCCACGCCCGGCTCGACCACGAGCCTCGGCTCGGCCAGCAACTCGGCATCCGTGGAACCAGTGTTCGGTTCGGTCATATCAGGGGTCAAGGCGCTCGTTGGATAAGGCTTGGGTTAAGGCTTGGTTAAGATTTTCAAAGCCCGCTTCGGAACTCCCCGACAGCGCGTCGGGCCGCATCTTCCGCCAAGCCGCGTTCGGGTAATAAAAAAGAGCGGGTCCTTTCGGGCCCACTCTCACTACGCGGATCGTATGAGAAGATGAATTGGCGCTGATATAGCGCTTTCTGTCCCCCCGGACAAGGCCCATCGCAGGCCAGACGAGGCTTTTTGCGCCCGATTCGCGGCGCCCCGGGCCTAACGCTTCCTTCACCTCGGGGGGCTAAATTCCCTGATTGTGGGGCGGCTTGGACCAAGGGCGCGCCCGCGGCGTGCCCCGTACGAGTTGCGTTTTCATGACCGTTGCCACGTCGCTCATTCCCGGACTGGACGATATCGTCAAACGCGGCGATCCGCGGCGACGCGGCGAAATCGCGCGCGCCATCTCCGAGCTGTTCTTCCAGGATCCCGCAAGACTTCGGCCCGAGCTCATCGATCTGTTCGACAACCTCCTGATCGATCTCGTCCCGCATGCGGAGCTTGCCTCGCGCGTCGATCTCGCCGAGCGGTTCTCGCGATTGAACAATGCCCCGCCGCATCTGGTGAATCAGCTCGCGCGCGAAAACGAAATCGCGGTCGCAGGTCCAGTGCTGCGCAGCTCCCCCGTGCTCGACGACGCCGCGCTGGTCGAGATTGCGCGGTTGAAAGGTCAGGGGCATCTGCTGGCGATGACGGAGCGCCCCGCTTTGTCTCCCGTCATCACCGACGTGCTGGTGGAGCGCGGCGACCGCGACGTGGTGCGGCGCGCCGCGGGCAATGCCGGCGCGGTGTTCTCGCCTGGCAGCTATTCCGAGCTGATCAAGCGTGCGGCGCAGGACGGCGTGCTGACGCTCAAGATCGGCCAGCGCAGTGATCTCTCGGGCGAGAATCTGAAACAGCTTCTCGACGGTACGCTCGACGTCATCCGCCGCCGGCTCTCCAGCGTGGTCAATCCCGCGCGCCAGGTCGAGATCAAGCGCGCGATGGTGGCCATCGAGGAGGCCGCGCTGCCGCCGGGGCCACGGCGCGATTTCTCCGCGGCCCAGCGCACGGTGCTCACCCTGCATCGCGAGGGCCATCTCGGCGAGAGCGCGCTGCTCGGCTTCGCCAAGGCGAACAAATACGAGGAATCCATCGCCTCGCTCTCGGCGATGTCCGGCGTTCGGCTCTCGGTCCTCGACCGCCTGATTGCAGGCGACCGCTACGATCCGATCCTCATTCTCGGCCGCGTGCTGAATCTCGGCTGGCCCACGGTGCGCGCGCTCATCCTGCTCTGGTACGGTCCGCACCGCACGCCGGCCGATGCCGATATCGAGGCCGCGCGCGTGAACTTCACGCGCCTGATGCCGACGACCGCCGAGCGCGTCGTCAATTTCTGGCGCAACCGGCAGACGATCTAGAGTCGTCTGAATCGCAAATACGCCGCCTTCCGTCCCTCGCGTGCGGCCTTTCGGCCGTAGCGCGTCATGGTGTAGCCCGCCCATGGTTGCCTGAAGTCATCGGCGCGTTCGGCAAGCCAGACGAAATCCTGCGAACGCGCAAGATGCGACAGCGTCCAGGCGCAGTAATCGTCGATGTCGCAGACAAAGCGGAATTCGCCGTTCGGCTTCAGCACGCGTGCCATCGCGGCGATGGTCCTGTCCTGGACGAAGCGCCGTTTCCAGTGCCGCCGCTTCGGCCAGGGATCCGGATGGATCAGGTCGATCCGCGACAGCGATGCCTCGGGCAGCCAGGCCAGCAGCTCGGCGGCGTCGCCTGCAAACAGGCGGATGTTGCCGATGTTGGCGGCCTCGATCTGCGCGAGGATCTTGGCCATGCCGTTGACATAGGGCTCGCAGCCGATGAAGCCTGTCGTGGCGAAGCTTTGTGCCTCGGCCGCCAGATGCTCGCCGCCGCCGAAGCCGATCTCGAGCCGCACATCGTCGGCGGCGGGATCGAAGATCTCGCTTGCGTCCGCCGGCGTCTCACCGTCGATGTCGAGCGCCAGATGCGGCAGCAGTTGACCGATCAGCTCGGCCTGGTGCTGCCTGAGCTTGTGACCCTTGCGGCGCCCGAAGAACGCGCGCTCGCTGTCGTCTCGGTCGGGGGTCGATTTGCGCTCGCTCATCGCAGCGTCTGGTACAGGCGATGGAGCAGCCGCGCGCGCGGCGCGAGCGACGAGACATAGAGCTGCTCATAATGGGTGTGCGCGCCCTTGCCGTCGACGCCGAGACCGTCGAGCGTCGCGGTATGGGCCGCGGTGAAATTGCCGTCCGAGCCGCCGCCGGTGTGGGTGTCGACCAGCTCGAAGCCGATCTCGCCGGCGAGCGTCTTCGCATGCTCGTACAGCGAGGCGCCTGCGTTGCTCTTCTCGTATGGCGGACGATTGAGCTCGCCGGTGACGGTGACGGTGACGCCTTCGGTCTTCGACGTCAGCCCAAGGATCTTGCCGACGAACTCCTCTGCGTCCTTCAGGCTCACGACGCGCAGATCGACTTCGGCATAGGCCTCTTCCGGCGTGACGTTGGGGCGCGTGCCGCCACGAACCACGCCGACATTGATGCTGACGCCGCGTGTCAGGTCGTTCATCCCTTCCAGGGCCAGGATGACGTTGGCGAGCTCGCGCACGGCGCTGCGGCCGTCTTCCGGCCGCGAGCCGGCATGCGCGGGCACGCCCTTGATGAGCACCCGGAAGCGTCCGACGCCCTTGCGTCCGGTGACGATCTTGCCGCCGTCGCGCGCCGGCTCCGTCACCAGCACATATTTGGCCTTGCGCCCTTCGGTCTCGATGAGTGCGCGAGAGGTGGGGCTGCCGATCTCCTCGTCGGAGGTGAACAAATGCGTGATGCCGAGCGGCGAGCGATCGGCCGTCGCGCACAGCGCACCAAACGCGTGATGGGCGATATAGGCCCCGCCTTTCATGTCGTAGATGCCGGGACCGTAGGCGACGTCGCCTTCGACCTTGAACGGCAGCCGCTCGATGAATCCCATGGGATGGACGGTGTCGAGGTGGCTCAGCACCAGGATGCCCGGCCGGTCCTGCCCCCAATTCGAGCGCGCCACGAGATGATCGCCGCAGCCATCGACGCCGGCGACACGCTCCAGCGTGACCGGCAGATCGCGGTATTGCTCCGTGACCACAGAGATCAGCCTGTTGACCTGTTCAGGCGCTTCCGTCGGCGTCTCGACCTCCACCCAGCGGCGGATGCCATCGAGAATAGTTTGGGAATCGAACCAATTGGAGCCGGCCATGGGCGCATCTGTGCCTTTGAATCGCATCATCGAAGCGGACGCGCGTCAAAGCGCGGCCACAAATGACGACATAGGCCAGATTTGACGCAGTCTCAAATCGCCACTGAGTGGCGATCAGCGCTTGTCGGGACCTTCGCGAGCCGCAATCTGCTCGACGAGATCGACGATCGAGCGGCGCATCTTCGAATCGGTGATTCGCGTGAACGCCTTGGTCAACGCAAGTCCTTCGGAGGTCGCGAGAAAGTCCGAAACATAGGAGGGCGAAGCGCCTTCTGCGAAGCCGTCCGGCCCCGCCACGCCGCTCGGGCCGCCCTCGAACAGGAACGACACCGGCACCTGGAGAATCTCGGCGATCTGCTGGATACGGCTGGCGCCGACCCGGTTCGTGCCCTTCTCATATTTCTGGATCTGCTGGAAAGTCAGGCCCAAAGCTTCACCGAGCTTTTCCTGGCTCATGCCCAACATGATGCGGCGCATACGCACGCGACTGCCGACATATTTGTCAACAGGGTTGGGCGCTTTCGACATTTCCTCAGCCCTCCAAACACCACCTTCAGCGCAATCAACTGGAGTGCCTCAGGTGCAAGCATCGTCAAATCAAACCCTCTTATTGGGAAACATTGCGGAGAAATTTAGCAATGCACCGCTGTCTTTTGCAGCCGGTGCAGAATGGGGAGCCCATGTGCAGTCTGTCAACCGTGGGACTACGGTTGTCAAAAGCTTCCGGCCGCCTCCACGGCGATGGCGCGATCAGGCCTTCCGCTTGGCGACACGTCGGCGGACCGCCAGAATCACGGCCAGCGCGACCAGCATGGCGGCCGGCACGTCGCCCACGCGCGCATAGACGGTCGGTGATATCGCGGCAGGCAGGCTTGCATCCAAAATGCCTTCGATTCCGAGACCGAGGCTGGCGACGGTGCGGCCCACCGGATCGATCACCGCAGAGATGCCGGTATTGGCGGAGCGGACCAGCGGCAATCCGAGCTCGATGGCGCGCATGCGCGACTGCTCCAGATGCTGATAGGGGCCGGTCGAAATGCCGAACCAACCGTCATTGGTGAGATTCACGATCCAGCCCGGACGTTCGTTGCGTCCAGCCACCTCGCCGGGAAAGATCGCTTCGTAACAGATCAGCGGCAGCGCGGGCGGCGCGCCGGGCACCTGCAGCGCATGCCGTACAGTGCCGGGAATGAAGCCGCCGCGCACACGCGTCAGTTGCTCGAAACCGAGCTTCTCCATCAATGCCTGGTAGGGAAGAAATTCTCCGAACGGCACCAAATGCAACTTGTCGTACACTGCGAGCACGCTGCCGTCGTGATCGATCACGTAGATCGAATTATAGGCACGCGTGATCGGCGTGCCTCGCGGCAGGTCGGGCGCGCGGACCGAACCCGTGATCAGCACCGTGCCCTTGGGCAGAAGATCGGCGATCTGCGCCATCGCGTCGGCTTCGCGGGTCAGGAAGAACGGAAAGGCAGATTCCGGCCAGATCAGGATGGTGGCATCGCGCACGCCGGTCGATTGCGGGCCGGAGGCACGGTCCGACAGCGCCAAATATCTTCTCATCACCTCCGACTTGGCGGCGTAGTTGAACTTGGCGTCCTGCTGCAGGTTCGGCTGCATCAGGCGCAGCTTGGCGCCAACAACCATCGTGGTCGGATGCAGCGACAGGCGGATCGCGCCGAAGATGCTCATGACAAGCAGGAGCGCGATTGCGGCCGCCGGCACGCGCCACGCCAGGCGGCGATCGGGCGTGCGGTCGATCAGCGTCGCGGGGCTCGCGAAGATCGCAACCGTCAGGAATGTCATGCCCCACAGGCCGACCAGCGAGGCGGTCTGCGCCAGCGGCAGCGGCTCGGACAGCGCGTAGCCGAACGCGTTCCAGGGAAAGCCGGTCAGCGCGTGGCCGCGCAGCCATTCGCTGATGGTGAGGCTTGCTGCGAGCGCAAGCACGCGCGTGGCGTTCTTGGTCCAGAGCAGGCGGGCCAGCGCAAAGCCGATCGCCGTGAAGATGGACAGGTAAGCCGGCAGGCCGAGCACGGCGAATGGCGTCAGCCAGGCGAACACATCGGCCTCGACAAAGAAGGCGTAGCCGATCCAGTAGAGGCCGGGGACGAAATAGCCGAGCCCGAACCAGTAGCCGGTCAGCGCCGCGGCGGGGACGCCGTTGTATCGCCCAGCGCCGGCGCCATCGATCAGCCAGACCAGCACCGGGAAGGTGATGAACAGCACCGGAAAGAGGTTGAACGGCGCCAGCGCCAGCACCGACAGCGCTCCGCACCCCATGGCGATGACGGCGCGCTTCCATCCCCAGGCGAGGATGATGGCGAGCGCAATCTGCCGAAGTCGCTGGAATGGGCTCACTGCTGGCCGGTCCCGTCGCTTGGCGGCGGGGTGGGCGTGTCATTGGCCGGCGATTGACCGCTGTCCGGCGCAGCCTCGCGGCGCCGGCTCTCGCGCTGCGTGCGCGGCGCGGGACGCTCCTTCCGCGTCGAGATGCGCAGCCGCTTGACGCGGCGCGGATCGGCATCGAGCACCTCGATCTCGTAATTGCCGGGACCCGAGATCACCTCGCCGCGCACCGGCAGGCGCCCGACGAAGCTGACGAGATAGCCGCCGAGCGTCTCCACTTCCTCGCCGGCTTCGCCGGTGACGAAATCCTCGCCGATCACCGAGCGGACGTCGTCGAGGCTGGCGCGGGCGTCGGCGATGAAGGCGTTGTCGGGCAGGCGCACGATCGAGGGCGGCTCGTCGCTGTCGTGCTCGTCGTCGATCTCGCCGACGATCTGCTCGACGATGTCCTCGATCGAGACCAGCCCGTCGCTGCCGCCATATTCGTCGACCACCAGCGCCAGGTGGATGCGCGTGGCCTGCATCTGCGCGAGCAGGTCGATCGCCCGCATCGACGGCGGCACGTAGAGCAGCTTGCGGATGATGCGCGCATCCTCGAGCGGCAGCGCGAGATCGACAGTGCGGAGGTCGAGCCCGGCCGGCAGCGGCTTCTTGCGCTTGGTCTTGGTGGCTTCCGAGACGCGGGCACGCGCGGTCATGAAAGCGAGCAGGTCGCGGATGTGGACGATGCCGACGGGATCGTCGAGCGTCTCGTTGAAGACCACCAGGCGCGAATGGCCGGCGCTCTCGAAGCGGTCCATCAACTCGCCGAGCGGGATGTCGCGCTTCACTGCGATGATGTCGGCGCGATGCACCATGACGTCGGCAATGCGGCGCTCGTGCAGACCGAGGATGTTGCGCAGCATGGTGCGCTCGACCGCCGAGAAGCCGGTGTCGTCGGGCGTCGTCGCATCGAGCACGACCTGGAGGTCGTCGCGCACCGATCCCGCCTTCCAGCCGAACAGCGTGCGGATGGCGCGCAAGAGCCAGCCATCGGCGGTCGGGCGCATCACCTCGCCCTGGGGCACCACGGCCGGCAGATTGGCCGTGTGGCGCGGGTTGTCCTGGATCGGGTCGGAATCCGGCATCTCAGTGCGTCCCTGCGCGGTCTGCATAGGGATCGGGAATTCCAAGGTGAGCCAGGATCTGCGTCTCCAGTGTTTCCATCTCCTCGGCGTCGCCGTCGTTCTCGTGGTCGTAGCCGATCAGGTGCAGGAAGCCGTGCACGGCAAGATGGCTCAAATGGTGGTCGAACGGCTTTTGTTCCTCGTCCGCCTCGCGCCGCATGGTCTCGTAGGCGATCGCGATATCGCCGAGCATGCGCGGCGCATCGCCCGGCTTCCATTCACCCTCCGGCTGGAGCGCGGGAAACGACAGCACGTTGGTCGGCTTGTCGATGCCGCGCCAGTTGCTGTTGAGGGTGCGGATGCCGGCATCATCGGTCAGCATCACCGCCACTTCCGCGTCGGCAACGTCGTCGTCGACACTCTCGGCGGCGGCCGCAACCGCGCGCTGAATCACGGCTTCGGAATCGGGCTCGTGCTGCCAGCAATCGGCGACGACGAGGACCTCGGTCATGGGAAGATTCGGTTGCGACATTGTCTTTGTTCGGAACGATGAGGCGCCTTCGTCCGCGCCCTCTGGGTCCGGCTGTTGCCTCGTCAGGATTTGCCGGCGGCCGGCCGCTGCGGCGAGCCTTCGTAGGCAGCGACGATCCGCGCCACGAGTTCGTGGCGGATCACGTCCTCGGCTTTGAAATGAACCTGGGCAATGCCCTCGACGCCGCCCAGGAGGCGGGTCGCTTCGGCCAGGCCCGAGGTCTGGCCGTTCGGCAGGTCGATCTGCGAGGGATCGCCGGTCACGATCATGCGGCTGTTCTCACCGAGGCGCGTCAAGAACATCTTCATCTGCATCGACGTGGTGTTCTGCGCCTCGTCCAGGATGATGGCGGCGTTGGTGAGGGTGCGGCCGCGCATGAAGGCGAGCGGCGCGATCTCGATCTCGCCGGTCTGAAGCGCGCGCTCGACGATGCGCGCATCCATGAGGTCGTAGAGCGCGTCGTAGATCGGGCGCAGATAAGGATCGACCTTCTCGCGGAGATCGCCGGGCAGGAAACCGAGCCGCTCGCCCGCTTCCACCGCCGGACGCGACAGGATGATCTTGTCGACCTCCTTGCGCTCGAACAGCTGCGCGGCATGCGCGACCGCGAGCCAGGTCTTGCCGGTGCCGGCCGGGCCGATGCCGAACACCAGCTCGTGGCGCTTCAGCGCGCGAATGTAGGAATCCTGTGCGGCGGTCCGCGCGCGCACCGGGCGCTTGCGCAGATTGATGCTGTCGAAGCTGGATTTGGCCGATTTGGCGTCGAACTCGAACAGGGAACCCTGGGCGATCACGGCGCGGATCGCGCCCTCGACCTCGCCCTGGTCGAGATCCTGCCCCTTCACGGCCTGCGCGTAGAGCATCTCCAGCACGCGGCGTGCGGCGTCGCAGCCGTCGCGCGTGCCGCCGATCGTGATGTGGTTGCCCTTGGAATCGACGACAACGCCGAGCCGCCGCTCGATTTGCGCCAGATGCTGGCCGTAGGGGCCGACCAGCGCGGAAGCGGCGCGGTTGTCGTCGAAGTCGATGACGACCTGGGTCTCGGGCGGAACTTGCATGTCGCGGTCAAATTTGCGGCTGGGAGCGAGAGAAGACGAATCCGATGCGCTTTTTGGCAAGGGTTCAGGCTCCGATGGCTGGCGATAAAGCGGGCTCGCGCGCCCCACGCGGCGTCACGAGCTCACCGAGAAAGCTGTAGCGTTCGAGGCTGTCGATCCGCACAGGCAGGATTTGTCCGATGATGTCGGGCGAGGCCATCACATGGGCGGGCTGCAGGAATGCAGTGCGGCCGACGATCTGGCCGTCCTTGCGGGCCGGACGCTCGAACAGCACATCGACCGTTGAGCCAATCGCAGCCTTGTTGAAGGCCGATTGCTGGCTGTCGATCAGTTCCTGGAGCCGCTCCAATCGCTGGTCCATCTCGGCGGGGGACACCGTCTCCTGAATGTCCGCGGCCGGCGTTCCCGGCCGGGCGGAGTATTTGAACGAATAAGCCGCAGCGTAACCGATTTGCGTGACAAGCGCGAGGGTGGCGAGAAAATCTTGCTCGCCCTCGCCGGGGAAGCCCACGATAAAATCTGATGAAAAAGCAATGTCTTGGCGAGCGGTGCGGAAACGGTCGATGACCCGCCGGTAATCATCGGCGGTATGTTTCCGGTTCATGGCCGCCAGAATGCGGTCCGAACCCGATTGCACCGGCAGGTGCACGAACGGCATCAGGGCACCGAGATCGCGATGGGCGGCAATCAGGCTGTCGTCGACGTCGCGCGGGTGGCTGGTCGAATAGCGCAGCCGCGCGATGCCGGGAATCGTCGCCAGATGCTCGAGCAGCCTGCCGAGCGGCCAGGTCTTTCCGTCCGGTCCGTCGCCATGATAGGCGTTGACGTTCTGCCCGATCAGCGTCAGCTCGCGCACGCCGTTGTCGGCAAGGCGTTTCACGTCGTCGATGATCTTGGCGACAGGACGGGAGACTTCCGAACCGCGCGTGTAGGGCACGACGCAGAAGGTGCAGAACTTGTCGCAACCTTCCTGCACCGTGACGAAAGCGGAAATGCCGCGCGCGCGAATCGCATCGGGCTTGGGCTGAGCCAGGAAGCCGAACTTGTCCTGGGCAGGAAACTCGGTCTCGATCGCGCGGCCTTCGTCGCCGGCGCGCTTCAACAGCCCCGGCAAATGATGATAGCTCTGCGGTCCCACCACGACATCGACGACAGGCGCGCGGCGCACGATCTCCTCGCCCTCGGCCTGGGCGACGCAGCCCGCGACCGCAATTTGCATCGTGCGGCCCTCGCGCGCAGCCTCGTCCTTGGCGACGCGCAATCGGCCGAGCTCCGAATAGACCTTTTCGGAGGCCTTCTCGCGGATGTGGCAGGTGTTGAGGATGACGAGGTCGGCGTCTTCAGCGCTGGCCGTCTCCACGAATCCTTCCGGAGCCAACGTGTCCACCATGCGCTGGGCATCGTAGACGTTCATCTGGCAGCCATATGATTTGATGTGCAGCTTGCGCGGCGGCGTCATGGAACCTGGAATTGAGGTGGAGGACGGCCCTCAGATATAGGTTGGAGGGACGAAAATCCAGCGAATGGGCCCCTTGGGCCCGTCAATCCGGGCGCGACGCAGTCGCAAATGGCGGAATCGAGAGGTTTTGGCACCAGATTCAGCCCGTCAGGGCGTTCATCCCGACCTGCCGGACCAGCTCCGGCAATTGCCGCATATCATCGAATGTCGATCCGGCGCCGGCGGCGCGCAGCCTTTCGGCGTGGCCCGGCGGGCAGTGGCTGCCGCCGTGAAAGCCCAGCACGGTCATCCCGGCCGCGGACGCGCCGGTCACCCCGGGGACGCTGTCCTCAATCACGAGGCAGCGTTCGGGCGTGACTTTCATCTGCTTGGCGGCGAACAGAAACAGATCGGGCGCGGGCTTGCCGCGAGCGACCTGGCTCGCTGAAAAGATGTGGGGAGCGAGCAGGTCGTAGAGGCCGGCGCAGGTCAGGCCGTGAGTAATCTTCTCCGGCGTGCTGCTCGATGCGACGCATTTGGGCAGATCGATTGCGCTGATCGCCGCAGCGACATGGGTGATCGGCTGCAGATCGCTGGCGTAGAATTGCAGTGTGGCCGCGCTGATCTGCTGCTCCAGATCAGCCGGGAGGCTGCGGCCGATTTCCTGTTCGACCATCAGCCGCGCGTCCTTCTCGGATACGCCGAGGAAACGGACCAGCACCTGCTCCGACGTGATCGGATAGCCGTGCCGCGTCAGCACATCCGCATGCGCGCGACAGGAGATCACCTCGCTGTCCACGAGCACGCCGTCGCAGTCGAAGATGATGAGGTCGACGGGCACTAAATCAAGACGTCGGCTTGTCGTCGTCGAGGGGGACGCAATAGAGCTCGAGCCGGTGGTCGACCAGCCGGTAGCCGAGCTTGCGGGCGATTTCCGCCTGAAGCTTCTCGATCTCCTCGGAGGTGAACTCGATCACCTTGCCGTCGCGCAGATTGATGAGGTGGTCGTGGTGGCTGTCGCGCATCTGCTCGTAGCGGGCGCGGCCCTCGCGGAAGTCATGGCGCTCGATGATGCCGGCATCCTCAAACAGCTTGACGGTGCGATAGACGGTCGAGATCGAGATCTTGTCGTCGACGGCAACGCAGCGCCGGTACAATTCCTCGACATCGGGATGATCGATCGCCTCCGCGAGCACGCGGGCGATGACACGGCGCTGCTCGGTCATGCGCATGCCGGTGGCGGCACAGCGCGCTTCGATGCCGGACGCCTTGGATGCGGAAGAAGGTTTCAGTGCGGTCATAATTTGTCTGCCTGGCGGGGGCGCTTTCTGCCACCGATGTTACGACAAGTCACGTCGCATCAGAAGGGCGTTCAATTGTTCCCCGTTCGGCTGCTTATAGTAGCGTTCGCGGCGCCCGACCACCATGAATCCGCACCCGTCATAGAGCCGCCGCGCCGGCTGGTTATTTTCCTCGACTTCGAGAAATATTGTGCGCACGCCGCGCCCCGCGAGGTGGCCGAGATGGGTCATCAGCAGCGTGCGGGAGAGGCCGCGGCCGCGATAGGCCTCGTCCACCGCGATCGAAAGGATTTCCGCTTCGTCCGCCCCGATCCGCGATACCGCGAATCCAACGGTCCTGCGGCCGAGGCGTAAGCGATGCACGAGCGTGTTGCGCTCGCTGACCATGCTCTCGAATTCGCCCTCGCCCCAGCCGCGCGCGAAGGAGGCGCCGTGAAGCTGCGCCAGCTGCGCGGCGTCACGCACGGATGCGGGCTCGACGGCGGCGGTGCCGCCGCGCCACCATTCCGATAGCCATCTCATCATGGGGTCGGGGCTTGTGCTGCAAATGGCGGCTGGGCCGCCGGCTTGGCGTCGGGCGCCTTCAGATAGAACGGCCGCGCCGGATTCGCCTCGGGATCGGCGGCGGCGCCGAGCCATGCGACCCAGCCGATATCGGGCGCGGGCTGCGCGTCGACCGCGACCGGCTGCGGGACATCCTTCGGCCAGCGCTCGGCGAGGATATTCGCGGCATTGCCGACCAGATGCGGCGCGCCGAATTGCGAGGCTGCGATCGCCTCGTCGACGGGAGCGACGCTCGGCCGCACCAGCTGGCTGCCGTCGCCGGCGACGATCTGGAAATAGACATGGTCGTGCCGCGCGTCGATTGCGGAGATCACGGGTGCCGATTTGCTCTGGCCGACGATGGCGGCGGCATAGGCCGACAAGGTGGTCAGGCCGATCGCCGGCCGCTCAGCCGCAAGCGCAAGGCCGCGCGCCGCCGAAATGCCGACGCGCAGGCCGGTGAAGCTTCCGGGGCCGACGGTGACGGCGATGCGGTCGAGCGAGGTGAAGGCGAGATTGGCCGATTGCATCACGCGCGCGATCATCGGCATCAGGGCCTCGGCGTGGCCGCGCTTCATGAGAAGCTGCTCCTGCGCAACGAGCTCGGCCGTTTCGGTGTCGAGTACGGCGACGGAGCAGGCGTCGAGCGCGGTATCGATGGCGAGGATCAGCATGACGTGATCATAGCATCGGCAATTGGATGATGCCTAAGGTTCTAGCCGTCATGGCCGGGCTTGACCCGGCCATCCACGACTTTGCGGCCCCAAAAACGTGGATGCCCGGGACAAGCCCGGGCATGACGGAGTGAAAATCGGTGCGCAGGCCGTGCAACTCACATCGGCCGGACTTCGACCACGTCAGGCACGAAGTGCTTGAGCAGGTTCTGGATGCCGTGCTGGAGCGTCGCGGTCGATGACGGGCAGCCGGAGCAGGCGCCCTTCATGTTGAGATAGACGATCCCGTCCTTGAAGCCGCGGAAAGTGATGTCGCCGCCGTCATTGGCGACCGCCGGCCGCACCCGGGTCTCGATCAGGTCCTTGATCATGTCGACCGTTTCGGCATCGGCCTCGTCGAAGAACTCGTCCTCGTCGTCGAGATCGGCATCGCCTTGAGCCGCGCCGTCGGCAAGCAGCGGCGCGCCGGACATGTAGTGCTCCATGATGGCACCGAGGATCGCGGGCTTGAGCTGCTGCCATTCACCGTTCGCCTTGGTCACGGTGATGAAGTCCGATCCGTAGAACACGCCGGTGACGCCGGGCACCTCGAACAGCTTTTCGGCCAGCGGCGAGCGCGTGGCGGCTTCGCGGCTGGCAAATTCCATCGGACTGCCGTCGACCACGACGCGGCCGGGAATGAACTTGAGCGTGGCGGGATTGGGGGTGGCTTCGGTTTGAATGAACATGGTTTTCTCCAGACGTCGCCGGTTCAAGGCCGGCGCGTGCCCTATCCACTAGCAGATGGCGACGACGAACGCACGATCAAGGGGAGAAGCGAGCGTTTCGTTGTTATATCAGCGGGTTAAGGTGCTCTCCCCTGGAGGGGGAGGGTCGATCGCGCGCAGCGCGAGCGGGGTAGGGTGATCTCTCCACACGGGCACCGTTGGATGGTGAGAGACCGTCACCCCACCCCACCTCACGCCTCGCTTCGCTCGACATGAGCTGACCCTCCCCTTCAGGGGAGGGTCAGAAGTGCCCTACGACAGCGAATCGACGCTTTGGTCGCTCAGCGCGCCGGAAATGATCGTGACGGGAATCGGGAACGTCCCCACCCCATGCGCGAGCAGCGCGACCAGGGGGCCCGGCCCTTCCGCGCCCGGATTGGCGGCGAGCACCAGCATGGCGATGTCGGGGTCCTCGTCGATCACGGCGCGCAGCTGTTCCATCGGCACACCTTCGCGGATCACCCGCTCCGGGGTGATCGCGGCGATGCCGTTGGCGCGGCCGGCGGCACGGTCGAGCGCGGCCTCCGCCGCTTCCTGCGCCTCCGCGCGCATGATGTCGGCGACCCCCAACCATTCCTGGCTCTGCGGTTCGGGTTCGATGATGCGCAGCATCACCACGCCGCCGCCGGCGCGGATCGCCCAGCGGCTGGCATAGTAGACCGCGCGATCCCATTCGGCGGTCTCGTCGACGACGACGAGGCATTTGGGCTTGTGACCCGGCTCGAAGCAAAGTCGCTTGCTGGTCATGCATGTCCCGGCATGTACACGGCGGGCATGCTGCCACACTCCCGCAAGGTTGGGGAGAGGAGATGCGGCCGGCGCGCTGGCGCCGACCGTCTTTAGCGCCGGCGGATGAAGCCGACGATGTCCTTGGAGAGCTTCATCGTCTCGTCGGCGATGGCGCGGGCCCGGTCGGAGCCGTCGTTCAGGATCGAATCGATATGGCCGGGGTCGGCGACGAGGCGCTTCATCTCGCCGGCGATCGGTGCCAGCTTGGTGACGCACAATTCCGCCAGCGCGTTCTTGAAGCTGGAGAACTGGCCGGCGCCGAATTCGCGCAGCACATCCGCCTTGGGGCGGCCGGAGAGCGCGGCGAAGATGCCGACGAGGTTGTCGGCCTCGGGACGCGCTTCCAGGCCCTTCTCCTCCGTCGGCAGCGGCTCCGGATCGGTCTTCGCCTTGCGGATTTTCTGCGCGATGGTATCGGCATCGTCGGTCAGATTGATGCGCGAATTGTCCGACGCATCGGACTTCGACATCTTCTTGGTGCCGTCGCGCAGGCTCATCACCCGCGTCGCCGGGCCCGTGATCAGGGGCTCCGGCAGCGGGAAGAACAGCCCGTCATTGGCGCCGAGGTTGCGGATCGAGTCGCCAAAGTCGTTGTTGAACTTCTGCGCGATGTCGCGCGAGAGCTCGAGATGCTGCTTCTGGTCCTCGCCGACCGGCACATGGGTGGCGCGGTAAAGCAGGATGTCGGCGGCCATCAGCACGGGATAGTCGAACAGGCCGACGGAGGCGTTCTCGCGGTCCTTGCCGGCCTTTTCCTTGAACTGGGTCATGCGGCCGAGCCAGCCCATGCGCGCGACGCAGTTGAAGATCCAGGCGAGCTCGGCATGGCCGGAGACCTGGCTCTGGTTGAACACGATGTGCTTTTTCGGATCGATGCCGCTCGCGATGAACGCCGCGGTCACCTCGCGGGTGTTGCGCGCAAGCTCGGCCGGTCCGCCCCAGACGTCTACGCCTTGCGTGATCGCGTGCATGTCGACGACGCAATAGATGCAGTTGTGAGTTTCCTGCATCTTCACGAAGTTGACGATCGCGCCGAGGTAATTGCCGAGGTGCAGATTGCCCGTCGGCTGGACGCCCGAAAAAACCCGTTCAACGAATGGCATGGTGAGCCTTCCCATAGGTATTCGGGCCGTCGTTTCCAACAGCGGCGCTGCCTCGTCAAGGGTAATTCGATGGTACTGCGCGCCCGGGTCGGGCTAGGCGGGCCGCTTCAGCGCGTTAACCGCCTCGCGCCAGGAGGCGGCGCCGAGGACGTGCAGAAGCAGGCCGTAGACGCCGATCCCGGCCGTGATCTGCGCGCCCAGCACAAGGAAGCGGATGAGGCCGTGCGCCCCGGCGGGCAAAAGACCCGCGGTCAGCCAGAGCAGGGCGCCCATGGCGGCCGCGGCGAGCACGATCCGCGGCAGCCGCTTGCGGGCGGCGGCATCGACCGAGAAGCCGAACGCGGCCGTGCCCTTGCGCAGCAACGAGAGCGCGCTGCTCCAGGCGCCGGCCGCGATGCTCGCCGCGATCCCGCTTGTGCCAAAGACATGGCCGAGCAGCACGGCGAGGGCGACCGCGACCACAAAACCTTTGGCCGTCGCCAGCAGCGGCGTCATCGTGTCGCCGCGGGCATAGAAGGCCGGCGACAACGCCTTGATCAGCACGTGCGCCGGCAGGCCCAGCGCCAACCACATCAGCGCGTGCGCGGTCGCCGCGCTGTCCTCCGCGCCGAACGCGCCATGCTCGAACAACAGCCGCACGATCGGCTCGGCCAGCACGATCAGGCCGAGCGTGGCGGGGAGCGCCAGTCCGGTCGCAAGCTCCAGCGCGCGCGATTGCGCGTGTGCTACCGCATCACGGTCACCGCTACTCACCGCGCGCGTCAACTCCGGCACCAGCACGGTGCCCATGGCGACGCCGACGATGCCGAGCGGCAGCTCGATCAGGCGGTTGGCGAAATAGAGCCAGGACACCGCGGACGGCGTCGCCGATGCGATGATCGCGCCGGCCACCATCAGCCATTGCGGTCCCGAGCTTGCGATCATGCCGGGGATCGCCTTGGCGAAGAAGCTGCGCATCTCCTTGTCGAAGCTGACGCGCAGAGGCGTGGCGAGGCGCGCACTTCGCTGCGACAGCAGCATCAGGAGCTGCAGCAGGCCGGCGATGCCGACCGTGGCCGCCAGCAGCCATGCGGCGAAGCCGGCGTCAGCGTGCCAGACGAGCAGCAAAGCGATCGCAGCGATCAGCGCGATGTTGAACAGCAGCGGCGAGAATGCCGTGAGCGCAAAGCGTCCTTGCGCATTCAGCAGCCCCATCAGCACGGTGACGGGACCGGCGAAGGCGAGATAAGGCAGCATCAGCCGTGCGTTCTGGACGGCGAGATCGAGCGTGCCGGTACCGAGAAAACCGGGCGCGATGACCGTCATGATCAGCGGCATCAACAGGGCAATCGCGAGCGAGATCGCGATCAGGGCCGCACTGACCGTGCCGAGGACGCGCCCCGCGAATGCTGCCGCAGCGTCCGCGCCATCGCGGTCACGGATGCGCAGCCAGGCCGGGACCAGCGCCGCGTTCAGCGCGCCCTCGCTGAGCAGCCGGCGCACCACGTTGACGAGCTGGAAGGCGGCCAGGAATGCGTCCGCCACGGCGCCGGTGCCGAGCAGCGCCGCGATCAGGGAGTCGCGCGCAAAGCCCAGCAGCCGCGAGGCCAGTGTTCCCGTCGAGACGGTCAGGAAGGAGCGGATCATCGGCTCTTTATCATACCGTTGCTTGCCCGCGCAGGCCCGGTCGTGATAGGCCGCGAGCCAGATTTCAGGCCGACAGGAAGCGGATTTTCGCAGGGATCGCAATCCGCCAAACAGGATCAAGGTGAATGGCTGACGTGAAATATGACGTTCTCGGCATCGGCAACGCGCTGTTCGACGTGCTGGTCAGGACCGACGAGGCCTTTTTGGCCAAGCACGGCATGACCAAGGGCAGCATGTCCCTGATCGACGAGGCGCGGGCCGCCGCCATCTACAAGGACATGGGGCCGGCCACGGAAGTCTCGGGCGGCTCGGCCGCCAACACCATTGTCGGCATCGGCAGCCTGGGCGCACGTGCGGCCTATGTCGGCAAGGTCAAGGACGACCAGATCGGCAAGCTCTACGTGCACGACATCCGCTCAGCCGGCGTCGCCTTCAACACGCCCGCCGCGAAGGACGGCCCCGCCACCGGCTGCTCCTACATCCTGGTCACTGATGACGGCGAGCGCACCATGAACACCTATCTCGGCGCCGCGCAGGACCTTTCGCCCGCCGATATCGATCCGGCCGAGATCGCCGGCGCCGGCATCGTCTATCTCGAAGGCTATCTCTGGGACCCCAAGAACGCCAAGGACGCCTTCGTCAAGGCGGCCAAGATCGCCCATGACGCCAAGCGCAAGGTGGCGCTGACGCTGTCGGATTCCTTCTGCGTCGACCGCTATCGCGACGAGTTTCTCTCGTTGATGCGCAACGGCACCGTCGACATCGTCTTCGCCAACGAGTCCGAGCTGCATTCGCTCTACATGACCTCGGATTTCGACACCGCGCTGAAGCAGCTGCGCAACGACGTCAATCTCGGCGTGGTCACCCGCAGCGAGAAGGGCTGCATGGTGGTCTCATCGGAAGACGCCGTCGCGGCTCCGGCGTTCCCGGTCGACAAGGTGATCGATACCACCGGTGCCGGCGACCTCTTCGCCGCCGGCTTCCTGTATGGCCTGGCGCGCAATCTTGCGTACAAGCAATGCGGTGAGCTCGGTGCGCTCGCGGCCGCCGAAGTCATCCAGCACATCGGCGCCCGCCCGCTGGTGTCGCTGAAGGAGCTGGCGCAGCAGCGCGGGTTGACGGCTTAAAGTCCTGCTCTCGCCTCAATCTCCGCTGTCGTCGCCCGGCTTGACCGGGCGACCCAGTATTCCAGAGGCGTTAGTGGGTTACGGAGAAGCCGCGGCGTACTTGATTCCCCGCCGTCGCGGGGAATGACAGTCTTCGTGTGGTGAGAGCCCTCACGCCGTCTTCGCCGCCTTCAATCCCAGCCGCTGCTCCACGGCGTCGCGCATCATGAATTTCTGGATCTTGCCCGTCACCGTCATCGGGAATTCGTCGACGAACTCGACGTAGCGCGGGATCTTGTTGTGAGCGATCTGGCCGTCGCAGAAGGCGCGGACCTCCTCGGCCGTCAGCGTCTCGCCCGGCCTGACGCGAATCCAGGCGCAGAGTTCCTCGCCGTAGCGGGTGTCGGCGACGCCGAAGATCTGCACGTCCTGGATCTTGGGGTGACGGTACAGAAACTCCTCGATCTCGCGCGGGTAGAGGTTCTCGCCGCCGCGGATCACCAGATCCTTGATGCGGCCGACGATGTTGCAATAACCGGCGTCATCGATGGTGGCGAGGTCGCCGGTGTGCATCCAGCCATTGGCATCGAGCACGTCGGACGTCTTTTCCTTCTCCTCCCAATAGCCCAGCATGACGCTGTAGCCGCGGGTGCAGAGCTCGCCGCGTTCGCCCCGCTTGACGATCTTGCCTTCGAGATCGACGACCTTCACCTCGACATGCGGGTGAATGCGGCCGACGGTGGAGACGCGGCGCTCGAGCGGATCGTCGGTCGCGCTCTGGAAGCTCACCGGGCTGGTCTCGGTCATGCCATAGGCGATGGTGACCTCGCGCATGTTCATCTCGGTGTTGACGCGCTTCATCACCTCGATCGGGCAGGGCGCGCCCGCCATGATGCCGGTGCGCAGTGATTTCAAATTGAAATTCTTGAACTCGGGGTGGTCGAGCTCGGCGATGAACATGGTCGGCACGCCATATAGCGCGGTGCATTTCTCCTGCTCGATCGCGCGTAGCGTCGCGAGTGGATCGAAGCCCTCGCCCGGGTAGACCATGGTGGTGCCGAGCGTGACCGAGGCGAGGTTGCCCATCACCATGCCGAAGCAATGATAGAGCGGCACCGGAATGCAGATGCGATCCTGTTCGGTCAGGCGCATCGCGCGCCCGGTGAAATAGCCGTTGTTGAGGATGTTGTGGTGGGTCAGCGTCACGCCTTTCGGCGATCCCGTGGTGCCGCTGGTGAACTGGATGTTGACGGGGTCGTCGAACTGAAGCGCGGCACCGAGCGCGGCAAGTTGCTCGCGATGCTCCGCTCTGCCCATGTGCGCGACCTCCTCGAACGCGACAGTGCCTGAGGCCGCCGGGCCGCCGATCTGGATCACCATCCGCAAGGCCGGCAGTCGCGCCGCCTGCAACTGTCCGGGTTTGGCACTCGCCAGCTCCGGCAGCAGCGTGTTGAGCATCTCCATGTAATTGCTGGTCTTGAACGCCGTCGCCGTGACGATCGCCGCGCAGCCGACCTTTTTCAGCGCGAATTCCAGCTCGCTGAGCCGGTAGGCCGGATTGATCGTCACCAGGATCAGGCCGGCTTTGGCGGCGGCGAACTGCGTCAGCGTCCACTCCGGCCGGTTCAGCGACCAGATGCCGATCCGTTCCCCGCGTTCGAGCCCGAGCGCGAGAAAGCCGGCGGCGAGCGCATCGACCCGCTCGGCGAATTCTTTCCAGGTCCATCTGACGCCGTGGCTGGGCGAGACCAGCGCCTCGCGATCGCTCCAGCGCCGCACCGCGTGGTCGAGGCTGCGACCGATGGTGTCGCCGAGCAGCGGCGTATCCGAGATGCCGCAAACGTAGCTATCGCCCTTCTCTGCCAAGTCGATGTCCTCCAGCCCAAATCCTTGTCTCCCGTGCCCAGACCGGGAGTGTCGCCGGGCACGAGAATATCCATTGTGTCGTGAGGCGCGACAAGTCGCGCCTCACGCTAAGGGGCTAGGCCGCCTTCTGCCCGCTCCCCGCATCGAGCCCGGCATAAACCCCGCGCTCGAATCCCGCGAATGCCTCCAGGCACTTTGCGTCGGCGAACGGCAGCAGCTGCATCAGGATCACGCCGGTGACGTCGCGCACAGGATCGATCCAGTAATAGGTGTTGGCAAGGCCCGCCCAGGCGAGGCTACCGGGGCTGCGGCCCTCGGCGGTCTTGGCGGTGTTGATCATGAAGCTGAGGCCCCATTTCTTCACCTGCTCCGGATAAAGGTCGACGTCGTTGGTGTACATCGGCGCAGCCGTCGTCATCTTGCCCATGGCGAGATCGCCGATGTGGTTCTGCCCCATGGTCGCGACGGTCTCGGCCTTCAGCACCTGGTTGCCGTTGCCGCGTCCCTTGTTCAAGATCATCTGGGTGAACTTGATGTAGTCGGCCGCGGTCGAGTAAAGGCCGCCGCCACCCATGTGGAATTCCGGCTCCTGCTCGAGCTCGAACGGGATCGATGCGAGCTGGCCGTCCTCGCCGCGCGCATGCATGCCGACCAGGCGCTTGCGCATGTCGTCAGTGATCTTGAACGCCGTGTCGCTCATGCCGAGCGGCGCGAACAGATTGTCGCGCAGGTAAGCATCCAGCCGCTTGCCGCTGACGGCTTCCACGGCCTTGCCGACGAAGTCGATATTGGTGCCGTATTCCCAGCGCGTGCCGGGGTCGGTCATGACGGGCGTCTTCAGCGCCGCGTTCTGGCAGGTGGTGATGGCGGGAATGCCGTTCTTGTCGAGATAGACCGCGAGATCGCTGTTCCACATATTGTAGCAGAAGCCGGCGGTGTGGGTCATGAGCTGGCGCAGCGTGATCGGCCGCTTGGCCGGCCGCAGCTTGGCCTCGCCCTTGGCATCGAAGCCTTCGAGCACTTGCGGCGCAGCGAGATCGGGCAACACTTCACCGATCGGCGCATCCAGCGACAGCTTGCCCTGCTCGACCAGCTGCATCGCGCCCGCCGATGTCACGGCCTTCGTCATCGAGGCGATCCAGAACACGCTGTCCGCCGTCATTGCGTCGGGCTTGGACAGGTCGCGCTTGCCGAACGCGCCCTGATACAGCACGTCGTTACCGCTGGCCGCGATGGCGACGACGCCGGGGATCTCCCTGGCCTCGCTCTTCTGGCGCAGAAGCTCGTCGATCTCAGTTTTGCTTTGCATGCACGTTTCCTCCGGTTTGATTATTTTTGGAAGTGATTGATTGTCCTCCCGGAGGTCGCGGGCGGCAAGCGTCTCAACCCTCGCGAAGGTCGCGATGTCGTGACTTGACGGTCCGTGCCCCACGCAGGACGACAAGACGGCCGACGGCGATGCTCCTTCGCAATCTGCGGTGGATGGGCGTACTTCGCCCTCACTTTGGATGGGCTCCAGGCGATATGTTTCGAGAGTTTTCGAGCACTTGAAACATTTCGTGAGCTGCCGCGTTCAGCACCCGGCCCGATCGACGGGCCCGTTAAGACTTGATGCAAATGTTGCCGGCCGTGGATGGGCGGCCAGGGGGACCTCAGATGATTTCGACCTGGAGTGAATGGAAGCGCTATCCCCGTCCGGGACGCGGCGAAAACCTGGAAGCGCCGATTTCGCCAGGGATCTACGAGGTTCGCATTGCCGGCACTGGCGCACTCTATTCCTTCGGCGCGGTCGACAATCTGGCGCAGGCGCTGGCGCTGCTGCCCGTCGGCTCAAAATCCTGGTTCGGCCGCCGCGACACCTCCCATGTCCCGGATCTCGAATACCGCACCTGCGCAACGTCGTCGAAGGCCGATGCCAAGGCCGCGGAAGAGCGCATGATCGGGCGGCGCGAGACCTATATGAGCGGCGCGGCGTAAGGCCGCTCCCAGCTTAGCTCCCATCAGATGTGCATTGCGGGGCGGTGCATTGCGCGCCGTCTTTCCCTATATTCCGGCCCAATCCGATCGCCCCAGGGAGTAACGCCATGACCCCGCCCGCTGCCGCACGCGCCACGCAAGCCACCGCCACCCTGCGCGACCGGTTGAAAGACCCCTCGCTCCTGAAGGAGGCCTGCTATATCGACGGCGCCTGGGTCGGCACGCCGGTGTTCGCGGTGAACAATCCCGCGACGGGCGCCGAGCTTGCAAAGGTGCCGCAGCTCGGTGCGGACGACACCACCAAGGCGGTCGAGGCCGCTCAGCGCGCCTTTCCGGCCTGGGCCAAGCACACCGCCAAGCAGCGGTCGAACATCCTGCGCAAATGGTTCGAGCTGATTGTCGCCAACCGCGAGGATCTCGCGCTGATCCTGACCTCCGAGCAGGGCAAGCCGCTATCGGAAGCGCTCGGCGAGGTCGATATCGGTGCGGCCTATATCGAGTTCTTCGCCGAGGAAGCGAGGCGCGTCTACGGCGAGACCATTCCGACGCAGCGGCCCGACGCGCGGCTGCTGGCGATCAAGCAGCCGATCGGCGTCTGCGGCGCGATCACACCGTGGAATTTCCCGAACTCCATGATTACCCGCAAGGTGTCGCCGGCGCTCGCCGCCGGCTGCACCGTGGTGCTCAAGCCCGCCAATGAAACGCCGCTGTCGGCGCTGGCGCTGGCTGTGCTGGCGGAGAAAGCCGGAATCCCCAAGGGCGTCCTGAACATCATCACCGGTGATGCGCCGCCGATCGGCAAGGTGCTGTGCGAGCATCCGGCGGTGCGCTTCGTCGGCTTCACCGGCTCGACCGCAGTCGGCAAGATCCTCTACCAGCAGGCCTCCGTCGGCGTGAAGCGGCTTGGCCTGGAGCTCGGCGGCAACGCGCCCTTCGTCGTGTTCGACGACGCCGATATCGACGCTGCGGTCGAAGGCGCCATCGTCTCGAAATACCGCAACATGGGCCAGACCTGCGTCTGCGCCAACCGCCTCTACGCCCAGGACAAGATCTACGACGAGTTCGTGCAGAAGCTGTCGAAGAAGGTCGCCGCGATGAAGATCGGTGACGGTACCGAGAGCGGCGTCACGCAGGGCCCGCTGATCAATCTGAAAGCGGTTGACAAGGTCGAGCGCCACATCGCGGATGCGGTGAAGCGCGGCGCCAAGGTCGTCACCGGCGGCAAGCGCAGCGAGCTCGGACGCTCCTTCTTCGAGCCGACCGTGCTTGCCGACGTCAAGCCGGACTCGCTGGTGGCGCAGGAGGAAACCTTCGGCCCGCTGGCGCCGGTGATCCGCTTCAAGGACGAGGCCGACGTCATCGCCATGTGCAACGCCTCGCCGTTCGGCCTTGCCTCCTACTTCTACTCTCGGGATCTCGGCCGCGTCTGGCGCGTCGCCGAAGCACTGGAATCCGGTATGGTCGGCGTCAACACCGGCCTCATCACCACCGAAGTCGCGCCCTTCGGCGGCGTCAAGGAAAGCGGCTTGGGGCGCGAAGGCTCGCATCACGGCATGGAAGAATATGTCGAGATCAAATACGTGATGATGGCGGGGGTGTAGCCGCCAGCATCGCTTGACGCAGGTCAAGAGGCTTCAGGCGAGATTGCCTAACCTGACGCGCGCGGCATCATAGGGGTGGCGCACGCGCAGGATTGCGGCTCGCTCATGCTGACGAGGAGCTCTTTCATTCCGGGTGAGAAGCGGCTTCTCGGCCGCTTCTGGCAAAGTGCTTCGGGATATTGGCGCGGAGCGACGGCGTGGACGGCCCGGCTCCTGGTGATCGCATTGATCGTCAACGTCGTCCTGCAGCTCCTGACCCAATATGGCCTGAACTTCTGGAATCGGGATTTCTTCAACGCCATCGGCCGGAAGGATCAGGCAGAGCTCCTGTACCAGGCGTTCCGGTTTCTGCCGCTGGCGGCGGCGAGCATCGCTCTCACCGTGTTCTCGGTATGGGCGCGGATGACCCTGCAGCGCTCCTGGCGCGAGTGGCTGAGCAGCCGCCTCTATCAAGACTGGCTGGCCGATGATCGTCTTCCAGGGCGTAGCGCCATCGAGGGACATCACGAGGCGCCGGAATATCGCATCGCCGAAGATGCCAAGGTCGCGACGGACCTCCCGATCGATCTGGTCACCGGCCTGCTCCAGTCGGTGCTCACGATTGCAACCTTCGTCGGGGTGCTATGGTCGGTCGGCGGCAGCCTGACGGTCCATTTCGACGGCATCTCCTTTGCGATTCCCGGTTACCTCGTCATCGCCGTGATCGCGTATTCCGCGCTGCTGGTGATCGGCATCTGGCTGACCGCAGGTCATCTGACGCGGGTGATCGAGGAGAACAAGCGCATGGAAGCCGAACTCCGTGCGATCGGAACGCATGTGCGCGAGAGCGGCGAAGGCAAGGTGGTACAGGAGGCCGGCATGAACGGCCGCCACGCCGTGGGCGCCGCCCTGAAAGCCGTGATCTCCATCTGGCGAATCTACTGCTGGCAATTGATGCGGATGACGCTGGTCACCTATACGGGTCTTCTGGTGACGCCCGTGGTCGGTCTGCTGCTTTGCCTGCCCAAATATCTCGACGACACCATGGCCCTCGGCGAAGTGGTTCAGGCCTCGGCGGCCTTCGTCGTTGTCCAGACCGCATTCAACTGGTTCACGGATAATTACGCCAAGCTCGCGGAATGGACGGCGTCCGCCAACCGGGTTGCCGAGCTTCTGCTGGCCTTGGACGAGCAGCGGATGGTCGAGGCTTGAGGTTGGATCCACCTCTGCTGTCTCGACGCAAGGTTGGGTCACGTCGCGGGCTCCCCGCGAGCTACCTCCGCAGCACCGCGATCGTCCTGTTCGCAAAGGTCAGCCGCTCCGCCATGACCGAGACGAAATAGGTCAGCAGCTTGTGGCTGAGTGCCGGGTCCTCGTCCCTGATCGCGTCGAACTGGTGCGTGTTCAGCACGTAGAGCACGCTGTCGACCTCGGCCTTGATCGTCGCGCTGCGCGGCGTGTTCGACACCAGGCCCATCTCGCCGATCGTGGTGTAGCGGCCGAGGCTGCGCACGCGCGTGGCGCGCTCCTCCTCGGCGGGGACCATGACGCCCACGCGTCCCTCGAGGATGAAGTGCATGGAATCGGCGGGGTCGCCAGCCTTCACGATGATCTCGCCGGCCTCGACCTCGATGCGCTGGCAGCGGTGGATCAGCCTGTCGGCATCGTCCTCGCTGTCGAGAATCCGCGCGAACCAGTCATGCAGGCTGGCTTCCTCCTGGGCCAGGCCCTGATGCTGCGAGATGATCTCGTTCTCGCACCATTCCAGCGCGCGATCGAGCTCGGGAATGAGGGTGACGCCGTCGCCGATGAAATCGCTGGCGCGCAGCACCTTCTCCGCCGCGGCCGGCAGATGCACCAGGATCAGCTCGACGCCGAGGTCATGCGCGCTGCGCTTGATCTGGGCAAAGCTGTAGGCCGCCGACGAATCCACGCCGGTGACGAGCTTGAAATCGAACAGCAGATAGCGGCACTCCGGGCGCTCCTGCAGCAGTTGTTTGACATGCTGGTAGAGCCGGTTGGCGGAGCCGAAGAACAGATAGCTCTGCAGGTTCAGACCCTGGATGCTGCCGCCATGGGCCAGCAGCACCTCCTGATCGTCGCGCGAGCGGTCGAGCGAGGAGCGGTACTCCGAGCCGTCGAAACTGTACTTGATCGATTCGACTCGCGCGGCGCTGAACGCGAACGTCGCGCAGCCGATGATCACGCCGATCAGGATGCCCGGCACGAAGCCCCAGGCGACGATGATCGCGATGATGGCGATCAGCGAGAGATATTCGAGCTTCGAAAGCCGCTTGCGCGACTCGATGATCCATCTGTGCAGCTGGTCGGCGCCGAGATAGAGCAGCAGGCCGCCGATCACGAATTTCGGGATGAAGCCGAGCAGCTCGGGCGCCACCGCGAGCATCAGCAGCGACAGCGCCGCGACGGTAAGGCCGGACAGGCGCCCGCGGCCGCCGCTGCTGTAATTGAGAATCGAGCGGCTGATCGAGCTGCAGCCGGGGTAGCCGCCCAGCACGCCGGTCAGGATGTTGGCGATGCCGGTGACGTTCAGCTCGCGTTCCAGATTGGCCTCGCGGTGCACGGCGACCTCGATGCCGGTGGTGTTGAACAGCGTGCAGCATGCCGTGACAAAGATGACGGCGACGACGTTGCCGATCAGATCGGGCACGACGAACCAGGGATAGTGGGCGAAATCGTCGGTATGCCAGGGCAACGTGAATACCGCCTGCGGCGGTGGCTGGAAGGTCCAGCCCAGCGTGCGGGCGCTGTCGAACGACACCCCTGTGATCCAGAATGCCAGATGCGCCGTGAGCACGCCGCCGATCAGAATGATCGGCAGCGCGAACGGGCTGCGCGAGCGGTGCCAGGTGAGATACAGCACCAGCGCCATCGCGCAGGCGGCCCCCAGCTCCAGCAACGTGGTGCGGTTGGCGAAATACGGCAGTGTTGCGAATTGCAGCGGGTGATTGGTGATCACCCTGATGGCACCGAGCGCGATGAGAAGTCCGGTGGCGCCGAGGAAGCCGCCGACCACGGGGTAGGGCACGTAGCGGATGGCGCGCCCCAGCCGCGTCAGGCCCAATCCGCACAGCACCAGCCCCGTCAGCACCGTCGACACGCCGAGCGTGATGAGGACCGGCGAGAGCAGCGGCAGGGACGGGTTGGCGGCCTCGATGCGCTCCACCAGCGAAGCCACCAGAATTCCCGTCACCGCCGCCGTCGAGCTGTCGGGCGCAGCCACCGCGAAGGGTAGCGAGCTGCACAGCGCGACCACGATCGCGAGCACCGCGGAGCTGACGAAGGTCGCGGTGATGCCGTAGGACAGATAGGGCGACAGCGGGCCGGCGAAGATCAGCAGCGAATAGGACAGCCCGAAAGTGACGGTCAGGATGCTGGCGGCGCTGCCGCCCATTATATCGTTCAGCGCATGTTTGAGGGCCGGATTGAAACGAGGAGCCGGACTGAAAGCAATTGCTGGATCGGTCACGCCGTTGCGCTCGCCCCTGAAAAATATCGTCTGAGACGTAGACGACTCCCGGCTTAGCGCAACAGGATTCTTGTAACTATGAAATATCCGACGGTCTTTGCCGCGATCCGTTGAGAACCGCCGTTCACGAGGTGTGAATGATCAACCATATGGTTGAGGGAAAAGCCGAAGCCTCCACACCCACCGCTGTCATTCCCCGCGGAAGCGGGGAATCCAGTACGCCGCGGCCTCTCGGTGAATCACAGACGTCTCGACGTACTGGATCGCCCGGTCAAGCCGGGCGATGACAGCGAGAGTGTGGCGCGAGACGCAACAGCGAGGCCTAAATCTTCAGAGCCTAAATCTTCAGCTCTTTCCCCGTCACGCGACGATACGCTTCCAGATACCGCTTGCTGGTCGCCGCCACCACGCTTGCCGGCAGCGGCGGCGGCGGGGCGTCGCCGTTCCAGCGGCCGGCGCGGCGCTCGACGTCGAGATAGTCGCGCAAGGGCTGCTTGTCGAAGCTCGCCTGCGGCTGGCCGGGCTTGTAGGCACTGGCCGCCCAGAAGCGCGAGGAATCCGGCGTCATCACCTCGTCGATCAGGATGATGCGGTCGTCCTTGTCGCGGCCGAACTCGAACTTGGTGTCGGCGATGATGATGCCCTGTTCGCGCGCCAGCTCCTCGCCGAGCGTGTAGATCGCGCGCGTCATGCTCTCGAGCGTGTAGGCGACCTCGTCGCCGACCGCCTCGCGCATCTTCGCAATGGTGATGTTCTCGTCGTGGCCGGTCTCGGCCTTGGTCGCGGGGCTGAAGATCGAGGGCTCCAGCTTCTCGCTCTCGACGAGGCCTGCTTTCAGCTTCTCGCCCGCGAGCGTGCCGCTGGCGGCGTATTCCTTCCAGGCCGAGCCCGAGAGATAGCCGCGGATCACGCATTCGATCGGGAACACGGTGGTGCGCTTACACAGCATGGTGCGACCGAGAATCTCGGCGCGGTGCGGTTTCAATGCCGGCACGGCGGCGATGATCTCGTCGGTGTCGGCGCTGATCATGTGATGCGGCACCACGCCTTCGAGCTCGTTGAACCAGAACGCGCTGATTTGCGTCAGCACCGCGCCCTTCATCGGGATGGTCTCGCCCATCACCACGTCGAAGGCGCTGATGCGGTCGGTGGTGACGAGCAGCAGGCGGTCGTCGTCGACGGCGTAGATATCGCGCACCTTGCCGCGGCCGATCTTGGGCAGGGGCAGGTCGCTGGAGAGCATGGTGGTCATCGCAAAGCTTTCGCAGACTTGGCATTCAGGCGGGACATCCGGCCGCACTGGACAGCACGGCCGGCAACCGGATTAGCCTATTCCGGCAGCGGAATGAACTCATGTTCCTGCGGAACTGCTGCGAAACGGCCGGTTTTCCAGTCCTGCTTGGCCTGCTCGATCCGCTCCTTGCTGGAGGATACGAAATTCCACCAGACGTGGCGCGGCCCCTCCAGTGCATCGCCGCCGAGAAACATCATCCGGGTCGCCTTCAGCGCCTTCACGGTGATGCGATCGCCCGGGCGGAAGATCAGCAGCCGCGGCGCCTCGTAACGCTCGTTTGCGATCTCGACCTCGCCGTCGACGATATAGATCGCGCGCTCCTCATGATCGGGATCAAGCGGCACGCTCGCGCCTTGGGCGGCGGTGACCTCGGTATAGAACCAGGGCGACACCATCGTCACAGGCGAGGTGATGCCGAACGACGAGCCTGCGATCACCCGTGCGGTGAAATCGCGCTCGGAGATCATCGGCAAATCGCCGGCGCCGTAATGCTGGAACGACGGCGCGATTTCTTCCGATCCCGCCGGCAGCGCGATCCAGCTCTGCAGGCCCAGCATCTTCTGGCCCGAGGCGCGCTGCGCTTCGGGCGTGCGTTCGGAATGCGCGATGCCGCGCCCGGCCGTCATGAGGTTCATCGCGCCGGGTGCGATCTCCTGGACGTTGCCCTCGCTGTCGCGATGCATGATCGCGCCGTCGAACAGATAGGTCACGGTGGCGAGCCCGATATGCGGATGCGGCCGCACGTCCATGCCCTTGCCGGAGACGAACTGCACCGGACCAAAATGATCGAAGAAGATGAAGGGCCCGACCATCTGCCGCTTGCCATGCGGCAGCGCGCGCCGCACCGCGAACCCGTCGCCGAGATCGCGCGTGCGCGGCACGATGACGAGATCGAGCGCATCGCAGGACATGGGATCGCCGAGCACGGGATCGTTGGAGGGTTGCCAGCTCATGAGTAGGTTCCTTTTGGCTTTCTTGGTCGCGACGGTAGCAGAATTCCGCATCGCCGTCGCGACAAAGGCGGGCTCCGACGTCACAGGTGTGATAGCGCACGTACTCCGTGGTCGGCGATGACAGGCCGTGGGGTGGGTAAAGGCGCGTCAGCGCCGTGCCCACCAGCGTTCTCCGATCGAGAAGAAGTGGTGGGCAGGCTTCGCTTTGCCCATCCTGCGATCCGTGAAACCGGGCGATGACAGTTGTGGACGCGGATGGTCCTTGAAAAAACGGACGCAACGAACGATGTTCGTCCGACTTCAACAGCGACCGATCGCATCGCCCGATGAGCCTTGCCGCCCTCGACCTTGCCTTTCGCGCCGCCAGCGTCGCGTTGCTGCTGATGCTGGCGGCGTCGCTGTTGCACGACTTCCGCAACGTGCTGGCGGCTCGCCTCGGCGCGGCCTTCGCGCTGAGCTCGGCCGCGCATGCGCTGAGCTATTCGGTGGATGTCACGTCGCGGGTCCCGCTCTGGCATGCACCGCTGATCGCGTTGTCGACCGGCACCATCGTGGTGTTCTGGCTGTTCACACGCTCCCTGTTCGACGACGAGTTTCGCCTCCGCTGGTGGCACGGATGGGTCTGGGCGCTGGTGACGGCCTTCAGCTTCGCGGGTTGCGTCTGGATTGCACCCAGCGGCCATGTGCGGTTCTCGGTGACGCTGGTGAATCTGATCGTGCTCGGTTTCATCGCGCTTGCGGTCGGGCAGATGATCGCCTCTTGGCCGGCCGACCTGGTCGAGCGCCGCCGCCGCGTTCGCGTCTTCATCGTCTGCATAGTCGCGCTCTATGGCGGGCTGAACGCGGTGCTCCAGATCGCCGTCGTCGGCCACCACGTCGGCGATGTCGCCGAAACCATCAATGCCGGCGTGCTCGCCTGCACCGTCGCAGCGATCGTCCATGCCATGATGCGCGTCGATGGGGCGGATCTGTTTCCGGCCGCGGCGGAGCCCGCACCGCCTGACGTTTTCAGTCAGCCTGCGGCCGATGATGGCGCCGACCAAAAGCTCATTGATGCCCTGCTGCGCCTGATGGCGGACGAGCGGATCTACCGCCAGGAGAACATCACCATCGGCGTGCTGGCGAACCGGCTGAAGATTCCCGAGTACCGGCTGCGCCGGCTGATCAACCAGCGTCTCGGCTACCGTAATTTCAATGTGTTCCTGAACAACCACCGGATCGAGGAAGCCAAGGCCGCGCTCGCCGATCCCGCCCAGGCCGAGGTCCCCGTCATCACCATCGCGATGGACGCCGGCTTCCAGTCGCTCGGCCCGTTCAACCGCGCCTTCAAGGCGGTGACCGGCGTGACGCCGACGGAATACCGGCGGCTGAAGGTGAATGCAGCTTAGATTTAAGCCGCTGTAATCACTGCAGTATTCCAGAATCGACCAGCGTCCTCGAAACTTCAACCAGGCCATTTTCCAAATCCGGCGAGCGCTCCTCTGCCTGCTCCGGCTTCCTCGCGACACACGTCCCAGTGTTGGAGAAAGCCCGTGACCCGCCGCCGCAAGATCGTCCTCCTCACTACCACCATCGCCGCTGCCGGCCTCGCGCTCGGCGCGGCGCGCGCCCGCGACATGCCCAAGGTTGCCACCGGCTTCGTCGCCGACATCCTGTGCTCGGAGACGTTCGTCTCCGGCCTCGATCCAAGGCGCGACTTCACCGAGACCACCGACGCCATGCCCGGCACCGGCCTGATCACCTGGGCGATGGACTACCGGGTCGATCGCACGCGCAAGGATGTCACGGTGACGCTGTTCGGCATCGGCCGCAGCCATGCCGTCTATCGCGACGGCATCGGCTGCACGCTGGACCACGGCGCGGCGCTCGCCGACGTGACGGTGCCGCCTGACGATAAACAGCCCGCGTTACTGCCCGAGATCGCCGGCCCCGCGATCGTGCCGTCACAAAGCCCCGAGCTAGCCGCTGCGCTCGACCGCGCCTTCACCGAGCCGGCACAACCGCCTTACCGCCGCACCCGCGCGGTCGTCGTGATGAAGGCCGGCCGCGTCATCGCCGAGCGCTACGCCGACGGCATCGGACCCGAGACGCCGCTGCTCGGCTTCTCCATGACGAAATCGGTGATCTCGGCTCTCACCGGAATCCTCGTGCGCCAGGGCAAGCTGAAGCTGGACGGACCAGCGCCCGTTGCCGCCTGGAAGGACCCCAACGACCCGCGCCATGCGATCACCGTCGATCAGCTTCTGCGCCACACCGCCGGCCTTGCGCTCGGCAGCTCCCTGGAGGCCTCGCTCGGCTCCGCCTTCGAGCCGGTCAACCGGATGAAGTTCGTCGAGTCCGACATGGCCGCCTATGCCGAGACTATCCCGCTCGAGACCGCGCCTGGCACCGCGTGGAATTATCACGACGGCAATATCCTCATTCTCTCGCACCTGATCCGCGTTGCTGCCGGCGAGGATCCTGCGGACGCGCTGCGCTTCGCGCGCCGCGAATTGTTCGCGCCGCTCGGCATGCGCCATGTCACGCTCCAGCTCGATGGCTCCGGCACGATCGAAGGGTCGAGCGAGATGCTCGCATCCGCGCGCGACTGGGCGCGCTTTGGCCAGCTTTATCTCAATGACGGTGTCGTCGGCGGCAAACGCATTTTGCCGGAAGGCTGGGCGAGCTATTCGGCGACGGCCACGCCGAATGCATGGGTCGGCATCGGTGCCGGCTTCTGGACCAACCATGGCGACAGTTTTGGCGCAAATTTCCGCATCACACACGGCTGGCCGCGCGATGCCTTCTTCGCCAAGGGCACGATCGGGCAGTACACCATCGTGATCCCGTCGGAGAAGCTGGTGATCGTCCGCCTTGGCCGCTCACCGAACGGGCCGCCGCAAGCCGATGGCGTGTTCGATCTCGTGCGGGATGTCGTTGCGGCAACGCGCGAGAAGGGGAAGCTCGCCGGGGCGAATTGAGGTCTTCTTACCCCCTGGAGAGGCCCTCCAGGGGAGGGTGAACAGAGCGCCGCAGTGCTAGTCTTACCGCCCCAGCTCCGTCGCCTGTGCCACGCGATCGAAACGCTCCAGCGTCATGATCGCGTCCGCAAACTTCTCCGCCCGCGCGTTCAGCACGGGGCGCGCCAGCGTCAGGAATTTCTGCTGCATCGCCTGCGCGTCCGGGAACGAATTCGGCTCGCCGGACGGATCCGCATAGAGCCGCTCATGCACACCATCGTCCGTCGTGATGCTGACGCGGGCGCCGAACGGATGGGTGCGGCCGATCTCGAGCCGGTCATCCTGCACCACGTCGAACTTGTCGGCGAGCGCGTCGATCGCGGCGTCGCCAAGGCGATTATAGTCGTCCCAGCCGAACGAGCCCTGATCGAGCGCGAGCGCGCCGGTGAAGAACATCGAGAACTGGCCGCCGACGATCGAGGTCGGGTGGCGCTTGGTCGCGGCGTCGCCGGTCAGCGTGATGCCGTTGCGATGCAGGCCGATCTCGACGCGCTTGACCTGGTCGGGCGTCAGATTGTGCTCACGCCGCATCGCGATCAGCGCATCGATCGCCGCATGGGTGTAGCGGCAGCTCGGATATGGCTTCACGCCGATCTTCATCGTCTCGTAGGTCTTGCCGAGCTCGGCGACCGCCTTGTCCGGATGCGCATCGTCGGTGTAGCCGGCGAGCAGGCCGTGCTTGCCCTCGACCGATTCGGTCGCGCCGACGAAATCATTGCGCGCCAGCGTCGCGGCGATCACGCCGTTCATCGCGGCGGCGCCGACCTGGTAACGCTTATTCCAGGCGCCGTTGACCAGGAATTGCAGCGAACCCGCGGCCTGGCTGCCGGAGACGCCGAAGGCGGCAATGATCTGCTGTTCGGACAGGCCGAACAGCTTGCCAGCGGCGGCCGCCGCGCCATAGGTGCCGGCGGTCGCGGTCGGGTGGAAACCGCGGGCATAATGCGAGGTCGGGTCGAGGGCATTGCCGAGCCGGCAGCACACCTCATAGCCCGCGACGATCGCGGTCAGCACGTCGCGGCCCGATGCGCCGACCATCTCGCCGACGGCGAAAGCGGCCGGAACGACCGGCGCGCTCGGATGCAGCGAGGAGTCGGCGTGCGTGTCGTCGAAATCGAGGGAATGGCCGAGCGCGCCGTTGAGCAGCGCGGCCACCGCCGGCGTCCAGGTCTTGGTGTCGCCGAACACGGTGGATTCGCCCTTGGTGTCGAGCGCCAGCGCCTCCAGCATTTTCAGCATCGACGGGGTCGATTCCGCCTCGCGCCTGGCCCGGATCGCGCTGCCGAGGAAGTCCAGCGTCAGCACTTTTGCGCGATCCAGCACCTCCGCCGGAATATCCTGGTATTTCAGATTGAAGACATAGGCGGCGAGCGTTGCGGTTTCGTGGGCCATCGTGTTTCCTCGTTTTGGCGCGCAAATTAGGCGGGCTGATTTGGCCTTTCAAGCGGGCTTGGGGCCGCGGGCATCAGCCATGCTTTTGGCAGGCTCCAAAGGCCTGACCCGAAGAGCTTGGCTTCAAGAGGATCGAGACTTCCGACGATGGCACTCGCAAAACAGCTGTTCGACCGGATCAGGTCGCGGCGGACGCAACTGGGATTGGCGATCCGGGTCACGGTCGCCGCGACCGCGGCCTATGCGCTCGCCACCGCGCTGCATCTGCTGTTGCCGCTCTGGGCGGTCCTGACCTCGCTGATCGTGACGCAGATGAGTGTCGGCCGGTCGCTGAAGGCAACGCGCGACTACATGCTCGGCACCATCGGCGGTGCCATCTATGGCGGTGCCATCGCGATCCTGATCCCTTATTCCAGCGAGGTGGGGCTGCTCGGCCTGCTGGTGCTCTCGGTCGCCCCGCTCGCTTTCATCGCCGCGATCAATCCGAGCCTCAGCGCCGCCACCGTGACCGCCGTGATCGTGCTCTTGGTTCCGACCATGCATCATTCCGATCCCATGACCTCGGCGATCGACCGTGTCAGCGAGGTCGGGGTCGGTGCCATCACGGGGTTGCTGGTCTCGTTCCTGGTGCTGCCCTCGCGCGCGGTGCGGCAGATCCGTGCCAGCGCGGCGATCCTGCTCGAGTTGATCGCCGATGCCTTCACCGAGCTGCTCGCGGGCCTCACCCGCGGTCGCGACAACGACGCGCTGCACCGGATCCAGGACGGGATCGGCACCGCGATGGTCGGTCTCAATGCGATCGGCACTGAAGCCGAGCGCGAGCGCGCCGCGCGGCTGTCGAGCGGTCCGGACACCGGTCCGCTGCTGCGAACCGTCCTGCGATTGCGTCATGACGTCGTGATGATCGGCCGCGCCACGGTGGTGCCGCTACCGATCGAGGTGCAGACGCGGCTCGCAGCGCCCTTGACGGAAGTCTCGACCGTGATCGCGCGCTTCCTGCGGTCGGCCGCGGCGGCCTTGCGCGAAGGCGCCGGCGCGCCGCCGATCCATCCCGTCCACGTCGCGCTTCAGCACTACGCCGAAGCGGTCGCCGCCGTGCGTCAGGACGGCCTGATCCGCGGCCATGCCGGCGACACTGCCGAGCGCTTCTTCGCACTCGGTTTCTCGCTTGAGCAGATGCACCAGAATCTCTGCGACCTCGACCGCGTCGTCGGCGAATGGTCGGAGGCCTCGGCCGACAAGTCCGCGCGCGTTGCGGAGTGAGTTCGGCGCGTCCTCGTGAACGTCGGCTTTCGACAGCAATGCGCATGTCGCGCGGCTTGGCCCTGATGCGACCTCTGAGACGTTGCACGCGCTGGGTTCCAATGGGTCATGCTGCTGACGCAATCTCTGTCTTAGTCGGTGTGAAGCTAAAACACTCCGTGAGGGCCACTCCGGTTCCCACGACGGTTCCGTAGCCACGGTCGGCTCGAATCCGCAAAACGATTGGCGCAAGTTCACGAACGCTTCTGCGTTCGCTTGACCACGTTTGCGGTTCTGGAACCGGACAATCCAAAAAATCACAGGACTTATGATGCTATTCCGCTCGAGCGCCGCAATTTGCGGCGCCCTGGTTGCGCTCGCCGTTTCTGTTGCCGTTGCTCGAAGTGAAACACGTGGGGATCACTCAAGTGGTGTCGTCGATGCCGCCTCTGGCGATGCGATCGTTGGCGCGGCGTCCACATACAATCCGTTCAAGCCCGGCAAGGAGGAGGGCGGTCCGAAGACAGCCTCCGGCGAGCGCTATGATCCCTCTGCCTGGACGGCTGCCATCCGGACGAGCTTGCGTCGGAAATTTGGTGGGGTCCAATTTGGCGCGAGGCCGAAATATGCGCTCGTCGAGGCCGTGGGCAAGAAGGTCATCGTCAAGATAAATGACGTGGGGCCACTGAGACCTGGCCGCATCATTGACCTCAATGAGCGGACGATGCGCCATTTCGATCCAGGCATGGACCTCGGAGTCATTCCTGATGTGAGAGTTAGTCCGCTTGCAGGGGACAATTGGACCCCGGGGCCGGTCGGCTGAACACGAGCGGTGTTCATCCATCTCGGCCCGGACGCGGCGTCAGGCCTTTGCCCTGCATACGCCACACGAGCAGATCGATGCGGTCCTGGCCGAAGAACGGCTCGTTCTCGAACACGAAGGTCGGCACGCCCCAATGGCCGGAGGCGGCGTGGACCCGCTCGTTTTCCGCGATCACCTGCTCGTAGCGATCCGCGTCAGCGGTGATTGCGGCATCCATCGCGGCGAGGTCGAAGCCCGCGCTCTCGGCGGCGCGCGCGAGATGTTCGCCTTCGTTCCAGCCCGCCACCGAGCCGTCCCACAGCACGCGCGCGATCGCATAGGTGAATGCGAGCGAGCGTCCCTCGAGCTGCGCCATGGCGCCCAGGCGGGTCAGGCGGTGGATGTAGGGCTGCTCGGCCGCGACGTCGAACGTCGTCTTGTCCTGCACGATCGGATCAGGCCTGGGAAAGCGGAACGGAATGCCCTCGTGCTGCGCGACGCGCGTGCTGTCGAGCACCACATAGCGAATGAAATTCGGGCTGGCTTTCTTGAAGAAGCCGGGCACGCGGACCGCGAGCGGGTAGACCGGCCGCAGGTTCACTGCGAGATCGTAGTCTTCGACCAGCTTCAGCGTCTTCGGCAGCGCCAGATAGCTGAACGGGCTGCGAAAGGAGAAGAACAGGTCGACGGACAGCGTCATCGCGCCGGCTCCGCGATGCGTCCCATCATGCCGCGGGCCACGAGCTTGTGGAAGGGCGCGATGAGGCAGAGGTAGGTTCGGCCCAGGAGATTATGCGTCCGCACCAGCGTGGTTAGTGTGACTCGACGGCTCGCAGCATCCCCGGCCGCGTCGACAACGATGCGGAAGTCGAGATGATAATCGTTGAAGCCCGCGACCAGCCGCTCCGGCGTCTCGCTGACGACCGGAAACAGGCCGATCAATCCGTGCGGCGCCGGTGGGCCTTCGCCTGATGTCTTCAGCCCGAACGGCCTCACCAGAATATTGCGGAGGCGCAGCAGCACGTCGATCCAGCGCGGCCCGTGCAGCACCATCCGGGTGCAGGCCTCGCGGGCAGTTACCGTCGCTGCGCCGATCTCGACGCGGAAGGCGTCGACGAATTGCGCGCCTGCCAGCAGCGTGTTGGCATCGACCTCAGGCGTGACTTCGCGGACGGCTCCGTTCATCCCGCCAGTCTGCGCGTCAGCATCCGGAAGCGCAAGATCAAGAGCCCGGCATAGACGAATGTCCCGACCGAAAACCCGACCCAGACGCCGACCGCGCCGAGCCCGAGGTTGAAGGCCAGCACCCAGGCGATGGGAAAGGCGATGCCCCAATAGCCGATCGCCGCGAACAGCAGCGTCATTCTCGTGTCGTTGATCCCGCGCAGCGCGCCGCCCATGATGGTTTGCAGGCCGTCGGCGATGAAGAAGGTGGCGCCGACCAGCAGCAGCGTCGCGGTCAGCTCGATGGTGGCCGCGCTCGCCTCGCCGCTGCCGAAGAACAGCCGGCCCAGCTGGTAGCGGCCGAGGATGATGGCGATCGTCAGGGCGGAGACCAGCGCGACGCCGAGCACGGCCGCGACGAGCCCTGCGCGCTTCACCGCGGCCGGCTCGCCGCGGCCGAAGGCGTGGCCGACCCGCACGGTGGCCGCCATGCCGATGCCGAGCGGCACCATGAACAGCACGGCGGTGATCTGCAGCGCGATCTGATGCGCGGCAATCGCGGTGGTCGAGATGAGCCCCATCAGCAGCGCCGCCGAGGAGAACAGGCCATACTCCAGCAGCAGCGAAAACGAGATCGGCGCGCCGATCGCGATCAGCTGGCGCATCAGGGGCCAGTCGATCCGCCACAACCGCGCGAGCGGGCGGTAGTCCGAAAACGGCTTGCGCAGCCCTGCGATGGCGAGCACGGCGACGAACGTGCCGAGGTTGACGATCGTGGTCGCAAGTCCGGCGCCGAACAGGCCGAGCTCCGGCAGGCCGAACCGGCCGTGGATCATGGCATAGACCAGCGCGGCATTGACCGGGATCGCGGCGAGCGTGATCCACAGCGGCGGCTGCGGCCGGTTCACCGCGCTCATCATGCTGCGCAGCGCGATGAAGCCGAGCGCCGGCGCGATGCCCCAGGCCAGCCCGTTCAGATAGCGTTGCGCCAGCGCGGCCGATTGCGGCGCCTGGCCGAGCGCGATCAGGATCTGCTCGCCATAGAGCGGCGAGGCCATCATCGGCAGCGAGATCAGCAGCGCGACCCACAGGCCGACGCGCAAGGCGCGGCGAATCAGCCTGACATCTCCGGCGCCAAACGCCTGCGCCGCCAGCGGCGACACCGCAGCCATCAATCCGAGCCCGAAGGTGAAGCTGACGAAATAGACGGTGTGCGCCAGCGCCGCCGCGGCCACCGCATCCTCGCCAAGCCGCCCGATCAGCGCGAGATCGGTCGTGATCATCGCGATCTGCCCGAGCTGCGTCAGCATCATCGGCACGGCCAGCCGCAGCGTCTCGACGAACTCTTCGGCGAGATGGTTCTGCGGCACGCCGGCTTGCGGCTGCGAATGATGTTGGACGGTGTCGAGCATGGCGGCTGCAATAGCACAGCCCCGCGACGAAAACATGGCCCGTGAGAGCGAGAGGTGAGGTGCTCTATCCGTTAGCCCGGTCTCGCGGGGTGGGCAAAGGCGCGCCAGCGCCGTGCCCACCACCTCTCCAATATTGCAACAGAAGGCGTGGGCAGGCTTCCGCCTTCGCTCTACGAGCTACGGCGGACAAGTCGCTTTGCCCACCCTACGATACTGTGTGCTTCGCCACCTTCTCCGACGAGGGAGAAGGAAGACAGAGCCCTCAGCCCTTCCGCTCCGGCACGCGCTTGATCTTTGCGCCCAGCGCGTTCAGCCGTTCGTCGATGCGCTCATAGCCGCGCTCGATCTGGTCTGCGTTGTTGATGGTGGAGGTGCCCTGGGCGCACACGGCGGCCAGCAGCATCGCCATGCCGGCGCGGATGTCGGGCGAGGTCATGGTCGCGCCGTGCAGGCGGCTGGGGCCGGCAATGATGGCGCGGTGGGGGTCGCACAGCACGATGCGCGCGCCCATCGCGATCAGCTTGTCGACGAAGAACATCCTGGATTCGAACATCTTCTCGAACATCAGGATCACGCCCTCGCATTGCGTGGCGGTGACGATCGCGATCGACATCAGGTCGGCCGGAAAGGCCGGCCAGGGCTGGTCCTCCAGCTTCGGCACGTGGCCGCCGAAATCGTCCTGGATCTTCAGCGTCTGGTTCGACGGCACGATCAGGTCGTCGCCCTCGACGCGGCAGACGATGCCGAGCCGCTCGAACCCCATGCGGATCGAGCGCAGATGCTCGACGCCGGCGCGCGTGATGCGAAGCGGCGAGCGCGTCACGGCGGCAAGCCCGATCAGCGAGCCGACCTCGATATGGTCGGGCTGGATCCGATAGGTCGCTTCCCCCAGCGTTGCCGGCCCATGAATGATCATGGTGTTGGTGCCGATGCCCTCGATCTTCGCACCGAGCGCGACCAGGAAGTTGGCGAGGTCCTGCACATGCGGCTCGGAGGCCGCGTTGCGCAAATAGGTGACGCCGTCTGCGGCGACCGCCGCCACCAGCGCGTTCTCCGTCGCGGTGACGCTCGGCTCGTCCAGGAACACGTCCGCGCCGGCAAGCTTGGGTGCGCGGAATTCGAGCCGGTCGGTCGCGGTGACCTTGGCGCCCAACTGCTCCAGCGCCAGCACATGCGTGTCCAGCCGGCGGCGGCCGATGACGTCGCCGCCCGGCGGCGGCAGCATCACCTCGCCGCAGCGGGCGAGCAGGGGGCCTGCGAGCAGGATCGAGGCGCGGATGCGCACGCACAGCTCAGGGTCGAGGTCGGCGGCGCGGATGCTCTTGGCATGGATGTGAAGCGTGTTGCGCCCGGTCCATTCCGCCGCCGCGCCGACCGAGCGGATCAGCTCGACCAGCGTCTCGGTGTCGCGGATGCGCGGCACGTTCTCCAGCGTCACCGGATGCTCGGTGAGCAGCGCCGCGGCGATGATCGGCAGCGCCGAATTCTTGTTGCCGGACGGCTCGATCGAGCCCGAGAGCCGGTGACCGCCCTCGACGATATATTGGATGGGCGCCACGTCGGTTTTCTCCGTCCTGTTGCGTTGGGGCGGGCTGCTTCGGGAGCGGAAACTACCGAGAATTGGGCAGGGTAGCAATTCTGCACTTGTCGCGGCGGAAGGCCGCGCGTTGGCCTGAATAGGCCCGCTGTATCCGGCGTTTAGAACAAGCCGATGATATTGGCCACCACATAAAGGATGACGATCAGCATCAACACGCCCATCGCCAGGAAGGAGATTTCGACGGCAATGGCGCCGGCCCCAAGCGCGGCCGCGACGCCTGCCAGGAGCCTCTCTTCGCGAAACACGAGGGCGAGGACCGAGAGCAGGATGGCAAGCAGGCCGAGTGAGATCGCCGCGATCGAGGACGCCTCCCTCAATTGGCTCCCCGTCGACTTCTCCCGCGGCGGGGCCTGGTACTCGACGCCCTTGACGCGCGCGATCAGGCGATCCTTCAGGCGATGGCCGGTGTCGACAATCACCTTGTCCGCCGGCGGCGGCGGGTAGATCGCAGGTATGACCCAATGCGGCAGCACGGCCGCGATCAGCGCCAGCACGCCGACGATGCTGCCGATCACCCCGAGGCGGCGGGAGGGGAGGGCGGAACTGGTCGCTGTGGAGGCGGTCATGGCACGACACTTCCCGGCCGGAACTGGCCTTGCGGGATCATGCCACTTCGTCGCAATGGCGGGTGGGGAGGTTCAGGGGGTGGCGTTGCCGCGAAGGTGGTGCGCTCCCTCCCCTGCGTGCGGGGGAGTGCTGGGGAGAGGGTGTCGCCACAACGGGACAATCCCCAAGAGGAGAAAGCCCCCACCCGACGCTTCGCGTCGACTTCCCCCGCAAGCGGGAGAGGTTGCAGCGAGTGCTTGGCCACCAGATCAAACCCAAGGCAAACGCGGACCTCAGATATCGATCGTCGCGCTCAGCGAATGTTCCTGGATGAAGTCACGGCGCGGCTCGACCACGTCGCCCATCAGCTTGGTGAAGATGTCGTCGGCCTCGTCGACCTCCTTGACCTTCACCTGCAGCAGCGAGCGCGCATTGGTATCCAGCGTTGTCTCCCAGAGCTGCTCCGGGTTCATCTCGCCGAGACCTTTGTAGCGCTGCAAGGTGATGCCCTTGCGGCCGGCGTCGGTGACCGCTTCGAACAGATCAACCGGACCGTGGACCGTGTGCTCGACGTCCTTGCGCCGCAGGTTGCCGGGGCGGGCATAAACATCCTGCAGCTTGGGCGTAAACTCGTCGAGCTTGCGGGCCTCGGCCGAGCCCAGGAACGCGGAGTCAATGATCGCGACGTCCTTGACCCCGCGCACAGTGCGCTCGAACTGGAAGCCCTGGCCTTCCACGTAGTGGCCGACCCATCCGCGTTCGACATCCTCGGCCTGCTTGTCCAGCCGTCCGGCGATGTATTGGGCGGCCTGGGCGGCCTTGTCGGGATCGCCGTAGATGTCCTTGTTCAGCACGCCGGTGATGGCGGCCTGCTCGACGACCTTGCGGTTGTAGCGGGTGTGCAGATTGCGCAGGATGCTGCGAACGACTCGGGCGTCGTCGACCAGTCCGCGCAGGTCACGGCCGCTGCGGTCGCCGCCGGTGCCGGGCGTGAATATGCAATCATCGAGGCCGGTCTCGATCAAATAATCCTCCAGCGCCCGCTCGTCCTTCAGATACTGCTCGGATTTGCCTCTGGAGACCTTATAGAGCGGCGGCTGGGCGATGTAGAGATAGCCGCCGTCGATGATGTCGCGCATCTGCCGGTAGAAGAAGGTGAGCAGCAGCGTACGGATGTGAGCGCCGTCGACGTCGGCGTCCGTCATCACGATGATCTTGTGATAGCGCAGCTTCTCGATCGAGAACTCGTCGCTGATACCGGTGCCGAGCGCGGTGATCAGCGTGCCGATCTGCTCGCTTCCTAGCATCTTGTCGGGACGGACGCGTTCGACGTTGAGGATCTTGCCGCGCAGCGGCAGCACCGCCTGGAATTCGCGGTTGCGGCCCTGCTTGGCGCTGCCGCCTGCCGAGTCACCCTCGACGATGAAGAGTTCGGACTTGGCCGGATCCTTTTCCTGGCAGTCGGCGAGCTTGCCGGGCAGCGAGGACACCGAGAGCGGGCTCTTGCGCGTCAGCTCGCGCGCCTTTCGCGCAGCTTCGCGGGCTGCGGCCGCCTGGATCACCTTGCCGACGATCATCTTGGCTTCGGTGGGATGCTCCTCGAACCAGGCCTGGAGCGCCTCGTTGAGCACGTTCTCGACCACGGGACGCACTTCCGAGGACACCAGCTTGTCCTTGGTCTGCGACGAGAATTTCGGATCGGGCACCTTCACCGACAGCACGGCGGTGAGGCCTTCACGGCAGTCGTCGCCGGTCAGCGCGATCTTTTCCTTTTTCGCATTGGCCTCGGCATAGCCGTTGACCTGGCGCGTCAGCGCGCCGCGGAAACCGGCCAGATGGGTGCCGCCGTCCCGCTGCGGGATGTTGTTGGTGAAGCACAGCACGTTCTCATGGTAGCTGTCGTTCCACCACAAAGCGGCCTCGACGCCGATGCCGTTGGCTTCCGCGCGCACCATGATCGGCGCCGGCACGATCGCCTTCTTGTTGCGGTCGAGATATTTGACGAATTCCTCGACGCCGCCGGAATAGTGCATCTCCTCGCGCTTCTCGACCGCGTGACGCATGTCGGAGAGGGCGATGTTGACGCCGGAATTGAGGAAGGCGAGCTCGCGCAGGCGATGCTCCAGCGTGGCGAAATCATATTCGATGTTCTTGAAGGTCTCGCCCGAAGCGAGGAACGTCACCTCGGTGCCGCGCTTGCCCGGCGCATCGCCGACCATTCTGAGCGGTGCGACGGCATCGCCATGGGCGAACTCGATGTAATGCTCCTTGTTGTCGCGCCAGATCCGCAAACCCAGCTTGCTCGACAGCGCGTTGACCACGGAGACGCCGACGCCGTGCAGGCCGCCGGAGACCTTGTAGGAGTTCTGGTCGAACTTTCCGCCGGCATGGAGCTGGGTCATGATGACCTCGGCCGCCGAGATGCCTTCGCCCTTGTGGATGTCGACGGGAATGCCCCGGCCGTCGTCGCGCACGGTGACGGAATTGTCGGCATTGAGCACGACATCGACGCGCGTGGCGTGGCCCGCCAGCGCTTCGTCGATCGCGTTGTCGACGACCTCGTAGACCATGTGGTGCAGGCCCGAGCCGTCGTCGGTGTCGCCGATATACATGCCCGGGCGCTTGCGAACGGCATCGAGACCCTTGAGCACGCGGATCGATTCCGCGCCGTAATCGCTCGGATTGGAGGGCTCGTTTTCGGCAGGTGTCTGCCGAGCAGGTTCTGTCATGAGAGGCCTTCGAGATGTCGCCCGAATCAGCCGCGCAAAAGGCGCTGATTTGCGAGCTATTTGTGCCATGAAAGAGAGATTGCGCCTAGCGCAAAGTATCTTCCAGCAACCCTTTGACTAAATGGGGTTTTTGGGCCGGTTTTCAAGGTGTTCGAAGGCCGATTCCGGGGCTCGCGAAAAGCCCGATTCGAGACCCCTTTTCTAGCCTTCAAAGGCGTGGATTTTGCGGGGTCGCAGCGACCTGCTCCGACGTGCTGTGGCGCCCGGGAACAGGTCTGTGGGGTCAGTAGATCTGATCCGGCTTCCTGTCGTCGTCACCCAACTGGAGGGACCAGGTCTCGCCTGCGGCCACGGTGATGGTATTGGTGCGCAACGTATGGCCCGACACGACCAGCTGGTAGGAATACGTGCCGGGCGGCAGATCCAGCGTTTGTGGGTGATTTTCGCCGCCCGCGATCTTGATGGTCTGATCGTTGATCGCGAGCGAAGCCACGCCGGGCGCAAGATAGCCGAAGATCAGCCGCGCTCGTCCTGGCATCGGCAGGAAATTGGCCTTGGCCACAGCCTCCGTATTCCGCTGCACCAGCTCGACAATGGTCTCGTCCTTCGCACGGCCAAGTTTCAATGTTGCCGGGCCCTTCGGGGAGACGAAGGCGAGCTGAGCGTGATCGGCGGCAACCACAGTGCCGTCAGGCTTTTCCTGCCAGCCGCGCTTTGCGAGCTCCGTGCGGTAGAAGGCGAGCACAGCAGTGAGCGGGGCCTGCACATGGGCTTCGAGTCCGACCCGCAGCGGGATTTCGATGCCGGTCACATGGGTGGTGTTGGAGCTGGAGGAGCTGTGTTGCTTCGGCACTGGCATGTCGGCGTCGGGATCCGCCGGCGTGAGTGCAGCCGAAGTGTGCGGTGATAGATGCGGCATCCATCCGCCGGCACTTGCGGCGATCAGGCCGCCCGCGAGGAGGGCGAGACCGCACAGCGGCAGCAACCAGCGTGCCGGACCTCGCATCACAGGCTTTATCGTCGTCATGTTCGTTCCCGGCATCAGGGGCCCGGTGGATCAGTACATCTGCAACGGCAGCACTTCGCCGGTCGGACCCACCATCAGGCCCCAGGCATCGCCTGCGGCGACGGTGAGGGTTTCGGTGTGGGCCGGGCGCCCGGGCATGCGCAGGGCGTACTGGTAGGTGCCCGGCGGCAGGTCGAGCATCGGGCCTTTGGGCGATTGCGGACCGCCGGCGCCGGCGGCGATCTTCACCGTCTGCTTGTTGATCGTCAGCGAGGCTTCCTTCGCCCCGATATTGCCAAGCATCAGCCTGGCCTGGCCGGGCTTCGGCATGATGTCGGCCTTAACAGCGGCATCCGGATTCTTCTGCGCCAGGCTGACCGTGGTCTCGCCCTTGGCGCGGCCGAGCTTAAGCACGGCCGGGCCTTGCGGCGAGGTGAAGTCGATCTGTGCGCGTTCGGCGGACACGGTGGCGCCGTCGGCCTTTTCCTGCCAGCCGAGCTTGGAAAGCTCGGCCCGGTAGAAGGCCAGGACATCGCCGAGCGGGGCCGGGATGCTGGCTGCCAGCTCGCGGCGGAACGGCGTCTCGCTACCCGGCATTTTGGTGGTGGCGAGCGAGGTCGACGACCGCTGCGTCGGCACGGGGAGTTGGGATTCAGGGTCGGGCTTGAGCGGCTCGGAGGATTTGGCCTGCACTTCCGTGGTGGCCATCGGCTTCGCGGCGGCCATCACCAGCCCCGATCCGTCGGCGCGGACATTCACCTTCGGGCCCATCTGCATCACGGTCATCGAGATCGACTTGCCGCTCTTGGAGAATTCCATCATCGCCATGTTGGGCTGGTTGATGACGGAGGGCTGCTCCTTCCAGCCTGCGGGCTTGAGTGACGCGCGATAGAAGGCGGTGAGCGCCTTGACGCTCGAGGTGGAGGAGAATTCGAGATGGCCGTCATTGCCTTCGAACTTCACGCCTTCGGCGGTCTCGGGCAGCGGCACCGGCGTCTTGCTGTCGGCGAGCGTATTGAGCGGCGCGTCGGACAGGGCGGCCGCCTGCACCTTTCGCCTCGCTTCGTCGGCGGCGATGACCTGCTTGGCCATCGCCTCGGCGTCCCTCATGAACTTCTCGTCGGCTTCCTTCTTCGCCTTGGCGCGGGCGGCCAGCGCGGATTCCTTCAGCTGCGCGGTCAGATTGACCATGGTGAAGTCGTATTTGCGGCCGAGCCGCAGCACGCCGGTTTCCTCGGCGTTGGAGATCTTGAGCGCGACGTCGTCGCCGGGAGCGAGCGGCGCGCTGCCGTCTTCCTGCCAGCCGCGCGCGGCGAATTCGCGATGATAGAAGGCGAGCACGGCGGGCAGCTCCGCCATTGCGGCGGCGCTCATCTCGCGCTTGTTGGAGCTTGCGCTGCCGAGGCCTCTGGCCGACTTGGTCGGGTTCGGTCGCGGCAGGCCGGCGACGTCGCTATCGGCATTGAGGTCGGCGGGCGCCACGAAGGGCGCGATCCGGATGTCGACATTGGTCCGGCCGTCGTCGCGTCGCGTCAGCGTCAGCATCACCGGCTTCTGCTTGTAGAACTGCGTCGTGTCGCCCTCGGGATGGTCGTAGAACGCGCGCACGCCGTTCGGAACGGTCTCGTCGAGGCTGGCATTGGTCCAGCGCGCAGCCGTTTCCGCCGAGAGCTTGCGCCAGCCGATCGCCTCCATCTGGCTGGTGTAGAAATCCGAGGTGGCATCGAGCGCGCCGGGCGCGATGCAGCCGAGATAGGGCCTGGTGCCGTCGAACACGAGGTCGCTCGCGCCGTCGGGGAATGGCACGTTCGAATAGATCCGGTCGGTCGTGTAATACACCACGGATTGATCGGGCCGGCCGAGCGCTTGCGTGAAGTGAACGGACAGGCCCTGCCGCCCCTTCTTGAATTTCAACGTGGTGCTCTTCTCTTCCAGCGGCAGCACATAGGGCACCCAGCCCTCGGTGCTCAGGAGTTTTCGCACCGCCTGCGACGTCACGGCTTGCGGCGTCGGCACGCGATATTCGACGCGGTAGGGGTCGGGGCGCGAGGTGTCCTCCACCGCGCCCTCGAGCTGCGGCAGCGCGTGGACGTCGACGATACCTGCGTCGGCGGCCGCCGCGACCCCGCAGCTCGCCATCAGGAAGAAGCCGCATGCAAGCAGCCGCCAGCGTGCCGGGACCTGCGTCCCGCGCGTCATCCTCGACATCGTCACTTCTCCAGGGGCGTGGCGCGGCGCATCGGCTCGCGCGCAATTGCAGGCTGCGACACCGCCGGCGCGGCCTCTGACGAGAAGTCGCGGCAGGAACCCGTCAGGTTCAAAGATCGCGCAGGCCTCGATATTGCTGCTCAGTACAGCTGGAGCGGCGGCCAGGCGTCGCCGTCGCGCCCGATCGTGAGCTCCCAGGTATCGCCGGCGGCAAGGTTGAGGACGTTCGTGGTAGCCGAATGGTCCGGTAGGGTCAGTTCGTAGGAATACTTGCCGGGCGCCAGATCCAGCGATACCGCATTGGCGCCGGCGGCGCGTTTGACGGTTCGTGCGTTGATCGTGAGCGCCGCGTCCCTCCCGCTGATATTGCTGAACACCAGTTTGGCCTGGCCGGGTTCGGGCATGATATTGGCCCGGGTCGCCGCATCGGCGTTCTTCTGCACGAGATGAATCGAGGTGCTGCTGTCCTTGCGGGCGAGCTGCAGTGCGGCCGGCCCCAGCGGGGAGGCGAAAGCGAGCTGGGCGTGATCGGTTGCGATCACCGCGCCATCGGGCTGTTCCTGCCAGCCGAGTTTTCCGAGCTCCGTGCGATAGAAGCTGAGGACGTCGCCGAGCTCTGCAGGCACGGTGGTTTCGAGCCTGGTGCGGAGCGGGGCTTCGACGCCGGGCATCACGGTGGTGTGGGTCCCTCGATAGCTGTAGCGGGTCGGCGCGGGCAGCCGCGCATCCGGATCCGGTGTGAGCGCGACCGAGAACAATGGCGACAAATTCGATACCAAGGCCCCGGCGCTTGCGGCGAGCAGGCAGCTCGCGAGCAGAGCGAGGCCGCACGCAAGAAGTTGCCATCGCGCAGGAGCTCTTGCCCCATGCCTTACCGTCGTCATGCTACGCTCCAAGCATCGCGCGCGTGGGAAATACCGCGCGATTGCACAACGGCGACACCGTCGGCGCCGCTTCAGACAGCTAGTCGCTGATGGAACAGAGCGGGTTCAACCCGGAGGCCTAGCGTCGCGACGAGACCTGTCCGCTCTCGACGTCGAAGACTTCGCCTCCAGCGCCGATCTCGGCGAAGGCCGCCGGGTCCGCGCCGGTCAGCCACACCTGCGCGCCGAGCTTGCGCAGCTCGTCGAACAGCGCGGCGCGTCGGTTCGGATCGAGATGGGCGACGACCTCGTCGAGCAGCAGCAGCGGCACGATGCCGGTCATCTCGGCGACCAGGCTCGCATGCGCCAGCACCAGACCGATCAGCAGCGCTTTCTGCTCGCCCGTGGACGCATCGCGCGCCGGCATGCTTTTCGGCGCATAGATCACCTGCAGATCGGTGAGATGCGGGCCGTCGGTGGTGCGGCCGGCGATGGCATCGCGCGGACGGTTGTCGCGCAGGATCTGGCGGTAGCGGTCCTCGACCGACGTCGCCGTCTCGGTCAGCAGCGCGTTCTCCATCCAGCCGTCGAGCGCGATCTGCGCCGAGGGAAAGGCGGAGGCCTGCGCGCGCGCATTCAGCATGCCGGTGAGCCTTGCCGCGGTCTGGCCACGTGTTGCCGCGACCGCGACCGCAAGCTCCGCGGTCTCGCGCTCGATCGCGTCGCACCAATGGTCGTCGTAATTGCGGGTTTCGAGCAGGCGGTTGCGCGAGCGCAAGGAGCGTTCCAGCGCGTTGATGCGGCTGGAATGCTCATTGTCGATCGCCAGCACCAGGCGGTCGAAGAAGCGCCGTCGCTCCGAGCCTGCGCCCATGAACAGCCCGTCCATCGCCGGCGTCAGCCACACCATGCGGATATGGTCGCCGAAGGCGGCCGCCGACCCCACCGGCTCGCGGTCGATGCGGCAGCGCCGGCTTACGGCGGCGTCAGCGCGCGGCGCATCAATGCCGGTGCCGAGCGTGGCCAGCCCCAGTGCGCCCTCGACCTGCGCGGAGACGGCCCAGGACCCGTCGCCCTGGTTGTCGGCGACGTCTTCCAGCGTCGCCCGCCGCAAGCCCCGGCCCGGCGACAGAAACGAGATCGCCTCGATGCAATTGGTCTTGCCCGCCCCGTTCGGCCCGACCAGCGCCACCATGTCAGCCGCCGTCTCGAGCCCCGCCGCCCGATAATTGCGAAAATGCGTCAGCGTCAGGCGATGAATGCGGGAGGGGGTCATGAGGTCCGTTTTCCGTCATGCCCGGCCTTGTGCCGGGCATCCACGTTCTTTGCTCCGAAGACGTGGATGGCCGGGACGAGCCCGGCCATGACGATGTAGTGACAGGTATGGATGCCGGTAAGTCTCACACCCGCATCGGCATCAGCACATACAGCGCGCTCTTGTCGTCGCGGTCTTGCACCAGGGTCGGGGAGCCGGGATCGGCGAGCCGGAGCGTTGCGACGTCGCCTTCGATCTGGGCGGCGATGTCGAGCAAATAGCGGGAGTTGAAGCCGATATCGAGGGCGTCGGAGGCGTATTCGACCTCCAGCTCTTCGGTCGCGCTGCCGGAATCCGGATTGGTTACCGACAACACCAGCTTGCCCGGCGACAGCGACAGCTTCACCGCCCGGCCGCGCTCGCTGGAGATCGTCGAGACGCGGTCGACGGCGTTCTCGAAGTCCTTCTTGTCGACCACGAGCTCCTTGTCGTTGCCCTGCGGAATGACGCGGCCGTAGTCGGGGAAGGTGCCGTCGATCAGTTTCGAGGTCAGCACGACGTTACCGATCGTAAAGCGGATCTTGGCCTGCGACAGCTCGATCGTCATCTCGGCGTCGGTATCCTCGATCAGGCGCTGCACCTCGCCGACGGTCTTGCGCGGCACGATCACGCCGGGCATGCCCTCGGCGCCCTTGGGCTGCACCAGGTCGAGCTGGGCGAGGCGGTGACCGTCGGTGGCGACGCCGCGCAGGGTGGCGGCCTTGGGCGTGCCGGCGGCGTGCAGGTAGATGCCGTTGAGGTAATAGCGGGTCTCCTCGGTGGAGATCGCGAACTGGGTGCGGTCGATCAGCCGCTTGACGTCCTTGGCGGCGAGCGAGAACGAGTGCGACATGTCGCCGGCGGCCAGATCCGGGAAATCATTCTCCGGCAGGGTCTGCAGCGTGAAGCGCGAGCGGCCGGCGCGGATCGCCAGCACGGCGCGGTCGCCGTCGGCCTCGAGCACGATCTGCGAACCATCAGGCAGCTTGCGCACGATGTCGTAGAACATGTGCGCCGGCACGGTGGTGGAGCCCGCGGTCGCGGTTTCCGCCGGCAGCGTCTCCGTCACCTCGAGGTCGAGGTCGGTCGCCTTCAGCGACAGCTTTGCGTTCTCGGCGCGGACCAGCACGTTGCCGAGGATCGGAATCGTGTTGCGCCGCTCGACCACGCGGTGGACATGGCCCAGCGACTTCAGGAGTTGCGCGCGTTCGACCGTAACCTTCATTGCACTACTCGCCCGATCCCCAAGGAAACACAACGTTGGAAAAGCCGGGCGGCGGGACGCGCGCCACGGCACCGAAGACCCCGGAAAGCCGGATCATCCAGCCGATATGACCAAAGCCGTCAGGGTCGCGCAAGGTGGCGCGGAAAACCATCCGTTTCAAGGGATTGCCGGGCAGTTCCCCACGATTTACAGGCAAAAACGGAGCCGCCGCCCAGGCATGGCCGGGGCGGCGGCAGAATGGCGGGAGGTCTAGGCGTTTATTCCTGAAGCTGGCGCTTCAGCGACTCCACTTCCTCGGACAGTGCGGTGTCCTTGGAGACCAGGGCCTCGATCTTGCGCACGGCGTGCAGCACCGTGGTGTGGTCGCGCCCGCCGAAGCGGCGGCCGATCTCGGGGAGCGAGCGCAGGGTCAGCGTCTTGGCGAGATACATCGCCACCTGGCGCGGGCGCACCACGTTGGCGGTGCGGCGCGAGGAGAGCAGGTCGGAGCGGCTGACATTATACTGCCGCGCCACCACGCGCTGGATGTCCTCGATCTTGATCCGCTTGGGCTCCTGCGGCCGAACCAGGTCGCGCACCTCGTGCTCGGCCATCTCCAGCGTCACCGGCCGGTTGTTGAGCTTCGAGTGCGCCAGCAGGCGGTTGATCGCGCCTTCGAGGTCGCGGCCGTTATGGGTGATGGTGCGCGCCAGATAATGCAGCACCTCCTCCGGCACCTCGAAGGTCGCGTGATGGGCGCGGGCCGCGGCGACGCGCGACTTGAGGATGCCGTGGCGCAGCTCTTCCCCGAGCGAGCCCATCTCGACCACGAGGCCGCCGGCGAGCCGCGAGCGGACGCGGTCATCGAGACTTTCGAGATCGGACGGCGGACGGTCGGCCGCGATCACGACCTGGCGGCCGGCATCGATCAGCGCGTTCAGCGTGTGACAGAACTCGGCTTGCGTCGACTTGCCCTGCAGGAACTGGAGATCGTCGATCACCAGCACGTCGATGCCGCGCAGCGCTTCCTTGAACGCCAGCGCCGTCTGCGTCTTCAGCGCGGCGACGAAGCCGTACATGAATTTTTCTGCCGTGAGGTACAGCACCTTGCGCTCGTTGCCGGAATTGCCGGCCCAGGTCACCGCCTGGAGCAGATGCGTCTTGCCGAGGCCGACACCAGCATGGATGTAGAGCGGATTGAACATCACAGGATCGCCGCGGCGGCCCTCGGCGACCTGACGCGCGGCCGCATGCGCCAGCGTGTTGGAACGGCCGACCACGAAGCTCGCGAAAGTCAGGCGCGGATCGAGCGGCGAGCCGCCGAGCGCGTCATGATTGGCCGAGACCGGCGCGGTCGCGGTCGAGCGCAGCTCCGGTGTGGGCGTGCGTCGCGTCTCGATTGGCGCGGGGGCTTCCTTCGGCTGCACGACCGGGCGCACGGCCGAACGCACCGTGAGGTCGATGCGATGCACTTCCGGCATCTCGGCCTGCCAGCACGACAGCACGCGCTCGGCATAATGGGCCTGAATCCAGCTCTTCAGGAACCGGGTCGGCACCGAGAGGCGCACGCTCTCATCCTGCACGCCTTCCAGATCCATGCGCGCAAACCAGCTCGTGTAAACGTCTTCGCCAACGGTCGAGCGCAGCCGACCCTTCACGCGTGACCAGCGATCCTGTTCCATTGTCATCGTCAAAAAACTTCTCTTGAGAGATAAGGTTGCGTTGTGAGCGCCATGCAGGGGTTCCCTGGTCATGGCGCGACCTCAAGCGAGTCCATCGTCAGGCACAGCTCGACCGTTCGGCGAATGCGCCGCGGGTCAGATCAGCGATGTCGGAGATGGAGAGTTCGCGAGGTCAGCGCGTACTCGACGCGCCCTCGCATGTCGGAGGCTGAACGCTGGACGGATCGGAGACGGCATCGGTGAACGATGGAACTTGTGTCAATACCGCGTTGAATCCGTAGGACATGATACCTCCCCGTCCCGCCGTGATTGCTCACGACAAGGTCCTGCGTGTGAAAGACAGCCGCTCCTGAAACGCTCCAGTCGCGAATGTCCCGCCCGTCTATACGTGTCGTCCGCTCGGCTTCGCCGTCGCTTGTGTCGGGGTGGCTTTGCGATGCCTGTGCGCCTCATGCGTGCGGGATACGCAAGATCCCGCTTGGAGACATTCAGGCAAAGAGCTACCCTTCCCATATTGCTATGGGTTTTTGATCCGACAATCGCTTTTTGAAGCGTCGCCTACGTGCACATCGCCGCCGATTTGCACGCTCGCCCCGTTTCCTAAACCGCGCTGGTCTGAAGATCGTGGGCGCCGCTGACGACTTAAGGAATACACTATGCGGAAAGACTCGCAACGAAATTGATTCACACTTGAGGCGTCAAAAAACTTGACCTCGGTTAACGCCGCGCGCGAGTTGTTCACAGGCTCGGAAGCAAGTTTTTGGATTCGTGCACAGAATCGAGAATGCCGGGCATCATGTGACAATTCTCAGTCACCGCCAAAAAATTTTTACAAATTCGTCACGCATCGGACGCGCTGGCGAATTTTCCAAATGCTTGCGGTCGCTATGTCGATAAGTGATTAGCGAGACATCGTTTTTTGAGTCTCGTTTCACAGGGTAACTCCACCGCCGCGCGCGTTCCGGTGAATCTACGGTGTGCAGAACTCTTGCGTGCGCGAATTCATCTTAGCCCGGCAGCACAGGGGTTTTTGCAACGCGGTGAAAGTTTCCACTGTTGCAAGACATCGGCAGGTAGAACTACGGAACGAAGAATAGCGCAGGCAGTACAAACCTTCCGATCGATGGTCGACTGTGGCGTGACCGCTTGCGTGAATATGACGGGCAACAAAAAAGCCCGGCGCGATGCCGGGCTGTTTGACGCGTGCGATGTTCGATCGGATCGCCGACCGATTGGTTCGCCGTTACCTGGCTCGTTACTTGGCGAGCTTGGCGATCTGCGCGGTGAGCCGCGAGACTTTGCGGCTGGCGTTGTTCTTGTGAATGATGTTGCGCTGGGCGGCGCGCATCAAGGCGGGCTCGGCATTCGCCAGCGCCTTCACGGCAGCGGCGCGGTCGCCGGTCGCGATGGCTTCTTCGACGTTACGCACGGCACCGCGCATCTGGGTGCGGCGCGACTTGTTGACGGCGGTGCGGCGGGCGATCTTGCGCGTCGCTTTCTTGGCGGAAGTGGTATTGGCCATGGTCTCAATGTCCTTTGCGGGTACCGGTCGCGTCTTGGTCGGGTAGCGCCGGCTTGCTTGACCGCGTAATCGACGCTCGGATTTAGGGTGTTCGGTTGCTGGGCTGTCCCCGGAACATGAGGCCTCAAGGAGCTCTAAGCTCAAGGAGCCTGCAACTGCTCAAAGAACAGCGGCGGCAGGATTGCGCCCGCCGCCAGTTGGCGCCCTTATAGAGAGGGTCTTCGGCACCGTCAACGCTTTCCAGGCCGGAAAAGCGGCCTTGGGGCCCTCCAGGGGGCATCGTAACGCCCTGAAGAGGTTGAATTTCTGCCGTCTCCCGGCTATTGGCTGGCGGCGTTTTGTCAGCTCCTCCGATCGGACGACCATATAAGGTGAGGCATGATCCGCGGCTTTTTCCGACTGATTGGGCTGTTGCTGCTCGCCGGCGGGTTCATCTTCATGGTCTATGACGGCGCCCGCTGGGTGGCCGACCAGACCCTGCGGTTCACCCGGTTCGGCCAGTTCTGGAACGACATCAACCAGGCCAGCCAGTCGGCTTTCCGCACCTGGGTCGAGGCCAAGGCGCCCTGGCTCTGGACCTCGGTGATCCGCCTGCTGCTGGATCAGCCGGTGTTCGCCGTCCTCGGCATTCTCGGCATCCTGCTGATGCTCCTGTTCCGTCCGCGGAAACCGCTGATCGGCTATTCCCGGGATTGATCTTTCAATTCCCGCCGGGATTGATCCTCAATTCCCCGGATTGAGCGCTCACGAGGCGTGCGGCGTAACAAGGCTGCCCACGCCAGCGTAGATCCCTATATTCCCACCTGATCGCGAGCACGCCGCCTGAGTATCTGGCTCGGGCGACGACAGCTCGTCCGCGGAGATGCAATCATGCTGTTCATGCGCAAGACCACCGCATTGCCGAGCGCAACTGAGGCGCTGCCGGGCCGTGCGCAAGCCATTCCGACCGCGACCATCCATTTCGTCAACGGCGCGAAGCTGCAGCCGCCTTATCCCGCCGGCCTCGAGCAGGCCGTGTTCGGGCTGGGCTGCTTCTGGGGCGCCGAGCGCAAGTTCTGGGAGCTCGGCGACGGCATCTATGCGACGGCCGTGGGCTACGCCGGCGGCCACACGCCGAACCCCACCTATGAAGAGACCTGCTCGGGCCGCACCGGTCACACCGAAGTTGTGCTGGTCGTGTTCGATCCGAAGAAGGTGTCTTACGGGAAGCTCCTGAAGACGTTCTGGGAGAGCCACAACCCGACGCAGGGCATGCGTCAGGGCAACGATGTCGGCACGCAGTACCGAAGCGCGATCTACACCTATTCAGATGCGCAGAAGAAGGCGGCCGACGAGTCGAAGGCGCTCTATCAGAAGGCGCTCGCAGCCAAGGGCCTCGGTGCCATCACCACCGAGATCGCGCCGGCCGGCGAATTCTATTTCGCCGAGGACTATCATCAGCAATATCTGGCGAAGAACCCCGCCGGCTATTGCGGCCTCGGCGGCACCGGCGTGTCCTGCCCGATCGGCGTCGGTGTGAGCGCGTAAGCCAGCCACGAAGGTGGTGCACCTCTCCCGCTTGCGGGAGAGGTCGCATTGCATCGCAGATGCAATGCGGGTGAGGGCTCTTTCCTCTGGGGGATTGTCCCGTTGTGGAGACACCCTCTCCCCCGCCCTCTCCCGCAAGCGGGAGAGGGCGCGCACCGCGCCCGCAGCGCACCCCCCCCCCGCTCAACGCTTTATTAACCATAACCGGTGCATCACTTAAGCCGTCTCGTTTCGAGGGATTGGTCCGGTGCCGGTTGCACGCGCGTTTCGATGGTCGATCTTGGCAGCGTCCCTGGCAGCGTCCGCCGCGCTTGCCCTTGGCGGCTGCATGCAGACCGCCGGCCCCGTCGCGGTGATGCAGCCGCGCGCGGATCTCGATTCCATGGCCTATGGCCAGCCCTACAGTGCGCCGCAGCCGGTCGTCGTCGCTGACGGCGGCGGCGCCATCGGCGCGCTGCGCAATTCCTTTGCCTCTTCGCCCGCGCCCATGCCGGTCGGCTACGCCGCGCCGATGGCGGCTCCCGTCCGCTACGACTCCTCCTATCATCTCGATGCCGGCGACAAGCTGCGCGTCGTGGTCTACGGCCAGGAAGGCCTCACCAACAGCTACGCCATCGATGCCGGCGGCTCCATCACCATGCCGCTGATCGGTGGCGTGCCGGCCCGCGGCCGCACCCCAGCGGGACTCGCCGGTGAAATCGCCGCGCGCCTGCGCAATGGCTATATCCGCGAGCCCTCGGTCGCCGTCGAGATCGAGGCCTATCGCCCGTTCTTCATCCTCGGCGAAGTCACGGCGCCCGGCCAATATCCTTACGTGCCGAACATGACGGTCGAGAGCGCCGTCGCGATCGCCGGCGGCTTCTCGCCCCGTGCCAAGCGCGACGTGGTCACCATCACGCACACCGAGAACGGCGGCTCCATGCGCGCCGTGGTGCCGCTCGGCACCCCCTTGAGCCCCGGCGACACCGTGTTTGTCGGCGAGCGCTGGTTCTAGCTCACCGTCTGAAATCCAGCCGTCCGTCCGGAAAACATCCGTCGATCCGCATCGTGTCGACCACGTGTCCGATCCATGGCCGCGTGATCGCTGGCGTGGTCAGGTTGATGTATTTTCCGACCAGCCGATCCGCGCCGTCGCGCGCGGCCTCGATCAGGCCGTGGCGGCGGCCGTTGTCCCAGTCGAAGCGCAGATAGATCCGGCTGCCCGCGATGCGCATTTCCGCGCGCCCTTCCTTCCACTTGTCCGGCGTATCGCCGGCAATGGTCGGATCGGCGCCGCCATTCCAGCGGCTCGCCCAGATGCCTTCGAGCGGATCGGATGGCGCGGCGATCGCTGCCCACGCCGCCGCATTGCCGTCCGCGGCATCGCCGGGCAGCGTGGCCGTCGCGGCATAATCCATCACTTCGGAATCATCGGGCGCGGGAACATCCATGGTTCCGAACGGATTGCGAATGACGAGGTGCGTGATGGCCTGTTGCATGGCGAGCTCCGGCGTGAGTTGGCTTGACCAGCCAGCTCTATCGCCGCGCGCCGGGATGCGGCCACCCGATTCCTGCTTCGAGATGGCGCAACTCTCTCCTCTTGTCATTCCGGGGCGCGCGATAGCGCGAGCCCGGAATCCATCGCGCCACCATCGCTGACGCCCGATGGATTCCGGGTTCGATGCTGACGCGTCGCCCCGGAATGACAGACGAAAGAGACGCGCCCTATTTCAAATGCGCCGCGAAGAAGGCCATGCTGCGCGGCCAGGCGATGTCGGCGCTGGTCTTGTCGTAGCTGGCGCGTTCGTCGCAATGGAAGCCGTGCTGTGCGCCGGGATAGACGAACACCTCCACCTCCGGCCGCTTCGACTTGATGGTCTCGACGTCGGTCAGCGGGATGCCCGCGTCCTTCTCGCCGAAATGCAGTTGCGTCGGCACCTTCGGCGTCTCCTCGGCGAAGCGCACGACCGCGCCGCCGTAATAGCCGATCGCAGCCTTCAATCCCGATAGCCGCGTCGCCGCGACAAAGGCGATGCTGCCCCCCAGGCAAAAGCCGATGATGCCGACCGGACCCACGCTCTTCACCGCATCGATTGCGGCCTGGGTGTCGCGCAGCATCGCGGCCCAATCGGGGCTGGCGACGAACTTGCGCGCTTCGGCGATCTCATCGGGCGAATAGCCCGACTGGAAGCCCGGCGTGGTGCGGTCGAAGATCGACGGCGCGATCGCGACGTAGCCTTCCCCGGCGAGGCGGTCGCAGACCGAGCGGATGTGGTGATTGACGCCAAAGATCTCCTGGATCACCACCACCGCGCCCTTCGGCGTGCCACTGGGGTCGGCGCGATAGGCGCCGAACTGGAAGTTGTCGGACGCCGTCAGCTTGATGTCTTGTCCCACGCGGGTTGTCCTTCTTGGTTGGTCGTCGATGCGGAAATTCGCTCGTTCCACAATCTCGTCATGCCCGGCCATGACGAAGCCGAAACTTCAGCGTAAATCTCCGCTCGTCATGCGCCGTGGCCTGAGGCCGTGAGCGGCATCCCTCACTCCCACATCCAGTTCTCGCCGTAATCCTCCTTCCATCCTGCCAGCCGTCCGTGACGGAATTGCAGGAACAGGCGGTGGCGGTAGGGGATCAAGCCGCTGCCGCCGATGTTGCGCAGCGCGAGATAGATCTCGTTGCCGGGCCGCCCCCGCACATATTGCAGCGGCTGCCCGAGGGCACGGGCGGTCTGCTCGGCGTCCATGCCGAAGGCGAGCGGCGTGTTGTTCGACAAGGTCGTGACGAAGGGCTGGCGCGGCGGCACCGCTCCGAATGGCTCGGCCTGCGCCGCCGACGACAGCAGCGCCGCGATTGCGCCCACCGCGAAGATCGCTCGCATCATGGTCTTGCGTCCCTGATTGCCTATGCCGGCAAGTTCTTCAGGAAAGGCGCGACGGCGTCAACAAAAGCCTTGGGCTGATCGATGTTGACGGCGTGGCCGGCCGCGGGGATCACGACCTTTTGTGCGCCGGGGATTTTTGCCGCCATGTAGTTGGTCGCGGCGAGGAACGGGGTGTCGTCGGCGCCGACCACGATCAGGCAGGGCACCTTGATGTCGGGCAGCAGCTCGATCACGCGCGCGTCGCGCTGGGTCAGCATGCCGCGTGCGGCGAGCGCCAATCCCCTGGCGTTGTGGTGGCTGGCGGTTGCGCGTTCGCGTGTTGCCGATTTCAAGACTTCGAGGCCTTCGCGGTCGAGCCTGTCCGCAGTGGCCAGTGCGCGCGCATTCCAGGCCTCGCGGGCGTCGTCCTTCTTGAAGCCGGGGCCGGTGTCGATGATCAGTAGCGCGCGGGCGCGCTCTGGATGGGTCCGATAGAACGCGAGCGACATGTAGCCACCAAGCGAGAGGCCACCGATGATCGCGCGTTCCGCGCCGACCGCATCGAGGATCGCAGCCATGTCGCCGACCGTGAGCGCTTCGCTGTAAGCGCTGGGATCGTCGGGATAGTCGGACTGGCCGTGGCCGCGCATGTCCCACAAGATCAGCTTGTGGTCTTTTGCGAGCGCATCGACCTGACCTTGCCACATCGCCGACGTCGAGGAATAACCGTGGGTGAGCAGCAGCGGCGGACCGTCGCCATGAACTTCGTAGTAGATATTGACGCCGTCGCGATCGATCTTCGGCATGTTCCCGCCCCTTCTTTTGATTGCAGTTCGCAGAGTGGGCAAAGCGAAGCGTGCCCACCACTTCTGTTGCATACGTGGAGAGATGGTGGGCACGGCGCGAAGAGCGCGCCTTTGCTCACCCTACGAAGCTGCTTCGTCGCTCATCCTAGCCCGCATGGTTACTTGGAGGAAACTACTCGAACGCGATGGCATGCATGACCGGCGCTCTCCGTTTGCGTCCAGTCGCTGCATCGGCCCCGTTCTCGCAGCGCACAACACTGAGCTGTCAAGATAGATTTGATCGTTTCCAAATTGCATTTGCCACGGCAACCGAACCCGATCATTCTCGCCGCCAAGGCTGGCGCCGGCCCGGTGGGCGTCCGCCATTCAAGTTGCCGCCGTAAGCGGCTTCATGCACCGGCAGGGGAAGACGCCTATGCCAACTCTCACCATCAACGGGCGGAGTCTGTCCGTGGATGCGGCGAACGACACGCCGCTCCTCTGGGCAATCCGCGAGCAATTGCAGATGACCGGCACCAAGTTCGGCTGCGGCGCCGGGTTGTGCGGGGCCTGCACCGTGCACGTCAACGGCGAAGCCGTGCGCTCGTGCCAGACCATGGTCGGCGATGTCGCCGGCAAGAAGATCACCACCATCGAAGGCCTCTCCACCAAGGGCGATCATCCCTTGCAGAAGGCGTGGGTCGCCGAGCAGGTGCCGCAATGCGGCTATTGCCAGTCCGGGCAGATCATGCAGGCGGCCTCGCTGCTGTCGAAGAATCCCAATCCGACCAAGGAAGAGGTCGTGGCGCATATGGACGGCAATCTCTGCCGCTGCATGACCTATTCGCGGATCCAGAAGGCGATCATGCGTGCCGCATCCGAGATGCGCACCGCGTCCGCCTCCGGCAACGAGCGGAGGCCCACATGAACGAGCATGTGAAGAACGTCACTGCCGCGACGACCGATCTCAGCCGCCGCTCCTTCCTCGTCGGCACCGCAGCAAGCGGCCTCGTGCTCGGGTATGCCGGCGTGCCCGGCATCGATTCCGCATCGGCCGCGGCGCCCGCCAATTTCGAGCCGAGCGTCTGGTATGCGATCTCGCCGGAAGGTCTCGTCACCGTGACCTGCGGCAAGGCCGACATGGGCCAGCACATCGCCTCCACCATGGCGCAGATCGTCTGCGAGGAATTGGGCGCGAAATGGAGCGATATGCGCGTGCAGCTCGCCTCCAACGACCCGAAGTTCAACGATCCCGTTTTGGGCGCGCAGATCACCGGCGGCAGCTGGTCGACCATGATGAACTTCGAGGCGATGAGCCGGGCAGGCGCCGCCGGCCGCATCGCGCTGACGGAAGCCGCCGCCGCAGCCATGGGCCTGCCCCCCTATTTCAAGGACCAGCTCGTGGTGCGCGATTCCATCGTCTCGCATCCGAAGTCCAAGAAGCAGATGTCGTTTGCCGAAATCGTCAAGAGCGGCAAGGCGACGAAAACCTTCACGCCGGACGAGCTCAAGGCGATCCAGCTGAAGACGCCGGATCAATACACCATGATCGGCGTCTCGGTGCCGCAGCTCGACATCCCCTCCAAGACCAACGGCACGGCCAAGTACGGCATCGACGTGATGCTGCCGGGCATGGCCTACGGCAAGGTGGTGACCCCGCCGGTGCGCTTCGGCGCCACGGTGAAGTCGGTTGATGACAGCGAAGCCAAGAAGGTGCCCGGCTTCATGAAGGCCGTCATCCTCGACGACAAGACCGGAACCACCTCCGGCTGGGTCGTCGCGGTGGCCAGCACCTATGCCAACGCGCGCAAGGCGGCGGACGCGCTGAAGATCGCCTATGACGGCGGTCCGAACGCAAAGCTGTCGAGCCAGTCGCTGCTCGACGAGGCCAAGCGGCTGCAGGGCTTGGAGGATTCCGGCCAGTTCTTCGTCAAGGACGGCGATCCCGTTGCTGCCTTCGGCTCGGCGGCCAAGGTGGTCGAGGCCGAGTACACCACCAGCATCAACATCCACGCGCCGCTGGAGCCTATGAACGCCACAGCGGAGTTCAAGGGCGACATCCTGCACATCTATTCCGGCAACCAGTTCGCGACGCGCTCCGGCGCGATCGCTGCGGGTGCAGCCGGGATCGATCCGAAATTCGTCGTGATGCATCAGCATTGGCTCGGCGGCGGCTTTGGCCGCAGGCTCGATGCCGACATGATGATTCCGGCGGTGCAGGCGGCGAAGGCGGTCGGCAAGCCGGTCAAGGTGATCTACTCGCGCGAGAACGACATGACGATGGATTTCTCGCGGCCGCTCACCTATCAAAAGGTCAAGGCCGGCGTGGACGGCGACGGCAAGCTCGTCGCGCTCAGCCACGACGTCGTCTCGGCCTGGCCGACCGCGCGCTGGGGAATCCCCGATTTCCTCACGCCCTCGGTCGACAAGAAGGGCCCGCTCGACAGCTTCACGGTCAATGGAGCGGACTTCTTCTACACCGTGCCCAACCACTACGTGCGCGCGATCAAGAACGAGCTCGCGCACAACGCCACGCCGTCCGGCCAGCTCCGCTCGGTGGCGCCGGGCTGGACCTTCTGGGCGGTCGAAAGCATGATCGACGAGATCGCGGCCGCCACGGGCAAGGATCCCGCCCAGTTCCGGATCTCGCTGCTCGATGGTGCCGGCAAGAACGATGGCGGCGCGCAGCGGCTGCGCAACACGCTGCTCGCCGCGATGGGATTGTCGGGTTACGGCACCAGGCCTTTGCCGAAAGGTGAGGGCATGGGGGTCGCCTGCGTCTCGTCGCAGGAGCGCGCGACTGCGAGCTGGACGGCGTGCGTCGCCCATGTCGCGGTGGCGCCGTCGGGCGCGGTCACCGTGAAGAAGCTCACGGTCGCGACCGACGTCGGCACGCAGGTGCATCCCGACAACATCCGTGCCCAGGTCGAGGGCGCGGCGCTGTGGGGCCTGTCGCTGGCGATGTACGAGAAGGCGACGCTGAAGGACGGTGGCATCGAGCAGACCAATTTCGACAGCTACCGGCCCTTGCGCATGAGCCAGATGCCCGAGGTCGCGATCGCCGTGATCGCCAATGGCGAGAAGGCCACCGGCGTCGGCGAGCCCGCGGTGACGGTGGTCGCCCCTGCCATCGGCAACGCCATCTTCAACGCCAGCGGCGCCCGCGTGCGGGCACTGCCGATCACGGCGGAGGCCGTGAAGGCGAGCATGAAGGCGTAGGGCCGGGCGTGATTGCTGAATGAGACGATCCGCCGGGGGGGCAACCTCCGGCGGATTTGTTTGATGGCTGTCTCCCAATCTCCGTGTCATGCCCGCGAAAGCGGGCCTCCAGTACGCCGCGGCCTCTCGGTTCCGCCCGCGCCGTCTCGGCGTACTGGGTCGCCCGGTCAAGCCGGGCGACGACAGCGGAGGGCGGGCGAGAGCGGCTGAAATTCCCCTTATCCATCAATGCCCCTCTACTGTGCATGGGGTTGTTTTCGCGATTTTAGAGTTCCCCCTCCTGGAACCCACATCCGTAAAATTGAACCCAATTCCGCAAAGTTCCATTGAGCACGCCTCTTAAGGGCCGGAGAACCTGATCCGGCTTAGGCTGTCGCCAAATCCAGTCCCGTGCTTTGGGGAAGTCATGAACGCCTCAGCCAAAACCGCCGCCAAACGCCGGCTTCTGCTCGCCTCCGACCGGAGCGACGAGAGCACCGAGCTCGCCAGCATCCTGAAGGCGGTCGGCGACGTCTCGACGGTGACGACGCAGGGGATTCCCGAGCAGCCCTCGCGCGATCTCTCCGGCCTCGTGGTCGACATCAACCTGCGCTCGCCCGAGAGCGTGCAGCGGGTGCGCAACAAGCTGCGCGGCGATGCCTATCGTTCGATGCCGCGGCTGTTCGTGCTCGCCGATGCCCTGCATCACGGCACCATGCAGGCCTGGGCGTTGGGCGCCACCGACACGATCTCGCGGCCCCTCCAGGCCGACGCCATCCTTCAGCGCATCCGCGCGGCCTTCCCGGACACCGCCGCCTATGACGCGACCGACCGCGGCAAGACGCTCAACCGCGGCGTCGAGGCGGCGCACGCGGTGCTGGCGAAGATGTTCGAGAAGCTGCCGCTCGGCGTGCCCCTGACCTTCGACGACGTGATCGCCGCCGAGAGCAAGATCCTGAAAGCGATCAAGCATTCCTCGCTGCGTGAATGGCTCACCACGGTGGGCTGCCACCATGTCGGCAGCTACCGGCACTGCCTGTTCGTCACCGGCTTCGCCGTCTCCTTCGCGCAGCATCTCGGCATGTGCGAGGACGACCAGCGCCGCCTGACCCGCGCCGCGCTGCTGCACGATGTCGGCAAGGCCTTCGTTCCCTCCACGCTGCTCGACAAGCCCGGCAAGCTCACCGACGAGGAGATGGCCGAGGTCCGCCAGCATCCGCGCCGCGGCTATGACGCGCTCGCCGCCCAAGGCGGCTTCCCGCCGGAGATGCTCGACGTCGTGCTGCATCACCACGAATTCCTCGACGGCTCAGGCTATCCGAACGGCCTGTCGTCGAACCAGATCAGCGACATCGTGCGTCTGACGACGATCGTCGACATCTACGCCGCGCTGGTCGAGAAACGCGCCTACCGCATGCCCTTCACGCATTCCCGTGCGTTCGGGATGATGGAAGGCATGGGCGGCAAGCTCGATCAGCAGCTGCTGCAGGCGTTCCGCCCGGTGGCGCTGGGGTCGTTCTGACGACGGTGCCGTAGGGTGGGTTAGCGCAGCGTAACCCACCACTTCTATCTCCGCGGATACCAAGGAGGTGGGTTACGCCTTCGGCTAACCCACCCTACAAATTACCCCACCATCTTCCGCAGCTCCGCCTTCGCCACCTTCTCCAGTGTCGAGCGCGGCATGTCGTCGACGAACCTGATCTCGCGCGGCAGCTTGAAGTCGGCGAGGCCGTTGCGGCAGGCGGTCATGACGCGTTCGTGCAGATCTGGCGCAGCACCGGCGACGCCGCCTTGCGGGATGATGAAGACCACCGGCACCTCGTCCAGCATCGGATGCGATTTGGCCACCACCGCGGCCTCGCGCACGCCCGGCACCAGCGCGATCACCTGCTCGATCTCGGAGGCCGCGACGTTCTCGCCGCCGACCTTCAGCATGTCCTTGGCGCGGTCGCCGAACTTGATGTAGCCGTTCGCGAGCCGCTCGACGCGGTCGCCGGTGAGGAAGAAGCCGTGCGCGTCAAAACTCTCGCGCGTCGCTTTCTCGTTGTGCAGATATTCGGCGAACAGCGACAGGCCGGGGATGCCCTTGATCGCGAGATTGCCGGTGCCGCCGATCTCGGTCGGCCGGCCGTCGTCGGCGGTGATGCGGATTTCATATTCCGGTGCGGCGCGGCCGATCGACATCGGGAAGTTGGGCTGGTCGACCTCGCCGACGATGCCGTGGGTGATGGTCTCGGTCATGCCCCACCAGCCGATGACCTTGACGCCGAACGCCGCGAAGGCCGGCGGCTCGTTGATCGCAGTGCCCCACAGGCGGAATTTGTGATCCTTCGGTATCTCCTGCTCGAGCAGCGCTTTCATGCAGAACGGAATCGTCGAGGTCCATGTCGCGCCATGCTCGCGCGCGACGCCCCAGAACCGGCTCGCCGAGAAGCGTGGCTGGATTACGCAGGTGGCGCCGACCCACAGCGTCGCCAGCATGGAGTAGGCGAGGGCATTGGTGTGGAACAGCGGCAGATAGGTCTGGTGCACGTCGCTTGCGTGCAGGTCCTCGTGCGCGGCGTTGATCTTCGCGCCCCACAGTGCGTTGGCGTGGGTCCACAGCACCGCCTTCGGCCGCGAGGTCGTGCCCGAGGTGTACTGCACGCTGCACGGCGCCAGCGGATCGGCCGCGCGCCTGGGGCGGTCGGCGCTGTCGGCGAACAGGGATTCAAAACTGTCGCCCCGCGAGACGCCTAGCGCCGGCGCCGCCCCCGCATCGTGCGAGGTCACCGCCATCCAGCTGATGTTCCGGCAATTCTGCGCGACGATCTCCGCATAGGCCGGCTGCGTGATCGCGGCGACCGCGCCGCAATGATCGGCGAAATACGCGATCTCGGCCGGCGCCGAGCGCGTGTTGGTGGTGACCGCGATGGCCCCGAGCTCGACGCAGGCAAACCAGGCCAGCAACGCCTCGATGCAGTTGTCGAGATGAATGAGCACATATTCGCCGGGCTTGACGCCGCGCCTTGCCAGCCCCGCCGCGAGCGCGCCGACCCGCTCGTGAAATTCGCCATAGCTCCAGTGCCGCGCCGGCGCATCGAACGGCGCCCAGATCAGGAACGGATGATCACGCCGGACCTCGGCACGCATCCTCAAGAGCCAGGGCACGTCGAGCCCGTCGAATGGGCCGACGATCCCGGCTGGGGTCTGTTGAAGCGACATGATTCCTCCCGTGCAGCCTGCATCTTGATGGCGGCTGCCTTTTGATGATTGCGTCTTCCTGCCACCGGACGGCGCGGCGAGCAAATCGGGGGCGGTGTGCGCTGTGCAGTGGCCGCGTGCTCGTTCTCTCATTCGTCATTCCGGGTTCGATGCTTCGCATCGCCCCGGAATGGCGAGCCTAGTTTTCGTACGACGAAATCTCGATCAGGCTGCCGTCCGGATCCCGGCAATAGACCGAGCGCAGCGTGCCGCGCGCGCCCTGCTTGGGAACCGGACCTTCCTCGATCGCGACGCCGTGTGCCTGCAAATGCGCCACCACCTCATCGGGCGAAGCAGAGGTGAGGAAGCAGAGGTCCTCGCTGCCGGCGGTCTGGTGGTCCGCGGTGAACCACTCCACCTTGTCGGCATCGCGCGGCCGGACGTTGATCTTCTGGTTACCAAAGACCAGCGAAGTCCGCGGCGCTTTGCCGCCGCCGGGGTCGAACACCTTGACTTCCATGCCGAGAATCCTGCCGTACCACTCCGCGGTGGCCGCGACGTCGGCGACGTTGATCACGAGATGATCGAGGGCTTCGACCTTGACGACCATGCCTTATCCTTTCGTCGCGATGCGCCCCGCGCACTTTGCGCCTGCGGCAAGCTTTGTTACAACCTCGCGGACGCCGGCTTCAAGCTATCTGGCTTCAAGAACAACACGTTGGGAGAACCCTTGAGATGATCACTCGCCGTACCGCGCTGGGCCTGCTCGCCGCCAGTCCGCTTGCAGCCACCCCGCTGTCGAAGGCCCTTGCCGCCGATTATCCGGCCCGCCCGGTGAAATGGGTGGTCGGCTATCCGCCGGGCGGGGCCACCGACATCCTGGCGCGGCTGATCGGCCAGCGCCTGTCGGAAAAGCTCGGCCAGCAATTCGTGATCGAGAACAAGCCGGGTGCCGGCAACAATATCGCCACCGAATCGGTCGTCAATGCCGAGGCCGACGGCTACACGCTGCAGCTGGTCAATCCGGCCAACTACATCAACGCCTCGCTCTACACCAATCTGAAGTTCAACTTCGTGCGCGACATCGCGCCGGTCGCCTCGTTCCAGCGCGTGCCGAACGTGATGACCGTCAACAAGGACGTGCCGGCCAAGAACGTCGCCGAGTTCATCGAATATGTGAAGGCCAATCCCGGCAAGGTCAACATGGCCTCGTCCGGCAACGGCACCTCGGTGCATCTGTCCGGCGAGATGTTCATGGCCATGACCGGCTGCAAGATGCAGCACGTGCCCTATCGCGGCGCGGCGCCCGCGATCACCGACATGCTCGCCGGCCAGGTGCAGGTGATCTTCGACAACATGCCCTCGATCATCCAGCACATCCGCTCCGGCTCGCTCCGCGCCATCGGCGTCACCACCACGGAACGCTCGCCGCAGCTTCCTGACGTGCAGCCGATCGCAGACACCGTCAAGGGCTATGAGGCCAGCGCATTGTTCGGCATGGGTGCGCCGAAGAACACGCCGAAGGAAATCATCGCCAAGCTCAACGCCGAGGTCAACGCGGTGATCAAGGAGCCCGACATGGCCAAGCGTCTGGTCGAGCTCGGCGGCGAGCCGCGGGCGCAGACGCCCGAGGCGTTCGGCGAGGAGATCAAGGCCGAGACCGAGAAGTGGAAGAAGGTCGTCGAGTTCGCCGGCCTGAAGGTCGAGTAGCGGTCTTGTGATCGTGAGGATAGGAGCCCTGCCGTCCGGCAGGGCTTTTTTCTTGCGTGCTTTGTTTCGTTGATCTGGAATAAAACGGCGCTGCGAAACCTGATAATGGATGGCGCCGTATCTCGGGCCAGCTAGAGAGGAGTTGGATCATGCGCAAGACGCAATTGGTGCTGCTGACGTTCAGTGCGGCGGTCCTGGCCGGCTTCGCCACCGTCACGCCCGCGGCGGCGCGGGACTATCCATGGTGCGCCCAGGGCGGCGAGTATGACTATCCCGGCGAATGCACCTACAGCACCTATGAACAATGCCAGGCCAGCGTGTCCGGCCGGCTCTTGTACTGCGATCGCAATCCGCGCTTCGCTTACGGCCAAGGGCAGCCGCCGCAACCGCGGCCGCAACGGCGCGTGCGGCCCGTCGCGCCGTATTGAGGATCGACTGACTTCGTAGCCCGGATTTCGTTGCGCTCCATCCGGGCGACGGCTCGCGCCGCTATCGCTTCGCTTCCGCCTGCTCCGTCGCGTTGCACGAGATCAGCATCGTGTACGGCCGGGCGTTTCCGGCGATGTCGGTGGTCTTGAGCTCACCCTTCGGCTCGGCAGTCTGGTAAGGCACCACGGAATTGTCGAGAAAGTCTCGCAGCGCGCCGGTCTTGATGGCGAAGTTGATATTTTCCGGAATGTTGCCGGTCGCGGCGGCGATGCGCAATGCCGGGATCTTTGCGGTGACCACGCCCACGATCTGACCGGTGGTGTCGAACAGCGGGCCGCCGCTATTGCCGGGCTGCACCGGCGCGCTGATCTGCAGGAAGCGCGTATCGTTGCGCATACCGCTGAGCGAGCTCGCGATGCCGGTCGTCACGGTGAAGTCCGACGAGAGCAAGCCATGGAACGGAAAGCCGATGACGATGACGGAATCGCCGGAGCGGATCGAGCGGTCGCGAATCCGCGCAAAGTCCTTGAACGTCGTCGTCGACGGTGCCTGCAGGAGAGCGAGGTCGTTGCTTGCGTCGCTCGAGACGACGCGCAGCACCATCGCGGCCTCGCCGGTGAGATTGCCCTTGATGTCGCCGACGCAGCCGTCGATCACATGATGGTTGGTGACGATGTGACCGTTCGCGCTCACCACGAAGCCGGTACCGGTCTTGGCCCTGGCGACTTTGCTGCCCGCCGGCGGCGATGGCTGCTTCTCCGCCGTGGCGGCCGGCCTGGCCGCACCCTTGGTGAAGTCGCCGGCCTTGTCGAGCCCGTCGGCTTTCACCTTCGTCACGCAATTGGCCAACGCCGCGATGACCGGCCCGGTCGAGGTCAGGTCGAAATTCAGGACGGCGCGGCCGGCCGTTGCGACCATCAGGCTCGCCTTCTGGAACGTGCGCACGACATTGAGTGGCATGATGGCCGTGAGCATGTTGGACTGATACGCCGTGGCGTACAGCCTGGCCTGCTCCTGCCCGTCAAAGGTCACGTCGATTGCGGCGTTCTCGCCCTTGTTGAAGCGGTAGCTGGGACTCCCAAACGCGAGCGACCATGTGCCGGCGGCATTTTGGCTTACGACGAGGATGACGCCATTCGCATAAGGCGTCGTCGCGGCGCAATGGGAGAAGGCGCCCGTCTCGTCATTGCTGAACGCGCCGCCGATCCAGTTGCCGACATTGACGCTGCCGAACGGTCCTTTCGCATGCGCGGTGCCGGCGATACCCATCTGCAACAGAGATGCGACGATTAACGACTTAAGCCACATACCAGCCCCCGGAACGCTTTTGGACCGCATCTTATCTACGGGAGCAGGGGGTGCGCAACCGGCAGTTGTCCGGGCCGGCGGGATCCTCTCGCGGCGACTTTCAGGCTTGCGTTTGCTTTGCGATGCCATATACTTTGCATCACAAAGTAACGGGGTGAGCAATCCCGGAGGCACGGGCGGAGCGAGGTTCTGGCGTTGCGCGATCTCGACAAGGCACTGGCCGACATCGTGGCGATTCGCAGCCAGATTGCGGCCGGTACGGCGTTCCGCGGTTACGGCCCCGCGACGATGGCCGCGACCGGCGCGGTCGCGCTGCTCACCGCGATCCTGCAATTCTGGCTGCTGGGCGATCCCACCGGCGAGCCGCTCGGCTTCTTCTTCGGCTGGTTCGTTGCCGCCGCGCTGTCCGGCCTGATCATCGGGATCGAGATGCGCGCGCGTTCGCGCCGTCATCATTCGGGGCTGGCCGACGCCATGATCCACCAGGCGGTCGAGCAGTTCCTGCCGGCAGGCGTCGCCGGCGTGCTGCTCGCGGTGGTGATGTGGAAGTTCGCGGCCGAGACGCTGTGGCTGCTCCCGGGCCTGTGGCAGATCCTGGTGTCGCTCGGCATCTTCGCTTCCGTCCGCTCGCTGCCGCGCACCGTCGCGCTCGCCGGTGCCTGGTATTTCGTGTCCGGCTTCGCCGTGGTGGTGCTCGCGAGCCAGACCCACACGTTGTCGCCATGGACCATGGGCCTGCCCTTCGTGATCGGGCAGTCGGTGATGGCGGGCATTCTCTATGTCGCATCCGGAGACCATGATGTCGAAGACTGACAGCGCGCCCTTCTCCTATGAAGGGCTCGACCGCGTGATCCACGAGAAGGCGAGGCTCGGGCTTCTGAGCTCGTTGATGGCGCATCCCAAGGGGCTGGCATTCGCCGACCTCAAGCAGCTCTGCGGCCTCACCGACGGCAATCTCAGCCGGCACCTCGGCGTGCTGCAGGAGGCCGGCCTCGTCGAGGTGACCAAGGGCTACGAGGGCAACCGCCCGCACACCACCTGCCGCCTCACCAAGACCGGGCGCCGCCGTTTCCTCGACTATCTCGCCGTGCTCGAGCGCCTGGTGCGCGACGCTGCGAAAGCCGCCGGCCGCGAGGCGCCGCCGCTCGGCCGCCTCGGTATCGTCTCGACCTGATCCTCCCCCTTTTTTTACCGGAGACTTTGCAATGCAAAGTGACCTTGCGTCCCGCAACGAGAAGCTTCATGTCGGCATCATCATGGACGGCAACGGACGATGGGCGACGCGGCGCGGCCTGTCGCGCGTGCGCGGCCACGAGGCCGGCGTCGAAACCATCCGCCGCATTGTCGAGGCCGCGCCAAAACAGGGCATCGGCACGCTGACGCTCTACGCCTTCTCCACCGACAATTGGCGGAGGCCGAAGGCCGAGGTCGGGGCGCTGATGACCTTGCTGCGCTTCTATCTCGCCAACGAGGTGCAGAGCCTGGTCAAGAACGGCGTGCGCCTTACCGTGATCGGCCGCCGCGACCGATTGCCTGACGGCATCGCCAATGCGATCACGCGCGCTGAAGAGGCTACCGCTGAAGGCACGACGCTGCACCTGCGTATCGCCGTCGACTATTCCGCGCGCGACGCCATCCTCCATGCCGCGGCGAAGGCGGCCGCACTGACCAGCCTCACCCGCGAAGCCTTCTCACAGCTCGTCACCGGCGAAGCCGGCCTGCGCGATGTCGATCTCATCATCCGCACATCGGGCGAGAAACGGCTGTCGGACTTCCTGCTCTGGGAAGGCGCCTATGCCGAGCTGCACTTCACCGAGCGGATGTGGCCCGAATTCGACGCGAGCGATCTCGCCGCTGCCTTGGCCTCCTTCCACGGCCGCGAGCGCCGCTTCGGCGGGCTTCAGGCGATCGTGCCCGAGGAGGTGCCTTCGCTCTCCCGTGTGTGACGCGCGGCACATGAAGACGAGCTGTTCGTTTTCAGCCGCATGATTGGCAGCTCCGTCCAAGCGGACGGTGCGCGGCCTCGGCTAGGTCTGCAAGTCCCAGCAACCTGCCGAAAGCATCACGCATGTCACAGCTGTTTCCGGGAGCCGTCGTCGAGCCGGTCGAACTGGCCGAAACGAAGGGCATGGTCTGCATCAGGACCGCCGGCGAATCCGATGTCGAGAGCCTCTCGGTCTATTTCACCGGCCTTTCCACGACATCGCGCAACAAGCGTTTCATGGGTGCGCGAACCGATTTCTCCGTGGTCGCGGCCGAGTGCGTCGCCAAGTCCGACCGGCTCGACCACTTCACCTTGCTCGCCGAGCTCAGGCAGGAGGGCCGGGGCCGGATCATCGGCGAAGCACGATACGCTTATGATGCGGCAGTCCGGCACGGCGAATTTGCCATCTCGGTCGCCGATGCCTTCCAGCGCATGGGTCTTGGCCTTCAGATGATGACGGCGATGGAAACGCGCGCGATCGATCTCGGCCACGAGATGATCGCCGCCGAGACGGCGCGCACGAACGCCGAGATGCGCGGCCTGGCGAAGAAAGCAGGTTTCAGGGATACCGGACTGGGAGATTGGCAGTCGGTCCACCTCGCGAAGCACTTGTCGCGTTAGCGAGCCGCGAAGAATCCATCACCTCGTGAGGACCCAAGGCCGCCGGCGCGAATCAGCGGACGGATCGGTCGCCGGTGGATTTCTCCAGGATCCTCCGGTCAGCCAGCGTCGTCGCAAGCTGCTCGGTGTAGATCATTCGCGCCCATCGATGCAGATGCGAGGGATAATGCGCATACAGGATGTCCAGCATGACGTCCGGGGTGTCCAGGAATTGCGATTGATCGAGGCCGAGTCGAGCCGCAATCTTTTGACCTGCCTCGGCGTGGAAGCTCTGCGGGCCGCCCTGAGCGTTGACGGAATTGACCGGCGAGATCACCAGATAGACCTTCGATCGGTCGAGCTTCGAAAGCGTTACGGACAGGGAGTCGAGCGCCTTCTCGAATTCCGCGTTCATCACGAACGGTTTCGAGCCGGGGAGCGGCTTGAGAAGAACGTGACCGGGCAACGTGGCCCTGAAGGCCTCCAGCGAAGGAATATCAAGCATCCGGTTCGGGTCGATGGCGCTACCATGCTCGCTCCATATCGTCGAAATGAACTGGTCCTTGCCGCCGTAGTAGATCGCATAGGCGCCCGGAAGCGGGGTATACACGGCTCGCTCCATCAGCAGTCGGATGTATTCGAGACCGCCGGCCGGAAACGTCAGGGTGGAAGGAAGTTCGAAACGGTCGGTCCTGATGAAGGTCGGCCACTCATTCCATCTTGGATCGCGCTCGAACTGGATCGGATTGAACACCAGAATGAGCTTCTTCGGCTGGCGTCCGCCGGCGATCATCTTGTCGAGCATGGCGGCGTAGCCATCCGGGCCGACAAAGCCGATGGTGCAGAACGCCTCGACGTCGGATCCTGGAAACGCGCGCAACAAGGTCGGGACGTGAATCCCGAACAGGCAAGAGCTGTCGCCGAGAAAGGCGAGATCGGGTGCAGGCAGCCGCTCCGAACGCCTGATCTGCTCGAGGACGATGTAGGTCTCGATTCCGCGAGACCATTGGTGGTTGCTCTGCCGATGGATGAAATTCGCGATCCCGAGGATGAGAGCCGTCAAGACGGCGACCGGAACGAACTTTTGCGCGACAAGCTGAAGCGCATGGGTCAGCGGCGACTTCATGATCGCCTGGATCGTGCGTTTCAGCATGGCCTAGAACTGAAAATAGATGAAGGTTGCGTTGACGTGCCCGGACGCCGCGATCGTCACAGCCGCCAGGGCTGCAAACAGCGGATACCTCATCCACGCAGGTCGGCGAATCAGGAAATAGTCCCCGTGCGACTGCAGTTGCCATTCCAGCAGCATCAGCGGGGCCGACAGCGATAGAATCGCGAGTGCGACGGCATTGTGCACCGGGGCCCATTCCCAGTTCTTCAGCGCACTGAGCATGCCCACCAGCAAATTCCAATTTGCCGCGCGAAAGAGGAACCAGCCGACGAATACGACCAGCATGGTGACGGCCCAGCCGGCGCCGCGAGCGACCTTCGAAGGGGGCTCGTCTCCGCCGGGCAATTTGCGCCACATCGCAAGCACGGTGCCGTGAAGCAGTCCCCAAAGAACGAATGTCCACGACGCGCCGTGCCAGAGGCCTCCCAAAGCCATGGTCAGCATCAAGTTCCGGTTCGTCATGAACTCGCCGTGACGGTTCCCGCCGAGCGGAATGTACAGATAGTCGCGGAGCCATGTGCTGAGGCTGATGTGCCAGCGCCGCCAGAATTCGCTGATCGAGACCGACCAGTAGGGGTAGCGGAAATTCCACGTCAGCTCGAAGCCGAACAGCAGCGCGACGCCTTTTGCGATCAGGCTGTATCCGTTGAAATCGGCGTAGATCTGGACGCCGAAGGCGATCGTGGCGAGCACGACCGACCAGCCGAAGGGCTGATCCGGAATGAAGAGCGTGTCGACGATCATCGCCAGGCTGTCGGCCACCACGACCTTCATGGCGTAGCCGTAGATCAGAAGCCAGAGCGCGCGGTCGGCATGATCGGCCGTGAATTTTCGCGGCTTCGAAAATTGATCCAGGAGATTGCTGGCTCTTTCGATCGGTCCCGCCACGAGTTGCGGGAAGAACGCCTTGAAGGCAAGAAACTTGACGAGATTGCTCTCTGCGACATGCTTGCCGCGATAAACGTCCACCACATAGGCGATGCCCTGGAAGGTGATGAAGGAAATGCCCAGCGGCAGGATGATGCGCAACGTCGGCAGGTTCGGATTGAGACCCGCGCGTTGGGCAATCGTCACGAACGAATCGACGAAGAAGCTGAAGTATTTGAAGATCGCGAGAACGAGGATCGCCGTCGCGATGGTGAGAGAGAGCAGAAGCTTTCGCGTGTGCTCGTGAGGAGTCGCGGCGATCAGAATCGCCGCGGCATAGTTGACGAGGGAAATTCCGACCAGCAGAGGCAGAAAACGCCAGTCCCACCAGCCGTAAAACACGTAGCTTGCCGCCAGGATGATGACGTTCTGTACCGCGAGCCTGGAGGTGGCGTGGTAGAGCAGGAAGGTCGCGGGCACCAGACCGAGGAACGCCACGGAGACAAAGGACATTGCAAGAATAGGTCACATTATTGGGTCGCCACGCCGATCATCGTTCTGCCCAGTCTGGATAACGATGCGAGCGGGGTTGCAACCGGGATTGCGCAGACAAACCACAGTCCAGCGAGGCGGTGACGGAGGCCGCTTCACTGGCGGCGGCATCCAATAACAACTTGGAGATGAAATCAACCGCTATCCATCGGCGCGCCCGGTCTCGGTGGCGACGTCCTTGTCCGAGGACCCGACCACATGCACTTGGCGCGCCGGCATCGCGGACTTCACCTCCGCGGTGCTGGACCTCTTGAGCGAATTCTGGTGTCTTGACGATCCATCAACGCGGATGTCCGCATGACCTCCTTCAAGACCATTCGTGCCCGCGCTGAGAAGCGCAAGGGCGGGCCCAAGGCGCTGGAGAAATTGATGCCGGCAAAGCCGGACCTCAAGCGGCTCGCCAAGCTCGGCGACGACCGCGTCCTCGCCGAAATGACCAAGCGGGTGTTTTGCGCCGGCTTTGCCTGGAGCGTGATCGAGACGAAATGGGACTGCTTTGAAGACGCCTTCCTGCATTTCCAGCCGACCAAGCTCACCTTCCAGCCCGAGGATTATTGGGAAGGCCTGCTGCGCGATGCGCGTATCGTGCGCAACGGTGCCAAGATCATGTCGGTGCGCGACAACGCCGCCTTCGTGCAGGAGATCGCGAAGGAGCATGGTAGCTTCGGCAAGTTTCTGGCGAAGTGGCCCTCGTCCGACGAGATCGGCCTGCTCGGTCTCATGACCAAGCGCGGCAGCCGGCTCGGCGGCAATACCGGGCAGATGCTGCTGCGCTTCGTCGGGTGGGATGGCTTTGTGACGTCCGGCGACGTGGTGGCTTGCCTGCGCGATGCCGGTCTCGACATTGCCGAAGAGGTCAAGTCGAAGGGCGATCTCGCCAAGGTGCAGGCGCAGTTCAATGCCTGGGCCGAGGAGACCGGTCTGCCCTACACATATCTGTCACGCATCTGCGCGCTCTCGGTCGGTGAGAGCCGCGGCGCGTAGCGCTTGAGCGCTGTCAGCGGCGGGATCGTGTGCATCCTGTGGCGATCTCGTGCCGCGAGCGCGGCAGATGCAACGCGCGATCACGAAATACATTTTTTGGGAACATTTGTGCGCAGCACCGGTTCGGAGTCGAGCCAGGCGGACTAAGGCGCAGGGAACGCGTGCTCCCGCCCGGCCAACGAAACCGGACACAGAAACGGAGCAGCTCATGAAGCTCACATCCGAACAGGTGAAGCAGACCGTCAACCAACTCGGCGCTCAGGTGCTGCCCGACGAACATCCGGCCATGCCGCAGCTGAACAGCATGTTCGGCGAGCATACCTTCTTCGTCGACGAGATGGGCCTCAAAGTCCTCGAGCCCACACCATCGCTCGGTGCCGATCGCCAGAGCGGCGAAGTCGTCAGCCTCGCCGATTGGGGCGATTCCGACCTGACGCGCCTGATGGCGCACGAGCCCGAGCCGACCGGCGTGATCGTGGTGTTCGAGCACGTGAGGCATTGATTGCCCCGAGCGGGTCGAGTTTCATCGGTGGCGGGACTCAAAATCCCGTCACCGTCGGCCGCGCGCCGCTTTGCGAGGCGGCTCCAGCGGCCGCGGTTTCATGCTTCGATCGGGATCTCGATCGCGATCTGAGTCCCTGGACCCGTCCTGCTCTCGAGGCGCAGGCGCCCGTTCAGCGACGAGGCCACCAAATTGAACGCGATGTGAAGCCCGAGGCCGGCATGTCCGCTCTCGCGGCCGGTCGTGACGAACGGATCGAAGATCTGCGCCTGTAATTCCCCGGGTATCCCAACGCCGTCGTCGGCGCAGACCAGGCGGACCCGTTTCGCGTCGGGCTGCCTGACTGTGATTGCGAATCTGCCGCCTCTCTTGTCCGGGTATGCATGCCCTGCGGTATTGAGGGCGAGATTGCTGATCACCTGGGCGAGCGCTCCGGGGTAACTGTTGAGCGTGATGCCCGCCGGGCATTCGACGTCAACCGTCAGAGCATGGTGCGATAGCAGCGGCCCAAGCTTCGACATCAGCTCGGACAGCCAATCCTTAAGCTCGAACGTGCGCCGGTCCTCATCGGCCTGGTGGACTGCGACCTGCCTGAAGCTGTGCACCATCTCGGATGCGCGGTGCAGGTTATCGAAGGTCAGGTCGAGCCCCTGCTTGAGCCTGTCAATTCCCTTGGTCAGATCGGATCGCCGGACCGACGCTCCGCCCAATGCATCGGCCATTGTCTGTAGATCCGTCTGCATGGCTGTCGAGGTCGTCAGGGCGAGGCCAAGCGGAGTGCTGACCTCGTGAGCGACACCGGCCACCAATCGACCGAGCGAGGCGAGCTTTTCTGCCTGCACCAGATGTTCCTGGGTCGCGCGCAGATCGCGCAGCGACTTCTCCGAGCGTTCCTTTTCCCGCTGAAGCGCCTCCGACGTTCGGAATTGCTTTCGCGCCCGGTATTCGCGCGCAGCTACGGCGTAGAGCGATAATGCGTAGGCGTTGCCGACGAGAGAATGATTGATGAATCTCAGGCCCACCGGCATCGCCGGTGCGAACGTCTCGGCGACCAGCAGCGCCAGCCACGACAGCAGGCAGAAAATCGCGAGCGAGCCGATCCGCAAGGGCAGCATGGTCGAGACGAACAGGATGATCATCATCATGCCGGGGGCGGCAAAGGTGAAGCCCGACGGCAGGACGAGATAGATGCTGGGCAGGATGCAGCCGGGAATGACGCAATAGACGAGGAAAATCGTCTCTGCCCATGGCTTCATCAATCGCCGAGAGAGCAACGCGGTCAGCGGGAGCAGCACGAACAGGGCGGTGCCGCCACGGATGGCAAGCGTGGTTGGAACGACTTCGGGGTAGAGCACCCAATCCCAGAGGGTGTAGCCGGCATAGGTGGCGGCGCCGAGCAGCATCGCGATCTGCGTCCACCCGAGACTGCCTCGGACGTATTGGTCGACAAACCGGCGCTCCTCGATGCGGTCTTCGAAGCGCAATCCGAGGCGTATCAATAAGGCAAGCATTCCAGCATCAATCGCGAAAAATCGTGCTTTGGTGTCTCTACGACAGGTTTTGCGCCGCGTCGCGGATAAAGATGTCGCGTTCGGCGAGGGGCCTGCCGGCCTCGTTCAAATGCCCAAGGTCAGCTGCGGCTCCGCATCGTCCCCGGTCTGGAGCGCGGACAGCGAGACACCCAGCAGCCTGACGCGCTTGGGTAGCGGCATCTCGACTTCGAGCAGGCCGCACGCCAGCCGTTCCAGATCGTCCCGCCCCGCAACGGCCGCCGCGACGGACCTGCTGCGCGTGATGATCTCGAAGTCGGCAAACTTGATCTTCAGCGTGACGGTGCGGCCGCGATTGCTGGTCGACTCGCAATGCCGCCAGACCTTGTCGACCAGAGGCTTGAGCTCGGCCGCCAGCGCGCCATATTCGGCAAGGTCGACCGAGAACGTGGTCTCTGCGCCGATGGACTTGCGAATCCGGTTGGCCCGGACCGGCCGCTCGTCGACGCCGCGTGAGATCCAGTAATAGTACGCACCTGACTTGCCAAAATTCGCATTCATGAACTCCAGCGTCTGATTGCGGATGTCGAGGCCGGTGAACAGGCCGAGCGCGTTCATCTTCGCAGCCGTCGCCGGGCCTATGCCGTGGAACCTGCCGACCGGCAGCGTTGCGACGAAGGCCGGGCCCATCTCCGGCGAGATCACGAACTGACCGTTGGGCTTGCGATGATCGGAGGCGAGCTTGGCCAGAAACTTGTTGTAAGAGATGCCCGCCGACGCGTTGAGATCGGTCTCGGCCTTGATCTTCCCGCGGATCTTCAGCGCGATGTCGCGCGCCAGCGGGATGCCTTGCAGGTTTTCCGTCACGTCGAGATAGGCCTCGTCGAGTGACAAGGGTTCGATGATGGGTGTGTGCTCGGCAAAGATGTCGCGGATCTGCCTGGAGATCGCCTTGTAGACCTCGAAGCGCGGCCTGACGAAGATCAGATCGGGACACTGCCGCTTCGCAGTGACGGAAGGCATCGCGGAGCGAACGCCGAACTGGCGCGCCTCGTAGCTGGCGGCCGCGACGACGCCGCGTTCCGCCGAGCCTCCGACCGCGACCGGCTTGCCGCGAAGGTCCGGATTATCGCGCTGCTCCACCGACGCATAGAACGCATCCATGTCGATATGGATGATCTTGCGGACGGGCGAGGCTTCGCCGGTCACCGTGTCGGATTCGCTCATGGAAAGATGATACAATTGCGCGATGCGATGCGCGAGGTGATGGATGCTGCAGCTGTTTTTGTTCGTGGTGGGCGTGGTCGGCATCGGCTGGCTGATCGGCGCGACCAATCTCCCCGGAGACTGGTATGCGGGCCTCGCCAAGCCGGCTTTCGTGCCGCCGAACTGGGCGTTCCCGGTGGCCTGGACCCTGCTCTACATCATGATCGCCCTCGCGGGCTGGCGGACCTTTCGCCGTGAACCCGGGGGCAAAGCGATGCTGGCCTGGGCTGCGCAACTGGCGCTCAATTTCATCTGGTCTCCGGTCATGTTCACGATGCACCAGATCGGCGCCGCGCTCGTCATCCTCATCGGCCTGTTCGTCGCGATCGTGACCTATATCGGTCTCGAGGCATCACGCGACAGGCTGGCCGCCGCATTGTTCGTGCCTTACGCAGCCTGGGTCGCGTTTGCCGGCGTGCTCAATGCGGCGATCTGGCGTTTGAATTGAGACATTCGGTCTCAACCAGTTCAAAGAGCAATCTCAGGCTTGTGAGTGGCAAGCATGGTCGCGCGACCTAATATGAGCGCGCGGAGGACAGCCAATGCAATACAGCTCCGAGCTCATTCAGACGATGCGTCAAGCGCTGGAGACGGTGATGGCGAGCGTGCCGGCCCATCAATCGGTGTTCGGCCTGAAGGCTGCCGTGGCCGAATGCATCCTGAACGCCGCTGCGCACGGCCAGACGTCATATGACGGATTGGTTTCGTCGGCTTCAGACCAGGTCCAGGCGATTGTCGCGATGCTGACGTGAGCGTCGGCCTGAACCGGCGGCAAGGCTGGCGCACCCGACACGATTCGAACGTGTGACCTTTGCCTTCGGAGGGCAACGCTCTATCCAGCTGAGCAAAAAACCGCTGCAAAATCAATGATACTGGAAAGGGCTCCGCCGTGCAACTGGCTGCTGCGCAGCCGGTGCTGTGACAGAAGTGTGACCGCCGTAGATGACCCAGAATCTCGGATAAAAGCGCAGACGACATTGATGCATGCGGTAGGTGGCCTGACAGCTCCTCTCTCTACTAGACTCGATGACTCCCAATGAGGAAACCGGCTTCAAAAATGCTGTCATAATCCGTTAGGATCAAGCGGCGATCACCCCACAAAATGAAATGCGGCTTTGTCTCCGCGTGCTCATTCCAACCGAGAAGCTTGTTGGGATCGATTTCTAAGGCGTCGCAGGCTTCGACAATCTTCGCATCGTACAAACGACTTTTGCCAGTCTCATAGTTTTGAATCTGTTGGCTGGTTACTCCGAGCCGTTCGCCAAGCGTCTCCAATTTGATACCCCCTGCCTTACGGGCCGCCCTTAGCCGCGCGCCAACAGCGCGAGCGAATGTCGATATGGGTCTCTTATTTCGCTTCTTTGCCATGAGCGATTTCCATGTTGGTCAAAACGGGGGCCGGAAGCTAGCAAGAACAAAAGATCACGTCACTCAAATTTGGCTTGCTTGAAAAGATGCGGTTGATCCGCGATTGAGGTCCAACCAAACGCCTGGTGGCTTATCAAAGGTCTTGCATGCCTAGCAGTAACTCAGCGCTCAAGAATGTCACTGCATTCGACCCGGAAAGTATTCAGCAGTTCCTCGAAATCATCCACGACCGCGCACACGGACTGGATGGCTATTTTGTCGTTTCTGTCTTCATCGAAGATGCACCCGGTACGATCACACATCACCGCGTCGGCGATGTTGAGGGCACGCGCGAATCTGTAGCCGCCCACGCGGACACACCGGGTGCAAACGTCTACATGCCATTGTGTGTCATGCGCCGCGATCTGCCGCGAGGGAGAAAGGGTGGCGAGGCAGATGTAGTTGCGGTGATTGGATTGGTAGCCGACATGGACGCCGACACAGGCAAGATCGGTGAGATGCCGATGAAGCCTAGTTTTATGATCGAGACATCTCCCGGCAACACCCAACAAGTGATCTTATTCGACAAGCCGCTTCCGCCCGAAGAAGCAAAGCCGCTAGCCGTCGCATTGAAGAAGGCCAGCGGCTCGGATCACGGCACTGCCGACATATCTCATGTGTGGCGAATTCCCGGCACGCTGAACTGGCCGACCAAGACAAAGGCTCTAAAAGAGCCGTTTCAAGGATTGGTATATAGCGGGTCGCAATTGGCCGACAGTCTATCGTCTGTCTTGGACGAGCCCCAGGCGGGGACGCAATTCGATGAGCGCTTTTCAGGTCGCGTCGAAGCGGCCTCCCTTTGGGATGGGGCTAGCGATATTCTTCGAGCAGCTTTGCTTTCGGACGGACTGCCCGACAGATCGGAGCACGCCGCAAGCGTCTTCGAGCACTGCGGCTTTGAAGGTTTGTCACTTAATGAGGCAATTTCGCTCTGTCTCGCTAAGGGGGGCGCTTGGAAGGAGCGATATGGCAGCGAAGTGGCCCTTATAACCGATGCAGAAAGGTGCTGGAATAAATTCGTCCTACCCAAGAAAGCTGAGCGCGAAGCCAATGCACGGGCGGCAAAAGCATTCGTGGAAAATGCACGCGAAAAGCGGGAGGAAAATGAACGTTCAAACGCCATAGTCGCCACGCCATTCGTCTTTCAAGACCCTTCGACGCTGCCCCGGCGTGACAACCTGTATGGCGGCCACTTCATTCGTAGATATGTGTCGTCAACTGTTGGAAGCGGCGGCGGGGGAAAGTCGTCCCTCGAAGTCACCGACACGTTGGGGATGGTAACTGCCAATCCGCCTCTTAGGGTCTGGTACTTCAATTTGGAAGATCCTCTCGACGAAATCCAGCGTCGTGTGACTGCGGCCGCAATGCATCACGGCGTTGACCCAGAGGTGTTGAACGTGAATCTTTTTGTGGATTCCGGTCGCGATCAATCACTTGTCGTCGTGACAACAACAAAATTCAGCAAGTAGCCAATCAGTTTACGCGTGTTGCGAACGAAGCAAATGCTTCGGTGGAATTGGTGCATCACATCAACAAAGCATCTGGGGATGGAAAGGGCGAGGTAACGGCGGATTCGGGTCGTGGCGCAGGAGCGCTGAAGGATAAAGCGCGCGCAGTCCGTGCAATAAATACTATGAGTGAAAAGGAGGCCGAAAAGGCGGGCATCGACTCTAAGGATCGGTTTTCCTACTTCCGCGTGACAAACGTTAAATCAAACATGTCGAAGCGGTCTGGATATGCAGACTGGTACCGGATCGTGTCAGTTGATCTTGGCAATGGCACGAAGTGGTCAGCAGGCGATAGCGTTGGCGTGGTCGAGAAGTGGAAATGGCCGTCCGAAACGGACACATCCGACGATATTTCGCCCGAAGAACTGGACGAGATTAAGCGGCAGATCAGCTCGGGCGCACACGGCGACAATCACCAATCAAAGGATTGGGCGGGACTCGTCTTTTCAAAGGTCCTTGGACTGAATGCCAAGGCGGATAAGCGCAAAATCGGGCGTCTTATGAAGGCGCTCGTTAAGGCCGGGCACTTTGTCATCGTCGAACGGAAGTCGGACAAGGGGCGGCAACGGCCTATGTTCGAAGTGGTACCAGAACCCCACCACCCAAGAGGTGCGGTGGGGAGTGGTGATTTCTAGCCTAATCCAACTACCCCACCACCGCCTTTATTCTTAAAGGCGGGTGGTGGTGGTGTGGGTGTCGATCCGAGCGGCCTGAATGAAAGAAGCGCGCTTACTCCGCCAGACGTGGCAATACAGCTATGGAAATGAGGATGACAAACGTACCCGAAATTGAGGACTACAGCCCTACACTCCGGGACGAAATGACGAGAGCCGATGCTTTGGCTAGGCGAACCAAGGAAGCAGAACAGCGGGCATTGGCGTTGCAGGAGCGGCTTCGAGAAGGGCCAAGCAAGGAGCAGCGTGCGGCCGATGCTGAGCGTGCGACCCGAGGCGAGCCACTTGCCGATCTAGATAGTGAGTTCAAGACAGCCCTGAGGGAGTTCCGCGCCCTGGAAGACGCGTTGAAAGCTCAACAAGCGAAAGTTGAGGCCGTAAGGCGCGAAGCTGGTGGCAAGATGTGTGATGAGGTGGTGAGACCACTCTATAAAAAGGCGGAGAAGCGCTTAGCATCGGCTCTTTCTGAACTTTACTCCATTCACTCCGAGATATTTTGGCTCAAGCGCGGTCTGCTAAACCAGGGACTTGGCACCTACGGTGTGTTCGTGTTGGAGCCGGAGTTCTTGGGTGTACCGAGCGGCACAAGCGACTTTGAACAGTTTCTCCGGCGGTGCGTCAGCGCGGGACTACTTCGGGCGTTGCCAAAGGAGTTCCCTCAATGATCAGGCGCAACTACGAAATCGCAGCCGGGAGGCCCCTTGATCTGGAGTATGGAGGCGGTGGCTTCATTACGGCGGTTGACGGAAAATCGATCAGTTTTGCCAACGAAAAGGAAGAGGTACGGCAGCATCTGCAAGGTTATGCGCTCCGCTGGCGTTCTGTGATTAAACAGAATGGAAAGTACTTCTACTTCCTGCCGCACTCAATCAAGAATCCAATGTTGGGGGACCCGAAACGGCTGCTGTTTGATCATCAAGAGGCCACGATCTATGCGACTACACAGACGGGCCTAGAATTGTATTGCGACGACAATGGTCTCGCGATGAGATTGGTCGTCGGAAACGATTCCAAGCGCCGCAAAGCATTTGAAACTGTAAAGAATGGGGAGCGGACGGCTCTTTCCGTCGGCGTCATTATGCACGGTGATGAATACGTTCAAGTTGCTGATGGCAACCGCGTCAGGGTGGTGAGGTCGGCCACTTTGGAGGAAATTAGTCTTGTTGCGGAGGGTGCTTGTCGGCAAGCGTTCTGCGGATTGATTAATGCTGAAGACGCGCGGTCGCTCGAACAGGACGCGAGTTCCTTTCAGATTATGAGAGATGGTGCCGCCCATCGGTTCAAGAAGGCCCTTGAGGCGGTGCTAGAGGCCGTTCGAAACGACCGCCGCTAGACTACGGGAGCGGTGGTCCAGCGCTCGCGACATCCCGACGCTGAGCGTGGCGATGTGGTGGCGGGCTGTCCAACCCGCCACCAGTCGTTCCATTTAACTTAGCAGTACATGACGCGTGACCTGCCTATGTGTTCATCAAGAAGTGGGTGAGAAATCGATTCTAAAGCCCGGATAGGTGTCCTTCAGCAAATTCATTGCTCTGTGCCAATTCTTGCCGCCCCACATCTTAGAGAATGCGTATGTCTTACCATTCGATTGGAACAGTTCTTCGGACTCACAGAACCATCTGGCAGCATCAAATGTCGGGCCACCTTCTGCTTCCTTCTGTGTTGCAAGCCGCTCGAATTCAGGGCCATCAACCACTCCGTCAACGACGTACCAGGCGTTGTTCCTCCAAGTGAACAAAGACCCGATATCAGAGGGTGCGACGCCGCTTTCGCACAAGCGCTTACAAATCAAGTAGAGCGCATTTCGCTTCCAAACAGATTTGTGAAGCTCGTCATTTATGCGAACGTCAAACCTGGTGAAGTCAGCACCGCTCGTTCTTACGGCTCTATCCTGCTTCGCTTTCTCGCGAACCTGAATTTGATATGTGGCGGCTTCAGGCAGTGGAATGATCTGTTGCACGTCAACCAAGACGCGACTGTCTAATCGATACGGTTTAAGTCGCACACATTGGATATCGATTCCATGATCGATAAGCCACAAAACGGATGTAGTCAGCTCCTTGGAGAACTCGGCTGACGCAAGGACAATACGTACGTCTTGGGCAAATAATGTTTCATTCGATTCGTCCCAATCCAGAAAGTCGAGGATCAATTCCCTTGGGTCCTCCGTTTCTCTTCCTACTCTCTTGAGGTAGCGCCCAAATATGTTGGCCGCCTGATCGAACGTCATGGTGGAGACCATGGAAGCGTAACGAATGCACTGTAGCTCCATATAGCCACCGTCTTCTGTACGCTTGAGTTCGATTGCAACAAGGTTTGCTTCCTTGTCGATGCCCAACAGGTCAATCCGTCGCTTTGCGTCTTCCCATTCGTCAAACTCCTCAGAGATTACGAGAGTATCGGGCGAAATTACCTCAACGTGGTCACGCAGCAGTCGCTGCAAGTCACGCCGCTCCTGAATTCCCGCCAAGTTGAAGTTTGTCTCCTCAACGGCGACGATCTCGTTTGGCTTCAGTTCATATATGGGCATCGGTATACTTCGGCTATAGGGAATTGGTGTTCTCACAATTACCTTGTCGCGACTGACTCGTCTATTTGGGTTTTAGGCGTTAGCGCCACCAGTCGTTCACAGCGGTGAAGGTAAGAAATCTTCCACTGTCCGCTAAGTCCTCCAAAGGTCGGCTCTAAAGGGAGTTCTGATATAGCGAATATTTTTCCTTGCTCCGTCGGGCAAAACAATGGTTCATAGGGTGCTGGTGAATGGAGCCAGCTTATGCAGAACGACCCTGAACCCTCGGAACTGGCCAAGATTGCGAAGCTCAACGGAGATTTCAAGCGGAACTACGGCACACTGCTCGGCGCATTCCTCTATCTGCGATCAATCAGCGCCGCGCGTGGCCGCTCTTGGTTTTGGGCGGGCTTGCTTTCAGTTGTCTGTTCAGCGGCACTGGGGTGGGTGGGAAAACACGGCTTGCCTTGGCTACCCTCCGGGTGATCGCACGAACAAGAGCCTCAGCGGTTTTGTAGCAGCTCATCGAGCGACGAGCCCGGGCCGCATCCGAAAATCTTATTGTCCGCTTCACCTTGCCATCTGTGGGCAGCAACACGTAGTCGAGCACTGCTTTGTTGTGCTCGGATAGCCTGATTGCAGCAATCCATCCGGCGGGGACATGCGTATCACATTGGATGGTCCAATGGGGCGAATGGGTCTCTTCCTTTCCCGGTGTCCAGCGGGCAGCTCTAACCGAAACGCAAATGGTGCCGTTCACGCGTAGCGAGTCTGTCCAACCCCCGGTGCTCGTGCGACAACCCGCTCTGCTTAGGGCCGCTCCAATGCGAGAAGCGAGCTTTGTTTTTTGCTCGGACCAAAGCGGCCTCGACTCCAGAAATTCGTAGTTCCGCTTGGGAGTATAGCCGAGCAATCGATACAGGTTTCGCAAGCTGCCGAAGTGAGCTTGACATGTAGCCGAACAAGGCAAGCCCGGCGTGCGGTTTATAACGCCGACACTCAGCTTCCCTTCTTTAAGCAAAGTTCTTCGCAAACGGAAGAGCATCTCTTCTTCGGTAAGGTCAACACGCCGCTCGTTGATGAACTTGGCGACCTTCGCGAATATGTTCCGGTCAACAATCGGTTCAAGGCAGCCCTCCGCCCTGATCCACTGTTCAGGAGGGTTATAGGTGCGAGTTTGGCGTAGCTTCCATGATCGCCGATTGAAGATCAAATTTCCTATGTAACTTTCGTCCCTGAGGATGGCGCCTATCATCACCCTGGTCCATGGCGTCCCCGAACGGCTCGCGACTTTCTTCTTATTTAACTCCCAAGCCACAACCGTTTCACATTTCACCTCAAGGAAGCGATTGAATATCCACCTGACAGTGGCAACCTCTCGCGGGGGCCCGGGACGAACTCGGATGTGATCAGTGGCGAGGTACTTCCGCTGCCCCCTCTTCAGAATGCCCTTCGATTGGTCCTTCTCGTCAACAAGCTCCCGCACCAAACCATAGCCAGGGTTACCACACGGCTTGTAGCCAAGACGAGCAAACCGGCATTGACCGGCATAGACCTTGACCGAAAGTTCACGGCTGTACTCCGCCGCCATTACTCTTTTGATGTTCTTGACGATGCTGGCAAGCATGGTGCCGTCATTGTCGAACTGCTCAGCGCAATATGCGACCTTGATACCCGCTTGCTTGCACATGAACTCGTAGTGCGCGCCCTCGTCTGCATCTTGAAAGCGGCCCCATCGACTTACGTCATAAACCAGGAGGTAACCGAAGTCGATTTGCCCATTCTCGACATCCTCCAATAGTTGAAGAAGACCCGGCCTGTTCTTGATGAGCAGTCCGCTTTCACCCTCGTCCTTGTATGTTCGGACGAGAGTGAGATTGTGAGCGTGCGCATAGGCGGCGATCACCGCAGCCTGATTCTGGATTGAATAATGCTGCATCTCAGTGGACATTCGGACGTATTGAGCAGCACGAACGCCGAGAAGAGCCTTCGGCAGGTGAGCCTTGTGAACGACGAGCGCATTGCTCATTCGCCACCTCCACCTAGTACGATCCGTGACCGGACGGATAGAACTCCTGCGGCGTAAAGTATTCAAGAGCCAATCAAGCGATACGTGCTATTTGGCTCTGTCCCCCCAATCGACTACGTACGCTTCGTATGATTGCCCCAGGGTTCTCTGCGTAAATAAAATCTCTAAGGCAACAATCTCGGAATAGCCGTTCGTCTCATTTCCGGCGTTGATCAGGTCAACCAAAGTGAAACCATGGCCTGTATCAAAATTGGAGGCTGGTGCGCCGGGAATGCGGATGAGCCCTTGCAAGCTTGTGCCGCGTGTTTGTATTGCGACCTTAATTTGTGATGTCCCACGCGAAGGATACGGCTTAGAGCGAAGCGGAATCCGTTGCCATTCGTCAACGTCGCCCGCTGTTCGGCCCATGTTAGTCGGCCGCATCTTCTGATCAATGGCAGCAGAGGTAGGTACTGCGAGCGCTGACGTGACGAGAAACGCAGCCGTACGGAGCGAGACGAGGTTAAGGATTGACCTGCTTCTTATTCGGTTCATGCGAGCGATCCATTAACGACCGAATAGCCGATCCCTTAGTCGCAGCATCTTCGGAGCCTTGAGCAACGCGCTCGGGTGTGCATCTCGTTGAAGGTGGGTCCCCACACTGGCGCGCCAGCGCTTCCCAGCCAACACACTTCCCGGATTGATTTCGATATCCCGGGCCTCCGTTGTCTCCGCAGGCACCGAGTGCCGATGGGGCATGCAAGAGCTGCACGATGATGAAAAGCGAAATTACCCTAATAATCATTTTGGACGCTCCACATGGGAACCAACAAACGACACTTCCCCACGGCGCGCGGCCTCTACTGCTGCTTCATTCCAAGTTGCTCTGCGCAAACGCTGCCAAGCTGGACGCCAGTTGGGATGGGCCCGTAATAGAGGCTCTTATCCTTGTCCTCGGTATCGAGACTCTTGATCGTTCCGTTCGGCGCTGCAACGACGTTGACCTTGCAAGCGTATGCTCGCGAACTTCCCGATGCGCTCGATTGGCCATCACGGGACACCGAAAATGAACTCCCAGACGCCAGTTGCCAGCTATACGCGGTATCGCCGCTATTCATCTTGAAGCTACTGGCTGGGGGCCCCCACCGAACGGCAAGAGCATCGACATTCTGCCCAACGTAGTCTTGCCCTAACTTGGCGCGCACATCTGCGCCTGTTGCGTAGCATCCCCCCAGTGCCACACAGAGCACTGCAATTCCCATCCAACGCATACCGTTCTCCCCCCAGTCCGTACATTCAAACGCAACTGGCGCGCGAGATCAAGCGCTGGCGCACTTGCGGCGCCGCAATAGCCGAAGCCGTAACGAAGTGCTTGAACGTACCCAAGCTGCCACGCAGCCGGCTGGTTCGAGGCATGCGGGTCTCCAAGTTACCCGCGCCCTTCCGTGCTCCCCTCGCGCGTGACCAAGGGCTTCGCAAGCTACCTGAGCGGACTAAACGCGTAAGCAAATCCTACCCGCGCGGACTGCATAGACTGATCGTATTGTGTCGCCCGTGCATAGGTCTGCGTGGCAGTTCCAGATACCCAATTGAACCGATCTTGTGTACTTGCGGCGTCAAATCTTGTGTAGCGATATTCAGCCCTAACGCGCCAATTCCCATCCAGCCTGCGCTCGATCCCAACGCCTCCGGTTGGCCCACTCGCCCAAAACGTCTCGTTAGGTTGATAGAACGGATTGTCGGTGAGGTTTCGCGCTTCGAACCGCGCAAAGGTCCAGCCGCCGAGCCCGTAGAGAAGTGTGTTCTCATCAAGAAGAATGCCGGCCCTCAGCAAGGTAGAAGCCATCCAATGTGAGGTCACCTGCGGCCGGTAGTCTCCTGTTGCCGTCGCCCCGGTGGGGCCTGCGGAATTGAAATAGGTTAGGCTCCGCGTTCCCGACGAGCTAAAGTTCAAGTCGGCGACAGTCGCTTCAAGCTGTCCGCCAACGACGAGCCGTGATATTTGCACGTCACCTCCGGCGAACAAGTCGATAAAGCCTCCACCGTTCTTCGCTGTCCCGGACTGATCCAGAGAGTTGAATCCGAACAAATCGAAGGGAGGTGCGTTGAGTGAATTGCCCTGTGTAGTCCGCTCGTCAGACCTAGTGCCGGCCCTTGTGGCAGCTCCGCCAACCGAGCCTCCCCAGAACGCGCCTGTCCAGCTAGGTGGCTCGGCGGGCATAGCCACAGGCACCACTCCCTTCACGGGCATCGCAGCATTCGCCTGACGAACATCTCTCGCGGGTTCGGATCGAAGCTGACTGTGCGCTTGATCCAACTGGCGCTTGTATTCCTGGTTCTTGCGTTCCAACGAAGCTACTCGCGCTTCGAGAGCGGCAAGCTTTTCAAGAACAGCGCTCGATTCGACTGATTCCGCATGAGCGTTGCTGGCTAGAAGTGAACATGCCCCAAGAATAGCAACGGCAACCCACCGAGTGAATTTCATCTGCAGCCCCCAGTTGTGTCTGATTAATGTTTAACCAAGACATCAACTGGAGCACAAGCACGCCAGTATCCCCCTTCGGTCTCATGCACAGGGGGCGCACTTGCAAACTGAAGCCTGCCTAGAGGTCTATTGGGCTACTCGGGGGGGCATCAAATCTCTTCAGCTTTAAGCGCCTCGACCGGGGCCTAGGAAAATTCACGTATCCGCAAAATGGGAGATTCGAGGAACTTTGGCGTTACCGACTCAGCTTAATTACTTTCTTCTTCTAACCGGCGAATGCGTGTTGCTAATTCCGCGCCTTTCAGCGTGACAAAAAATGCCACAATAAACCCAGCTACATGGGCGATAGAAGAAGCTATCCATTCGCTCTCGCCATCCTCATCGTATCTCACCCAACTTCGCGGCATCCAGGCAAGCGCGCTTTCGACCGCCCCAGACGCTGCGACAGCGATACCTAAGAAGGCGGTGAACAGATAGAGGCACTTAAAGAACAGCTTGCGACCCTCCGCATGTTTGTCCGCCCAGCGACTAAGGGAAACAGGGTTTGTGAAGAACCAGTACAGCAAGTGACCAGCACAAGCCGTGATGCCCAGGCACAAAACAGCGTATAGGATTCTCGCTAGTAACTGCATTGCATCCCGACCTTCTCAGCACTCAAGTGAACAGAAGCTCTGCTAAATTCGTTACGCTCAGAATTTCAGATGGGTTCGCTATCTCCTGAAGGGTTCGTCGGCAACGGCAAAAATTCCGGGACGGAATATCCTGCTTTGGCGATCTTCTGAAGCGCAGTCACAGCAACCATGTGCTTATTGTCCCGGGCTGAGTAACGCGCTGCCTGTCTCACCAGCGCAAAGTCACCGTAGAATATCTCGGTCCAATCCCCATTCAGGTCGATCTTTAGACATAGGAGCATGTCGGCCTCGCCCCGGAAGCCGATCTGCGAGGCGGCATAGTTAGTCTTGATCTGCACCTTCTTGCCGTCTGGCCGCACAGCATCGTACCCGTTCGCACCGCGAGGCGCGGGCTGAAGCTCGTAAACCTCGATAGCAATGAATTCCCCATAATCTCCGAGAAGATTGCCCAGTCCTGCCCATTTAAAGTTCGGCGCGAGCGATTTTAGTGTGCGCTGCGAAGCGAAGAGAGAGGCCAAAACTCCTTTCATGGCCTCTATGCGCTGTTCTTTGCTGATCATGGTGCTCCCGGAGAACGGTTGTGTGCAAGGACGTTTCAGATTGTTCGTCGTTATTCGCGAGATTGAATTCAGGTCGCTCGCGGTCTTTTCTTTAGACGAGGTTTATGCACAATACACGCACTGGTATATGAAGGGGGAGACGGTTTTGGCCAAACGAGTATTTTTTAGCTTCCATTATCAAGACGTAATCGATTTTAGAGCAAACGTAGTCCGTCAGCATTGGCTAACAAAACCGGACCGTGAAGTGGCCGGGTTTTTCGATGCGTCGATTTGGGAAAGCGCTAAACGCACGGGTCCTGTTGCTCTGAAACGCATGATCAATAGCAGTATCGACGGAACGTCGGTTACCTGCGTGCTGATCGGGAGTGAAACATTTGAGCGCCCTTGGGTTCGGTACGAAATTCTAAAAAGCTTTCGTAAGGGCAATCATTTGCTGGCTGTACATATCAACAGCATCAAGGGTCGCGACCAGAGGACGAAGCCACTCGGACCGAATCCATTGAACTACGTAGGAGTCACCTTCTCGCAAAGTGGCGACACCGCTACGCTATGGGAGAAAGTGAACGGTACTTGGAAGGAATACTCAGAAATTGACGGCTCCTCCTCGTACAGAACCGGAGGGGTTGCGCAACAGTATCGCGGAAATGGCTATAATTTAGGAAACTGGTACACGGCCTACGACTGGATCGCGAATGATGGATTCAATAAGTTTAGTGATTGGATCGGCTGACAAGCTACCTCGTTAGCCTTGGCGCTGCAAAGGGGTCGAAATGGGTGATCGAGACAAGGACGAATTCCTTGATCGCTACCTTAAAGAGTTGCGCGAAGAGAACGCCGCCGTCTTTATTGGAGCAGGACTGTCGAAGGCCGCTGGATACGTCGATTGGCCGGGTCTGATAGCCCCTGTTGCAAACTCTTTGGGGCTGGACGCCACAAAAGAGGCCGATCTTGTAGCTCTAGCTCAGTACTATTTGAACGTAAATTCGTCCAATCGTCATTCATTGAACCAGCTTCTGATAGACGAATTTTCGGACTTGAAGAGCCCAACCGAAAATCATGCGATCCTAGCTCGGCTCCCGATACATACCTATTGGACTACCAACTATGACCGTCTTATCGAAAAGGCGTTGGAGGCGGCTGGCAAGCGCGTCGATTCCAAATACGAGAACGACCAGCTCGCTAACACGCGTCGCGGACGGGACGCCATCATTTACAAGATGCATGGAGATATTGAGCATCCTCACAAGTCTATCCTGACGAAGGACGACTACGAAAAGTACTTCCAAACCCATGATCCGTTCATCACGGCTTTGTCGGGCGACCTGGTCAAAAATACATTCCTCTTTTTAGGATTCAGCTTCACGGACCCGAACATCGATTTTGTTCTGTCGCGTATACGCGCACGCTATGCTGAACATCAGCGGCAGCATTACTGTGTGATGCGTAGGCGAACACGCGGCAAGAATGAGAAAAAGGCGGAATTTGAGTATGCGCTGACAAAGCAAGGCCACGTTACAAAGGACCTTGAACGTTTTAACATCAAAACAATATTCGTGGATGAGTTCAAGGAGATAACTGAACTCCTTAGGAGGATTGAATTTCGATACAGGCGGCGCACCGTCTTTGTGTCAGGCAGCGCCGCAGAATTCGGTCCTTGGAAGCGTGAGCAGACTGAGGACTTCGTTGCCAAATTGTCCGGCGCGCTAATCGACCGCGATCTAAGAATTACCACTGGGTTCGGCCTTGGCATCGGGAGTGCAGTAGTAACCGGCGCGGTCCAACAAATTTATTCAACGAATCATCGGAGCTTAGATGAGCAACTTGTGCTGCGACCGTTTCCAATCGGCATCAAGGACGAACGTGAGCGCAAGGCAACATTTGAGCGTTACCGAGAAGAACTAATTGCGCAAGCAGGGATCGCTATTTTTATTATGGGAAACAAGATTTCGGGAAAGGAGGTAGTCGCGTCCGACGGAATGCGGGCCGAGTTTGAGATAGCGAAACGGCGTGGCCTCTACCTCATTCCGGTAGGGGCTTCTGGGTCGATGGCGTCCCAGCTTTGGACGGAAGTGATGGGAAATCTCTCAGCCTTCTATCCCAAACTAGAAAACAAAGTTCGTCCTTTGTTGGCGGCTGTCGGCCGAGACACCAAACGACCGAGCGAGCTTACCGAACCGATTTTGAAGCTCGTCTCTCTCTTGTCGCGCGATTGACCAACTATCAATCGTACCAATCCTTCCGATCAGGCGGCAGCACCCGCCCGCGCGCATAACCGGGCGAGGCAAGCTCTTCTGAGCGCCGCTCAAGGAATTCGTTTGCGACGATCAGCGCCTTGACCGCTTCGCGCACGTCTCCGCCGCATGCCTCAATGGCTTGGTCAGCCGCCAATTCGAGGCGGTCGGGATCGGCTGATCGGTTGGGAGTTATGGACGGCATTCGCTCATGTTCTAACTTTGTTCTTTCAACGTCAAGTCTGTTAGTGGTACTGTTCTCAAGACTTAGGTCCGGGGGAAGGGTGTGCGCGTTCTTTTTGTCGCAATCGTCGCGCTGCTTGTGGGCGCGACGGCGGGTTATATTGTTGCAAGCTTTGGAGGTGTTTCTGCACCGACGGAGGCGAGCTTCCCGGCTCCCGATCCCGCTCCGCAATTCGTCAAGCCTCCGCGCGCGGGTCAGTCTTACGGATGCGATCCCATCGCCGATGCAAACGTTGTGGATGAACGGTTTAAGCGGAAGGCAATAGTTTGGACAAACCAATCACCTTCGAAGGTTGCTATCCAGGTTGCTCCAGATAGCAAGCGGGTTTTGCTAATGCGGGCTACGGACGTTTCTGTCGGAGTTGCCCAGCCCGAAGAATTTACGATCACTTCGAACACGGCCAGCTATCTCACTGCGGAAGAGCATCTTACGCTGGGGATCGCTGCCATCATTTTCGATGTGAAGACCATGAAGATGGTCTGGTCATTCAACGGCCAAGGAATGCTTGGAATCAAAGGAGAGTCGGTGCTGTTCCAGTGCCGATGACTTCAGCAACACATGTGGCGGCTATGAAAGTTGCGATACTTACAATGTCCTGTGTGGTCGCGCTGCTCCCACCGAGCGCCTTAGCCGACGACTTGCCTACGGAACTTCTGTTGCGCTGTGATCTGAAGCAGACCGTGTATATGACTTCGGCGACAGGGCGCCCCGATCTTCTAGAAACAAAGTTGTCGAAAGACTTCCGGTTAAAGGATGGCATATTCTACTGGACCGGCCTGAGCGTACCTGTCGGCAAGGATTGCAAATTGTTGGATGGCGACATCGCTTGCGCATGGAAAGGTACAGTCCCATTAGGAAACGACCCGCCTCTGGGTCCTCGTATTGAAAAGCGCCAGAGCAGCGTTCGTATCAGTCGTGCAACAGGCGAAATTAGGCTTGTACTGGAGACTTGGAGTTACATTGGTGAGGGCGCCAAAGGTACTCCAGACGGATCGATGAAAATGACCCAATCCGGCATTTGCCGGACTATTGGTAGGGCATTGTTCTGACCAGCGCTGTACTGATGTGTAATCCATATTCGATCACCGCTTAGCAGTCGCAGTCGCAGCACATTGCTGCTTTGTCAATCAGCCGGCAATCGCGGCCGTGTTCCCCGACTATGCAGTTCGCTGATGCGCAATACTGGTACTGGCACTTAGCTTGTATCGATGAGCCGGGCATCCGAAGGCAATGCTTGCCATTCTCACGACCGATGAAAAGCGCGACGTTTGGATGCGTGCTCCATGGGAGGAGGCGAAGGTGTTGCAGCGACCATTGAAGGCTGATGGTTTGATGATTGTGCGACGGGGGGCGGACAAGGCGGACCAGCTTGCGGTATAAAGTTGAGCTTCTTTGAAGTAGCCTATGGGCAAGGGGATGGGGAAAACAGAGATGTTGAAGGGTCTGTTGGTGGCGATGGCGATCGTAACCGCTTCGCCCACGCTTGCCCAAAAGCTCGACGAACAGGAGCGGCTAAATCAATTTGACAAGGCCATTGGCGCCCTCAATGAGCTTGAGGCTCTGACCAACAAAATGACAAATGCCAAAAAGGTGCAGTGCATTACAGCAATTGCTAGTCAGAACGTCTGCAGTTGTCTTTCCAGCAATCTTCCTGTGGCCATCGACTTTGTTCAATACGTTGCTGTTGTGACACGCACTAAGGAAGAGTTGGCTTATGATAAGCAATCAACGGAAGACAAGAAGCTCATAGATAACGTTAGGGCGGCGAGGGATAAGTGCGTCTGCACCAAGAGCGAACCTCGGCGGTAAAATCGCGTGCTCCACATGTTGCGCTGTTGATTGTAAGCCTTACAGCGCAACTGAGTTGTGTGGAAGCCGCCAGCCTTGTCGGCCGCGCCACCGTTATCGACGGCGACACACTCGAAATCCACGGCAACCCCATCCGGCTATGGGGTATTGATGCGCCCGAACACGATCAACTTTGCCGTGGTGAGGATAGCTTGCAGTATCGCTGCGGTGCGAAAGCTGCGAATGAGCTTCACCGATTTATTGGTGCGCGGACCGTGGCTTGCTTAGCTGTCAATAGCGACCGATACGGCCGAACAGTGGCCTCCTGTTCGGTTGGAGGCGTCGATCTTGCGAAGTGGCTTGTTGTCCACGGTCATGCGTTAGATTGGCCGCGTTATTCAAAGCACAGGTACGAGCAGGAGCAAAAGGAAGCCGAAAAGGTCGAGATCGGCATTTGGGCAGGTAGCTTCGTTGAGCCGTGGAGGTATAGGCGATGTGTAGGGGCGGGACGAAGCCCGATTGCATGTTCGGATGACTAAGGCGCGAACCCATCGGGATACGAGCTATGAAACCTCATCAAGCACTGATCGTTGCCTTTGTATTCACGCCCACCGTCTCTCAGGCAGAGATTCTTAGATGTAAGATTGATGGTATCAAAGAAATCATCTACATCGCTACGGCTCCCGACACCAATTCTCAAGACGGCGACTATGCACGGATTGGTGTGTCGCCTGGTGTGGGAAACAGAGCCTATAGGGTCAGCGATCGGATGGGGGCTACTGCCTATGTTGAGCTAAATGCCGACGGAACTCCAGTGGGACTGATCACCGTTCAGAAGAACATGGGAGTGATTAGATCGAGCCATGCGATTGATCCCTTTGGTACAGTTCTCTCTCCATCCCAGAACAAAGGCGTTTGCAATCGGTGCGACGGTGTTAGCAATTGCATTCGATAATCTGCCTCCCGGTTCGCCGTGCGAGTGGTAGTACACTCGCGACACGCTGATACTCCGTGGAAGCGCGGGCGAGCGGTCATTCCGTTCGCCACGGCGCATGTCACGTATTCGAAGCTCCCCAAGGGGGCAATCAAGCAGCCTGATTTAGCTTCTTGAACACTGCGCTCGATGATGCGTGAGCATATCTGAGCAGCATTGTAGCATCGCGGTGGCCGCTTATCGTTGCGACCTCTGGAATAGTTAGTCCTAGCTCAAAGAAGCGACTGATTGCTTCGTGGCGAAGGTCATGAAATCGCAAGTCGTCGAGTCCAGCACGCTTCGTAATGCGATCCCAAGCCAAATGTATTGCGTTGCCTGTCATCGAGAACACGCGCCCGTCGATAGCGCATCGCTTTGGCAATGCCCTGATGGCATCATTTGAAAGCGGAATCGTTCTCGCGTGGCCGTTTTTGGTGACAGGAATTGTTAGAAGCCGTCGTTTGAGGTCGAGGTCTTTCCATTGCATATTCGCGATTTCGCCTCTCCGCATGGCGGTAGCGAGTGCAAAATGGATGATCTGAGTGACTTCTTCGCTTCGGCAACAATGGGCGGCTTTCACCAGCCGGTTCAATTCTCCGAGGCGTAAGCGGCGAGTGCGCATGCGCATCTTCACCGAGAAGCGAAGCGCCTTGATCGGATTGTCCTTGATTGGAATTGCCCACTCGCGCTTCGCGACTTCGAACATGTGCTGGATCGGGTTCAACTGGCGCTTCAGCGTGGTCGGCGCAACGCAAGCTAGTCGGCGGTCCCGATACCTTGCGAAGTCCGTAGTTTTCAGGGTTGAAAGCGGCAGCTTGCAGATTGGGTCGCCGAACATTCGTGCGAGCACGGCGTCTTCAACCTTTCCTCCGCGCTTCTTAGGAGTCACTTCTTTGCGGTAGCGGGCAATAAGGTCGGCTAACGTAACCACCTTGAGAACGCTGCTATCGGCGGGCAACTCCGACCGATCCGCCTGGATTTCCATTTGCCTCGCCCACGCGTCTGCGTCCTTCCTTCGTAGGAAGGACTTGGACACGGCCCCCGAGCCTGCCCGCCTGACCTGAACCTGCCATTTCTTGCCTCGTTGCCGGATTGTGGCCATGTGTTTTCTCGCTGTGACACGGTTGTGACAGCGAGCTTTTCGGGCGCTGGGATGGGAGGGCCTAAATTTCTGGAGCTGCCTTATATTGAGGCCGATCCAGACTGGCGCACCCGACACGATTCGAACGTGTGACCTTTGCCTTCGGAGGGCAACGCTCTATCCAGCTGAGCTACGGGTGCAGTGCTCGCTCATTTAGCCGATTGGCGAGGGGCGGGCAACCGGTTCTCGCCACATTGCGCTTTAAGCAGTTTTGCGCCGGAAAGGGCCCGGAACCGCTGCGGCCTCCCTACCGAGGCTTGCGAATTCGGCGAGCACCCTTTCGGCGCAGATGACGCGGTTGCGGCCGAGGCGTTTGGCCACATAGAGCGCCTCGTCGGCCGCGCCCAGCAGCCGGTCGGGCCCGCCGCCGTCGGCTGCACCCGGAATATGGCTGGCGACGCCGACGCTGAGGGTGACGTGATCGCCGGCGCCCACGGCGCCGTGGGCGATCTGCAAGGCCATGACGGCGCAGCGGATTTCATCGGCGATGACGCAGGCGCTGTCGCAATCCAGGTCCGGCAGGATCAGCGCGAACTCCTCGCCGCCGTAGCGGCTGGCGAGATCGAGCGGGCGCAGGGCATGCCGGCTGACGACGGAGGCGACCGCGCGCAGGCATTCGTCGCCGGTCTGGTGGCCGTGGTGGTCATTGAACAGCTTGAAATGATCGACGTCGACGAACAGCAGCGCCAGCGGCTTCTGCGTGCGGTGGGCGCGGGCCCATTCGCTCATCAGCATCTGGTCGAACGAGCGCCGGTTCGACAGGCCGGTCAGGCCGTCCTTGGTGGCGAGCTCCTTCAGCGCCATCTCGGCGCGCTTCTGGTCGGTGAGATCGCGCAGCGTCTCCACCACCGCGATCAGATGGCCGGCTTCGTCGTGGATCGGACCGGCGTCGATGGCGAGATAGAGCTGGCTGCCGAGCTTCGGCATCGTGCACCAGTTTTCCGCGGAAAAGCCGAGCCCGTTATGGCCGCGCGCGGCATATTCGGAATAGAACTCCGGCAGCCGCTCGGGGCGGTCGAGCGCGACGAGGTCGGCAAGGCAGGGGCGCCTCGTCTCGTAGAAGGCCTGCCAGTGCTTGTTGGTGCCGATCACCTCGGATGCGGCGAGGCCGGTCAGCCGCTCGCACGCCCTGTTCCAGATCACGACGCGGCGCTTGGGGTCGATCACGAAGGTCGGCACCACCAGATGCTGCATCAGCCGCACGGCATAGGAATCCGCGACATCGACGGTCTTGGCCGACGACTTCGCTGGCTTCGCCATCAGGCCACCGCCGCCACTGGCAAGGCTCCGGGCAAACCATCGCCCGGGCCGAACAGTTTCCGCACCTCGCTGGCCGGCTTCGGCGGGCTGAACAGGTAGCCCTGCATCTGCGTGCAGCCGAGCGCGCGCAGCAGCTCGCGCTGCGCCTCGGTCTCGACCCCTTCGGCGACCGTGGTCATGCTGCTGGCGGCCGCGATGTTCACCACGGCTTGCACGATCACGGGTGCACCGCTCGTCTCCGCGATGTCGGCGACGAAGCAGCGGTCGATCTTGATCTTGTCGAACGGGAAGCGCTTGAGATAGCTGAGCGAGGAGTAGCCGGTGCCGAAATCGTCGAGCGCGATGCGCACGCCGATCGAACGGAGCTGGTGCAGGATCGAGAGCGCAGCTTCGTCGTCGCGGATCAGCACGGCCTCGGTGATCTCGAGCTCGAGCCGGCGCGGGTCCAGCCCGGAGGCGGCGAGCGCGCCCGCGATCCGCAGCGCCAGCGTGTCGCATTTGAGCTGCACCGGCGACACGTTGACCGCAACGCGCACATGCGACGGCCAGGTTGCAGCCTCGTTGCAGGCCATGCGCAGCACCCAGTCGCCGAGCTCGTTGATCAAGCCGGTGTCCTCGGCGACGGGAATGAACTCGGCCGGCGATACCATGCCGCGTTCGGGATGGCGCCAACGCAGCAGCGCCTCGCAGCCCGACACCTCGTTGGTGCGCAGGTCGACCAGCGGCTGATAGTGAATCTCGAAACCGCCGTTCACCAGGGCCTGGCGCAGATCCTGCTCCATGCTCAGGCGCGCCCTGGCGCTCGCATCCATCTCCGGCTCGAAGAAGCGGTGGGTGCGGCGTCCCTCGGCCTTGGCGCCGTACATCGCGAGATCGGCGTTCTTGATGAGCTGGTCGAGATCGGTGCCGTCCTGCGGCGCAAGCGCGATGCCGATGCTCGCGTCGGTGGAGAGCTGATGACCGAGACAATGATAGGGCTGACGGATCGCCTGGTAGATCCGGGTCACGAAGGCCAGCACCTCGGCAGAGGATTGGATCCCGGTCTGGATCACCGCGAATTCGTCACCGCCCAGGCGCGCGATCAGGTCGCCCTCCTTGAGGCAGCCGCGGAGACGGCTTGCGATCGCCTTCAACAGCTCGTCGCCGACATGATGACCGAGCGAATCGTTGATGCCCTTGAACTCGTCGACGTCGATGTAGAGCAGCGCGAACTGGTCCCCGTCGGCGACCTTCGCCAGCTCGCGTTCGATCTGCTCGCGGAACAGCGTGCGGTTCGGCAGATCGGTCAGCGCATCGTAATGCGCCATATGCGCGATCTTCTCGTGGGCGCGCCGTCGCTCGGTGACGTCCTCGACGACATTGATGATGTAACGCGGCTCGCCGGACTTGTCGCGGATACCGATCCGGGTCGAAGTGATATAGCGCCGTCCGGTGGCCGGGGTATTCCAGATGTGCTCATCCAGGAACAGGCCGTTCGGCGATTGCAGCAGCTTGTCGTCGTCCCGGGTGATGATCTCGGCGTCTTCCGTCGGGTAAAGGTCGAACGCGCTCTTGCCGACGATCGTCTCCGGGGTTTCGCCGAGCTGTTCCTCGGCCACCTGGTTGGCCAGGAGGTAGCGCCGTGTCCGGGCGTCCTTCACGGTGATCCGCGAGGGGATATGGTCGATGATCTCGCGCAGGAAGGTGTGGTTGCGATCGCGCTCCTGTTCCAGGTGGCGGCGATCGGTGATGTCTTCGATCGTGGCGACCCAGCCGCCCTGGGCGAGCGGGGTGTTGATGACCTGGAAGGCGCGGCCATTGGCCAGTTGATGAGTTCGCGCGGAGACCGTGCCTTCGGCGACGACCCTCATGACGTCAGCACAGAATTCCTCGACGTCGCCGTCGAACGCGCCGCGCTCCTTGCGATGATACATCGCCTCGCGGATGTGGCAGCCGGGCTTGATGACGTCGTGGGAGAGGCCGAACATGTCGGCGTAGCGTCGGTTGCAGGTGACGATGTAGCCGCTCGCGTCGTAGAGGATCAGCCCCTGCGTCATGTTGTTCAAGGCGGTGTCGAGCCGCAGCCGCTCCGCCTCCAGCCGTTCCTGCGCTTCGCGGTTCTGCCGGTTGATCAGGCGGATGATCAGATAGAGGATCAGCGCGATCACGGCAGCCGAAAGCGCGGCGGTCGTCACCATGAAGCCGGTCTGCTGCCGCCAGTCGGCCAGCGCCGCGGCCGTGGTGTTGGTGGCGATGATGACCAGCGGGAAGTGCGTCAGCGACGCCGCCGATCCGAGCCGCTCCTCGCCGTCGACCGGGCTCCTGCCGCGGAGCGTCTGCTGGCCGCCATTGGCCAGCACCTTCTGCATCAGCGGCGCGTCCTTGAAGTTCCTGCCGATCAGCTCTTCGAGATGCGGATAGCGCGCCAGCATCTTGCCTTCGCGATCGAACAGCGAGATGGCCGTCCCCTCGGCCAGCGCGACAGACGCGAAATAGTGCTGGTAGCTGTCCGGATCGATCCGGCGGACCATCGCGCCGAGGAAGGTGCCGTCCGCACCGATCAACCGGCGGGCGACGATCGTGGTCCATTTGTTGATGATGAAGCTGCGGACGGATTCCAGCAGCACCGGTTCGGACTGCGGATTCGTCTTGAAGGATTGAAAGTAGGCCCGTGACGAAACGTTGATCTTGGGCAGCGGGTGGGGCCGCGACCAGCTGATGAGGTCGCCGTCGGCATCGTAGATGGCGATATCGCCGAGATAGGACACCGAACTGATCTTGCTGCGCAGCATCTGGTTCGCCGCGGGGCCGGACATGCGCTCGCGGAACATCGCCGGCGAGGTGACCTCCACCAGGTTCATCTGCCCGATCAGGTCGGCGGCGACGACGTCGGAATCCTCGAATTGCTGATCAAAATGCCGCGCGATCAGCTGGACCGTGTTTTCCAGCTCGCGTTCGCGGTTGGCCAGGGTGCGCTCGCGAAATTCGCCGACGGCCATGGCCGTCACACCGAAGATGCCCGCGACCAGCAACACACCGCACAGGGTCAGCCACAGGACAGGACCACGTCGCGGCAAGGCCTCCCAGCCGTTCCTTGCGGCTCGAGACATTCCGGCTGCCACCGTGGAAAAGACCTGGCGCATTCCCCCTCCCTGGAGGAACACGAATACACCGCACAAATGGCCTAAACCTTAGGAAAGCCAGTTACCTAAGCATTAATCCAGTTGCACAATCGCGTCCGTATGCAGCGGAGCGCGAAACGCGTCACGGTTGTGCGGCCGGCACAGCAATCGCCGCACTGCATCGTTAATCGCGGCTTAATGCGAGTTGCCTGCGCTCTTGCCGCCGGCGGGATTGCGCAGCCGTCCGACCACGCCGGTCGGGAAGAAATAGACGCTGGCGATGAACAGCAGGCCGAGCCACAGCAGCCACCGGTCGGGATGCAGCAGCCCCGGCAGCAGCGGCAGGCCGGCCTCCGACGCCGCCGTGGAGGCGACGCCCATCAGCGACTGCAAATAGTTCTGGGCGAGGATGAAGATGGTGGCGCCGATAATCGCGCCGTAGATCGTGCCCATGCCGCCGATCACGACCATCAGCAGGATGTCGAGCATGATCGAGAAGCTGAGCGAGGTATCGGGGCCGGCATAGCGCAGCCATAGCGCGTTCAGGATGCCGGCACTGGCAGCGACCAGCGCGGCGATGCAGTTGGCATAAGTCAGGTGGAACACCGTGCGGAAGCCGAGCGCTTCGGCGCGAAAACGGTTCTCGCGGATCGCCTGCAGCACGCGCCCGAACGGCGAGTTCACCACCCGCAGCAAAGCGAGGATCATCAGGGCCGAGACGGCGAACACCAGGTAGAAGGTCAGGATGCGGCCGTTGACCTCGAAGCCGAACAGGCTTTTGGGGATCAGCACCGTGCCGGGCCGCAGCAGCTCCGGCAGCTGAAAGCTGCGCCCGTCCTCGCCGCCGGTCAGCCAGGACAGCTGCGAAGCCAGCACCTGGAAGGCGGAGGCGACCGCTAGTGTGATCATGGCGAAGAAGATCGCGGCGACGCGCAGCGAAAACAGCCCGATCGCGAGCGCCAGCAGGGCTGCGAGCGGCAGGCCGACCACGATGCCGGTCGCGACCGCAGCCCAGTTCGGGCCCATCCCGTACAGCGCGATCGCGATGGCGTAGCTGCCGATGCCATAGAACATGGTGTGGGCGAACGACACCGAGCCGGTATAGCCGAGCAGGAGGTCGTAGGAGGCGACCAGCGCGGCGAAGACGCAGATCTTGGCTGCGACGTTCAGCGCCTTGGCGCCCGGAAACAGGAACGGCGTCGCCGCCAGCGCCAGGATGATGACGACGAGAACGAGCGTGAGGATCCGGCTACGCGGCGGATCGCCTGACAGGATCATCATCGGCTGGTCACCGCATAGAGGCCGCGCGGCCGCCACATCAGAATGGCGACCATCAGCAGGATGTTGGAGACGAGGGCGAGCTTCGGCACCAGGAAGCCGCCGTAATTGGCAACCATGGCCACGAGGATCGCCCCGATGAAGCAGCCGCCGATCGAGCCGAGGCCGCCGATGATGACCACGATGAAGATCAGCACGGTGAGGTCGTCGCTCATGGAGGCATGGACCTGCTCGCGATAGAGCGCCCACATCACGCCGCCGAGGCCGGCCAGCGCCGATCCCGTCATGAACACGCCGAGGAATAGCCGGCGGATGCGATAGCCGAGCGCCTCGACCATCTCGCGGTTCTCGACGCCGGCGCGGATCAGGAGCCCGAGCTTGGTGCGGTTGAGAACGAGCTGGATCGCGATGAAGACGGCAAGCCCGATCAGCATCGCCAGCACGCGGTATTTGGCGATCGCGACGTCGCCGAGGATGAAGGAGCCGCGCAGCGAGGCCGGCAGCGGCATCGGGATGATCTGCGGTCCCCACAGCGCATAGAGCGTCTGCTCGGCGACGATCAGGCCGCCGGTCGTCATCAGGATCTGCTTCAGGTGCTGGCCGTAGACCGGCAGGATCAGCACGCGCTCGACGACGAGGCCAAGGGCGCCCGACACGGCCATCGAGAGCAGCGCGGCCGGCGCCAGCACCGCGAGGTTCATCCAGAGCGAATCCGCCTGAATGGAGGCTGCGAACGGCGCCAGCACCAGGGTCGCGACATAGGCGCCGACGGCGATGAACGCGCCGTGGCCGAAATTGAGCACGTCCATCAGGCCGAACACCAGGGTCAGGCCCGAGGCCATGATGAAGATCATCATGCCCATGGCAAGGCTCGCCGCGGTCAACGTCAGCCAGGTGCTCGGCGAGCCGATCAGCGGGATGGTCACGAGGGCGAGCGCGACCGGCAGCAGGATCGGCGCGATATCGCGCTTCGGCTTCGGCAGCGGATCGGTTGCGGCAAGGTCAGTCACTGATGCGCCTCCAGGCTCAAGCCGAGCAGCCGCTCCTGCAGCGGCACGTCGGCGGCGAGCGCCGCCATCTCGCCGCGATGGACGATGGTGCCGTTGTCCATCACGAGCACGTTGTCGCCGAGCTCGCGGGCGGCAAAGAAATTCTGCTCGACCATGAGGATCGTCGCGCCCTTGCGCTTGATCTCCTTCAGGCACTCGATCAGCGCCATCACGATCGCCGGCGCCAGGCCCTTGGTCGGCTCGTCGATCAGCAAGAGCTTGCGCGGCTCGATGATGGCGCGGGCGATGGACAGCATCTGCTTCTGCCCGCCGGAGAGGCTTCCCGCGCGTGACAGCCAGAACCGGCGCAGCGCCGGAAAGAAGCCGAAGATCCATTCCAGCTGCTTGTCGTCCATCGGCGCGTCGCGCGCCGCCAGCACGAGATTTTCCTTCACGGTGAGATCGGAGAATACCGCCATGCTCTCCGGCACGTAGCCGACACCGAGCCTTGCGATGTCCGGCGTGGCGCGGCTCTCGATGCGATCGCCGGAGAGGCTGATCTCGCCGCTGGACGCCTGCCACAGCCCCATGATGGTGCGCAGCGTCGTGGTCTTGCCGGCGCCGTTGCGACCGAGCAGCATCGTGGTCTGCCCCTGCGGGACCGCGAGGTCGATGCCCTGGAGGATGTGGTAGCGGCCGATATGGGTGTGGACGCCGGAGAGTTTGAGCAGGTCGGTCATGCGGTACTCGCTGCAGTCTTGGGCGCGACGCCGAGATAGGCTTCCTGCACGATCGGCGAGGCGATCACCTCGGCCGGCGGACCATCCGCAACAAGTTGCCCGTTATGCAGCACGATGATGCGGTCGGCGAGCGAGCGCACCACGTCCATCTTGTGCTCGACCAGCAGGATGATCTTGCTCCTGTCCTGCTTGAGCTGTGCGATCAGGTTGAGCACCACAGGCACCTCGTCGATGCTCATGCCGGCGGTCGGCTCGTCGAACATGAAGACCTTCGGCTCCAGCGCGATCATCAGGGCGACCTCGAGCTTGCGCTGGTCGCCATGCGAGAGCGCAGTCGCGGCGACGCCGCGGCGGCTGCCGAGCGCAACCTGGTCGAGGATGGCGTCGGCGCGGGCGATCAGGTCGCGGCGCACCATCCAGGGCCGCAGCATGTCGTAATGGGTGCCGCCCGCCGCCTGCACCGCAAGGCGCACGTTCTCTTCCACGGTGAGGTTCGGAAAGAGGTTGGTGAGCTGGAAGGCGCGTCCGAGACCCGCGCGGGTACGCATCGGCGCGGAGTGCTGGGTGATGTCGGTGCCGTCGAACAGGATGCTGCCGTTCGAGGCGCGCAGCTGGCCCGAGATCAGGTTGAAATAGGTGGTCTTGCCGGCGCCGTTCGGCCCGACGATCGCGGTGAGCTCGCCCGGACGGAACGTGCAGGTCACGCTGTTGACCGCAACATGGCCGCCAAAGCGGATGGTGAGGTCGCGTGTTTCGAGGGTAAGCGTCATTGGTTTGGCAAATGATGAGAGGAGGATGCTTCCGCGATTACGCTGCGCTCCCTCCCCCGCTTGCGGGGGAGGGTTGGGGAGAGGGTGTTTCCGCAGGCGAGAACCCCCAAGAGGAGAAGCCCTCTCCCGGCCTCTCCCGCATCAGCCTTCGCCAAGGCTTCGGCGGACAAGAGCGGGAGAGGTGCAGTAAGACACCTACCGCTTGTTCTTAACGGGAACGTCCATGTCCTCGATCTTCAGCTCGCGCACCGGCTCGAGCACGGCCCATGCGACGTTCGGATCGACCTTGACCTTGAAGGCGTACATGCTCTGCAGCGCCTGATGGTCTTCTTTCCGGAACACCATCTTGCCCTTCGGCGTGTCGAACTCCAGGCCTTCCATCGCCGTAATCAGCTTCTCGCCGTCGGTCGACTTCGCCTTGGTGACGGCGGCGACGACGGACATCGCGGCGGCAAAGCCGCCCGCGGTGAAGAAGTCCGGCGGCGCGTTGAAGCGCTTCTGGTGCTCGGCGACGAGCCAGTCGTTCACCGGGTTCTTCGGGATCTCGTAGAAATAATAGGTCGCGCCTTCCATGCCGGGCAGGCCCTTATAGGCGGCGAGCGCCGGCAGGATGTTGCCGCCGGTGGACAGCTCGATGCCGTAGCGCTTCGGGTCCATGTCCTGGAGCTTGGCCAGCGGATTGCCGGCGCCGGCCCAGATCACCCAGATGACCTTGCGGCCCGGCTTGTCCTTCAGCGCGTCGAACAGGCGCTGGCCGACCGCGGTGAAGTCGGTGGTCGAGGTCGGGGCATATTCTTCGGCAGCGAGCGTCGCGCCGGTCTTGGCGAGTGCCTCCTTGAAGGCGGCGACGCCATCGCGGCCGAACGCATAGTCCTGCGCCAGCGTCGCGACGGTGACGCCCTGCTTGCCGATCGCGACCGCATTTGAGATCGCGTCCTGCGAGGAGTTGCGCGCGGTTCGGAAGATGTAGCGATTCCACTTCTCGCCGGTAATCTGGTCCGCGACGGCGGGCTCGACGATCAGGATCTTCTTGTTCTCCTCGGCGACCGGGAGAATGGCGAGCGCGGCAGCCGACGAGGTCGTGCCGATCGCGATATCGGCCTTGTCGTCCTGATAGGCTTCGGCGAGCGCGGCCTTGGCGAGGTCTGGCTTGCCCTGGTCATCCTTGGTGATGATGACGATCTTGCGGCCATCGAGCGTCATCGTGCCCTTGGTGGCATATTCAAAGCCCATTTTCAGGCCGGTCTCGGTCTGCTTGGCGTAGGCCTCGAGCGGACCGGTCTTGCCGTAGATCAGCGCGACCTTGAGATCGTCGGCCTGTGCGGAGGTGCCCGCAGCGAGTGCGAGAATGGTTGTTGTTATGATGAGTGATCGACGCACGATGGTCCCTCCTGATTTAAAGTTTCTCGGTAACAGCGATTTGCACAACGCTACGAACATTGCAATTGAACCTTCCGGCCGAGCGCATCGGCCTTGCGAGCATGCATCATTTTTGGGCTCGCCGCGCATCGCCGGCTCCCTCGGCCTGACGCCGATCCGACTGCGCCTCATCAGCGCTTTCGAAAATGTGCGGCGCGACGCCGCGCCTCTCCAGGGCTTCGCCGAGCTTGATGCGCAGGAAGCCCGACGTGGTATAGCGTGACACGCCGGAATAGAAGCGATCGACGAGGCTGCGCACCATCGCGGAATATTCGTCCATCAGCTCCGGCAGGATGGAAAAATTGTCATAATTGACGATGGCGTAGACCCGGCGGCCGAGCGGCGCCAAACGGCTCTCGACGATCTCCGCGATGGTGTCGATCTCGGCCTTGCTGCGTAGCGGATAGCGCTCCAGATTGACGAAGAACAGGTTCTGCTGCTCGTCCAGCGTGAAGCGCTGGTCGAGCGGGATCGTGAGCAGGCGCTCGCGCAATTCCATCAGACCCTCGCGGAAGATGCGGTCGTCCATCAGCGCGGGGTCGCGCGGGATCAGCGGCTTGAAATCCATCAGCCGCAGAATGTCGCGCTCGATGTCGATGCCGGGTGCGACTTCGGTGAGCTCGAGTCCGTCCGGCCTGAGCTCGAACACGCAACGCTCGGTGACGTACAGCGTGCGCTGCTTGCGCGCGGCCGCGAACGGGCCGCTGAAGGTGACGTGCTCGACGCGGTCGACGAATTTGCGTGATTTCGCCTCGTCGAGAACGACGAGCTTGCCGTCGTTCACCGCGATGCGTTGCTTGCCCGCGCCGAAGGTGCCGACGAAGACGACCTCCTTGGCGTTCTGGCTGATGTTGATGAAGCCGCCGGCGCCCGCAAGCTTCGGCCCGAACTTGCTGACATTGAGGTTGCCGGCGCGATCGACCTGGGCGAGCCCGAGAAAGGCGGCGTCCAAGCCGCCGCCGTCGTAGAAGTCGAACTGATAAGGCTGGTCGATCACCGCCTGCGTGTTGATCGCCGCGCCGAAATCGATGCCGCTCGCGGGGATGCCGCCGATCACGCCCGGCTCCGCCGTCAGCGTGATGAGGTCGATGATCCGCTCCTCGTTGGCAACGGAGGCAATCCCCTCGGGCATGCCGATGCCGAGATTGACGACGCTGTTGGCCTTGAGCTCGAGGGCGGCGCGCCGGGCGATGATCTTGCGCTCGCTGACCGGCATCACCGGCAGCGAGGCGGCGCGGACGCGGATTTCGCTGGAGAAGGCCGGATTGTATTGCGTACCAAAGGTCTGCCAATGGTTCTCGGGCCTTGCCACCACGACGCAGTCGACGAGGATGCCGGGAATCTTGACCTGGCGCGGATTGAGGCTGCCGGCCTCGGCCACGCGTTCGACCTGGGCGATGACGATGCCGCCGGAATTATGCGCTGCCATGGCGATGGCGAGCGCTTCCAGCGTCAGCGCCTCCTTCTCCATGGTGAGGTTGCCGTCGGGATCGCCTGTGGTGGCGCGGATGATGCCGACATTGATCGGGAAGGTCTTGTAGAGCAGGCACTCTTCGCCGCTGATCGTGATCAGCTCCACCATGTCCTCGGTGGTACGCGCGTTCAGCTTGCCGCCGCCCTGCCGGGGGTCGACGAAGGTGCCCATGCCGACGCGGGTGACGTGGCCGGGCCGGTGCGCGGCGATGTCGCGGAACAGATGCGTGATGACGCCCTGCGGCAAATTATAGGCCTCGATCTGACCCGCGATCGCGAGCTGCTGCAATTTCGGCGCAAGGCCCCAATGTCCCCCGATCACGCGGCGGACCAGGCCTTCATGCGCGAAATGGTTGAGGCCGCGATTCTTGCCGTCGCCCTGGCCCGCCGCATAGACCAGCGTCAGATTGCGCGGCTTGCCCTGCGTATAGGGTGCATCGCCCTCGTGTGAGAGATAAAGCTCCTCCAGCGCGATTGCGATCTCCTCGGCAAAGCCGATGCCGACGAAGCCGCCGGTCGCGACCGTGTCGCCGTCGCGGATCAGCATGACCGCTTCGGCCGCGGTGACGACCTTGCCCTTCTCGGAATTGCGTAGGTAGGGCAGAGCTGGGTGATGGCTCACGGCGTTCCTCCCGATCCCTTCGACCGTATGCCGTTGTTGCTTGATCCTATCGCGGGGAGCGACCCTGGAACAGGCTGCTCCTCGCGATGGACGAGGTGATCAGGACGTTCAGCCCTGAACTATCTTGCGTGTTTCGGTGGCGAAATAGACCGAGACGATGGTGATGAGTGCCAGCGCGATCATGTAGAGCGAGATCGGCCAGGTTGCCGGCGCGTAGGCCGTCATCAATCCCGTCGCGATCAGCGGCGACAGTGCGCCGGCGAAGATCGAGGCCAGGTTGTAGCCGAGCGAGACGCCGCTATAGCGCACCTTGGTGCCGAACAGCTCCGACAGGAAGCTCGCCTGCGGGCCGTACATTGCAGCATGCCCGATGGCGAGGCCGAGCACGATCGCGATCCAGGCATATTGCGGGTTCCTGGTCGCCAGCAGCGTGAACAGCGGGAACGACATCAGCGCCGAGAACACCGCGCCGAAGATGTAGATCGGCCGCCGCCCGAGCCGGTCGGAGAGCGCACCGAAGGCCGGGATGGTGAAGGTCTCGATCGCCGCGCCGATCAGCACGCCGTTGAGCATGTCCTGCTTGTTCATGCCGAGCGATTGCGTGGCATAGGCGAGCACGAAGGTCGCGTAGATGTAGAAGAAGCCGTTTTCGGCGAAGCGCGCGCCCATCGCGAGCAGGATGTTCTTGGGATACATCCTGATCGCCTCGAGGATCGGCATCTTCACTTCCTGCTTGGTATCCTTGACCTTCTGGAACTCCGGGGATTCGGCGATGGTGAAGCGGATCCACAGGCCGACCAGCACCAGCGCGATCGAGAACAGGAACGGGATGCGCCAGCCCCAGGCAAGCAGCTGCGCGTCGGTCAGCATCGCCGATACCACCGAGAACACCAGCGTGCCGAGCACGAGGCCGAGCGGCGCCCCTAACTGCGGCCAGCTGCCGTAAAAGCCCTTCTTGTCCGCGGGCGCGTGCTCGACCGCCATCAGCACCGCGCCGCCCCATTCGCCGCCGAGGCCAAAGCCCTGGATCAGGCGGCAGGTGACGAGCAGGACCGCGGCCCAGATGCCGGCGGTCGCGTAGGTCGGCAGGAATCCGATCGCCGCGGTCGCCACGCCCATGATCAGCAGCGTCAGATAGAGCATGGTCTTGCGGCCGATCTTGTCGCCGTAGTGCCCGAACACGACGCCGCCGAGCGGGCGCGCGATGAAGCCGAGCGCATAGGTCGCGAACGCCAGCAGCGTCCCCATCATGGGATCGAAGGTCGGAAAGAACAGCTTGTTGAAGATCAGCGCCGCGGCGGTGCCGTAGAGGAAGAAGTCGTACCACTCGATAGCCGTGCCGATCAGGCTCGCGGTGGCGACCGTGACGTGCGAGGGCTGTCTCGCCTGAAGCTGATGGACCGAGATCGCTTCACTCATCTTGCGTCCTCCCTGGTTGCAAATGCGCATGTGCAGCATGCGTCATTGTGCAGAGCGAAGAGCAAGGTCCGCGCCAGATGCGGAAGGTTTGCGCAAATTGGCTGAAATCACGGCAAATCTCGCCGTTGCTGGTGGGACCAGCGGCGCAGCGGCGTGTCCGGAATCCGAGACTCCGGACACGTTCGTGTCTCGAATCTCAGACGGAGGCCGACCCTGCGGCGAGGCCGAACTTGGCGAGCTTCTTGTAGAAGGTTGCGCGCGAGATCCGCAGCATTTTGGCGGCCTCGGAGATCTGGCCGTTGCTGGCGGCGAGCGCCTGTTCGAGCGTGTGCTTCTCGAACTCGGCCTCGGCTTCGGCGTAGGGCACCACGGTTCCGGCCGGGCGCTCGGATGCTGCGGGCCTGACGTCGGAGCCGACGGGCAGAATGCGGGCGACATCCTCGCCGGTCAGCCGGCCGGAATCGCTCAGGATCAGCGCCCGCTCCAGGATATTGCGGAGCTCTCGGACGTTGCCCGGCCAGTCATAGCGCGCCAGCGCGGAAAGCGCGCTCGGCGTGATCTTCGCCTTGACGTAATCGCCGGAGGCGCTGATGTCCTCGAGCAGCCGGGCGCAGATGTCCGGGAGATCATCCAGGCACTGCCGCAGCGGCGGCAGGTCGATCGAGAGCACGTTCAGCCGGTAATAGAGATCGGGCCGGAACGCGCCGTCGCTGACGCGCTTGCGCAAATCCACATTGGTCGCCGCGACCACGCGCACGTCGACCTTCGATATCTTGTCCGAGCCGAGCGGCTCGATCTCGCGCTCCTGCAGCACGCGCAGCAGCTTGGCCTGCAATTGCAGCGGCATCTCGCCGATCTCGTCGAGGAACAGCGTGCCGCCGTCGGCGATGCGGAACTTGCCCTCGCGTCCCCTGCGATCGGCGCCGGTATAGGCGCCCGGCGCGGTGCCGAAGAATTCCGACTCGATCAGCGTATCGGGGATCGCCGCGACATTGACGCTGACGAACGGCTTCTCTGCCCGCGAGGAGGCATTGTGGATCGCCTGCGCCAGCATCTCCTTGCCCGTTCCGGTCTCGCCGGTGAGCAGCACCGTGACGCTCTGCCGCGCGGCGCGGCTTGCGAGCGCCTTGGCCTGCGCGATACCAGGCGTGGTGCCGACGAAGTCGGCGAAGGTGAAGCGTGCCGCGCGGGCGTTGGACAATTGCCGCCGCGCCAGCCGCAGGTCGCTCTCGAGCTGGGCGACGCGGGCAAGCAGGGGCTTCAGGCTTTCGAGATGGTCATAGAGCACGAAGCCGATCGCGCCGATCACCGTGCCGTTCTCGTCCTCGATCGGCATGCGCGTGACGACGAGGTGCTCGCCGCCGAGCTCCATGATGTCGAGCAGGATCGGCTCGCCGGTCTCGGCCACCTTGCGCATCAGGCTGTTGGGGATGACTTCCTCGATCGGCCGGCCGATCGCCTCACTGGTCCGTTTGAGGCCGAGCGCCGCGAGATATTTTTCATTGACGTAGACGACGCGCCCGCCGCGATCGATCGCGATCGCGCCTTCGCAGAGCTTTTCCAGCCGCTCGAACAGCGTCTCCATCGCGCGCGCACGGAGATAGGCGGGATCGCTGATCGAGGCGGAAGAGGCGGACATGACATATCCCGGGGGAAGTCTGCCCGTGTATTAGCAAAAGGGCAGCAATTTCAAAGGGGAGAAATGACCGCGCCCCCACTCAGCCGTCGTCCCGGACAAGCGAAGCTCAGATCCGGGACCCATACCCACAGGGCGTAGTTTGGCGAAGACGCGGAGTTGGCAGCTCAGTCCATAACCACGCCCTGTGGTTATGGGTCCCGGGTTCGCTTCGCGCCCCGGGACGACAGCGGTATGTGTTGCAGCGCTCGCGCCCCTACCTTCGATACCCGCTGGCCCGCGAGTACCCCTGGCGGTTCTGCTGATACGGGCGGCTTGCGACGCTCGCCCGCGACTCGCTCGCGGCCGGTGTCGCGAGCTTCAGCTCCTCCAAAAAGATCGGACGGGAGAAGTAATAGCCCTGCGCGTAGCGGATCTTGGTGGCGGCCTGCAGATAGGCGAGCTCCTCGTAGGTTTCGAGGCCTTCGGCGATTACGGTCATGCCGAGCGCTTCGCTCAGGGATTCGATCGCGCGCAAGATGCCCTGGCTGCGCGGGCGCTTATGGATGTCGGTGATGAAGGAGCGGTCGATCTTGATCTCGTCGGCGGTGATGTCGGCCAGCGCCGAGAGCGAGGAATAGCCGGTGCCGAAATCGTCGATCGAGATGCCGACGCCGAGCTTGCGGAACATCGGCAGGATCTCGGCCTGGAAGTGATTCTTGGCGACGAAGGCGTCTTCCGTCACCTCGATCATGAAGCGCTGCGGAAAGCCGGTCTCGTCCAGCGCCCGCGCGAAGCTGCGCATGAACTCCGGATTGCCGGCCTGCTTGGCCGCGACGTTGATGCTGATGGTCGCTTCCGCGCCGAAGGCCTCGTTGATCAGGTCGATCGATTTGACGATCTCGGCGAGCACGAGGTGGGTCAATTCGTCGATCAGCCCGAGCTCGCTGGCCAGGTTGATGAACGAGCCGGGCGCCTGGATCACGCCTTCGTCGTCGCGCAGGCGCACCAGGGCCTCGATGCCCTTCACGGCCTGGGTCCGGATGTCGACCTTGGACTGGAAGGCGCAGCAGAAGCGCTTCTCCAGGATTGCAAGTCGCAGCGACTGCTCGATCTTCATCCGCGCCAGCGCCTCGCGCTCCATGCTGGAGTCGAAGAACGCCGCCAATCCCTTGCCGTCGTTCTTGATGCGGTACATCGCGATGTCGGCGTTCTGGCGCAGCGTTTCGAAGCTGCGGCCGTGATCGGGATAGAGGCTGATGCCGACGGAGGTGGAGGCGAAGACTTCCGAATTGTCGATGAAGAACGGTGCCGTCAGCCGTTCCAGGGTCGACTGCATGAATTCGGCGACCTCCTCCTGGCTCTGGATCGGCGACAGCAGCAACAGGAATTCGTCGCCGGAGATGCGCGACAGCATGTCGGAATCGCGCAAGTCGCGTCCGAGCCGCTTCGACAGCTCAACCAGCAGCGCATCGCCGACGGCGTGGCCGTAATAGTCGTTGATGTGCTTGAAATTGTCGACGTCGAGGAAGGCCAGCGCGAAGCGCTCGCCGCCGCGGTTCTCCGCCAGCAGATTGTTGGCGTGATGTTCGATCACGCGCCGCGAGGGCAATCCGGTCAGCTCGTCGAAATAGGCCGAGCGGAACAGCTGGTCCTCGAAATTCTTCTGCTCGGTGATGTCGGAGGACGCCGAGATCAGCAGTTCGCGTCCGGCAAGGCGGACGGGACGATGGGTCGTGAGCAGCACCTGGCGCGCGGCGCCGCCGTGAAGCGCCTCCTCGGTGACGACAGCCTGGCCGGCGCTCAGCGCCTGGCGGCAGGCTTCGCGGCGCGGCGCGAGATCGGGTGAGGGACGGCTGCCGTCCATGCCGAGCTGCGCGGCCGCGGCATCGTTAACCAGCAGAAGCTCGCCATGCGCATCCTGCACGGTCAGGCCGGCCGGCAGCATTCTAACGATTTCCTTGAGAAAGCCGAGCTCGGCTTCACTCGCGCCGGAATATTGGTTGTCGTTCATAGAAGTCATGAATCTTGTTGTTTCAGCGCGCTTTTGCAATGGGCGCGATCTTGCGCGGTTCCCTCTTAAGTTTGGTTAAGGGGTACGGAGAAATACGGGGGTGTTTTGGAGGAAACTTGCGACGTTGCGACGCGCGGCGACGATCGTCATTAACAGAGCGTCAACAGCCCATGTGAAACTGCGGGCGGGTGCGCGGGCCGGCGTTCGCTTGACGCGCGATGCTATTCGCTTCGGGGAATGCGGCACTGCATGATGCAATGCAGCCCGGTCTTCAAGTAAGAGAGCTCGGTCCTGCCATCGAACGCCGACAGTGCCGATTTCAGCAGCTTGGTGCCGAAGCCGGGCTCGGACACCTCGTCCACGCTCGGACCCTCGGTCTCGTCCCAGGTGATGATCAGGCGGTCGTCGCTGGCGGTCCATGACACCTGCAGCAGACCGCGCGGCGCGGAGAATGCGCCGTACTTGCCCGCATTGGTGGCCAGTTCGTGAAACATCAATGACAGCGTGACCGCGAGCTTCGGCGGCAGGAACAGTCGATCGCCATTGAGGGTGAAGCGGACATGGCCGTAGGGGCCGAGCTCCGAGATCAGGAGGTCGCGGATATCACAGCCGGCCTTGTCGATCCGCGAGATCAAATCGTCGGTCGCGGCCAATGAGCGTAGCCGCGGATCGATCCGGGCCCAGACCAGCGGCTGGTCATGCAGCACCTGGTGCAGCACGGCGTGCACCGTCGACAGCTTGTTCTTCAGCCGGTGCTGGAGCTCGTCGACCAGCAGTTTCCGATACTCTTCTTCCTCGATCAGTCGCTTGGAGATCCGGCGCTGCTCCGCCAGCATGGTGCGATAGTGCTCGACGCCCCAGATGGTGAGCGCGCAGACCGCCCAATACAGCGCCAGCAGGGCAAACCGCGCGCGATCGGCGAAGGCATCGCCGAAATTCACCACGACGCCGAGCACGCCGCCGACGAGCGCGGTCACGATCCCGATCCGGAAGCCGCCGAACGCGGCGGCAAAGAACACGGCCGGGAAATAGGGGGTGAAGTAGACGTCGGGCCGCACATGGGCGAGGGCCCAGCGCGTCAGCGTGGCAATCAGCAGGCAGGCCACCGCAAACGCAATGCTCAGACCGACCGATGGCGGCGCCGCGCCCTGCCAGCCCTTGCGAAATTCGTCGATCAGCTTCCCCATGCGCAGCTCAGTTGGGATATGCGTTCGAAATTCGATCGGTCCATGAGGATGTTACGCATCCAGTTCACCCAAGCATAGCTTGCCTTGTCGGAGGCAGGCAGGGATAGTGGCCGCTGCTGCGACGGCAGCGGTCGATGTTCGCCATTTGGCATCAAATCGTTCGAAAACAGGAACATTCCATGGGCAGGCTGGACGGCAAGGTTGCGGTGATCACGGGAGCGACGAGCGGGATCGGATTGCGCACTGCGGAAGTCTTCGTTGCCGAAGGTGCCAAAATTGTGATCGCGGGCCGGCGTGTACCGGAAGGCGAGGCGCTGGCGAAGCAGCTCGGGTCGGACTGCATCTTCCGTCAGACCGACGTGACGGTCGAAGCGCAGATGCAGGCCCTGATCGCGCTCGCCGTGGACAAGTTCGGCCGGATCGACTGCCTGTTCAACAATGCCGGCGGCCCGGCGCAGACCGGCGGCATCGAGGGCCTCGAGGTCGAGCGCTTCGATGCGGCGATGGCGACCCTGGTGCGCAGCGTCATGCTCGGCATGAAGCACGCCGCGCCCGCCATGAAGAAGCAGGGGAGCGGCAGCATCATCAACAACGGCAGCATCGCCGGGCGCCTCGCCGGCTTCTCGTCCTCGATGGTCTATAGCGCGGCCAAGGCCGCGGTGATCCATCTCACCAAATGCGTGGCGATGGAGCTCGGGGAGTCCAATGTGCGCGTCAACGCGATCTCGCCGGGCGCGATCGCGACCGGCATCTTCGGCAAGGCGCTCGGGCTGTCGACCGATGCCGCCGAGAAGACGCCGGCGGTGATGCGCGAGGTCTACAAGACCGCGCAGCCGATCCCGCGCGCGGGCCTTCCCGATGACATCGCCCAGGCCGCGGTGTTCCTGGCCAGCGACGAATCCAGCTTCATCAACGGCCACGACCTCGTCGTCGACGGCGCCATGACCGGCGGCCGCAACTGGAGCCAGCAGCAGCAGGGCTATGTGGCGCTGCGCAAGGCGTTCGATCAGGGGGGGTAAGCAACGGAGACGGTGCCGTAGCAACCATTAAA
>NZ_BTIG01000004.1:0-546126 GCF_036247965.1 Bradyrhizobium sp. TM233 | reverse complement strand
ATCGCCAAGCTCGTCACCCACGCGCCGTCGCGCGCGGCCGCGATCGAGGCGCAGGCGACCGCGCTCGACTCGTTCTATGTCGACGGCATCAGGCACAACATCCCGTTCCTGTCGGCGCTGATGCATCATCCGCGCTGGCGCGAGGGCCGGCTGTCGACCGGCTTCATCGCCGAGGAATTCCCCAAGGGCTTTGCGGTGCGCGTGCCCGAAGGTGAGGTCGCCCGGCGGATCGCCGCGGTCGGCGCCGCCATCGATCACGTGCTGGGCGAGCGCAAGCGCCAGATCTCGGGGCAGATGGGCGGCCGCGTCGTGCAGCGCGAGCGCCGCCGCGCGGTCTGGCTCGACCGCCAGGAGATATTGCTCGAGGTCGCGCGCGAGGGCGAGGCGATCGCGATCCGTTTCGTCGATGCCGAAGGCAAGACTGGCAACGCACATCTGCTGGCCTCGCCGTGGAAGCCGGGCGATCCGGTCTGGCAAGGCAGCATCGACGGCCACTTCGTCGCGGTGCAGGCGCGGCCGATTCCCAACGGCATTCGTCTCGCGCACCAGGGCGTCGAGGTCCCGGTCTATGTCTGGACCGAAGCGGAAGCGACTTCGGCCCGGCTGATGCCGGTGACGACGGCCTCCGACACCGGCAAGAAGCTGCTGTGCCCGATGCCCGGCCTCGTGGTCTCGATCGCGGTGACCGAGGGGCAGGAGGTCAAGGCCGGCGAGACGCTCGCGGTGGTCGAAGCCATGAAGATGCAGAACGTGCTGCGCGCCGAGCAGGACGGCACCGTGAAGAAGGTTCACGCCAGCGCCGGTGCGACGCTGGCGGTGGACGCGCTGATCCTGGAGTTTGCGTAAGCGGGCATCTAGCCCGCGACGCGTAGTTGACAATTTGGCCGGCAACCCGTGCGAGATCAAGAATGTCGATGGCATTTCCAGATGAATGGAAGAGGATTGCCGAGAAGGAACTAAAAAGCGATCCCATCGCGCTCGTGCGGAAGGTTCCGGAGGGCATTGAAGTCAAGCCGATCTATACGGCGTCTGATTTGGATGGGATCGAGCATCTGGACACGTTACCTGGCATGTTGCCGTTCGTTCGTGGTCCTAAGGCGACGATGTATACTGGTAGACCTTGGACAATCCGCCAGTATGCGGGATTCTCGACTGCAGAGGCGTCAAACGCATTCTATCGTTCCGCCCTTTCCTCAGGACAGAAGGGCTTGTCGGTTGCATTCGATTTGGCGACCCACCGCGGCTATGATTCTGATCATCCTCGCGTCCTAGGTGATGTCGGGAAGGCGGGCGTTGCCATCGACTCAGTCGAAGACATGAAGATCCTCTTTGACGGCATTCCCCTCGGGGAAACGTCGGTGTCGATGACTATGAACGGAGCGATAATCCCCATTCTCGCAACCTTCATTGTCGCCGGTGAAGAGCAGGGAATTCCGCGCGAAGCTCTCTCGGGAACTGTCCAAAATGACATTCTGAAGGAGTTCATGGTCCGCAATACATACATTTATCCGCCGGAACCATCGATGCGCATTGTTGCTGACATTATAGCGTTCACCGCGCAGAACATGCCGCGCTTCAACTCCATCTCGATTTCAGGCTACCATATGCAAGAGGCGGGGGCGACGCTCGTCCAGGAGTTGGCCTTTACGCTCGCTGATGGACGTGAATACGTCCGGTCTGCTCTTGCCAAGGGCCTTAACATCGATGACTTCGCAGGGCGGCTTTCATTCTTCTTCGCTATCGGAATGAATTTCTTCATGGAAGCGGCGAAGTTGCGCGCTGCTCGACTTATCTGGTCGCGTGTTATGGCGGAATTCAACCCTGAAAAGCAGTCGTCCTTAGTGCTTCGTACGCACTGTCAGACGTCGGGAGTGTCGCTCCAGGAGCATGATCCTTATAACAATATCGTACGGACCGCTTATGAGGCCTTAGCCGCCGTTCTGGGCGGCACGCAATCGCTGCACACAAATTCGTTCGACGAAGCCATCGCATTGCCCACTGAGTTTTCGGCTCGGATTGCCCGGAACACCCAGCTAATCCTTCAGCATGAGACCGGCGTCGCCGACGTCGTCGATCCCCTCGCGGGATCCTACTATGTCGAGCGCCTGACGGACGATCTCGTCAAGGCTGCCTGGCAACTCATGGAGGAGGTCGAAGAGCGGGGAGGGATGGCGAACGCGATCGCGACAGGGTGGCCTAAGCGATTGATCGAAGAATCGGCGACACGGAAGCAGGCCGCGATTGATCGCGGTGATCAGGTCATCGTCGGAGTTAATCGGTTTCGGCTTGAACAAGAGGAGCCAATCGACATTCTGGAGATCGACAATTCGACTGTGCGCGCCTCGCAAATTCGTCGCCTGACCGATATCAAACGGTCGAGAGATTCTAAGAGCGCCTCCAGTGCGTTGGCTCGACTGACCCGGGTCGCGCAGTCAGGTGAGGGAAATCTGCTGGAAGCCGCGATTGAGGCCGCTAGGTCTCGAGCAACCGTCGGCGAAATGTCTGACGCAATGCGGCTGGCTTTTGGAGATCACCAGGCGATACCCGATGTTGTTTCGAGTGTGTACGGCCCTGCTTATGGAAACGATCCCGAGTTCACCAATCTTGTCTCGCGGCTCGACGAAGTGTCACAAGCGATCGGCGTGAGGCCAAAGATTATGATCGCCAAGCTAGGACAAGATGGTCATGATCGAGGTGCGAAGGTTATTGCGTCGGCATTCGGCGATATGGGGTTCGATGTTGTTGCCGGTCCTTTGTTTCAGACGCCAGCCGAAGCTGCCGCGATGGCCGTTCAGGCAAAAGTACATGTTCTGGGGGTCTCGTCGCTCGCGGCCGGTCACAGAACGCTCGTTCCTCAGGTTGTCAGGGAGTTGAAGCTGGTTGGCGCTGGCGGCATCATTGTTGTTTGCGGGGGCGTCGTCCCACGGCAGGACTACGAGGAATTGCTTCGGAACGGAGTGGCAGCCGTGTTTGGACCTGGTACCAACGTACTTGAGGCCGCTATGGCAGTTCTCGATCTTATCGAGGGACGGCGAAGAAATCGCTGATCGAGGCCCGGCCGCTTCGAAGTTGCACGGGCTTCGATCAGGATGCGTCCTATTCATCTAAGCACGAGCGGGCGCCGCGAGCTTACGAACCGCGGCCGGCTCGCGGCCGAGGGTGATGGCCACTTCGGTCAGGAATCGATCGCAAGGGTCGCCGGTCCAGCGCCTTGAGCAGCTCGCTTTCGCCCGAACTCAATCAATCTCTCCCTGGTCAGCTCTTTGAGGTTTGTTCGTCCAAGCGAGAGCTTGAGGGCCTTGAGCACCATCGACTTGGATCGTCGTACGGGCTTGCCGACCTGGGCAAGATCGTCGAGATGCAGGGTGATCAAATCGGAAAAAATTCGAGGCTGCTCAAAAGGCTGGGAACGTCGAATTGCGGTGCCGCGATCGATAGAGCGCTCCACATCAAGCGCCCATTCTTCAGCATCGCGCCGTCGCACGAACATGTTTGCGATGTACTCGTCTTTCCTCCTGACCTGAACGCGCCAGCTTCCCGATCTGAGTTTTGTAAACGTCGGCATTGCGTGTGCACTCCAGCCAGATTTCGTATGCGCTACGTGTGCACCGGGAGATCAAATGCGGTACAAACGTGTGCAATTTGGGCTAGTTTAAGTGCACACGTGTGCACCTGGTTCACGTTCCAGGCCATCGAAAGAATGGGACAACTTATTGAAATATCAAGATTATCGCTTTTCCGTGGCGCCCATGATGGATTGGACTGACCGGGGCTGCCGGGTGTTCCATCGTCACCTGACGCGACGGGCGCTGCTCTATACCGAGATGCTGACCACCGGCGCCGTCATTCATGGCGACCGGGAGCGGCTGCTTGGGTTCGATGCGATCGAGCATCCGGTGGCGCTTCAGCTTGGCGGCTCGGATCCGCACGAGCTGGCGCAGGCTGCGCGGATCGGCGAGGCGTTCGGCTATGACGAGATCAACCTCAATGTCGGCTGCCCGTCGGACCGCGTGAAGGATGGCCGCTTCGGCGCCTGCCTCATGGCGGAGCCGGAACTCGTGGCGAGGTGCGTCGATGCGATGAAGCGCGCTGTCGCGGTTCCCGTCACGGTGAAGTGCCGCATCGGCATCGACGACCAGGACCCGGAAGTGGCCCTTGATGCGCTTGCAAGCGCGGTGGTCGCCTCCGGCTGCGACGCACTGATCGTGCATGCCCGCAAGGCCTGGCTCAACGGGTTGTCTCCGAAGGAGAACCGCGACATCCCGCCGCTCGACTATGAGCGCGTCTATCGGCTCAAGCGCGCGATGCCTGACGTGCCTGTCATCATCAACGGCGGCATTCCGGGCCTCGACGAAGCGAGAGCGCATCTCGAGCATGTCGACGGCGTGATGCTCGGCCGCGCCGCCTATCAGGACCCGTGGCGGCTGCTCGGCGTCGATCGGGAGATCTTCGGCGAGGCGAGCCCGCACGCGACCATGCAGGACGCGCTGGAGGCGATGATGCCCTATATCGAGCAGCAGCTCGCCCGCGGCACGCGGCTGCACGCGATCACGCGGCATTTCGTCGGCGCATTCCATGCCGTGCCCGGGGCGCGGGCCTTCCGCCGCCATCTGGCCGAGCACGGGGTTAAGGCGGGCGCCGGCCTCGAGGTGTTGCGCGATGCGATCTCGCGCGTCGGTGCGCGCGCGCCGGCGGAAGAAGCGGCAGCCTAGCCCCGTTCCTGCGGGCCGATGCGATGTTTCAGAGGTCGATGAGTTGACGCGCCACCGCTCGAGAGACGCTGGCGGATTGTGCGATGTTGCCGTTGTGCCAGTGTTTTGTCCGACGTGTCAAATGACTCCGGGGAGGCGCAAATCGTTGTCCCGCGTAAGCCCTTGTTCTGACAAGCCTCGGCTACTGTGCATGGGGTTGTTTTCGCGTTTTCGGTTCGCCCCACCAACCGGCATGCACGCGTGGTGCAGGGATTGAGTCACGGCCCGTGTGAAGCGAAGCCGTCGGCACCTGCGCGACGGTTCTTGCGGATGATCTAGTCGAGCGCCGTGCGCGAGCGGCGATGGCTGCTCTGAAGCTCGGGATAGCCGGTCAGCATCAACTTGTCGGCGCGCACGCCCCAGCTCTCCAGGCGGTCGAGGAAGCTCATGCCGAGCAGGTTGGTCTTCATCTGCCCGCGCTGGACGACCAGGGCCGGCACCGATTTTTCGACGAGATGGCCGACGGAGAGACGGTCGAGCGTGAGGCGGGCTGCCTTGGTATGGCCGCCCGCGGTTTCGAGGTCGACATCGTATTCGAGCATCTCGAGCGGCAGCCCGATGGCTTTCGCGGTTTCCCAGGTCAGCACCACCGACGTCGCGCCGGTATCGATCACCATCGGCGCGGCGATGCCGTTGATCTTCGCGCGCAGCGCGAATTCGCCGCCCTGGCCGCGCGGGATCTGCACCGCAGGGGCGGGCGTTGCCGTCTGCGCGCGAAAGATGTGCGAGACCTTGTGGCTGGCGCGCGCGATCTGCTCGGGGTCGCCATAGGCGACGACCGCGCCTGCCGTGCCGGCAAGCATGACGAGAACGAGCAGGAAGCGGATCATCGCGCGCCTCCGCAGGCGCGCAGGCCGGTCAGGTACGTTTCGGCGATGCCGCGATCGGCGCCAGTCCAGCTTCCGTCATGCGTGCCGGCAACAGCGCCATGACCGCGAGCCGGTCGGCGCTTTCCATGGCGTGCCAGCGCGCGATCTCGGGCAAGGTCCGGCCGCAGCCGAAGCACAGCTTGGTCCTGGGATCGATCATGCAGACGGCGACGCACGGCGTTTCTTTGCTCATTCGGACATAGTGGGGGATTGTCGGGCATGTCTGCAAGCATCTGGTTAGGAGCCTGTGCCTGCGCTCATGATCGGCTTGTGGCGCGGCCGGCGCTTCTCCTCGGGCAGTACGGAACTCTCCGGCTGGAGCGGCGGCGAATCATCGGACAGCGGCGCCAGCGCGCTCATCACGCGCTCCGGCGGGAAGGTGACGATCACCTCGGTGCCGATGCGCAGCTTCGATTTCAGCGTGAACGTGCCGCCATGCAGGTCGATCAGATTCTTGGCGATCGGCAGGCCGAGGCCGGCGCCCTGTTCGGCGGACTTGATCGAGTTGGAGCCCTGGCCGAACGAGGCGAGCACGACCGGGATCTCGTCCTCGGGAATGCCGGAGCCGGAATCCCGCACCGAGAGATATTGCCCGCCCGAGGCGGTCCATCCGGCCTTGAGCCAGATCTCGCCGCCTTGCGGGGTGAACTTGATCGAGTTGGAGAGCAGGTTGAGCACGACCTGGCGGATCGCGCGCTCGTCGGCCCACAGCCGCGGCATGGCCTGCTCGAACACTTCGTGGATGGTGATGCCGCGGCTGGAGGCGCGCAGCTTCATCAGATGATGGCAGTCGGCGACAATGCCGACCAGCGACACCGCTTCCTCGTTGAGCTCGTAGCGGCCGGCCTCGATCCGCGACAGGTCGAGGATCTCGTTGATGAGGTTGAGCAGGTGCACGCCGGAATTATGGATGTCCGCCGAGTATTCCTTGTAGACCGGCACCGCATGCGCGCCAAAGATCTCGCTCTTCATCACCTCGGAGAAGCCGAGGATGGCGTTCAGCGGCGTGCGCAGTTCGTGGCTCATCTGCGCGAGGAAGCGCGACTTGGCGACGTTGGCGGATTCGGCGCGGTGGCGCGCCTCGTCCGAGATCGCCTTTGCCTGTTCGAGCTCGCCGATCAGCGCGTCCTTCTCTGCGCGCGCTTCCAGCGTGGCGAAGGTGGAGGAGTGCAGGCGGTGCGCCAGCAGCACGAAATAGCCTTCGGCGGCGAGCGCGAGCGCGGCCAGGATGTAATTGTCCAGCGAGCCGGTCATCACGAAGCTCAGCGCCATTGCGACCGCGACCGGCGCGGTGGCGGCGAGGGCTGCGATCGGCAGATTGGCGGCGAGCATGCTCGACACTGCGATCACCAGCAGCATCAGGAACATCATCAGCGTTTCCGTGACCATGTCGAGCACGGGATGGATCAGGATCGCCATCCAGCACAGGCCATAGAGCAGGTCGAGCACGACGAAGCGCGTGCGCCATGCGCGCGTCGCCGCGGGCGAGGCGGGCTCGATCAGGAAGCGCCGGCAACTGCGGGTCATGGCGCTGTGGAGGCAGAGCATGCCGGCGGTCCAGGCGGCGGCCGGGATCGGCTGCATCCACAGGCCGAACAGCACACCGGTCGCGACCACCAGCAGCATCACGACATAGGAAGCCGACAGCCGCGTCTGGGCGTATTGGCGCAGCATCTCGGCGTCGAAGGCCGGCCGGGTTCCACTGGTCGACGTTAACTTGTCCCGCGCCTCGCGCACCCGCTGCGCCGCAGCCCTTCGGCTGCTCGCCGATGGAGCGCTCACCGGCTCGGCCGGAAGCTGCACAACCTCAGGCTTTTCAGCGGGGTTACTCATCAAGCAACACGATTCCTGCCCACGCCGGACGCGGGCCTTCTGCATTGTCTATCTCTGGCAAGAAATCCTTAAGAGGTGACTTAAGGAGCTAAAGAATTACGTTAACCCGCCGTTAATTTTGAATCTCGCCTGCGCCGTCAATGCAGCGCCGCGTACTGCGCGATGTAGACCATCGCGCCCGCCAGATACCCCACCAGCGCGGGCCCTGCGATGCGGCGGGCGTACCAGAAGAACTCGATCTTCTCGAGTCCCATGGCGGCAACGCCCGCGGCCGAGCCGATGATCAGGATCGAGCCGCCGGTGCCGGCGCAATAGGCGATGAACTCCCAGATGAAGCTGTCGGGCGGATGTTGCACCAGATTGTACATGCCCATCGTGGCCGCGACGAGCGGCACGTTGTCGATGATGGCACTCAACAGGCCGAGCAGGATGACGATGACGTCGAGACGCCCGACCGTGGCGTCGAGCCATTTCGCCAACAGTTCCAGCACGCGAGCATGCTCCAGGCACGCGACGGCCATGAGGATGCCGACGAAGAACACGATGGAACTCATGTCGATGCGCGTCAGCGCATGGACGAGGGTGAGGGGACGGCGCGCATCCTCGTCCTTGTGGCGGTGAACGATCTCGCCGACCAGCCAGAGGATGCCCAGCCCGAAAAGAATACCCATGAAGGGCGCAAGGTGCGTCACGGCCTTGAAAACCGGAACGGCAATCAGGGTGCCGAGGCCGAGATAGAACATCAAGTTGCGCTCGAACACTTCGACCCTGAGGGCCTGTGCTTGGCCTTGCAGCGGAGGGACGATCTCCTTCCCCTTGAGCGAATAGCCGATGATGAGCAGCGGTATCAGCAGGTTGAGCAGTGAGGGCAGGAACACCGATTTCATGATGCTGAGGGGAGTGATCTGCCCACCGATCCAGAGCATCGTCGTCGTGACGTCGCCAATCACGGTCCAGGCACCGCCGGCATTGGCCGCGATGACGATGATCGAGGCGAACAGCAGGCGATCGCTTCTGTTGCCGATCAGCTTCTGGATCAGCGAGATCATCACGATGGTGGTGGTGAGATTGTCGAGGATCGCGCTCAGGAAGAACGTCACGAAGCCGATGATCCACATCAGCGTGGTTTGCTTCGTGGTGCGGATGATCGAGGTGATGACTTCGAAGCCGTTGTGGGCGTCGATCACCTCGACGATCGTCATGGCACCGATCAGGAAGAAGACGATCTGCGCGGTCGAGGCGACGGATTCGTCGAGCTGGTGGTTGACGAGCGAGGCGTCGCCGACGGACAGCGCGTAGATGGTCCAGAGCAGGCCCGCTCCCAGGAGAGCCGAAGCGCTCTTGTTGACGCCGAGCGGGTGTTCGAGCGCGATGGCCGCATATGCGACGATGAAGACGGCGGCTATCACGCTCAGCAAGTCGGTCCCCGCGGTGTTCGTTCTGCGGCTCGATGCGTTTGCCAGACCTCGACGCGACGCCGCGTCAAGGCCGGGGACGGTCGCAGCTGCCCGGCAGCGACCGTCGACACGCTCCTCAGCGCTGTAGGCGCGCCAGCAGGCTCGACGTATCCCAGCGCTTGCCGCCCATCTTCTCGACCTCGGAATAGAACTGATCGACCAGCGCGGTGACAGGCAGGTTGGCGCCGTTGCGGCGGGCTTCAGCCAGCGAGATCGAGAGGTCCTTGCGCATCCATTCGACCGCGAAGCCGAAATCGTACTTGTCCTCGTTCATGGTCTTGTAGCGATTTTCCATCTGCCAGGATTGCGCCGCGCCCTTGGAGATGGTCTCGATCACTGCGGCGACGTCGAGGCCGCTCTTCTTGGCGAAGTGGATACCTTCGGACAGACCCTGCACCAGGCCCGCGATGCAGATCTGGTTGACCATCTTCGTCAGCTGGCCGCTTCCGGCGGGCCCGAGCAGTTTGCACATCCGCGCATAGGCGCCTGTGATGATCGGCTCGGCGCCGGCATAGGCGTCCTGCGCGCCGCCGCACATCACCGTCAGAACGCCGTTCTCGGCGCCGGCCTGGCCGCCGGAGACCGGCGCGTCGATGAACTTGAAGCCGGCCTTGGTCGCGGCCGCGTCCAGCTCACGCGCGACTTCGGCGGAGGCGGTGGTATGGTCGACGAAGGTCGCACCCTTCTTCATGCCGGCAAACGCGCCGTCGGCGCCGATCGCGACCGCGCGCAGATCGTTGTCGTTGCCGACGCAGCACATCACGAAATCCTGACCTTCGGCGGCGGCCTTCGGGGTCGGTGCGGTCTTGCCGCCGAACTTGTCCGCCCATTCCTTCGCCTTGGCCGCGGTGCGGTTGTAGACGGTGACCTCATGGCCCCCTTTTTTCACGAGGTGTCCGGCCATGGGATAGCCCATGACGCCGAGACCGAGGAAAGCGACTTTAGCCATGTGTGGTACCTTGTCCGTAGCTTGAGTTTTACGGTTGCAGCCGGGCGAGGGCGCCAGGGCGGCGTCCTCCAAGTTCCGCCGCGAGGGCGGATCGGAGGCGCACCATAAACCGTTAAGGGCGGAGGGCAACGGCTTCGTTTGGCGGCCCCCTGTGCTAGGATGGCGGGACCAAGGACTTCAAAAAAGGGAGCAAAAGCATGGGCGGCGTGAGCGTTGGCGTCCTCGATCATTTCAACATCCGGACCCGGAATCTGGCCGAGACCGTCCGCTTCTACGAGGATGTGCTGGGCCTCGAAAAAGGCGCCCGGCCGAATTTCGCCTTCCCCGGCGCCTGGATGTACAGCGAGGGCAAGGCGGTGGTGCATCTCGTCGATATTTCTGCGACCGCCGAGCCACAAAAGCCGGATTCCGGCGTTGTCCATCATGTCGCTTTCGTCAGTCGCGGTTTTGACGGCATGAAGCGGCGGCTGGCGTCCAAGGAGATGAAGTTCGAGTCCCGCCAGGTGCCCGGCGGCGACCTCTGGCAGATCTTCGTCAACGATCCCAACGGGGTCATGATCGAGCTGAATTACGAGGCCGCCAGGGAGCAGGGGGCGGCGCCCGCCGAGAAGGCCGACGATATCGGCAGGCAGTAGCCTTTTGGGCGTTTCCGCTCTAATGGGGCATCCTAGAGTCTCGAGCATGACCTTGCCGGAAAGCCGCGCCACGCCTTGCGCTGGCGCCGTCCTCCGGCTCCGGATCATGCTCCGTTCAGGAGATGCGCTTTGAGCGTGACGCAGCAACAGGTTCTCGACAGCCTCGCCAGGATCAAATCTCCCCGCGGGGTCGCGCTCACCAATGCCAACGTGCTGAGCGCGATCAGCGCGTCCGACGGCAAGGTGTTCTTCTCGATCAATGTCGATGCCGCGGAGGCGAGGGCCTGGGAGTCCATCCGAGCCGAAGCGGAGGCCGCTGTGCGCACCATTCCCGGCGTCACCACCGTCATGGTGGCGCTGACCGCCGAGCGCAAGCCGGGCTCCGCGCCGCCGCCACCCCCGCAACCCAGCCGCGGCACGCCCGGCGTGCAGCCGGTCCATGCCCACAAGCCGCCGCAGGGCGGCGGGTCGCCGATGGCGCGGCAGTCGGAAATCCCGGGCGTTGCCGCCGTGATCGCGGTCGCCTCCGGCAAGGGCGGCGTCGGCAAGTCGACCACCGCGCTGAACCTGGCTCTGGGCCTGCGCGACCTCGGCCTCAAGGTCGGGCTGCTCGATGCCGACATCTACGGCCCCTCGGTGCCACGGCTGACCGGCCTGCACGACAAGCCGGAGCTGAACGACGAGCGAAAAATGATTCCGCTTCGGCGCTTCGGTCTCGCCATCATGTCGATCGGCTTCCTGGTCGAGGAAGAGACCGCGATGATCTGGCGCGGTCCCATGGTGATGTCGGCGGTGACGCAGATGCTGCGCGACGTCGAATGGGGCAAGCTCGACGTGCTGGTCGTCGACATGCCGCCGGGCACCGGCGATGCCCAGCTCACGCTGGCGCAGAACGTGCCGCTGAAGGGCGCGGTGATCGTCTCGACCCCGCAGGACCTGTCCTTGATCGATGCGCGGCGAGGGCTTGCCATGTTCAAGAAGGTCAACGTGCCCGTGCTCGGTATCGTCGAGAACATGAGCTACTTCCAGTGCCCCCATTGCGGCACGCGGTCGGACATTTTCGGTCATGGCGGCGCGCGGCACGAGGCCGAGAAGCTCGAGGTCCCCTTCCTCGGCGAGATCCCGCTGCACATGGCGATTCGCGCCACCTCGGATGCCGGCAATCCCGTCGTCGACAGCGAGCCGGACGGTCCCCATGCGGCGATCTACCGCGCCATTGCAGGGCAGGTCCGCGACCAGCTCAAGGGCGTCATCGCGGCGGCCTGAGCCGGCCGCCCGCGGCACGCCTCCCTCGTCCTTTTGGAGGACATGCGACTTTCGTAGAGCCCCGTCATGCCATTGTCGCGTTCCGCAAGCGGGGCTTCCGTGGTAAAGGCCCACGGCAGTCAAGCCCCTTCGGTTCGACGCGGCCCTAACGCGTCGCCGGAATGAGCGGCGGCAAGAAGAGAAGTTAAGGGGAAACGCCCCAGCAAGGAGAGACCTGAAGATGAAGCGTCGTGATTTTCTGAAAGTGTCGGCGGCAGGCGCGGCGGCAACCGCGGTGGCCTCGCCGGCGATCGCGCAGTCCTCGCCCGAGGTGAAGTGGCGCTTGACTTCGAGCTTCCCGAAGTCGCTCGATACCATCTATGGCGGTGCCGAGCAGTTGGCGAAGTACGTCGCCGAGATGACCGACAACAAATTCCAGATCCAGGTGTTCGCCGGCGGCGAGATCGTTCCGGCCCTCCAGGCGCTCGATGCGACCTCCAACGGCACCGTCGAGATGTGCCACACCGTCTCGTACTACTATGTCGGCAAGGATCCGACCTTCGCGATCTACGCCTCGGTGCCGTTCGGCCTCAACGCGCGCCAGCAGAACTCCTGGTGGTACCAGGGCGGCGGCATGGAGCTCGGCAACGAGTTCTTCAAGAAGTCGAACGTGATCGGCTTCCCCTGCGGCAACACCGGCACCCAGATGGGCGGCTGGTTCCGCAAGGAGATCAAGACCGTTGCCGACCTCTCCGGCCTCAAGATGCGCATCGGCGGCATCGCCGGCCAGGTGCTCCAGAAGGTCGGCGTGGTGCCGCAGCAGCTCGCCGGCGGCGACATCTATCCGGCGCTCGAAAAGGGCACCATCGACGCCGCCGAGTGGGTCGGCCCCTACGATGACGAGAAGCTCGGCTTCGCCAAGGTCGCCAAGTACTACTACTATCCGGGCTTCTGGGAAGGCGGTCCGACCGTCCACGCCTTCGCCAATCTGGATAAGTGGAATTCGCTGCCGAAGAACTACCAGGCGATCCTCACCAACGCGATGACCAATGCCAACACCTGGATGGCGGCGCGTTACGACATGCAGAACCCGGCGGCGCTGAAGCGACTGGTTGCCGGCGGCACCCAGCTTCGTCCCTTCACCAACGAGGTGCTGGAAGCCTGCCTCAAGGCGACCAACGAGCTCTGGGCGGAGATCTCGGCCAAGAACCCCGACTTCAAGAAGTCGATCGACGCCATGCAGGCCTACCGCTCCGACGAATATCTGTGGTGGCAGGTTGCCGAATATACCTACGACAGCTTCATGATCCGCTCGCGCACGCGCGGCTGATCGCCTAGACCTAAAGTCGCAAAGACCGGAAAGCCCGGCCTCCATTGGAGGCCGGGCTTTTTCTTTGCCGCAGTGCGATCGGGATGGAATTGGGCGGCGGCTTGCGTCATGGTGGCGCCAAGCCTCGGCAAGAAGGCCCACAATCACTGGTACATCAGGGCAGGAAATCATGAAGAGAAGAGACTTCATCAAGGTCACAGGACTTGGTGCGGCCGGCGCCGCCACGCTCGCGGCTCCCGCGATCGCGCAGTCGATGCCGGAAATCAAATGGCGCATGCCGACGAGCTGGCCGAAATCGCTCGACACGCTGTTTGGTGGCGCCGAGATGATGTGCAAGATGGTCGCCGAGGCGACCGACAACAAATTCCAGATCCAGATCTTCGCGGCCGGCGAGATCGTGCCGGGCCTCCAGGTGCTCGACGCCGTTCAGAACGGCACCTGCGAAATCGGCCACACCGCGTCCTACTATTATTTCGGCAAGGATCCGACCTTCACCTTCGGCTCGGCCGTGCCGTTCGGCCCCAACATGCGCATCAACCAGGCCTGGTACATGCAGGGCGGCGGGCGCGACGTGCTCAACGAATTCTACAAGAGCTACAACGTCGTCTCATTGCTCGCGGGCAACACCGGCTGCCAGATGGGCGGCTGGTTCAGGAAAGAGGTCAACGCACCCGACGATCTCAAGGGCATGAAATTCCGCATCGGCGGCTTTGCCGGCCGCGTGCTCCAGAAGCTCGGCGTGGTGCCGCAGCAGCTCGCCGGCGGCGACATCTATCCCGCGCTGGAGAAGGGCACCATCGATGCCGCCGAATGGGTCGGCCCCTATGACGACGAAAAGCTCGGCTTCTACAAGATCGCGCCGCACTACTACTATCCCGGCTGGTGGGAGGGTGGGCCGATGCTGCTGGCCTTCGTCAACCTCGACAAGTGGAACGCGCTGCCGAAATATTACCAGAGCGTGCTGGAGCAGGCCGGCCACTACGCCAACAACTACATGATGGCACGCTACGACACCGCCAATCCGCTGGCGCTGAAGAAGCTGCTCGCGGGCGGCGCCAAGCTGCACGCCTTCTCGCCGTCGATCATGGATGCCTGCCACAAGGCCGCCAAGGAGCTGCATGCCGAAGTCGGCGCGACCAACGCCAATTTCAAGAAGGTGCACGACTCCCTCGCCAAGTTCACGAGCGACGGCTACGCCTGGTTCCAGGTCGCCGAGGTCGGCTACGACATCTTCATGGCGCGGCGCTCGCAGAGCTGATCGCGTCACCAGTTGGATGCAGCGCCCCGGAGCGAAGGCCCCGGGGCGTTTTCTTGCGCGAGCGTCGAATAATCCGAAATTTGTTTCGTTGCCCGATTTGGAGAGGACGATGAGCCCGTCAGAGGCGGGCGAAGTTTGTTCTGCGCACCGCAGTTGGGCGCCCGTAACCTGGGCATGAACGCGATACGTAGTCTTGCGGTGTTCCTTTTGCGGAACGATCGGGCTATCGGGCTCTTGCAATCGGGCTGGAGTCGCGGCCTTAGGCGTCGTTCCGCGCCGTCCGGACTTCACGGTACGATATACCGGATCCAACCAGTCCCGACCCAAATTCAGCATTCACCAAATGCGGCGTCACCTCACTCTTTGATCGAGGTGCCGGACGGCCGTTTCCCGTGGGCATCTATCAATGAGCGTGGCAACTGAAATCGTACAACTCCTCGTGCAATCGGCGGGCAGTTGGCTCTTTGAAGGCAGTCGTTCGGGCCTGAGCGATCGCGAATGGATGGCCTTGCGCTTTCTCGCTCTTGCAAACAGACTTTCGAGGACGCCGACGGCTCTCGCCGGCTTTCTGGGGACGACCCGCGGCGGCGCATCTCAGATTACCGCCGCGCTCCTGGACAAAGGATTGCTGGTCCGTAAGCCGTCTGCGGACGACAAGCGCTCGATCACGCTCTGTCTCACAGCTGAGGGCGAGAAGTTCCTCAAGCAAGATCCGATCAATGCCCTGCGGGACCAGATCGTGGCACTCGAAGGCTCCGATCGATCTCGGCTGCGCGATACGCTTCGCCGCGTGCTGGTTGGGCTTGATGTTGCCGAGCGCCGTCATCACACCGACGTCTGCAATCAATGCGTGTTCCTGGTCGAGAGTGGAGAGAGCAAAGACCGCCATTCCAAGTGCCGGCTCTTTCGGAAATCGATAGCAGCAAAGGAGACGAGCCTGCTCTGCACCTATTTCGAGGGGCGGAGCTAGAAGCTCCGCTCTCTGCGCGGCACCGTCCAGCGGGAATGACGGGCGTGTCCGTCGGCTTACACCGAGCTGACAATGAGCCGCCCCGTTCTTCGCCTTACTTTTCGCTGGCCGAGCCGGCCGGAATGGTGGAAGAGAGCGAAGATGCCGCGCGAGCCGTGCGGTGACCTGAGTACCCGGCGGATATGCGATGCGCCTTCTGATCGTCGAGGACAATGCCGAGCTCTCGCGGCTGGTTGCCGCCGGCCTGGCGGCGGCCGGCTATCAAAGCGACATCGTCGGCAGCGCGGCCGAGGCGCGCGAGGCGGTGAGCAGCGTCAGCTACGCTGCGATGATCCTCGATCTCGGGCTGCCCGACGGCGACGGCCTGTCGGTGCTGCGCGAGCTGCGCCTCAAGATGGAGCCGCTCCCCGTGCTGGTGCTGACCGCACGCGGCGGCCTGCAGGACCGCGTCAGCGGCCTGCGCAGCGGCGCCGACGACTATCTCGCCAAGCCGTTCGCGATGGAGGAACTGGTGGCGCGGCTGGAGGCGATCCTGCGCCGGCCGGGCCAATTGCTCGGCCGCTCGCTCAGTCTCGCCAATCTCGTCTACGACACCGAGAGCCGCCAGATCTTCGTCGACGACCAGCCGCGGATCATCTCCGCGCGCGAGACCTCGGTGCTGGAGATTTTGCTGCGCCGGCAGGGGCGGGTGGTGCCGAAGAAGAACGTCGAGGATCACATCTTCGGGCTGGACGGCGAGGTCGCCTCCAACGCGGTCGAGGTCTATGTCTCGCGGCTGCGCAAGCAGCTCGCTGAACACGGCGCCAAGGTCGTGATCCATACCATCCGCGGGGTCGGCTATCTCATGGACGTGGAGAAATAGCGTGGCCCAGCTCGGATCCAGCGTCGGATCCTATGCCGGGTCCTATGGCAGGTCGCCGACGTTCAAATCGCTGATCTGGCGCATCGTGTTCCTGCACATCCTGGCGGTCGCGGTGGTCGCGATCTTCCTGCCGCTGGTGCTGTTCTGGCTGCTCAATTCCGAGATCGACCAGCTGCATCGCGATGCCATGCGCGCCCAGGCCGAGGTGCTGGCGGAGCGCATCGTCGCACGGCCGGACGGCCTGTTGACGTTCAATCTGCCCGACAGTCTCAAAGGCCTCTATTCGGAAGCGTATGGCCGCTATCAGTACGACATTCGCGACGCCGAGGGCCGGTTGCTGTTCTCCTCGCATCGGCGCTCCGCCGCCGCTGCTGCACCGCGCTCGTCCGAGACCATTTCCGGCGCCGCCGTCACCCGCGAGGTCGACGGCAAGACGGTGCGCATCCAGGTCGCCGAGGACCTTGCGCACCGCGACGTCATCATCGACGACATCGTCTCGAACTTCTTCCGGCGCGTGGGATGGATCACCATCCCTATCCTGCTGATCCTGCTCGCCACCGACATCATCATCTTCCGCCGCGCGATCGCGCCGCTGTGGAAGGCCTCCGAGGAGGCCAGCAATATCGGCCCGGCGCGCACCGACATCCGGCTGCCGACGGAGCAGATCCCGCGCGAGATCCTGCCGCTCGTCACCGCCGTCAACCAGGCGCTCGACCGCCTCGAAGGCGGCTTTCGGGTGCAGCGGCAGTTCACGGCGGATGCCGCGCATCAATTGCGCACGCCGCTCGCGATCCTGCGCACGCGGATCGAGACGCTCGACGATCGGGCGGCACGGCAGGCGCTGCATGCCGACATCGAAACCATGAGCCGCCTCGTCGCCCAGCTGCTGGAGATCGCCGAGCTCGACACCCTGGTGCTCGATCCCGGCGAGACCGCGGATTTGCGCGCCGTCTGCGCCGAAGTGGTTGCCTCGATCGCCCCGTTCGCGATCGCCCAGCACAAGGACATCGCGCTCCGGGGCACCGACGCGCCGGTTACGATCCACGGCAATGCGGAGATGCTCCAGCGCGCGATCCTCAACCTCGCCGAAAACGCCATCAAGTTCACGGCAAAGGATACCACCGTCGACGTCGAGGTGTGCGAGGACGGTTCGGTGCGCGTGCGCGATTGCGGTCCGGGGATCGCGGAGGCCGAGCGCGAGCTGATCTTCCAGCGCTTCTGGCGCGCCGACCGCCGGCGCAGCGACGGCGCGGGCCTCGGCCTGTCGATCGTGCGCGCCGTGGCGGACGATCACGCAGCTACAGTCGCGGTGGCGAACCTCACCGGCGGCGGCGCGGAGTTCACGCTGCGGTTTCGGCTGGCGGGGAGCGAGCTGACGCCTTCACCCTCCAAGGCCGAGTGATCGCATTCGAACGTTCACAAGAGCCCGGCCATGACGATGTGGACACGATCGTGCGCAAAAGCGCACTGCTCGGGGCAAGAGGCCGATCGCGCGCTCGTCCGCTACTTTTGCGGCGGCCCGAGATCCAGCGGCGGCAGCTCGATCTGCGGCACCTCGATCTTGATCGTGCTGGGGTCGATGGTCGACTGGACGCCCTTGTAGTGCATCACCATCGACGGGAACGCGATCACCAGAGCGACCATGATGATCTGGATGACGACGAATGGCACCGCGCCCCAATAGATCTGGCCGGTGGTGACGGGGTCCATCCGCTTGCCGGTGACGCGGTCGGTGTATCGGTCCTTCGGGGCGACCGACCGGAGATAGAACAGCGCGAAGCCGAACGGCGGATGCATGAACGAGGTCTGCATGTTGACGCCGAGAATGACGCCGAACCAGATCAGGTCGATGCCGAGATGCTCGGCGGCAGGTCCGAGCAGTGGGATCACGATGAAGGCCAGTTCGAAGAAGTCGAGGAAGAAGGCCAGCACGAACACGAACGCGTTGACGAAGATCAGGAAGCCGACCTGGCCGCCGGGCAGGGAGGTGAGCAGATGCTCGACCCAGACGTGCCCGTTGACGCCGTAAAAGGTCAGCGAGAACACGCGGGCGCCGACCAGGATGAACACGACGAAGGCCGACAGCTTGGCGGTCGATTCCGTGGCTTGCCGGATCAGGTCCCAGCTCAGCCGCCGCTTCGCGGCACCGAGGATGAGGGCGCCGGCGGCACCCATCGCGCCGCCTTCGGTCGGGGTCGCGATACCGATGAAGATCGTGCCGAGAACCAGGAAGATCAGGAACAGCGGCGGCACCATCACGAAGGTGGTCTGCTGGGCCATCTTCGAGAGGAAACGGAAGCCGGTGAGCTTGTCGACGATCCAGTTCAGCACGGCGACGGCGAACGCGAAGATGATGCCGTAGAACATGCTGAGCACGACGTAATCGGCGCCGTGCGTCTCCGAATGGCGCATCATGAACCAGCCGAACACGCAGCTCGCGATGAAGAGTACACCGAGCGAGCGGAGGCCGCGGTCGCCACTCTCCTCGCGGAAGCCGATGGCTTCCTTCGGCAGGCCGGGCGCGGCGTTCGGGAAGATCATGCTGACAAGGAAGGCGTAGACGGCGTAGAGGCCCGCGAGCACGAGGCCCGGGATGAAGGCGCCCTCGTACATGTCGCCGACGGACTTGCCGAGCTGGTCTGCCATCACGATCAGGACGAGCGAGGGCGGAATGATTTGCGCGAGCGTGCCCGAAGCGGCGATGATGCCCGTCGCCACGCGCCGGTCGTAGCCGTAGCGCAGCATGATGGGCAGCGAAATCAGTCCCATCGAGATCACGGACGCCGCGACCACGCCGGTCGTCGCGGCCAGAAGCGCGCCGACGAACACCACCGCGTAGGCGAGTCCGCCGCGGATGGTGCCGAACAATTGGCCGATGGTGTCGAGCAGGTCCTCGGCCATGCCCGACCGCTCCAGCACCAGTCCCATGAAGGTGAAGAACGGGATGGCGAGCAACGTGTCGTTGTTCATCACGCCGTAGACGCGCTCGGGAAGGGCCTGGAGGAAGTCGGGGTGGAATTGGCCGAGCTCGACGCCGATGATGGCGTAGAACAGGCCGACTGCGCCGAGCGAGAATGCCGCAGGATAGCCGAGCAGCAGCACGACGACCAGCGACGCGAACATGATTGGCGCCATATTGGCGATGATAAACGCGGTCATGAGTCCCCCTACACCGGCGCCAGCGGCTACTTTTTCTCGATCGCTTCGACGAGATGCTCGACTTCCGCCTCCAGCGCCGAGACCTGGGATTCATGCGGGTCCGGGATCAATCCGCGCATGACCGCGATCCGCTTGATCAGCTCGGAGATGCCTTGAACAAGCAGCAAAGCGAACCCGATCATGATCAGGGATTTGGCGGGCCATTGCGGCAGGCCGCCGGCATTGCCGGATTGCTCGTTGATCTGGACCGAACGCTGGAAGAACGGCACGCCGGTGACGATCATGACGATGCAGAGCGGAATGAGGAAGAACAGGTGACCGACCACGTCGATCACGTTGCGCACAGTCTTCGGCAACGCGTTGTTCACGATGTCGATGCGGATGTGCTCGTTGTCGAGCAGCGTCCAGGGCGAGCAGAACAGGAAAACGATGCTGAACAGCACCCATTGCAGCTCGAGCCATGAATTGGACGACGTGTCGAACGTCTTGCGGACGATCGCATTGACCGCCGAGATGATGACGGCGGCCACGATCAGCCACGCCAGGCGTTTGCCCGTCCAGCGTGTGAACGCGTCGATCCCTCGACTCAGCTTCAGGAGCGCTTGCATAGATCCTCCCCGATTGTGCCCCGGCCGGCTTGACTGCGCCGAATTGGCGCGTGGCTGGTCTTGCCGCGCAGGCATGAGGACGCCGCACCAGACCAGCGACCGTGGCGCCAGTCAATTGGAAGATTGTTGGTAGTTCAGGGGAACAAGGCCGCGGCCGATGGTGTCAGCCGCCGGTGACGCTCATGTGCCTGGAGACGCTGGGACGGTCGTGCCGACGGTCGATGATGAAATCGTGGCCCTTGGGCTTCAGCCCGATGGCGCGGTCGATCGCATCCGCAAGCAGCATGTCGTCGTCGGATGCACGCAGAGGTTTGCGCAAATCCGAGGCATCCTCGTGGCCGAGGCAGGTGTGCAGCGTTCCCGTGCAGGTAATGCGAACCCGGTTGCAGGATTCACAGAAATTATGCGTCATCGGCGTGATGAAGCCGAGCTTGCCGCCGGTCTCGGCGATGCTGACATAGCGCGCCGGGCCGCCGGTGCTCTCCGCCAGATCCGTCAGCGTGAATTGCTGGGCGAGGCGCGCGCGAACCAGCGACAGCGGCAGGTACTGGTCGATCCGTCCCGATCCGATCTCGCCCATCGGCATGACCTCGATCAGGGTCAGGTCCATGCCCTTGCTGTGAGCCCAGCGCATCAGCGAAGGCAGCTCGTCCTCGTTGAGGTTCTTCAGCGCCACCGCGTTGATCTTCACGGCAAGTCCCGCGGCGCGCGCGGCCTCGATGCCTTCCAGCACCTTGTCGATCTCACCCCAGCGGGTGATCTCGCGAAACTTCTTGGGATCGAGCGTATCGAGCGAGACGTTGATGCGGCGGACGCCGCAATCGGCGAGCTCGCTTGCGTGTTTCGCAAGCTGGGTGCCGTTGGTGGTCAGCGTCAGCTCGTTCAGGGCGCCGCTCGAAAGATGCCGCGACAGCGAGCGCACCAGCGTCATCACGTTGCGCCGGACCAGCGGCTCGCCGCCGGTGAGCCGCAGCTTCTTGACGCCCTTGGCGATGAAGGCCGAGCAGAGCCGGTCGAGTTCCTCCAGCGTCAACAGGTTCGCCTTGGGCAGGAACGTCATGTCTTCCGACATGCAGTAGAAGCAGCGCAGGTCGCAGCGATCGGTGACGGAGACGCGCAGGTACGAGATGGTCCGCCCGAACGGATCGGTCATCGGGGTCGACAGCGCAGTGGATCCGTTCATGGAAAAGGCCTTGTCACTTACGGCGACGGGCGCACCTTTGCTTCAGCGGTGCTCGGGACCCAATCTAAGCATCGGACGCGACGAGGACAATCGGGTGGTATACGTAGATCAGCGCCTGCCGGCGTTCGGATCGGGGAATGGCGAGCCCGCGGCCGGTGCGGCTTCAGCCGGTGCCGCAGCAGGCGCGGCTGCGGCGGGTTTGGGCTTCCTAGGCCGGTGCGGCTTGCGAACCGGTTTCGGCGGGGTGGCCGGCTGGAGTTCCGCAAACACCGGATTCGGGTCGGTGGTCACCGAGGCTGGGGTGGTGAAATCCCCGGGATTTCTGATCACGTTCACCGCGACGCTCGCCGGCTGGTACTTGGGCAGCGCGAAAGCGACCGTAAATGGGGCCTCCGGTGCGGGAACCGAGACGGAGCAGGGTGTCTTGCAGCCCGGCCCGAGCGAGGTGGTGGCGTCGGCACCGGGCGGGTTGGATTCGATTCGGACCTGGACGGCCGGTGGGGCCGATTTGAACCCGTCCCAGGACATCGAGGAGCAGCCACCAAGACTTGCCGCTCCCAATAGACTCGCTCCGGCTAACGCAGCCGCGATGACACGACGCATGACCCATCCACTTCAACTGCGACGAACCGCCACATAACCCCGCGCGGACCTTAGGAGTGTCGTCTGGGGCAGGCAACCGGCGCGCTGCGCATAGTCAATCAATGGTCAATGCGGGGTTTCTCGGAATACAGAAGCGATATCAGTGCCTTGGTGACGTCATACCGTCATCAGGCTGGTGACGGCAGCCGGCAGGTCGCGCATGTGATGGATCAGCCGGTCCGGCTTCAGCTCGGCGATCGGTACGTCCGTATAGCCGAAGCTGACCCCGATGACCGGCACCCCGGCCCGGCGAGCCACCCCGACATCGGTTCCGGCATCGCCGACCATGATGCTGGCTTTGACCGCTCCGCCGGCGCGCGCCACCGTTTCACGAAAGATGGTCGGGTCGGGCTTCTGGACGCCAAAGGTGTCCGCGCCGCAGATCGCCGCGAAGCGGCGACTGAGGTCGAGCTGGTCCAGAAGGCGCTTGGACAGCCATTCCAGCTTGTTGGTGCAGACGGCGAGGCGATGGCCTTGCGCCGAAAAATGGTCCAGCGCGGCCTCGAGCCCCTCGAAGGGGCGGGATTCGACCGCGATATGCTCGGCATAATAGGCGATGAAATCCGCAGTCATCCGGTCCATGTCGGCGGGGGTGACGCTGCGGCCCTCGGCCTCCAGCCCCCGCTCGAGCAGCTTGCGGGCGCCGGCGCCGATCATGTTGCGGGCCGAGGCCATCGGCACGGGCGGCAGCCCTTCGCGGTCGAGCACGTGGTTCAGCGCGGTGATCAGGTCGGGCGCCGTATCCACAAGCGTGCCGTCGAGATCGAAGACGATGGTGTGAGGGGAGGTCATGGGCCAAGCGCTACCGGCCCGGTCAGGTCAGTGCAAGGGGCGGCGCCATAAGATCAGCTTATAGCCTGGTTCCCCAGACCCTGTTCTCCGGCGGAAAACGAGGCTACATAGGCCGCCGAAAGCGGCCACGATCGGCGGCACGTTCGGGACTTCAAAGGCGGGCGCAAAGGTGAATATGGACCAGTTGAAGCGACAGGCCGCGGCGCGCGCGCTCGAGGAGGTGCGGGACGGCATGCAACTCGGGCTCGGCACCGGCTCGACGGCCAAGCATTTCGTCGAGCTGCTCGGCGAGCGCGTCGCCGCCGGGCTCAAGGTGATCGGCGTGCCGACCTCCGAGACGACTCGCCTCGATGCGACGCGGTGCGGCGTGCCGCTGACCACGCTCGACGAGATCGACCATCTCGACATCACCATCGACGGCGCCGACGAAATCGATCCCGCGCTCAACCTGATCAAGGGCGGCGGCGGCGCGCTGCTGCGCGAGAAGATCGTGGCAGCGGCCTCGGATCGCATGATCGTGATTGCCGATGACACCAAATGGGTGCCGACGCTCGGCAAATTTCCGCTGCCGATCGAGGTCATCCCGTTCGGACTTGGCGCGACGCGACGGGCGATCGAGAAGGCATTTGCCGAGTGCGGCGTTTCCGGGCAAATGGCGGTCCGCAAGGCCAAGGGCGGGGACAAGGACGGCCACGTTTTCGTCACCGACGGCGGCCACTGGATCGTCGATGCCCAGCTCGGACAGATCGGGGATCCTGCCGGCCTCGCCAGCGCGTTGAGCGCGATCCCCGGCGTGGTCGAGCACGGGTTGTTCATCGGCTTGGCCAGCTCGGCTGTTCTGGCGGGCGGCGAGGGAATTCGCGTGATTGAACGGCGTAAGCCGAAAGGAGACTAGGAATGAAGAGCGTTTTGAAGTTTTTGCCGGCTGCGACCCTCGCTGTGGGATTGGCCTTCTCGGTCGTCCCGGCCGCTGCGCAGCAGGCGGCGCCGAAGGCTGGCGCCGCACCCGCCCAGCCGAAGGCCACGCCGGCGGCGGTCGCGGCGGCCAAGGAGATTCTGCAGATCAAGAATGCCACCGCAATGTATCAAGGCGCGGTGCCGGGCCTGGTCGAGAAGACCAAGATCGCGCTGATCCAGCAGAATCTCAACTACCAGAAGGATCTCAACGAGGTTGCCGGCGTCGTCGCCCAGCAGCTCAACGGCCGTCAGAACGAGATTGGCGACGGCATGGCGCAGATCTACGCCAGCGAGTTCACCGAGCAGGAATTGAAGGATCTCGTCGCGTTCTACAAGTCGCCGCTGGGCAAGAAGCTGATCGATGCCGAGCCGCGCGCCATCGGCCTCAGCATGGCCTTCATGAACTCCTGGGCCCAGAACTTCTCCGAGACCGTGATGGGGGCCTTCCGCGCCGAGATGCGCAAGCGTGGCAAGGAGATCTGACAGACACTATCTGATCAGTAATTCCTGACAGGGGTCGGAGTGGACAATGGCTGAATTCGACGTCGACCTCTTCGTCATCGGTGGTGGTTCGGGCGGCGTGCGTGCCGCCCGCATCGCGGCCGGTTACGGCGCCCGGGTGACGATCGCGGAAGAGTACCGCATGGGCGGGACCTGCGTGATCCGCGGCTGCGTGCCGAAGAAGCTGTTCGTGATCGGCTCGCATTTTCGCCACGAGCTCGAGGACGCCGCAGGTTTCGGCTGGACCGTTCCGCCCGCCAGCTTCGACTGGCCGACGCTGATCGCCAATAAGGACAAGGAGATCGCGCGGCTGGAGGCGGCCTACACCGCCAATGTCGAGAAGTCAGGCGCGCAGATCGTCAAGAGCCGGGCGGTGATCGAGGACAAGCACACCGTCCGCCTGCTCGAAAACGACCGCAAGATCACCGCAAAATACATTCTGATCGCCACCGGCGGCGCGCCCAACCACGGTGCCTCGATTCCCGGCATCGAGCACGTGATCTCCTCCAACGAGGCGTTCCACCTGAAAAAGCTGCCGAAGCGGATCGTGATCCAGGGCGGTGGCTACATCGCGCTGGAATTCGCCGGAATCTTCGCCGGCTTCGGCTCCGACGTCACCGTGATCTATCGCGGCGACAACATCCTTCGCGGGTTTGACGAGGATGTTCGCACCCACGTTCGTGCCGAGATGGAGAAGCAGGGCATCACCATTCTCACCGGCTGCACGGTGAGCAAGGTCGACCGCCACGGCGAGGAGTTCACCACGCATCTGTCGAACGGATCGAGCATCGCCTCGGAGCAGGTGATGTTCGCGATCGGCCGCCATCCGGCGGTGGCCAATCTCGGCCTTGAGAATGCCGGCGTCGCCATCAACCCGAACAATGGCGGCATCGCGGTCGACCATTTCTCCAGGAGCTCGGTCGACAGCATCTATGCGATCGGCGACGTCACCCATCGCTTCAACCTGACGCCGGTCGCGATCCGCGAAGGCCACGCTTTCGCCGACACCGTGTTCGGCAAGCGCGAGGTGAAGGTCGACCACGCCAACATCCCGACCGCTGTGTTCTCGCAGCCGGAGGTCGGCACGGTTGGTCTGACGGAAACCGAGGCGCGCGCGCAGTTCAGTCACGTCGACATCTACAAGACCTCGTTCCGCCCGATCAAGGCGACGATGTCGGGCCGCGACACCCGCGTGCTGATGAAGCTCGTCGTCGATGGCTCGACCGACCGCGTGCTCGGCTGCCATATCGTCGGCGATGCCGCCGCCGAGATCACGCAAGCCGTCGCCATCGCGGTGAAGATGAAGGCGACCAAGGCCGATTTCGACGCGACCATCGCGCTGCATCCGACCGCGGCCGAAGAGCTCGTCACCATGCGCACCCCGACCGCGCGCCACGTGCGCCAGGCCGCGGAGTAGGCCTTACTCACGAAGGTCACTTCACTCGGTTTCGGTAATCTTTCCCTTGCCTTCGCAGACCTCGCATTTGACCGGGTAGACTTTGCGGCCCGGCGAAGCCGCCTTCATGGACAGAGGAAAGCCCGTTCCGCTGCACGCCGGGCAGGTCCGCTCGTTGATTTTCGGGGCCATGGTCGTTCCTTTCCGACAGCTTGATACACTCTCAAATCAATGCAGCGTTTCGGCCGCGGCTTCGTCGATTGCGGCCATCAAATCGGCCGTATCCGACTGTTGGATCATATGACCCGCTCTCGCGACGCGTCGCATCTTGCTGTGCCTGATTTCCTCATGGAGGCGACCGGACTGTTCGTCGATGTCGATGAGGCGATCCTGTTCGCCGGCGAGGATGGTGACCGGCATGGCCAGTTCGCCGTAGGTCTTCGCCGACAGCATCGCAGCAGGGACCATCAGCGCTGCCTCGGCGGCAGCGGCACGAAGCTGCGATGGACGCACGGCCAGTGATTTCGGAAAACCATCGAATTTTTGAGGGACGGATCGCGGCTCGAAGAGCTGACGGAGCATCGACGGCCACATCAGACGGCTGACGATCGGGGAAATCGTGTGGCTGAGGATATCGCCGAATCCAGGTATCGCCGGCCCGGCCATCGCCATCATCGCGTCGGTGCGGGCGGTCGGGAAATAGTACCCCGACGCCAGAATCAACGCCTCGACCATTGCGGGGTGCCTGCCTGCCAAGGCAATCGCGACCGACGCCCCCCAGGAATGCCCGAGCACGATCGCCTTTTCGACCCCAAGGTGCGCGAGCGCATCCCTGAAGAGGTCGGCCTGGGCCGCAGGGGTCCATACGACGTTTCTCGGCCTCAGGCTGTGGCCGAAGCCCGGACGATCGAACACGATGACGCGATAGTCCTTGGCGGCGAGATCGATCAGACCGCTCGATTCGAAATCCTGGATCATGCTGCCATTGCCGTGAAGCAAGACCAGCGGGCGGCCCGATCCGCGCTCCACATAGTGCAGGCGAACACCGTCGATGTCGATGAAGCGTCCCTGCGGCGGGTTCTCGCGTTGAGCCTTGTCGGCGAGCTTTCGATTGACGACCGCAGCCGTGGCCATCAAGGCGACAGTCGCGGCAATCGCGGACGCTACCGGATATTCTGCAAGAACGCGAAGGCTCATAGCCGCCAGAGATGGCGAACGTTTCCTCAGTATGCGCATCTGAAAACTTTCGATGAAGATATTGGAAGAGAAGAAAGGGAGCGTACGCCCATGGCCTGATCTCGGGGACGCATGCATCCATGGGTAGACGCAACAGGAGAGGCCGCGATATGTTCCAATTCCTACGGGATTGGTACGGCAGGAAGACTGTCGCTTAAACGGAAGCCCCGCACGAGCATCGTTCATCGGCGCGTGAAGTGTGGTCGGGGTATGGCCACGGGCCGGATGCCGGGAGCGTATTTTCGGCGCCGCGCTCTGGTGAATGGCGATCGAGACCCCACATTGAATGGATCGCTAGCACGATACACGACAGGCGCTAGTGGCCGAGAGACGTTACAGCGCTCCCGCCGAAACAGGAGGCGCGCATTGAACGTTTTGCAATATCCCCTGCATCTTTGCCGCAAGTTCGAACGCCGCTGGAGCGCGAAAGTGGTTCAGGACGACGGCGAAATGACCGCGGCGCAAGCGACGGTCGGCTGCGCCGTGTGCGGGCGGCTCGCTGCGGCCCCGGTGCACTCGACCTACTTGCCCACAGGCAAGTTCGTCTATCAATGGCGGTGTTCTGTGTGCCGAAACTCCTGGCAGACTTCTGCCGATCCCGCGAGCGGCACGGAGATCCGGGTGAGCCGGTCCGGGGATCTTCGGGAGAATGCCGGACGCTGTCTGACCCTGGAAGGCACCGCTCCCAGCGACGCGGCGCGCAAGCGGTACAGGCGAATGGGCGATGCTTGGCTCGCTCTCGCGGAAACTGAGGATTGGCTCGACGGCGCGGTCCCGCCGGTCCTGCGCCCTAAAAATGCACAGGCTTGATCGACCTCGACTCTCCCGACGCACCGCAAGGACATTTGTCATGACAGAGAATCGCAGCCGCATCCGTCAGGCGGGTTCACTTGCCGAGCGTCTTGCGGCCGATGCACTGAGATTGCGCGAACAGGCCGCGCGCCTTGAACCCGGTGCAGAGCGAGACGCGCTCTTGAACAAAGCGCACCGCAACACGATGGCTGTCGATATCAATGCCTGTCTAACCTTTCCCGGGCGCCGGGTCCCGGAATAGCCAACGCGACCTTCTACGCTCAGTCGTACAAATACCCGACCGACTTGCCTTCGGTCCGCAGGGGACGGATGTCCTTCCGCGTGATGATCTGGCCGGCCAGACCGTCGATCTCGTCGCGCTGCGTCGGTGTCCAGCTGCGAAGGTTGTCGATGCCCTTGAGTAGGCCGAGCCGGAGCACCTGCGTGTTCTCGCCGACCGCAATGAGGCTGATCGAGCTCTTGCCTGCGGTCACGACGTCGCCGGCGGCGAGTTCGAAGGCCTCACCTGCCTTGTTGCTGAATTCGGCCGTGCCGCGAACGACGCGATAGATCGCGACCTCGCCCTTGGCGAACGAGGCGGCGTCCGCGGATGCCGACGGACTCTTCGGCAGAAGCGACCGGCCGCGCGGATCGGTTGCGATGATGTGGCCGGTGACGAGCTGGCCGCTCGGTGCCTCGATGCCGAGATCGCGTACGTAAACCGGCCGCGCCGATTTGATCGAGCCGTCGCTGAGCGGCTTGAACAGTGCATCCAGCGCCAGCGGATCCTGAAGCCAGAAGCCGGCATGGGCCGGGCGATCGTGCAGCGGATGGCTCCAGGCCACGCGCGGCGTTTCGGCTTCGTTGATCTGATCGGGACCGACGATGGTGGGATTCGGAAAGCTGGTGGGATCGGTGATGAAGGCTTCGAGGAATTTGCCCGAATAGCCCATCGAGACCGGGTCCGGCACCACCGTCTGCGGCGTCTTCAAATTCTCTTCGGTTGGCAAGCCCGACCAGGTGTAGAACAGCTGGCGATGCACGATCGCGCTTTGCAGCATCACCGCGCCGGGGCCGACATGATAGAAGCGCCCGTCATAGTCGAAGGTGAAAGCACCCGAGGTGACCAGCACGAGCTGAAAGCCGCCGGGCGGAAGATGCAGATGGAAGTCGGTAGGACCGGTGTCGGGACGGTAGATCGGCAGATTGGTCGCGACTTCGTGCAGCAGGAACGTCTCGTTGTTGGCGTGAAAGCCTTCGTTGGCGCGATTGTAGAGCGCTTGGGGGCGATAGGTCGCCTCGAACTTCGCATTCCGGTCGCGATCGATTGCGACGAAGTCCTGGGTGTTGAGGCGGAGCGGCGCGCCATTCGGATGGGTGAGGCCGGTCGTCCTGAGATCGCCCGCAGCATGCACGTTCATGACGTTCTCCGCTCTGCGCCGTTGCTTCGCTTGCAATGTCATTGCGAATTTTGGGCCAGTTGGTTTGCGAAGCGGCAAGCGGGCCTCGCGCCGCGATACGCGTGCCCGTTCGGGAAAAAAATCCGATGGTTGCACGGGAGGTTAGATCGACGGCTTGTTCTGATGGGTCGGACGCCTACCAGGGACGCGCGCTTTCGGCGTAGCGAGGGCGCTGTCTAATTTGTCGGCAGGCGCGAGTGCGCGTGCAGCGGCGGCGGTGCCGGATCGGTCCGTTGGTGCCTTCGGGATTTAGCGAAAACGTCGCGACCGGGCAGGCGGTGATTGACAGATTGTTCATGTTTTGTTCTTATGCTGCCACCGAGATGGAGGCAGCCATGGACAACCGTATCAACGAAATTCGCAGAACCATCAGAGCGCTCCGCGTCAGCATGCGCGAAGCTGAAGCTATCATGCATGAGCAGATCAATCGCAATGAGGACTGCAGCTTTGTGGCGCAGGAAGTCATCAAGATGCGCTCGGTCATGAGCCTGCTCGTGAAGGAGAGGACCGCGCTCGGTGATCACGAGCCGATCCTCGTGAACAATTTCTTCATCCCGCGGCGCCGGCCGACGCGAAAGCCGGTCGCAGCTCTTTCCCCGACCGTCGATTCCGTGTTCCGGCCGCGCGTGGTGGCGCGGGCTTGACGCAGAGGGCGGCTCAATCAAGAGCGTGAGGCGCGGCCCGATCCGGCTTGCCGGCCGGGCTGTCTGCCCACTTTGCCATCTCCATGGTCCGCGCATCGACGCCCTCGCACCAGAGGCAGCTCGGCCGCGCGCGGCCGTTCTCGGACAGGATCGGGACCAGGCTGTGGCCGCAACCGGCGCACCAGGCGATGTCAGTCATGCATTCCCCTGCAGCGTATCAAATTCAGAGATGACGTTCTCGTCCGCGAAGCTTGCGCGGGCGCTATGACGGCGCTGGAGCACTGCGCCCGATGGGCGCGCTCGTCCCCGAGATCGTCGATGTCGCGATCCATCGTGACACGGCTGCGATGTCGTCGCCGTTTTCGCGATAGGCGCGAAGCTGGAATTCGGCCGAGCTGCCGCGGTCCACAATGGCGCGGCAATGCTCGATCTCGGCGGCGCAGCCCAGTGCGTCGGCGTCCTCGGCGGTGCCGTCGATGATCCGGGAGAGCATCTCCGAGATCGTGACCGGTCCGTCTCTGGAGGCGAAGATGCAATCGGTGCCGTAGCGCTGGGCACGCCATTTATTCTCCACCGCAATCGCGCGTTCGACCGCCGTGACCCCTTTGGACAGCTCCGGGCGCAGATAGAGGTGGCGCGTCAGGCAGCGATAGAGCGAGGCGATCGCGACGGCGTCGTCGACGAAGGTGCAGGTATCGGGCGCCCGAAGCTCGAGGGTCGGATGCCGCATCGAGGGCCGCATCGCCCACCAGATGTGGCTCTCGTCGGGAATGACGCCGGAGCGCTGCAACGCGCCGACATAATCGTCGTAATCCTGCCTGCTCTCGAACAGTTCGGGCAGGCCGGTGCGCGGCAGCTCGGAATAGGCGGCGAGCCGGTAGCCCTTCAGTCCGGTCTTGTGCGAATTCCAGAACGGGGAGGACGCGGACAGCGCGATGAACAGCGGCAGATGCGGCAGCATCGCCCGCATCACCGCCATGCGCTTCTCGGGATCGGGCAGCTGGACGTGCACATGCATGCCGCACATCATGTTGCGATGGCCAATGCTGCGCAGATCCTCGATCATCTCCTCATAGCGGGGTTTCGGGCTCGGCTGCGACATGCGCCAGACCGCGGTCGGGTGGGTGCCGCAGGCCATGATCACGAAACCATATTGCGCGGCGACGTTGGCGACTTCGCGCCGCAGGAAGCGAAGCTCTTCGCGGGCGTCGTTGACGTCCACGTGGACGTTGGTGGCGACCTCGAGCTGGGATTGCAGCATCTCGCGCATCGCCTGGCCGCCGGTCGACTAGTTCGCCGATTCGAACAGCTCGTTCGGAGTCTGGATCGCGACCTCGAAGCTGCGCCGATCGGCCAGGAAGTATTCCTCCTCGATGCCAAAGGAATATTCAGCCGCCTTGCCGCCGCCGCCAGCGGAGCGAATCACGAGATTCTGCTTGTCACCCGAGGAATCGAGGCGAAGCAGTTTCAAAACGTCTGAAGCAAATGTCATATCCCACCCGGCAAAGATCACCTGCGGGCACTAATCCTTCTGGTAGGGGCGGGTTCCCTGTCGGCGCTACTGCAAATTGTCGCGTCGAACGGAACAATCTTCACGTTTTCGGACCCGCGCGCGATCAGCGCGTGGTTTGGCGGCACTTCGGTCCAGTCCGATTCCTTGTCGAAAGGCTCGGACACGACGATGACCTGGCCGCCGTCCTCCCGGTAGTAGAGCGTGTTCGCGGCATCGTTGACCGCAACTCGAAACGCATAGAGATCCCGGCCGTTGGCGATCGCACTGGTGAAGCGCAGCCGTTCGCGCAGCTGGCCTTCATTGACGAGGCCGACGAGGGCTTGCAGCACGCGCCGCGTTGCTCCAAGCGGGTCGCTGTCGAGGCCGGCACCCATCATCGCCAGGAACACGGCTTCCGAGTCGGTCGTGCCCAGCCGCGACGGATAATGAGCATCGGGGATCAGCGCCTCGACCTTGCGCCGCAGCCGATTCCAGCTCCCGACGAATCCGTTGTGCATGAACATCCAGTGGCCGCAGGCAAAGGGATGGCAATTCTGCCGCGTCACCGCCGTGCCGGTGGCGGCGCGCACATGGGCGAAGAACAAATGCGAGCGCAGATGCCGGCAGAGGTAGCGCAGGTTTTCGTCCGACCAGGCCGGGCGCGTCTCGCGATAAAGGCCGGGCTCCGGATGCTCGCCGTACCAGCCGAGACCAAAGCCGTCACCGTTCGAGCCCGCCGTGGATTGCAGCGAGCGGATGCTTTGCGCGACCAGCGAATGTTCGGGCTCGGTGACATAGGGCTCGAAAGACGTCGTCTCGCCCCGGTAGGCGATCCAGCGGCACATGGGAGTTCCTGTGAGGCGGCGGATGGGTCGTGAGCTGCACTAACCGACGTGCCGGCCTCGTGGTTCCCGGCGCCAAGCAGCGATCACGACCAGAGCCGACTTCAGTGTTACGATGCGGCAAGTCGAAATTGGAGATCGCGATGAACGATCAGGCTGTATTGGCCGCGCTTCAGCGACATTGGGACGCCTCAGACGCCAATGATTTCGAGGTCGAGCACGATATCTATCGCGAGGACGCAGTGCTGGACTATCCGCAGTCAGGCGAGCGCATCCGCGGTCGCAGGAACATTCAGGAGAGCAGGTTCGTGCAGCCGAACCAGAAGCGCTTCACGGTTCGGCGGATCGTTGGCGGCGGCGATCTTTGGGTCAGTGAATTCGTGCTGAGCTATGACGGGGTGCCGTCTTATGTCGTGAGCATCATGGAATTCCACGACGGACTGGTGACGCACGAGACGCAATATTTCGGCGACCGGTTCGATCCCGCGCCATCCCGTGCGCATCTGGTCGAGCCGGTGGGCTGAGACGCGTTGATGCAGGTGCGCGACGAAATGGTGGCCTCTTGCCTCGGACGCAGCGCAGCGCCGACTTAGCGGTGTGCAGCGCGTCCGGAACACAATGCCAGACCACGGAACCGATGCGGCGGCTGGTCGCAGCCGTGCCGCCTTGATTCCGACAGGCCCACCTTTATCTCTGACACGAACAAGAATCCGGGCCCCTCTGGCGAGGACGCCGACGATGTCGGCAAACCTCGTGATGTCGGATGACCTGTCCCGCGCGAATGCGATGGATCGGCCGATTGTCGGGCCTCGTTCGTTCTCTCCGACCATTCGTCCCCATCGCAGCTCCGTGCGGTCATTTCGCAAGTTAAGGGAGCAACGATGTCTGACGCCAAATCCTCAAATACGATCGAGATCGAGATCACGGAACCGTCCAGCCTGAACGAGCAGGCCGCGGTCGCGCTGGTGATCGTGGGTGCGCTGGTTGCGGTTGCCGACCGGCGCGTTTCGCCGGTCGAGCGCGACGAGGTGGTCCGTTTCATCAGGGATCGCAAGCTGGCGCCGCACATTTCGGAGGAACGGCTCTATGCGATGTTCGACGAACTGGCCGAACGGCTCGAGGAGCCGGATTTTGCCAATGTCGTGATCGACACGCTGCGGCCGGTTTCGAACCTGCCGCTCTCGTCCCATCTGATGGAGCTGTCGGAGCGCGTGGCTGCGGCGGATGAGGACGTCCATCCCCATGAAGTGCAGGCGATCAAATTGTTGCGCTTGCTGACGCTGGTGCTGCCGCGCGCGAAACCGGTCGTGCCGAGTGCCGCGGGCGCCGAACGGCAGGCTGCCTTGAAGGAGTAAGCATGAGCACAGTTTCGGACGAGCGCACGGCGAAAACCGAGGGCGCCGGTCAGATGGCCGGCGGAGACCCGCGTCTCGACAAGCTCGTCCACCGTTTGCCGCCGCGCATGGGCGATACCTTCGCCTATCTGCTCAAACCGTCCAGCCGCTGGGTGCGAATCCCCTCGGGCACATTGCTGGTAGTCGGCGGTGTGCTCTCCATCCTGCCGGTGCTCGGCATCTGGATGCTGCCGCTCGGCCTCGCGCTGCTCGCCGAGGACGTGCCTGCGCTGCGTTCGTCGCGTTCGAAGGTCTTCGACTGGATCGAGCGCCGCAAGCCGCATTGGCTCGATCCGGCCGCCCCAAAAGATGATCACACATGACTGAATTCATCACACCCGAAGCGCTTACGGCCCTCCTTCAAGTCGTCCTGATCGACCTCGTTCTCGCCGGCGACAATGCCGTCGTCATCGGTCTCGCCGCAGCGGGACTGCCGGCCGAGCAGCGCCGCCGCGCCATCATCGTCGGTATCGCCGCCGCCACGGCATTGCGCATCGTCTTCGCCGGCGTCGCGACCCAGTTGCTGCAGGTCATCGGCCTGTTGCTTGCCGGCGGCGTGCTGCTGCTCTGGGTTTGCTGGAAGATGTGGCGCGAACTGCGCGAGCAGGCGCATGCGCGGCAGCTGGCGTTTGGCCATGGCGGCGGCGCGGATGGTGCGGCCGTGCAGCGAAAGACCTTCGGTCAGGCCGCAGTGCAGATCGTCGCCGCCGACGTCTCGATGTCGCTCGACAACGTGCTCGCGGTCGCGGGCGCCGCGCGCGAGCATCCCTATATCCTCGCCTTCGGCCTGTTGCTGTCGGTCGCGATGATGGGCGTCGCCGCGGATCTGCTCGGCCGCGTGCTTCAGAAGCAGCGCTGGATCGCCTATATCGGCCTCGCCATCATCATTTACGTCGCCTTCGAGATGATCTATCGGGGCTCGCTCGAGCTCGCGCCGGTCATCGCGAGTCTCTGAGGCGATAATCCTTCCGCAATCCGGAGTAATTCATGACGTCCGAACCCCAAGCACCTTCGGCGCAGGCCGTGCCGCCGCGCCTAGGCCCGTTCGCGCAGCTCATCTTCGGCTCGCGCTGGCTGCAAGTGCCGCTCTATGTCGGCCTGATCGTCGCGCAGGCCGTCTATGTGCTGCTGTTCCTGAAGGAGCTCTGGCATCTGGTCGTGCACTCGTTCGACGCCAGCGAGCAGCAGATCATGCTGGTCGTGCTCGGGCTGATCGACGTCGTCATGATCTCGAACCTTCTGATCATGGTGATCGTCGGCGGCTACGAGACCTTCGTGTCCCGGCTGAACCTGACCGGCCATCCCGACGAGCCGGAATGGCTCAGTCACGTCAATGCCAGCGTGCTCAAGATCAAGCTCGCGATGGCGATCATCGGCATCTCCTCGATCTCGTTGCTCAGGACCTTCATCGAGGCCGGCAATCTCGGTACCACGCGCAGCAATTTCACCGAGACCGGCGTGATGTGGCAGGTGCTGATCCATCTGACCTTCATCATCTCGGCGGTCGGCATCGCCTGGGTCGACCGCCTCAGCGAGAATGGCCATCGCAAGGGGACCGCCAACCACTGATGAACCCGGCCGTCTGGGACCTCCCGAGCGGCCAATCCTGGAGCCCGCCTGATCCGATCAGGCGGGCTCTCTTTTCGAGATCGATAAAATTGTCTGCAATCCGCTCAGCCGCGGCAAACCCTGCGGACAAGAACCGCGCGGTCTTAAACCAGGGCTTTGGAACCGGCGTGCATGCTCCCCGGCAAAAGGGTGGGGCATCAACATGTCAGTTCTCAAGGAGGTCGTCGCTGCGCTCGCGGGAGTCTACGCGCTCTTGTTCGCCTGCGACGCATTGTTCGGGGTCGGCGACGCCCGCTTCGACGACGCCTATTACCGCGCCAGCTTCTATGCGCCGCGGCCGAAGGAATTCCGCTTCGCAGACGGCACCACGCCGGCGGCCCGCGTCAGCGATGCGTTCGCGCAGTTCGCGCCGGGCGAGGCCAGGCCGAACAGGCGCTACTCGTCGCTGACGACGATTATCCGGTAGGGCCGCTGCTCATTGATCGGCTATCCGCCTGACGTCCGGTTTACCGCCGGCATCGGCCGAGGAGCGGATGGCTTCCGAGGTCGCTGATGGGCCAGAAGGCGACATGCGGTTCGCCGTCAAGTGAAAGAGGCTGCCAACTGAGGCGGCCTCAATGCAGCAGCCTCTGCCGGAGCTTCCTGATGATCTCCCTGAGGTCAGCAGCGTATTCTTCAATGGCCTGCCGCACCTCATCCAGGGCGGCCTCGCAGATTCCCATGGTCTGCTTGAGGCCCCTGGTCGGCAGCTATTCGGAACAATGGTGTCTGGAAGCACTTGGCGCACTAGAGGTTGCCAATGCCCCGGTACTTTTTTGATGTCGAGGACGGCCACAGGCTTTTTGATTCATCGGGGTTTGTTTGCGACGACGATATCGCTGCAATCATCAGGGCGACGGTGCTGGCCATTGGCGTTTCACTTGATAAGCCCGAAGATGATCCTGAGCGTCGCATCGCAATAATCAGCGATGACGGACGTGAGATTGGCACCGTGCCCGTGTATTCAAGGCCGTCATACGAAAACCCGGCCCCATAAGGTGCAGCCGCTACGTCGGCGCGTGCAGTTGACCGTGAAGCCAGCCGGTTGTCCGTGGGGATTTCATCGGATCAACCAGATCGGCCACAAGCTGGTGGACGTCCTTGCACGCGGGGCACTCAAACGTCCGGATATCGAAGCCAAAGGGGCCGGGCGTAATCCGAGCCAGCACCGCTTCTGCTCGACACATAGGACATAGCGTTCGGGGATGGCGGAACACGTTGCACGCCTTGATCAGGCGGGAGCGTTACAGGACTCTCAGTCACCGGTAGTTGCCGTGGTGGGCGGTGATGGAACCCACTGTGGAACTGCCACTGGGCTCGGCGCTGGTCAGTATTGCTCACATGCCAAAAGAAACTATTAACGTGTCGTTAGTGAGTTAGTCGCCGCCAGATTCAAATTAGGGCAATTGCTCGCAACCCCAGTGATCACGCGTCGAGGACGCTCGTCGCTATTGATCCTACGTGCTGCAGCACTCCCAGCTTGGTCGAATGTCCTCCTTGGGTCATTCGCGACGTTCGAGCGGCGCGCCTCGATCTACAGGCCGACTTCTTCAACACAAACGCCCAGAAGTGGACAGGCTTGAAATCATCATTAGGGGGCGTCCCTGAGACGACGCCAAACCCCATCAGCCATCGTCCGGGCCGGCGTTCATTCCCGCAAGCACCCGGTCGCGCAAGATAGTGGGGCGACGTTCGCCGCGCTGGGCTAGCTCGATGACTCTCGCGGCGATGGTCTCGCGAGCCCGCGCGTCGCCGTTGATATGAAGGTAATGGCAGACTTCCTCACAGGCCAGGGACATCGCCTCAATATCGTTGGGCTCGAATGCGCCGGCTGATACGAACGGAAGGATGACTCCCATAATTCAGCTCCTCTGTTACTGGGACGCCTTTTGGTTCGGCATCTCCATAACGAACGAGACTGCGCACATTTGGAGCCGAAGTCTGAGCTTTAGTGCTCACTTGGCCGCCGGCGAAACGTGCCACTACACTGCCACCGACATCCGGCCGGGTTTTCCTGACGTTCGGTTTACCCTAGAATGTAAGCCAGTTGATAATTAAAGGCGGGAAGCGTGGCCAAGGCAACGAAGAAGCAGCCCTTCGACGTCCAGGAGTTCCTCCACACCGTGGCCTCGGGGAGGACCGTTTCAAACTATCGGAAGAATCGGAAGGTCTTCTCTCAGGGAGACCCCGGTGATGCGGTCTTCTACATTCAGGAGGGCAAGGTCAAGGTCTGCGTCGTCTCCGAGCAGGGCAAGGAGGCGGTCGTCGCGCTCCACGGAAATGGGGACTTCTTCGGTGAGAGCTGCCTAAATGGGCATCCGCTGCGGGTGGCGACGGTCGTGACGGTGACGGAGTGCGTCATCATGCGGCTCGAAAAGGCAGCTATCGTGCGTGTGCTTCATGACGAGCCGAAGTTCTCTGAGATGTTCATGGCTCACCTGTTGTCTAGGAACGCCCGAGTCGAGGAGGACTTGGTCGACCAACTTTTTAATTCCAGTGAGAAGCGTCTGGCGAGGGTGCTCCTCTTGATGGCGAACTTCGGCAAGGAGAGTAAGCCAGAGCCGGTCATAGCGAAGATAAGCCAAGAGACACTCGCGGAGATGGTCGGGACCACCAGGTCGCGCGTCAGCATGTTCATGAACAAGTTCCGCAAGCTTGGGTTCATCAAATACAACGGATCACTGGAGGTCCATAATTCCCTGCTGAACGTGGTCTTGCACGACAGTCCTCACCTAAGAAAGCGTGCCGAAAAGGAAAAATGAATTGAACCTGCTCGGACGTTGCCCCTCTGGTCTAGCTGCCGCACCAGCGTGGGGTCATCTAGCCGGCTTGTGAACCTGACAGCCTCACGACCGCTACGGGTCACAAGCGGACAAATCGGCGGGTGTCGCGGAAGGTCGGCTCTGGGGCCAAAGACGGAAATCGGGCGAGGCGCCGCGTGCGAGAATCAGCGTACGGCAATTATCTTCACGAAGGAGCCTGCGCCGTGCAGCTCGTGGAATACCAAGCGACCGTCTTGAAGCCGATATGAACATCCCGCGTAGCTTTTGTGTTCGTGTCCGAACACGTCCTTATGCGTAGTTTGAGCGACCAAGGCAACGATGTTGTCTTTCGGAAGCAACTCCTCCAAATCGTTGAACCTTGCGGCGGCTTCGGGCGAGAGGGCGAACGAACTTACAACGGTTGCGGAAGGATATGCCTTGGCTACCTTATCTGCGCATCCCCTGATGAATTCAGGCGTGACCAAGTGCTGAGCGGCCTCAGCAGCTCCGACCTTCATTCGAACTCCCGGCAGATCGCGAGCACTCAGGCATCCTGACAGCAGCAAAGAGAAACCAACGAAAAGAAAATGGCTACGCATTTAGATGCCCCCCCATCGGTACTGCTTCCAGCACCTCTACAGTAACGGAAGGGCGAGTCAACTTAAGGTAGCTCGAAGGCAACACGACTCCTGACCTTCGCAATGGGCCACAAGCGGCAGATCATGCTCAAGGTGCCTGACTTCCGCTTTACGATAGCGACCCAACATTATGAGTCCACGCCCTGGTTCAAGGCGCACGCCGGCGGTCCCGAAGCCTTCAGCTTGGCGGCTTCCTCGTCGGTGAAGGCGCGGCTGTGCGTCGGGAATCGCACGGCTTCAGCGCTTCTACGGAATCGCCCGAGCCGCGGCCGGGCACGACATCTACAAGACCTTGTGTTGCCGGCGGGCGAAACACGCGAGCGCTGGGGCAATCCTGATCACCAAAAATATTCAGCTTTACCGAAATTCGGGAATGGCGTATTCATCGCGGCATCCCGGCCCAACGAAGAGGGGCGTATCGCGATCGTCACGAACGCGGGCCGGGTGGCGGTGGACGTGGGTCACATCGGCGCCAAGGATTTCGCAGGGCGGGCAACCGTGAGCGAAACACCTGGCGCACACGACCGGTGTGATCGGCGTACGGCGAAATCGTGTGGTCCTGGCGCCCGGGGTCTGTGCGCCAAGTCTTGCGGTGATGTGGCGGTCCAACCGGGCCCACGCATCAGCCATCCGCAAGGCGACGGGGGCAATAGTGCAACGCTCCCCGGGGAGATCACGACATAAGCCGTAAACCCACTGCGCAGGGAAGGCCGGGATGTCCTGGCTACACCTGTATGCCGCTGTGCAGCTTCTTGTTACGCAGAATTCGCACAGTGGACCGCGGGTGCCAGCCGGCGCCCGGTCTTCCCTGCGCCCTCTTTCAAGTGAGGGTGAAGCGATCAGGCAAAGCTCGGGCGAAATGCGCCGCGAGGATGATCAATCATGTGTGTCATTGAACAAAGGTCTCGTGCCCCGGACGCGGCGCAGCGTCCCTTCGACGATGCGCTGCAGAGCCGGGGCCCATGCATCAACGAGTGCCGTGGCTTCCTGGGTCCCGGCTCTGCGCAGCAGCGTAAGAACGCTGCAGCGCGTCCGGGACACGAGAGAGACGCAGATCGCCACACGCGCCCTCATTGCAAGAAGCCTTTGCACAAGCAATCCAGACTGTCTCCGCGAAGGCATTCCGGAAGCCCGGACGAGATGCGCCGCGAGGACGCGAAGGTGTGTCTCACTCCCCCTGAACCCATTCCGCGACGCCGCGCCACAGCGTGTCGCGATGCTCGGGGCGGAAGAAGCCGAAATGGCCTATTCCCTTGGCGCCGACGTCGGACGGCTTGACGTCGAGCACCTCCGGCTTGATCGCGGTGAACCCGCTCGCGAGCAGCTCGACCGCGGGCCGCGTCGCCCAGGGATCGTCGGCGAAGCACAGCGCCCGCAGCTCGCCCTTGAACTTCGCAAAATTCGCCAGCGCCGGCAGCTTGGAATCGAAGAGATAGCGCGGGCTCGAGACCCACTCGGCCCATTGCAGGAAGACGCCCTTGGGCAAATCCTCGCCGACGCCGGCCCAGCCGGGGGCATAGCCGAGCGTGTGGGCGAGCGGCACGCCGATGAGGTTCATGAAGGCGAAGACGCGGTATTTCTCCGGCGAGGTCATCAGCCGCCAGGTCGCGGCCTGCGAGGCCACGAAGGCGGCGCGCGAGATTTCGCTGTTGTTGGCGATCAGCCCGAGCGCCTGGCCGCCGAAGGAATGACCGACATAGGCAAGCGGCAGGGTGTTGTACCGCTCCCGCATCCAGCTGACCGCAGCGGTGACGTCGAGCGCGGCCCAATCCGACATCGAGGCCTTGAAGCCGACCAGCGATTTCGGCTGGTTGTAGCCGACCATCGCCGGCAGCCGGGAGTCGCCGATGCCGCGATAGTCATAAGTGAGCACCGCGCAGCCGCGATGGGCGAGGTAGGAAGCAAAGCCCCGGTAGATCTTGCGCGGAACGGCGGTCGCCGAGTTGATCAGGACGGCATGGCGTTTGGTGCCGCGCGGCAGGAACAGGGTGCCGGTCAGGGCATACCCGTCGGTCGCCGGGAAGTTGATCTCGTCGATGAAAACGTCGTCCAGTGCCGCGTCCATGGGCGCAAGGTATCCTGCCAGTTGCCTCGCCGTTCCCAGCAAATGCGAATTCGGCTTTCCCCGCAAGGGTTTGCAATGCCAAATGGATTTACAACTGGCGGGGCGGGGCCAGCCTGTGTATAAGGCGGCCCTCGCAACCCCTAGATCAGGTTGTGCTTTTTGCTTCACGGAGAGATTGCGATGTCCGAGCGGTGGACGCCCGAGTCCTGGCGCAGCAAGCCGGTGCTACAGGTGCCCGACTATCCCGACGCCAAGGCCCTGGCCGACGTCGAGGCGCAGCTTGCGACTTTTCCGCCGCTGGTGTTCGCGGGCGAGGCGCGCAACCTGAAGAAGGCGCTGGGGCGCGTTGCGGCCGGCGAGGCCTTCCTGCTCCAGGGCGGCGACTGCGCCGAGAGCTTTGCCGAGCACGGTGCCAACAACATCCGCGATTTCTTCCGCGTGCTGCTGCAGATGGCGGTGGTCCTGACCTACGCCGGCGCGGTGCCGGTGGTGAAGGTCGGGCGCGTTGCCGGCCAGTTTGCCAAGCCGCGGTCGTCGCCGACCGAGAAGATCAATGGCGTCGAGCTGCCGAGCTACCGCGGCGACATCGTCAACGACATCGCCTTCACCAGGGAAGCGCGCGTGCCGGATCCGCAGCGCCAGCTGATGGCCTATCGCCAGTCGGCCGCGACGCTGAACCTGCTGCGCGCCTTCGCCACCGGCGGCTACGCCAATCTCGGCAGCGTGCATCAGTGGATGCTCGGCTTCCTCAAGGATTCGCCGCAGTCCCGCCGCTACAAGGAGCTGGCCGACCGTATCTCGGACGCGCTCAACTTCATGCGCGCCTGCGGCCTCGATCTCGAGGCCCATCCCGAGCTGCGCGCCACCGATTTCTACACCAGCCACGAGGCGCTGTTGCTCGGCTATGAGCAGGCCTTGACCCGGGTCGATTCCACCACCGGGGACTGGTACGCGACCTCGGGTCACATGATCTGGATCGGCGACCGCACCCGCCAGCTCGATCACGGCCATATCGAATATTTCCGCGGCATCAAGAACCCGATCGGGCTGAAATGCGGCCCGTCGCTCAAGCCCGACGAGCTTTTGAAGCTGATCGACGTGCTCAACCCCGACAACGAGCCGGGCCGGTTGACGCTGATCGGCCGCTTCGGCTCGGACAAGGTCGGCGAGCATCTGCCGAACATGATCCGCGCCGTGAAGCGCGAGGGCAAGGTCGTGGTCTGGTCGTGCGACCCCATGCACGGCAACACCATCACCTCGACCTCGGGCTACAAGACGCGCCCGTTCGACCGGGTCCTGTCGGAGGTGAAGTCTTTCTTCACGATCCATGCCGCCGAAGGCACCCATGCCGGCGGCGTGCATCTGGAGATGACCGGGCAGGACGTCACCGAGTGTATCGGCGGCGCCCGCGCGATCACGGACGAGGATCTCAACGACCGCTATCACACGGTCTGCGATCCCCGCCTCAATGCCGAGCAATCCATCGACATGGCTTTCCTGATTGCGGAGCTCCTCAAGCAGGAACGCGCGGGCAAGTCCACGCCGATGCCGGCCGCAGCGGGGCTCTAGGATCTTGCTGCGGATCTGGAAGGCCACGATCAATTCCCGCAACGGTCTGGCCTTTGCGTTCCGATCGGAGCAGGCCGTCCGCGAGGAGATTTTTGCGCTTCTCGCGTCGCTGCCGCTGGCCTGGTTGGTCGGTGCGACCGCGATGCGCGCGGTCGAGCTGGTCTGTTCGGTTGCGTTCGTGCTGACGGTCGAGCTGCTCAACACCGCGATCGAAAAGCTCGCCGACCGGCTGACGATGGATCACGACAAGCAGATCGGGCGGGTCAAGGACATGGGCTCGGCCGCCGTCGGCGTCGCGCTGCTGATGGCCGGCGCGTTCTGGATCATCGCCATCATCGAGCGACTGGGATTCATCTGATCGGAGCGCGGCGGCCATGACCGAACGTCTCAAAGCATTCGCGGTCACGCTCGCCCAGCTCAATCCGACCCTGGGCGACATCGAGGGTAACGCCGCGAAGGCGCGCAATGCGCGCGCGCGGGCCGTCGCCGACGGCGCCGATCTCGTGCTGTTTCCGGAATTGTTCATCGCCGGCTATCCGCCGGAGGATCTCGTGCAGAAGCCGGCTTTCCAGGCGGCCTGTCGCGCCGCGATCGAGGCGCTGGCGCGCGAGACCGCCGATGGCGGGCCGGCCATGCTGATCGGCACGCCCTGGGTCGAGGACGGCAAGCTCTACAATGCCTGCGCGCTGCTCGACGGCGGGCGCATCGCCGCGTTGCGTTTCAAATGCAATCTGCCAAACTACGGCGTGTTCGACGAGAAGCGGCTGTTTGCGCGCGGCCCGGCGGCGGGCCCCGTGACCGTGCGCGGCGTGCGCATCGGCGTCCCCATCTGCGAGGACATCTGGCTGGAGGAGTCCGAGGACTACGAGAACGTGGTCGAGACGCTGGCCGAGACCGGCGCCGAGATCATCCTGGTGCCGAACGGCTCGCCTTACGCCCGCGACAAGAGCGACGTGCGCCTGTCCGTCGCCGTGGCGCGCGTCACCGAAAGCGCGCTGCCGCTGGTCTATCTCAACCAGGTGTGCGGCCAGGACGAACTGGTGTTCGACGGCGCGTCCTTCGCGCTCAACGGCGATCTTTCGCTCGGCGCGCAATTGCCGGCGTTCGAGGAGAGCATCGTCACGCTGCGTTTTGCGAGAAATGGCGACGACTGGCGCTGCGCGGGTCCGATCGCCGAGCAACCCGAGGGCGACAAGGCCGACTACGCCGCCTGCGTGCTGGGCCTGCGCGACTACGTCACCAAGAACGGTTTTCCCGGCGTGCTGCTCGGCATTTCCGGCGGCATCGACTCGGCTCTCTGCGCGGCGATCGCGGTCGATGCGCTCGGCGCCGATCAGGTGCATGGCGTGATGCTGCCGTATCGCTACACCGCGGCACACTCGATCGCCGATGCGGGCGAGCTCGCCGGCCATCTCGGCATCCGCTATGAGGTGCTGCCGATTGCTGAGGCCGTGACCGGCTTTGAGACCATCCTCTCGGGCCTCTTCAAGAATTTGCCACCTGACGTCACCGAGGAGAACCTCCAGGCCCGCAGCCGCGGCACGCTCCTGATGGCGATCTCCAACAAGACCGGGTTGATGGTGGTGACGACAGGCAACAAGTCGGAAATGTCGGTCGGCTACGCCACGCTCTATGGCGACATGAACGGCGGCTTCAACCCGATCAAGGACATCTACAAGACGCAGGTGTTTCGGCTGGCAAGCCTCCGCAACGGCTGGAAGCCCGATGGCGCGCTCGGGCCGGCGGGCGAGGTGATCCCGCCCGACATCATCACGCGGCCGCCGACTGCCGAGCTGCGCGAGAACCAGACCGATCAGGACTCGCTGCCGCCTTACGACGTGCTCGATGGCATCCTGAAGGGGCTGATCGAGCGGGAAGAGCCGCTCGATCAGATCATCGCGGCCGGTTTCGATCGCGAAACGGTCACCCGCATCGACCATCTGCTCAACGTCGCCGAATACAAGCGCCGCCAGGCCGCGCCCGGCGTGAAGGTGACGCCGAGGAATTTCGGCCGCGATCGCCGCTATCCCATCACCAACCGCTTTCGCGACAGGGGCGAAGGGCTGCCTGCCGGGGACGAGACGCTGGTGTCGCGCGGCAGCAAGGCGTCGATCGACGCGTTCGAGGGGTGAGGGTGAGGCGGCGGCCTGCCGCCGCAACTATTTCTGCTGCTGCGGCAGGAAGGTCGGGCCGACCGAGCGGATCGGCTTGTTCTCGGAGCTCGCAGCCGTGCCCGTATCCGCCGGCGGCGTCGCGGCCGGTGCGGTGGCGGTCGTCGGCGCGGGAGCTGCGCCCTTCTTGGCATTCGCAGGCGTGCCCTTGTTGAGCCGCTGCTGCTGCATCTTCTTGGCGCTCTCCTCGGTGACGATGATGTCGCCCTGCTGCTCGGCGGTCGCCTTGTCGTCGGCGGATTTCAGCGCGTCCGCCCAGGTCTGGCCTGCGGCCTTGCAGGAGCAGGAGGGGTTGAACTCGCTGCGGAATTTGAAAGCGGTCGGCAGCGCCGTGTAGGGCTGGCCGCTGATCGAGACCGCGGCGTTCATGTCTTCGCCGGGATTGCGATGGGTGTAGAGCACGGCTTCCGCGGCTGGGCACAGCGCCTTGCAGGTCTTCTCGTCGTCGGGGAAGCGCGCCGGCACCGTCGCAAACGAGACCGGGAAATAGGCGCCGTCGCAGGTGCGCACGCACACGGTGCGGTAGGTGCCGGATTGCGGTCCAAGATCGGACGGCGGCACGCCCTGCGGATTGCCCGCGTTGTTGCCGCCGAACAGATTGCTGAGGAAGTTGCCGCCGCCCTGCGACTGCGCGGCGTTGGCGTATTGCGGGCCGCAATTGTTCTGCGCCAGCGCAACCAGCACCGAGCGGCGCTGACTGTCGCGTTCCGGGCTGAAGCCGCCGCCGCCGCGCAGGCGCTCGAGATTGCCGGTGATCTGGTCCAGATTGGCGCGCATCTGTTGGATCTGGGTGTTGACCGGGCCGCATTGGGCCGACTGGCCGTTGAACAGCGAGAAGAAGCCGGAGGAATCGCAGCCCATGCGCTTGGCCTGCATGGTGACGCGGTCGAGCTCGGCCTGCTGCTTGGCCTGGGAATCCTGGTAACGGCGGATCTGGTCTTCGCGCGCGGGGTCACCACCGCCGCCGCGGTCCAGCGCCGCAAGCTGGCCTTCCAGCCGCACGCACATCGGATTGGGCCCGAGTCCGTTCTGACCGGGCTGAGGCGGCGGGCCGGGCGGGCCGGCCTGCGCGAAAGCGCCGGTGACGAGCACGGCCGTGCTCAAGAGCACGGTGCAGGCACGAAGAAAGAGAGCACGGGAGAGGGACAAAGATTCGGGCATATCCGCCATTCTAGCGAGGTCACGGCCCAATGTGACTTTCCACGTGACTTGGGAGGGCCGAAGCGCGCCCTCCAATAGCCGCTTCCTGCGGCATCGTCACGTCGTTTCCGGGGCCAAAGGACCGGCCTAAGCTGCGCCAGCTCCGAGCGAATTCAGCGCTGGCAAGTGATTGCGACATATTCGTCGCAATGGCCATGGGAGCAGTTTGCGCCGGATTTGGGGACAGAGCCGGTAATTTCGTCGGGGTCTACCCGGCGATAGCTTGATGCCTGGGCAAAATCTCGTGACTGGCAATAGGTGCGCGCGACGGAGGCGCCGCATTTGTCACCCCTGGCCAGGCACTGGTCGATGCCGTAGCCGTCAGCCTGGTTGGCGATGATGAAGACGCGGGTCTCGGCGCAGGCGCCGGATGCCGTGAGGATCGAGGCGCTGAAAATGAGCGCGAGCAAGGATCGCATGAAAATACCGGGAGGCAAAAAAGGGAACAATCTGGTTCCAGAATGGGCTTAAATAGTTAAGGATCACGAACCATCAGGACGAGCGCGCGCGCTTTGCGGACATAAAACGGCATTTTCGCGGCTCCCTTGACGCGGGGCCGCCTCATAGCCCATATGTGGCCGCATGAACGGTCTCCTCGTCATTTGCATCATTTGCCGCGAGATTACGAGCTAGCGATTCGCTGGCTGGAGCCGTCTTTTCTCAAAAACAATTGAGAGCCTCGGACGCCCGGCCAACAGCCGACGGGTATCCATATGGAATTGCGCCTCTACGACACGCTGACGAAGGAAAAACGCACCTTCGTGCCGCTCGATGCGGAGAACGTCCGCATGTATGTCTGCGGACCGACCGTCTACGACTTCGCCCATATCGGCAATGCGCGGCCGGTGATCGTGTTCGACGTGCTGTTCCGGTTGCTGCGCCATCTCTATGGCGAGGCGCACGTCAAATATGTCCGCAACATCACCGACGTCGACGACAAGATCAACGACCGCGCCGCACGCGACTTCCCGGGCCTGCCGCTGAACGAGGCCATTCGCAAGGTCACCGAGCAGACCGGCAAGCAGTTTCACGCCGATGTCGACGCGCTCGGCGCGCTTCGGCCGAGCGTCGAGCCGCGTGCGACCGAGCATATCGTCGAGATGCGCGAGATCATCGAACGGCTGGTCAAGGGCGGCTTTGCCTATGCCGCCGAGGACCATGTGCTGTTCTCGCCGCAGGCGATGAACGCGGCGAATTCCTCGCTGCCCCGCTACGGTGCGCTGTCCAATCGCTCGCTCGATGAGATGATCGCCGGCGCCCGCGTCGATGTTGCGCCCTACAAGAAGGACAATACCGACTTCGTGCTGTGGAAGCCGTCCAAGCCCGGCGAGCCATCCTGGCCGTCGCCGGCCGGCATCAAAGCCGAGGGACGCCCGGGCTGGCACATCGAGTGCTCGGCCATGGCCTGGAAGCATCTCGGCGAGCATTTCGACATCCATGGTGGTGGCATCGATCTCGTGTTTCCGCATCACGAGAACGAGGTCGCGCAGACCTGCTGCGCCTTCCACCGGGAGCGCATGGCGAACACCTGGATGCACAACGGCTTCCTGCAGGTCGAAGGCGAGAAGATGTCGAAGAGCCTCGGCAACTTCATCACCATTCACGAGCTGCTCAAGGATTGGCCGGGTGAGGTGCTGCGCCTGAACATGCTCAAGACGCACTACCGCTCGCCGATCGACTGGACCATGAAGGCACTTAAAGAAAGCGAAAAAACTCTCCTTGAATGGCATGAATTGCTACCAAGCGACGGTTCATGGAACTCCGAGCGCCGGCAAAAACATCCGGAACTCCTCGCAGCGCTCTGCGATGACTTGAACACACCCAAAGCCATTGCCGAGCTGCACGGGTTGCGAACTGCTGCAGTCCTTACCCCGGGGCGTGACGCGACGGCTTTGGGAGATGGCCTTCAGCTTCTTGGGCTGTTCAACGGCTCCAACGTTGCCACTCGAGTTTCGAAGGCGAATCTTGCGACCCACGACGCGGCCAAGATCACCCAGTTGATTGAAGAGCGAACAGCCGCACGTGCGCGCAAGGACTTCAAGGAATCCGACCGCATTCGTGATCTGCTCGCTGCAATGGGCGTCGCGATCAAGGACTCCAAGGACGGCACCACCTGGGAGTTTTCGCGATGAAGCGGCCCGACACGCCTTTTCCGCGGCACTGGCTCTATTACATCGCGCTGAAGATCCTGCTGCTCGCGGGTGCCGTGGCGCTGGTGCTCAAGCTCTATGGGATGTGGTGAGGACGATGGGACAGACTTTGCCAAAGCCCGCACTTCGGCCGTTCCTGCCTGATGACGTGCCGGTGCTCGCCGCGATCTTCGCCGCCAGCATCGAGGAGCTGACTGGCGAGGACTATAGCGAGGCGCAGCAGCAGGCCTGGATGGAGACGGCGGACAGCGAAGAGTTCGGCAAGCACCTCGCGTCCGACCTGACGCTGATCGCGACGCTCGAGGGCTCGCCGGTCGGTTTTGCTTCGCTGCGCGGCACCGACCATATTCGCATGCTCTACGTGCATCCGGCCGTCAGCGGGCAGGGCGTCGCAACCCTGCTGGTCGACGCTTTGGAAAAGCTTGCCGGCGGCCGCGGCGCGCAAAGCCTCTCGGTCGATGCCAGCGACACTGCGGAGGGCTTTTTCGCCAAGCGCGGCTACGTCGCCATGCAGCGTAACAGCATCACCATCAACGACGAGTGGCTTGCCAACACCACCATGAAGAAGACGCTCGGAGCACCGCAATGAGTAAGGAGCGCCTTTATCTGTTCGACACCACGCTGCGCGACGGCGCGCAGACCAACGGCGTCGATTTCACGCTGACCGACAAGCAGATCATCGCCGCGATGCTCGATGACCTCGGCATCGACTATGTCGAAGGCGGCTATCCCGGCGCCAATCCAACCGACACCGAGTTCTTTGGCAGCAAGCCCAAGCTCGCCCATGCCCGCTTCACGGCGTTCGGCATGACCCGGCGGGCCGGGCGCTCGGTCTCGAACGATCCCGGTGTGGCCGGGCTTTTGGAAGCAAAGGCCGACGCGATCTGCTTCGTGGCGAAGGCATCTGCCTATCAGGTGCGCGTCGCGCTGGAGACGACGAAGGAGGAAAACCTCGCCTCCATCCGCGACAGCGTCGCGGCCGCGAAGGCGGCCGGTCGCGAGGTCATGCTCGACTGCGAGCATTTCTTCGACGGCTACAAGGAAGATTCGAGTTTTGCGCTCGCTTGCGCGAAAGCCGCCTTCGAGGCCGGCGCGCGCTGGGTGGTGCTGTGCGACACCAATGGTGGCACCATGCCGCACGAGGTCGAGACCATCGTCACTGAAGTGACGAAACACATCCCGGGCGATCATGTCGGCATCCACGCCCATAACGACACCGAGCAGGCGGTGGCCAATTCGCTCGCAGCGGTGCGGGCCGGCGCGCGGCAGATCCAGGGCACGCTGAACGGCCTTGGCGAGCGCTGCGGCAACGCCAATCTCTGCTCGCTGATCCCGACGCTGAAGCTGAAGCAGGAGTTTTCGGACGCCTTCGAGATCGGCGTCACGGCCGAGAAGCTGGCGACCCTGGTCAAGGTCTCGCGCACGCTCGACGACATGCTCAACCGCGTGCCGAACCGGCATGCGGCCTATGTCGGCGAGAGCGCCTTCGTCACCAAGACCGGCATCCATGCTTCCGCGGTGCTGAAGGACCCGCAGACCTACGAGCACGTGCTGCCGGAGACGGTCGGCAATCACCGCAAGGTGCTGGTCTCGGACCAGGCCGGACGTTCCAACGTCATCGCCGAGCTCGACCGTGCCGGCATTCCTTACGAAAAAAGCGATCCGAAGCTGACGCGTCTCGTCGAGGAGTTGAAGGAGCGCGAGGCCGCCGGCTACGCCTACGAGTCCGCCAACGCATCGTTCGAGCTGCTGGCGCGCCGCACGCTCGGCAAGGTGCCGCATTATTTCGAGGTCGAGCAGTTCGACGTCAATGTCGAGCAGCGCTACAATTCACATGGCGAACGCGTCACCGTCGCTTTGGCCGTGGTGAAGGTCGACGTCGCCGGCGAACATCTGATCTCGGCCGCCGAAGGCAACGGTCCCGTCAACGCGCTCGACGTCGCCATGCGCAAGGACCTCGGCAAGTACCAGAGATACATCGAGGGGCTGAAGCTGATCGACTACCGCGTGCGTATCCTCAACGGCGGCACCGGCGCGGTCACGCGCGTCCTGATCGAGAGCGAAGACGAGAACGGCGACAGCTGGACCACGGTCGGCGTCTCCCCGAACATCATCGACGCCTCGTTCCAGGCGCTGATGGATTCGGTGATCTACAAGCTCGTGAAGTCGGGCGCACCGGCGTGAGGCACGTCGGCGCCGCAAACGCCGTCATTGCGAGGGGAGGGGGGAGCACGGCACATGATCGACCACATCTCCGTCGGCGTCAGCGACCTTGAGCGCTCCACCGCATTCTACGAAGCAACGCTCGCCGCCCTTGGCCTTTCGCGCCTCGTCACGCGGCCGCGCACGGTCGGTTTCGGTAAGGCCTATCCGGAATTCTGGATCAATCTACGCGAAGCCATGCCGCGCGTGCCGCCCGAAAGCGGCGTCCATATCTGCCTGCGGGCGAAGACGACAAGCGAGGTCGATGCGTTTCACGCCGCCGCGCTGTCCGCCGGCGGCGCCTCGGACGGTGCGCCCGGCATCCGTCCGCATGATCGCGTGCGCTACTACGCGGCCTTCGTCACCGACCCCGACGGTAACCGGATCGAGGCGGTGACGTTTCCGTAGGGATAGAGTGTCGCGCTATTGCCGCGAAGAAAGTGCGCTCCCTCTCCCGCTTGCGGGAAAGGGCTGGGGAGAGGGTGTCTCCGCAACGGGATAGTCCCCAGAGGAAAGAACCCTCACCCGCCGCTACGCGGCGACCTCGCCCGCAAGCGGGAGAGGCGACGGAGCCCGCGGCCAGGTCGATGCCAATGATCAGAGCTTGCGCGCGACTTCGGGAGCGAGCTGCTTTTCCTCATCGGCGATCTGGGCTGCGGCCGCCTTCAGCTTCGGCAAAATGTCCTCGACCCGATCGGCCTTGATGATGTCGACCGAAAGACCGGCGCGGATGAACTCGGTCTGGCGCATGTGCGACAGCAGCGAGAACAGCGGCTCCCAGAAATTGTCGATGTTGGCGAGCAGCACCGGCTTGGCGTGACGGCCGAGCTGCTTCCAGGTCAATTGCTCGACCAGCTCTTCCAGCGTGCCGACCCCGCCGGGCAGCGCCACGAAGGCGTCGGAGCGCTCGAACATCAGGCGCTTGCGCTCGTGCATGTCGGGGGTGACGATCATCTCCTGCACGCGCGTCAGCGCGTTCTCGCGCATCCGCAGGAATTCCGGGATGATGCCGGTGACGGTGCCGCCGTGATCGAGCACGGACGTTGCGACCGAGCCCATCAGGCCGAGCGAGCCGCCGCCATAAACGAGCCGAACGTTGTTCTCGGCGAGCGCCTTGCCGAACGCCTTGGCGCCTTCGGTGAAGCGAGGATTGGTTCCGGGGCCGGAGCCGCAATAGACACAGACGGTTTTGATCGTGCTCATTGGTGCCATGATGCATTGCAGCGAAGGGGCGTCAAGCCCAATCGGTGATTCGATACTCCCGGGAATCTACCGGTAAATGGCGGCAAACAATCAAAGATTCGCCATCTGGCGGGGTGCGCTCGCCTCCGGAAGCTTCTATATGGACGAGCGAAAACAGTCATTGCAGCGCGCCCGCGCCCGGCGGGCCTCCAGGTTTCTTGATGAGCCCACCTCATTCGCCCCACGTTCCCGACGTGCCCGATCCCTCAGGCGGGCCGCTCGAGCGGGCGACGCTGATGGGCACGCTGGCGCATCTGTGGCCCTATATCTGGCCGGGTGACCGCTTCGACCTGAAGATGCGCGTGGTGTGGTCGATGGTGCTGCTGCTCGCAGCCAAGCTGATCACGCTGACGGTGCCGTTCAGCTTCAAATGGGCAACCGATGCACTGACCGGCGCCAACACGGCGCCGTTGCAGGCCGACAATTGGCATCTCTGGGTGATCGCCTCCCCATTGCTGCTGACCGCGAGCTACGGCGCGATGCGCATCTTGATGGCGGTGCTGACGCAATGGCGCGACGGTATCTTTGCCCGCGTCGCCATGCATGCCGTGCGCAAGCTCGCCACCATCACCTTCATCCACATGCACGAGCTGTCGCTGCGCTTTCACCTCGAGCGCAAGACCGGCGGCTTGACGCGCGTGCTCGAGCGCGGCCGCGAGGGCATCGAGGTCATCGTGCGCATGGTGATCCTGCAGCTGATCCCGACCATCGTCGAGGTCTCACTGCTGATGGCCGTGCTGCTCTGGCAGTTCGACTGGCGCTACGTGGTCGCAACCCTGATCACGGTCACGGTCTACATGTACTACACCTACGTCGCGACCGAGTGGCGGATCGGCATTCGCCGCAGGATGAACGATTCCGACACCGAGGCGAACACCAAGGCGATCGACTCGCTGCTGAACTACGAGACCGTGAAGTATTTCAGTGCCGAGGCGCGCGAGGCGCAGCGCTACGACCGCTCGGTGGCACGCTACGAGGAGTCGAGCATCCAAGCCTACACCTCGCTTGCCGTGCTCAACACCGGCCAGGCCGTGATCTTCACGCTGGGCCTGACCGCGACCATGCTGATGTGCGCGATCGGGGTGCGCAACGGCACCAACACGGTCGGCGATTTCGTGCTGGTCAACGCCATGATGATCCAGCTCTACCAGCCGCTGAATTTCATGGGCATGGTCTATCGCGAGATCAAGCAGGCGATCATCGACATCGAGAAGATGTTCAACGTGCTGGGCCGCGAGGCCGAGATCAAGGATATCCCCGATGCCAAGCCGCTGGTCGTTTCCGCCGGCACGGTGCGTTTCGAGGACGTGCGCTTCGCCTACGAGCCGACGCGGCCGATCCTGAAAGGCATCAGCTTCGAGGTGCCGGCCGGCAAGACTGTCGCCATCGTCGGCCCGTCGGGCGCCGGCAAATCGACCATCTCGCGCCTCCTGTTTCGCCTCTACGACGTCTCCGGCGGCAAGATCCTGATCGACGGCCAGGACATCCGCGCGGTGACGCAGGATTCACTTCGTGCTTCGATCGGCATGGTGCCTCAGGACACCGTGCTGTTCAACGACACCATCCGCTACAACATCCGCTACGGTCGCTGGGACGCCGACGACGCTGAAGTCGAAGAGGCGGCGCAGCTGGCGCAGATCGACCATTTCATCCGTATGGCGCCGATGGGCTACGAGACCCAGGTCGGCGAGCGTGGGCTCAAACTGTCCGGTGGCGAGAAGCAGCGCGTCGCCATCGCGCGTACCGTCTTGAAGGCGCCGCCGATCCTGGTGCTGGACGAGGCGACCTCGGCGCTCGACACCCATACCGAGCACGAGATCCAGGGCGCGCTCGATCGGGTGGCGAAGAACCGCACCTCGCTGGTGATCGCACACCGGCTTTCGACCATCGTCGGGGCCGACGAGATCATCGTGCTGGATCAGGGCCGCATTGCCGAGCGGGGGACCCATGCCCAGCTGCTCGCGCATGGCGGCCTCTATGCCAGCATGTGGAACAGGCAGCGTGAGGCCGAGGCGGCACGCGAGAAACTGGCCAAGATGGCCGATACCAGCGAGGCCCCCAACCGGGAGCCGCCGCCGGTCGACGACGTCCTGGTGACGCCTGCGGCAGCGGTGTGACCTTGTCTCCGGTCCCAACTCTGGCCTAAACAACTCCACCACGCGGGGCGACCTGCGCCATCACCCCTTCAGCGGCAGATAACGATGTCCATTCTCGATTCGATCCAGCGTCAGATCCCGCCGATCCACAAGGAGGGCTATCCCTTCATCGGCGGCTTTGCGCTGGCAAGCCTCGTCCTGTTCTGGCTGTGGTCGCCTTTGGGGTGGATCGGCACGATCCTGACCGTGTGGTGCGGGCTGTTCTTCCGCGACCCCGTGCGCGTGACGCCGGTGCGGGAGGGGCTTGTGGTGTCGCCGGCCGACGGCCGGGTCTCGATGATCACCATGGCGCTGCCGCCGGCCGAGCTCGGGCTCGGCGACCGGCCGCTGCCGCGCATCTCGGTGTTCATGAGCGTGTTCAACTGCCACGTGAACCGCGCTCCCGTAGCGGGCAGGGTGGACCGCATCGCCTACCGTCCCGGCCTGTTCATCAATGCCGAGCTCGACAAGGCCAGCGAGGACAATGAGCGCAACTCGCTGGTCATCTCGACAGCGACGGCGCGGATCGGCGTGGTGCAGATCGCAGGGCTCGTCGCCAAGCGCATCGTCTGCTTCGTCAGGGAGGGCCAGGCGATCGGCGCCGGCGAGCGCTTCGGCCTGATCCGCTTCGGCTCCCGGCTCGATGTCTATCTGCCTGTGGGGACCAAGGCGCTGGTCTCCGAAGGGCAGACCGCGATCGCCGGTGAGACGATTTTGGCCGATCTTTCCGGAGATGACCCCAGCCGCGCCTTCCGCGCCAATTAACCAATAAGTCGGTCTGTGGGGGCCTTCCGCCGCAATGGCGGAGGGAGACGCGGCTTGCTATATCTCGCCTTGAGGTGAGGACCAGCGATGACGCCCTATGACTTCAAAGACCCTGACGTACGCCGCCGGCGGTTCCGCCCGATTCCAGTGCGGATGCTGGTGCCCAACGTCATCACGCTGCTGGCGATCTGCGCCGGCCTGACCTCGATCCGCCTGTCGATCGAGGGGCGGATGTCGCTCGCTGTCTACGCCATCGTGTTCGCGGCCGCCCTCGACGGCATCGACGGCCGCATCGCGCGCATGATCAAGGGGCAGTCCAAGTTCGGCGCCGAGCTCGACAGCCTCGCCGATTTCGTCAACTTCGGCGTCGCCCCCGGGCTGATGCTGTATTTCTGGCAGCTGCACGAGCTCGGCAATGCCGGCTGGATCGCCGCGATGGTGTTCGCGATTTCCGGCGGCCTGCGCCTGGCGCGCTTCAATGCCACCATGGACGACCCGAACAAGCCGGCCTTCGCCGCCAATTTCTTCACCGGCGTGCCGGCGCCGGCCGGCGCGATCACCGTGCTGCTGCCGATCTATGTGGCGTTCCTCGATCTCGGCCGCTGGCCCGCCGCGATGACGGCGGCCTATACGCTGCTGATCGCCTTCCTGATGGTGTCGCGCCTGCCGGTGTTCTCCGGCAAGACCAAGCGCATGCGCGTGCCGCCGGAGCTGGTGCTGCCGGCGTTCGTCGCGGTGATCGTCTTCATCGCGCTGCTGATCGCCTATCCCTGGCACGTGCTGTCGATCGGCACGGTGCTGTATCTTCTCGCTCTGCCGCTTGGCTACAAATCCTATCGCGACCAGGCCCGTGCGATGGAAACCACCGCGCCGTCGGGAGGCGAGGTTACCTCACCGCCGTCGGCACCGACGCTGGCGAATTTGTCGGAGCCGCCCAACGAGGACGACGACCGGCCCGGACGGCTGCACTGAGCGACCACGCGCGGATATCTGCCATGAGGCCCCCCGAGTTGGGTTGAGACCTGATCTCGGCTATATCGCCCTGTGCCGGCGGCATCGCGCCAACAGCGACCGCCAATCTGGGAGAGAACGCCGTGACTGATAAAGCGACCGGGCCGCTGCCCGCTTCCGTCCTCGAAGCACTGGGCCGCTACGACACGCCGACGATCTGCAATGCCATGGAGATCGTGGCGCCCGAGCGCCGGCTGATCGGCTACACCACCAAGCAACTGGTCTGCCCGTTCCCCGATCTGCCGCCGATCGTCGGCTATGCCCGCACGGTCGCGATCCGCTCGGTGCTGAAATCCTCGCTTCCGGCTGAAGAGCAGTCCAGGCGCCGCATCGAATATTACGAATATGTCGGCACCGGCCATGGTCCGCGCATCTCGGTGATCCAGGACATCGACGGTCCCGATGTCGGCTACGGCGCGTTCTGGGGCGAGGTGCAGAGCAACGTGCACAAGGCGCTCGGCTGCCTCGGCGTCATCACCGACGGCTCGATCCGCGACATCCCGCAATGGGCGCCGGGCTTCCAGGCGCTGGCCGGCTCGATCGGCCCGTCGCATGCCTGGGTGCATGCGGAAAGCTTTGGCGGCGAGGTTCGCGTCGCCGGCATGACCGTGAAGTCGGACGATCTGATCCACGCCGACCAGCACGGCGCCATCGTGATCCCGCTCGACATCGCGGCGAAGCTCCCAGAGGCCGCCGAACTCTGCGGCCGCCGCGAGACGCCGATCCTGGAGATCGCCCGCAGCCCCGATTTCTCGCTCGAGAAGCTGAAGGCCGCGCTGAAGCGCTCGGCGGAGATTCACTGAGGGGGATGGGCGGCCTAAGGCCGCGACACCGGCCGTGGGCCCCCCTGTTCCGTCAGGAACAGGGCGGCCTGATCCGGCTCGCCGAACATCGCGGCGGCGCACCCGATCAGGGTGAAGCCGCCGGCAAGGTCCCACAGCGTGATGTCCTCCGCATTGACCGGAAGGTGAATCAAGCGCGCTGCGATCACCGCGAAAGCGGCCTCGGCAAAGAGCACGAGGCTGAAGGCCGGCAGAACGAGCTCCGGCTCGAGCAGGTGGAGCGCCAACACCGCAGGCAGGGCGGTGAGAAGACTGAACAGCGTCAACATTGCAAAACGGCTCCCGCGATGGAGCATGCCGCACGACCATAGAATACTGCACGATCTCTGATCACCGATGTGACGCAGAGCCGCAGTCGGAGGGCGCACAATGACAATGAAAGACAAGACTGTTTTGATATCGGGGTCGACCGATGGCGTCGGCCGCTACGTCGCGCGACGGCTGGCCGAGGACGGTGCAAGGGTCCTGATCCATGGCCGCGACGCCACGCGTGCCCGGTCGCTCGTCGAGGAGATCGTGAAGGCTGGCGGTGCCGCGCCAACCTTCTACCAGGCCGATCTTTCATCGATGGCGGGCACGCGCGCGTTGGCCGAGGCCGTGAAACGCGATCACCAGCGTCTCGACGTCTTCGTCAGCAACGCCGGCATCGGCTCGCAGAACGACGGCCCGCAGCGGCAAGTCAGCGCCGATGGTCACGAGCTGCGTTTTGCCGTGAACTATCTCTCGGGTTTCCTGCTCGCCCATCTGTTGCTGCCGCTGCTGAAGTCCGCGGCGCCGTCGCGGATCGTCAACGTCGCCTCCCTCGGGCAGCATCCGATCGATTTCGACGACGTCATGATCACGCAGGGCTACAGCGGTTCACGCGCCTATGCACAGAGCAAGCTTGCCCAGATCATGTTCACCATCGATCTCGCAGACGAACTGAAGGGCGCGGGTGTCACTGTGAACGCGCTGCATCCGGCGACCTACATGAACACCACGATGGTGCGTGCCGGCGGGATTACGCCGATCTCGACGGTGGAGCAGGGCGGCGCGGCGATCCTGCGCCTCGTCGAGGGCGACGATGTGGCAGGCAAGAGCGGGCTGTTCTTCAACGGCATGAACGAGGCGCGTGCCAATCCCCAGGCCTACGACGTAGATGCCCGCCAGCGCCTGCGCGAGCTGAGCCTGAAGCTGACGGGGCTGGCACGCTAGCGCGCCGCAATCATGGTTAGCAAAGCGTTGAAATTCGTGTCGGCAGTCGGCAAAGCCGGCCTCATCCCGATGCGCTGCGGCGGTCTGGCGCGCCGGCTCAACTTAACCTTTACGCGGCTTTAAGGGCGGCGCTCTAGGGTTTCCGATGCGGTTCGGGGTTGGGCCGCGCCAGCGGCCAGGACGGCCGTTGTTGCGTACGCGTTGGAGTATCCTATGGATATCATGACGAGCGTCGGGCTGACGGCGGGCATCATCGTCATCACCGCAATGATCTTCATGGGCGGCGACCTTCACATGTTCATCTCCGAACATGCGATGATCATCATCTTCGGTGGCTCGATCTCCGCCACCATGATCCGATTTCCGCTCTCGGCACTCCTGCACGGCCTTCCGCTCGGCGCCAAGTTCGCTTTCACCATGAGCCGCCTGTCGGCGCACGACCTCGTCGACGAGCTCGCCCGCATCGCCGAGATCGCCCGCAAGCAGGGCCCGGTCGGCCTCGAAAAGGTCGAGACCGACGAGCCGTTCCTCGCCAAGGGCATCCGCTACGTCGCCGACGGCTACGACCTCGACTTCATCCGCGACAATCTCGAGCGCGACCGCGACAACTTCCTCATGCACCTCGACGAGGGCAGCAAGATCTATCGCGCCATCGGCGATTGCGCCCCGGCCTTCGGCATGATCGGCACCCTGATCGGCATGGTGCAGATGTTCGCCAACATGACCGACCCCTCCAAGCTCGGCCCGTTCATGGCGACCGCGCTGCTCGCCACGCTCTACGGCGCGCTGGTCGCGAACCTGTTCTGTCTGCCGATCGCCGACAAGCTGCACGGCAAGCTGCTGGACGAGGAGACCAACCGCACGCTGATCATCGACGGCATCCTGATGATCCGCGACTCCAAGAGCCCGACCCTGGTGCGCGAAATGTTGCTGGCCTACCTGCCGGAGAAGCATCGCCACGCCGAGGGCGAGCCGGTGCCGGCGTAAGACCGCCCGCCGGGATTTTCAGACATGGCCAAGAAGAAACGCGGCGATGCCCATGGAGGCGGTCACGGCTGGTTCGTGACCTTCGCCGACCTCATGGGCCTGATGATGAGCTTCTTCGTGATGCTGGTGGCGTTCTCGACGCAGGACGCCAACAAGCTGAAGATCGTCGCGGGATCGATGCGCGACGCCTTCGGCGTCCAGAGCGAAGCGCGCTATGCCGGCATCGTCGAATCCGACGGTTTGCCGACCCGCCCGCGGCTGAAGAACGTCGACCATATCCAGCCCGAGGATGCCTCCAACACGCCGACGCCGGACCAGGAGGATCGCGACAAGACGTCGGGCGCGAAGATCAAGGTCGACCGCAATTTTGCGCTCGCCGCAGCCTCGCTGCGCCAGGCATTGCAGGACATGCCGGAGCTGACCGAGATGTCCAAGCACATCATGTTCGAGGAGACCAAGCAGGGTCTCAACCTCGAGATCGTCGACCAGGACGGCCGTTCGATGTTCGCCGACGGCTCCAAGGTGCCCTATGACCGCACCCGTCGCCTGGTCGAGAAGCTCGCGATTCCGCTCAAGGCCACGCCGCTGCGCGTCTCCATCGCCGGCCACACCGCGGCCGGCTTCGTGCCGACCCGCAGCGACTACGGTGCCTTCGATCTGTCGGCCGACCGCGCCAATGCCGTGCGCCAGATCCTCGAACGCGAGGGCCTGCCGCCGTCGCACATCTTCGCCGTCTCCGGCAAGGCGGATACCCAGCCGCTGTTTCCGGACGATCCCTCGCTCGCGGCCAACCGGCGGGTGACCATCACCCTGATGCGCGAAGATCCGCCGCTGCCGCCGAATCTGAAGCCGTGAGCGTCACCCGGGCACGGTGAGCACCGTTTTCCGACGAGATCCTGCTCGGAAAATAGACCCCCTTGCGCTACCATTCTACCTGAGGCATGTCGTCGCGCTGGCAATGAGCGTGGCTGCAGCGTCACAGCATCCGGCTCTGCGCCTGCTATGGTGGTGCGCCGATTGACAGGCGCACCGGAAGCGTCAAAAGGCGCCGGATCAATTCCAGGGAAGAAGCGTTTTCCATCTTCATGACGGCGAGCATCACACAGGCCGAGACCCAGGACGGGCCGGTCACCTCGGGCTTTTGGTCCCTTACGCTCGGGAGCATCGGCGTCGTGTTCGGCGATATCGGCACCTCGCCGCTCTACGCATTCCACGAGGCGGTCAGGGGCGCCGCCCACGGCGAGCCGGTCTCGCGGGTCATGGTGCTCGGCGTGCTCTCGCTGATCCTGTGGGCGCTGCTGATCGTCGTCACCGCCAAATACGTGCTGCTGCTGCTGCGCGCCGACAACAACGGGGAGGGCGGCACGCTCTCGCTGATGGCGCTCGGCCAGCGCGCGCTCGGGCGGCGGAGCTGGTTCCTGCTCGCGCTGGGCGTGGTCGGCGCCTCCATGTTCATCGGCGATTCCATGATCACGCCGGCGATCTCGGTGCTATCGGCGGTGGAGGGCCTGAAGCTCGCAACCCCCGCGCTCGAGCATTACGTGGTGCCGCTCACCGTCCTCATCCTGGTGCTGCTGTTCGCCGTGCAGAGCAAGGGGACCGCGCTGGTCGCCTCGGCCTTCGGGCCGGTGATGGTGGTCTGGTTCACCGTCATCGCCGTGATGGGAGCCGTCCACATCGCCGACGATCCCTCCGTGCTGGCGGCGATCAATCCCTATTATGCCGTGCAGTTCGTGCTGTCGCACGGCACGATTGGCCTTGTCACCCTCGGCGCCGTATTCCTGGCCGTGACCGGGGGCGAGGCGCTCTATGCCGATCTCGGCCATTTCGGGCGCAAGCCGATCCAGTCGGCCTGGATGTTCTTCGTGCTGCCCGCGCTCTTGATCAACTATTTCGGGCAGGGCGCGCTGGTGCTGTCCGATCCGAGCGCGATCGAACACTCGTTCTATCGCATGGTGCCCGAGAGCCTGGTGCTGCCGCTGGTCGGGCTTGCGACCGCCGCGACCGTGATCGCGAGCCAGGCGGTGATCACCGGCGCCTATTCGCTGGTCTATCAGGCGGTGCAGCTCGGGCTCTTGCCGCGCTTCGAGGTCCGCTACACCTCCGAAACTCACGCCGGCCAAATCTACCTGCCGCGGGTGAACCGGCTGCTGCTGATCGGCGTGATGCTGCTGGTGCTGCTGTTCCATACCCCCAGCAATCTGGCCTCGGCCTACGGCATCGCGGTCTCTACCACCATGGTCGCCGACGGCATCATGGGCTTCGTCGTGATCTGGAAATTGTGGAACTGGCGCGCTGCCACGGCTGCGGCCGTGATCGTGCCCTTCGTGGTCGTCGATTTGAGCTTCTTCAGCGCCAATCTCCTCAAGCTGCTCGAGGGCGCCTGGGTGCCGCTGCTGTTCGGCGTCCTCATGGCCGGGACGATCTGGACCTGGCGGCGCGGCTCCGGAATCCTGATCCAGAAGACGCGCCGGATCGAGGTGCCGCTGGACGATCTGATCCGGAGCCTCGAGAAGCGGCCCCCGCACATCGTCAAGGGTACCGCGGTGTTCCTGACCAGCGATCCCTCGTTCGTGCCGACCGCGCTGCTGCACAATCTCAAGCACAACAAGGTGCTGCACGAGCACAACGTGATCCTGACCATCGAGACCGCGCATACGCCGCGGGTCGATCTGTCCGAGCGATTCCGGATGGAGAAGATCAGCGAGAAGTTCTCGAAGGTCCGGCTGCGCTTCGGCTATATGGAGCAGCCGAACGTGCCCAAGGCGCTCGCGATCGCCCGCAAGCAGGGCTGGCAGTTCGACATCATGTCGACGTCGTTCTTCGTGTCCCGGAGGTCGCTGAAGGCGTCCGCACAGTCGGGCATGCCGCTGTGGCAGGACCACATCTTCATTGCGCTCAGCCGGTCCGCCAACGATGCCACCGATTACTTCCAGATCCCCACCGGACGGGTGGTTGAAGTCGGAACCCAAGTCACCATTTAGAACGCATCTGCCTTAGTCATGCGAATCTGCATGGCTAAACCCCGGAATCGGGCTAGGCTATGCCGGTAGCGCAGGACTATAAGCCGCGCGCTCTTCCGCCGTTGTGCAGTGAAGCATTTTAGAGGCCACTGGGCTCTCCCATGACAAGCGATGTAGTGATTTCCGCCCCGGAAACGGCGGCGGCCAATGGGCATGGCGAGGCCCACACCACCGCCCGTTTCGGTGCGCTGACGCTCGGCAGCATCGGCGTCGTCTACGGCGACATCGGCACCAGCCCGCTCTACGCGTTCCGCGAGGCGGTGATGGCGGCGTCGGGCGCGGACGGGCTGCCGACGCCGGCGGCCGTGCTCGGCGTGGTCTCGCTGATCCTGTGGGCGCTGATCGTCGTGGTGACGCTCAAATACGTCGTGATCCTGCTCCGCGCCGACAACAATGGCGAGGGCGGCACGCTTGCCCTGATGGCGCTGGCCCAGCGCGCGGTCGGCACCGGCGGAGCGACCGTCGTCCTGCTCGGCATCATCTCCGGCGCGCTGTTCTATGGCGACGCCGTGATCACGCCGGCGCTCTCGGTGCTGTCCGCGATCGAGGGCATGAAGGACGTCACGCTGCGGTTCGAGCCCTACATCGTGCCGCTGACGGTGGTGATCCTGGTCTGCCTGTTTGCCGTGCAGTCGCGGGGAACCGCCCGCGTCGCCGCCTTCTTCGGCCCGATCATGTGCGTCTGGTTTGCGGTCCTTGCGGCGGCGGCGATCCATCCGATCGTCCAGCAGCCGCAAGTGCTGTATGCGCTGAACCCGCTCTACGCCGTGTCCTTCATGGTCCACCACGGCATCATCGGTTTCGTGACGCTGGGCGCCGTGTTCCTGGCGGTCACCGGGGCCGAGGCGCTCTATGCCGATCTCGGCCATTTCGGCAAGCGACCGATCCAGACCGCTTGGCTGTTCATCGTGCTGCCGTCGCTGGCGCTGAATTATCTGGGGCAGGGCGCGCTTGTGCTGGGCGATCCCGGCGCCATCGTCAGCCCGTTCTTCCAGCTCTTCCCGCAAGGCTTCTTCCGCGGCTGCATGGTCGTGCTCGCCACCATGGCGACCGTCATCGCCAGCCAGGCGGTCATCACAGGCGCCTATTCCTTGACGCGCCAGGCGATCCAGCTCGGCCTGTTGCCGCGCTTCGAAATTCGCCATACGTCGGAAGCCCATTCCGGCCAGATCTTCATCCCGCGCATCAACCAGCTGCTGCTGGTCGCGGTGGTGCTGCTGGTGCTCCTGTTCCGTTCGTCCAGCGCGCTGGCGTCCGCCTACGGCATCTCCGTCACCGGGACCATGGTGGTCACGGCGATGATGGGCTTCGTCGTGATCTGGAAGGTCTGGCGCTGGTCGCCGCTTGCCGCCGGAGCGCTGATTGCGCCGTTCCTGTTCCTCGACCTCACGTTCCTGGCCGCCAACCTGCTCAAGGTGTTCGAAGGCGGCTGGGTGCCGCTGGCGCTCGGCGCGCTCATGATCATCCTGATGTACACGTGGCGGCGCGGCAGTCGGCTGCTGTTCGAGAAGTCGCGCAAGCTCGAGTTCCCGCTCGCCGATCTCGTGGCGATGCTGGAGAAGCGGCCGCCGCAGCGGGTGCCAGGCACCGCCGTGTTCCTGACCTCGGACCCGCTCAGCGCGCCGACCGCGCTGATGCATAGTCTGAAGCACTACAAAGTGCTGCATGAGAAGAATGTCATTCTCACCATCGAGACGGCTCAGACCCCACGGATCGATCCGGCCGAGCGCGTGAAACTGGAGCAGATCTCACCGACCTTCTCCAAGGTGACGCTGAAGTTCGGCTTCATGGAATCGCCCAACGTGCCGAAGGCGCTGGCGATCGCCCGCAAGCTCGGCTGGCAGTTCGACATCATGTCGACCTCGTTCTTCCTGTCGCGCAGAGCGCTGAAGCCCGCCGTCCATTCCGGCATGCCGCGCTGGCAGGACCGGCTGTTCATCTCGCTCAGCCGCTCGGCCAACGACGCCACCGACTATTTCCAGATCCCCTCCGGCCGCGTGGTCGAGGTCGGCACGCAGGTGACGATTTAGTTCCACCGCTGTCATCGACCGGCTTGACCGGGCGATCCAGTATTCCAGCGGCGGCGCGGCTAGGGCCGAGGAGCCGCGGCGTACTGGATTCCCCGCCTTCGCGGGGAATGACGCCGAACGAGTGGTGAGAGGTGCAGCAGCAGATTCGGGCATCCTGAACGCCGCACTTCAAGTCGCTGCGATTTAGCTTTAACTTACGCCGCGCGGCTCAAGCCTTTGTCGCGCTTGATTTTCGTGAGCCGAGAGGCGAGGTTGCCGCCGGCCGGGATAGGTCCGGCTGGCACGCGCGACGTTGGAGGATGATGTGGCAAACCAGGTGCAGGATCTGACCCCGGACGAGGTCTCCAAGGGTGTCGCGGAGGGCCGCTATCTCCTCGTCGACGTGCGCGAGCCGAACGAGGTCGAAGCCGAGGCCTATCCCTACGGCGTCGTGGTGCCGCTCTCGACCTTCGATCCCAAGGCGATCCCCGATCCCCAGGGCAAGGACGTCGTGTTTGCCTGCCGCTCGGGCAAACGCTCGGTGACGGCCTCGCTCGCGGCTCAGGCGGCGGGCCTGCCTTACGACAAGCATCTGGCCGGCGGAATGCTGGGCTGGAAGGCGGCGGGGCTTCCCAGCAAGGTCGGTGGCTGACCCCGCGATGACGTCCAAGAGTTCCTCGCTGAACAAGGTCTTCGCCGACCTTCCCGTCACCATCTTCGAGGCGATGTCGCAGGCCGCGCGCGACAATGCCGCCATCAATCTCGGCCAGGGCTTTCCCGACGATCCGGGTCCGGAGGACATCCGCCGCGCCGCGGCCGAGGCCTCGCTGAACGGCTACAACCAATACCCCTCGATGATGGGCCTGCCGGAGCTGCGCCAGGCGATCGCGACCCATTACGGCCATTGGCATGGCCTCAAGCTCGATCCGATGAGCGAGGTGATGGTCACCTCCGGCGGCACCGAGGCGCTGACCTCGGCGATCCTCGCGGTGGTGCAGCCCGGTGACGAGGTGGTCTGCTTCCAGCCGGTGTACGATTCCTATTTGCCGATCATCCGCCAGGCCGGCGGCATTCCGCGCCTCGTGCGGCTGGAGCCGCCGCACTGGCGGCTGAATGAGGACATGCTGAAAAGCGTCTTCAATTCAAAGACCAAGGCGGTGCTGTTCAACAATCCCTTGAATCCCAGCGCGGTGGTTTTCCCGCGCGAGGATCTCGAGCTGCTGGCGCGCTACTGCCAGGAGTTCGACGTCATCGCGATCTGCGACGAGGTCTGGGAGCACGTCACTTTCGACGAGCACAAGCACATCCCGCTCATCACCATTCCCGGCATGCGCGAGCGCACCATCAAGGTCGGCTCGGCCGGCAAGATCTTCTCACTGACGGGCTGGAAGATCGGCTTCGTCTGCGCCGCGCCGCCGCTGTTGCGCGTCGCGGCCAAGGTGCATCAGTTCCTGACCTTCACCACGGCGCCGAACCTGCAGGCCGCCGTCGCCTACGGCCTCGGCAAGTCCGACGACTACTTCCTGTCGATGCGCAAGGACCTGAGCCGGAGCAGGGACCGCCTGACCAAGGGGCTGGAGAGCCTCGGCTTCCCCGTGCTGAAGTCGCAAGGCACCTACTTCCTCACCGTCGACCTGTCGCCGCTCGGGCTCAACGAGAGCGACACCGAGTTCTGCTGGCGGATCGTGAAGGACTACAAGGTCGCGGCGATCCCGGTGTCGGCGTTCTACGAGCAGGACCCGGTGACCTCGGTGGTGCGCTTCTGCTTTGCCAAGAAGGACCAGACGCTGGACACCGCCCTGGAGCGGCTGTCCGACGCGGTGCGTGGACGCAAGAGGTAGACAGAGATGACGAACGTCAGCCGCGCGGGGTTTCGCCTTGGTCTCGCAATCGCCGCAGCGCTGAATTTGCTCTCACCTCCCGCCGGGGCCGAGGAGCGCGTCGTCAACTTCTACAACTGGTCCAACTACGTGGCGCCGGACGTCCTTGAGGCCTTCACCAAGGAGACCGGCATCAGGGTGGTCTACGACACCTTTGACGCCAACGAGACGCTGGAGACGCGCCTGATGGCCGGCAAGTCCGGCTATGACGTCGTGGTGCCCACGGCCTATTTCCTGCAGCGCCAGATCAAGGCCAACATCTTCCAGAAGCTCGACAAGTCGAAGCTGCCGAACTTGGCCAATGCCTGGCCGATGGTGACCAAGCATCTGGCGACCTACGATCCCGGCAACGACTACGCCGCGAACTACATGTGGGGCACGACGGGCATCGGCTACAACGTCGCCAAGCTGAAGGCGATCCTCGGGCCTGATGCCAAGATCGACAGCTGGGACATCGTCTTCAAGCCGGAGAACCTCGCCAAATTCAAGGACTGCGGCGTCCACATGCTCGACTCCGCCGACGACATCTTTCCGGCGGCGCTGAACTATCTCGGGCTCGATCCGAACTCGACCAAGCAGGCCGACCTCGAGAAGGCCGCCGACATCGTGGCGAAGGTTCGCCCGTCGGTGCGAAAATTCCACTCGTCCGAATATCTGAGCGCGCTCGCCACCGGCGAGATCTGCTTCGTGGTCGGCTGGTCCGGCGACATCATGCAGGCGCGCGCCCGCGCGGCCGAGGCCAAGAAAGACAACAGCAGTGGCATCGAGATCGGCTACGCGATTCCGAAGGAGGGCGCGCAGATGTTCTTCGACAATCTGGCGATCCCCGCCGATGCCAAGAACGTCAGCGAAGCCTACGAGCTGATCAACTATCTCTACCGTCCGGACATTGCCGCCAGGAACTCGGACTTCCTGTCCTACGCGAGCGGCAACCTCGCCAGCCAGAAGCTGGTCGATCCGAAGATCCTGAACGACAAGAACATCTATCCGGACGAGGCGACGCTCGCAAAGCTGTTCGTCATCACCGCGCGCGAGCCGGCGACCCAGCGGATCATCAACCGGCTGTGGACGAAGGTGAAGACGGGAAGGTAGAGGGGCCGCACTCGTCATTGCGAGCGGAGCGAAGCAATCGAGAATCTCTCGGTGAGGGCACTCTGGATTGCTTCGTCGCTTGGCTCCTCGCAGTGACGGCGTCTACCGCCACCTGCGATGCAGCCACAGCCACTGCTCGGGATGCTCGCGCACCCAGCTCTCCACCACGCTGGTGATCGCCTGGGTCGTGCCCTGGATGTCGATCCTGCCGTCGGCATCGCGCACCGGTTGGACCTCCTCGGTGATCTCGGCGGCGAAGCGGCCGCCGGGCAGGCGGATGATGCGGACGCCGTGGATCGGACATTCGACCTGGCGGAGCAGGCGGGCCAGCATCGGGTTGGCGCGGGTCTTGCGGCCGAAGAAGGTGACCTCGACGCCGCCGGTGAGATACTGGTCGATCAGCATGGCGACGTGCTTGCCGTCCTTGAGCGCCTGAGCGAGGCGCAGCGGCGCGTCGCGTCCCGCCGGGATCAGCGTGCCCATGTTGACCTGGCGCATCTCCTGGATGATGCGGTCGGCAGACGCAATGTTGGGCCGGCGGTAGAGGATCGCGGCATCGAGGCCATGCGAGACGGCGGCGAGCGCCGGCAATTCCCAATTGGCGAGGTGAGCTGCAAAGATCAGCGCCGGCTTGCCGTCGTCGCGGATCTGGTCGAACAGCTCGATGCTGCGCGCCGGGAGTTCGATCCGGCTGTTTTCGGGATGGTCGCGGTCGTAGTCCCAGACGTGATCCATATGGGCGAATTCGGCGCCGACGCGTCCGAGATTCTCCCAGACGCCCATCAGGATGGCTTCGATCTCTTCGGGTGACTTCTCCGGAAACGCCGCGGTGAGGTTGGCGCGACCGATGCGGTGCTCGCGCAGGCGCGGGCCGATCAGCTTCACCACGCGCGCGAAAAAGTCCGAGGTCTTGACCGGATCGAAATAGCGCGTGGTGCGCAGCATGCCGACGGTGGCGGCGCCTATCAGGCTGCCGCCGATCGATTTCGCAGCCTCCCGCGCGCGGGCCTTCGTGCTCGCAGGAAGCAGCGCCATGCGTCCGGTCAGGCCGGTTCGCGGGTCAGGATCAACGAGGCGTTCTGACCGCCGAAGCCGAACGAGTTCGACATCACCGCGGTGACGCGGGCGTCGCGCGCCTTGTTGCCGACGACGTTGAACAGGATCGTGGGATCCGGCGTCTCGTAGTTGATCGTCGGCGGGATGCGCTGATGCTCGAGCGTGAGCAGCGAGAAGATCGCCTCGACCGCGCCTGCCGCCGAGATGGTGTGGCCGACCATCGACTTGTTGGAGGTCACCGGAATCTTCTGCGCGAGCTCGCCGAACACGGCCGATGTCGTGTTGAACTCCATCTTGTCGTTCTCGGGCGTCGCGGTGCCGTGCGCGTTGATGTGGTCGATCTGGTCAGGCGTCATGCCGGCATCGGCCAGCGTCTTGTTCATGCAGCCGATGATCGGCTTGCCGTCGGGCGACGAGCGGGTGCGATGGAAGGAATCGGTGAGCTCGCCGCAGCCGGCGATCACGCCGAGGATTTTTGCGCCACGCGCGGTGGCGGCCTCGTAGCTTTCCAGCACGAGCGCGCCGGCGCCTTCGGCCATGACGAAGCCGTCGCGGTTCTTGGAGAAGGGGCGGGAGGCCGCCTGCGGCGGATCGTTCTGGGTCGACAGCGCCGAGAGCAGCGAGAAGCGTACCAGCGCCTCGGGGTTCACGGTGCCGTCGGTCGCGACGCACAGCGCAGCATCGGTCTCGCCGCGGCGGATCGCCTCGACGCCGAGCTGGATCGAGGTGGCTCCGGACGCGCAGGCCGTCGACAGCGAGATCGGCGAGCCCTTGGTGCCGAAGGTCTCGGCGAGATGCGCGGCCACCGAGCCAAACATGAAGCGGTGATGATAGGCGCTGTACTTGCCGCCGCCGGAGATGCGCAAGAGATCGTCATAGTTGAAGTCGAGCGCACCGACGGCGCGGCCGAGCTCGCGGCGCTGCGGCCATTCGACTTCGACCGGCGCAACCGCGAGGAAGAGCGGGCCCGGGAAATCGGCCTTGGCGCCGATGCCGGCCTGCTCGAGCGCTTCCTCCGTCACGAGTTCAGCCATCCGCTCGGACAGGCCGGTGGAGGAGAACGGATCGACGCTGACGAAATCGACGGTGCCGGCCATCGTGGTCTTCAGGCCGTCGACCGGAAAGCGCGTGATGGTGCGGATGCCGGATTCGCCGGCGACGAGCTTGGCCCAATTGTCGGCCTTGCCGGCACCGAGCGAGGTCATGATGCCCATGCCGGTGACGACGACGACGGGGCGCCCGAGTTTGTCGCGTGGTGCAGTCATGTCGATCCCCCGATAGAGCTAGCTAACTGCCTCGACCAGCGCCATGCCTTCGCCGCGCCAGTGTCCGGCCCCCACCACCACAATCTGGGTGGGCGCTCCCTGCATTTCAATCTCGGTGCCCGTGGAATCGTTCGGCGGGAACAGCGCGCCGCGCGAGATCGACAGCGCGGCGAGCGCGATGCCGAGCGGGAATTGCGTCTCCATGGTGTGGCCGAACATCGTGCCGGTCGAACGCACCGGGTAGTCGGCATGGCCCTTCAGGAAGCCGCGCTCTTCGCTTGTCGCGGGCTCCGCACCGGTCGCGCCTGAGATGATCGCGCCTTTACCTTCGCGCCTGGGCAGCTTGGCCCACAGCTGCTCCAACGTGGCGGCCATGTCGCCGGGCTGCTTGCGCCGGGCGAGGTCGGCGACGACGCTCGACAGTCTTGCGAACGGCTTTGCGCCGCGCGCTTGCGCATGCGCTTTCGATTCCAGCACCAGGAAGGCGCCGGCAGATCCCAGCGCGAAGCCGGCGTGGTCCTTGCGCGCCCAGACGGGAGCGAACTTGTCCTTGAGGTTGAAATCGCCGAATTCGTAGAGGACGAGCAAGTCCTTGCGTTCGCCGTTGTGCGAGCCGCCGACCAGCGCGATGTCGCTCTCGCCCGAGGCGATGCGCGCAAGCGCAATGCGGGCAGCGTCGGCGCCCGCGACCTCTTCGCCCATGAAGGTGCGCGAGGTGCCGCCAAGTCCGTGCACGATGGCGATGTTGCCGGCGAGCAGGTTGGAGAGCTGCGCCAGGAACAGCGTCGGCCTGAGATCGCTCATCAAGCGCTCGTTGAGGAAGCCGGGCGCGTTCGCGCCCTTGGCCTCGGCCGTCAAGACGCCGGTGTCGACGTTGAGATCGCGCTCGCCGCCGCCGGCGGCCACCACCATGTCGATCTTCGACAGGACGTCCTTGTTGCCCTTGATCCCGGCGGAATCGAGCGCAAGGCCGGCGGCATAGGTGCCGATGCGCTGCCAGGCTTCCATCTGGCGCTGGTCGCCCTTCTTCGGGATCTGGCTGTCGAAGCTGACAGGCATCAAGGGATGCACGATGTAGGGCGCAAAGCCCTTCTCGTCGACGTTGATGCGCCTCTCCTGAAGCGCGGCCCAGTTGGCGTCCAGGCCCTCGCCGAGCGAGGTCGCGAGTCCAATGCCGGTAATCCAGACTTCGGTCTGGCCGGGCTTCGAAGCAGTGTCAGTCATGGCGATACGGCCTGTTGCGGAAAGCCGACGCGCTCGGCGACTTTCGTCATGTAGCCGCGCATATCCGCATTGGGGAAGGGGATCAGCGTGAAGGTCAGCGCCGAATTCGCGCGCAGTTTGCCGCCGACCCTGATCTTGGCTTCGGTCATGGCATAGCCGGAGCCTTCATGGATGAGGCTCGCCTCGATGCTCATGAGATCGCCGGGGAAGACCGAGCCGCGGACCTTGGCCTCCTTCACGGCGGCAAGGATCGGCATGCGTTCAAACTTGAACACGCCAAGCTGAAGCCAGCCCGAGGCCTGCGCCATCGATTCGATCAGGAGCACGCCGGGCATCAAGGGATAGCCCGGGAAGTGCCCCTCGAAGATGGTGCTCTCCTTCGGGACCTGGGCTTCGACGACGATCGTCTTCTCGTCGACCTTGAGGTCGACGATGCGATCGATCATATGGAAGTATTCGAGTTGCATGACGGCGCGCTTAGGCGCTCGCGCCCTTGGCCGCAACCAGTTCGTCGATGCGGGCGCACAAGTTCTTCAGCACGAAATACTGCTCGGTGGTCGCCTTGCCGTCGTTGACCTCCTGGGTCCACTTTTCCAGCGGCAGCTTGATGCCGAATTGCTTGTCGATCGCAAATGCGATGTCCAGGAAATCGAGGCTGTCGATGCCGAGATCGTCGATGGCATGACTATCCGGCGTGATCGTGTCGCGCGGGATGTCGCAGGTTTCAGCGATGATCGTGGCGACCTGATCGAATGTAGAAGACATCACTAAGCCTTTGATATATTGCGGATATTTGTCGGATTATCCAGAGTGGCACGGTGGGTGGGCATCGCGCCCCTGATGACGCCCTCAAACCCCCCTCTGGCCGGGTCGAAAGCCCGTATATCGGAGCGCCGCCCTGAGTTCAATGGAGCCGGGCCGGCGGCGAGACAGGGCTGGGGATGCCCCGCCGGAGCCCCTTGCCCGCCGGGGCCGGCGGCGAGGCGGGCCTAGATGTGCGGGGTCGTGATCTTGACGCAGTCGCGACGGCCCATCAGCACGCAATCCTGGGTCCGGCGGAGGTCGGCGATGCTGACCGCGAGCCAAATTCCGATGGCGGTCAGCGCGATGGTGAAGGCCAGCGCCGCGATGTTGGCGAGCATCCGATGGCGGAAATCGTCCGGCTCGGCACGGGGCTGCTCGTAGCGCGACAGGTCGAGCGGGGGGGCGACTCGCAACGGCTGCACCGTGCCATTGCCGCGGTGGACCGTCGGGGAAGGCGAGGTGCGCGGCCTGAACTGGAGCACCCGGTGCTCGTCATCAGAGCTTATGGGCCGCTGAGTAGTCATGGGGCGGGGATCACTCCGAAGCAGCGATTTTAGATAGCACACGTAATGAACGCGTTGCAGAAAATCTTCGCAATTACCGCGTGCATTTGTACGCTCGCACTATTTGTGCATGGACTGTGGAAAGCGATCCCGGAACCGGCCGTCATGTCGGCGGCAGGGGACGCAAGGGGGTGCGTTGCAGCAGCGGACATAGCAGGAGCCGAGGACTCCCATCTTCGTTCCCTCTACATCGGCTTGTGATCTCGCGTCCTTCCGAACACGTTTTGCCAGCGCATGGCCCATGTCATAGTCCGGGAACCTGAACCGTCAGCTGCATCCATGCGAGGGGCCTTCGACCATGACCACGACCAACGCGCGTGAGCCGAGAGTGCATCCGGTCCCGATCCTGTCGCTCCGGCCGACGCAGATGACGGTCGGCATGCGCGAGGTCAAGGAGAAGCGGAAGCGCTGGCGCGAGCATGACAAGAAGAAGCAGGCCGATCTGCTCGGCAAGCACATGATCCCCGTCGTCTACGGTCCGGACGCGCGCTACTACGTGATCGACCATCATCATCTCGGCCGCGCGCTGCACGACGAAGGCGTCAAGGAGGTGCTGGTGACCATCGTCGGCGATCTGCGCATGGTCGAGCGCGAGGCGTTCTGGGGCGTGATGGACAACAAGCGTTGGGTCTACCCTTACGACGCCAAGGGCGAACGGCGACAGTTCCGCGACCTGCCGAAATCGGTTGCCGATCTCAAGGACGATCCGTTCCGCAGCCTTGCCGGCGAATTGCGCCGCCTGGGCGGCTTCGCCAAGGACACCACGCCGTTCTCCGAATTCCTGTGGGCCGATTTCCTGCGCCGAAAGGTCACGCGCAAGGTGGTGGAGGCCGATTTCGACAAGGCGCTCGAGAAGGCGATGTCCGCAGCCAAGAGCAAGGACGCGATCTACCTGCCCGGCTGGTGCGGTCCGGAGGACGATGATTAGGGGCGTCGGGAATCGCTCTCGTGAGCTGGCCACCATGCGCAGCAGCTCGCGTCAGTCGCGCTGGAATATCCTGGCGCCGGGATAGGCGCGGCGGGCGTAAGTGACCACCAGCGCGCGGTCCTGGGTATCCAGGAAGGGCGTTCGGATCAGGCACGATCCGACGATGAGGTGCCACAGGCCATTGAGCTTCTGGATCACGATCTTCATTTGAATAGTCCTCGATGACTCCACATTCCGGCGGATGCTGCTCGTCGTCGCATTGCTCAGGATCGCAGAGGCGGGTGTAAAATTCCCAACGCGGCTCGCATTTCGCTGCAAAACACGCCGATGACTGTTAGTTGGTTATGGCTTGGGCCCCGATAAGCCGAATCCCATCACAGGCGCTTGAGTGAAATCAATTTTCGCGCCCATGAAACCGTCCTGAAACAGATCCGTCCCATCTCTATGGGGTAGTCGAGCTCACACAGGAGGCGGACATGCGCCGTCTGGTTTTCGTCATTGCCTTGCTCGCGGTCGCTTCGGCAGGAATCTCGGCATCCTTTGCCGCAGTTCACCACGCCAAATCGTTGACGTTCGCGGAGCGCTTTGCTCCGGCGCTCGAGTTGATGGCGAAGCGCTAGCGGCACGGCGCCTTGCAACCATGAGCGATGCCGCGGCTGATCGCTCGCGGCGGGACATCACGTCGCACCCGTCGGCCGGCCAGATGCGGCGATTGCCGGATCAGGCTTGACTTGTCGCAAATCTGCGCCGCTGTGACGGGCTAAAGTCTCTCTGCATGGTTGCAGAAGCATCGTTGCGCCCCGCCGAGGGTCCGGGCTCCAAGTCATGCAGATTTGGAGACACGACCATGAGCCTCATCTTTCGCATCGTTTTCATCGTCGCCGGCGCGCTCACCGCGCTGTTCGTCGCGCGTGATGCCCTGAACTTCACCATCATTCAGACCTTCGTCGCCGTCCTGCTCGTGACAGCCGTCGTGGGGGCTGGAAGTCTCTGGAGCATGCGGCGGAAGACGTGAGCAAGGAAGAAGGCGCAAGTTCGGTTGGGCTCAGCGAAACCGAGGCCCAACTTCGGCTGCAACAGGACGGTTACAACGAGCTGCCTCGGCCCGAACGGCGCACGCCGCTGCGCATCGTGCTCGAGGTGCTGCGCGAGCCGATGCTCGCCCTCCTTCTATGTGGCGGGCTGGTCTACCTGCTGCTCGGCGACCTCCGCGAGGCGATGCTTCTCCTGGCATTCGGCGCCATCTCCGTCGTGATCACGATCGTGCAGGAAACCCGCACCGAGCGCGTGCTGGAGGCGTTGCGAGAGCTGACCAGTCCGCGAGCGCTCGTGGTCAGGGACGGGGAGCGCCGGCGCATCGCGGGCCGGGACGTCGTCCGCGGCGATCTCCTCGTCCTGGCCGAAGGCGATCGGATTCCGGCGGATGCGGTGCTCGTCAGTGCGCACGATCTGGCGGTTGACGAGTCCCTGCTGACCGGAGAATCGGTTCCGGTCCGCAAGCAAGCCATCGAGACGCCGGTCGCCGAGGCTTCCTTGACTGAAAAGGCCGCCTTGGCCGACCATCGCCCGGGCGGCGATGACCTGCCGTTCGTGTATTCGGGCTCGCTGGTCGTGCGAGGCGAGGGCCTGGCCGAGGTCGATGCCACCGGCCCTCGCAGCGAGATCGGGAAGATCGGACTGTCGCTGCATGGCTTGCAACAGGAGCCGCCGCGGCTGCAGCAGCAGACCGCACGGCTCGTCCGGCTTTGCTTTCTCGGCGGCGCGGCGATCAGCCTGGCGGCTGTCCTGCTTTATGGAACGTTGCGCGGGGATTGGCTGCAGGCGATGCTCGGAGGCATCGCGATCGGCATGTCGATGCTGCCTGAGGAGTTCGCCGTCGTCCTCACGGTGTTCATGGCCATGGGTGCCTGGCGCATCTCGAAGGCGCGCGTGCTGACGCGGCGCGCGGCCGCGATCGAGGTGCTCGGCTCCGCCACGGTGCTGTGCACTGACAAGACCGGCACGCTGACGCAGAACCGGATGTCGGTTGCGGAACTGAGGCTGGGCGACGGAACGAGCATGCGCCTTGTGTCTTCGCAGGCGGTGCCCGTGGGAGCGGAGTTTTTCGAGCTGGCGCGTTGCAGTGCTCTGGCGAGCTCGCCGGAACCGTTCGATCCGATGGAGAAGGCCCTGCACGTGTTCGCGCAGGCGAGCCTGCCGGAGGATGATGAAATCCCGGGTGCTTGGACCTTGATCCGCACCTACGGCCTGCGCCCCGAGCTGCTGGCGATGACCCAGGTTTGGCAATCGTCCCAGGGAGTGTTCGCCTCGGCCAAGGGGGCTCCCGAAGCGATCGCGCGCCTCTGCAAGTTGGACGGTGCGGACCAGGACGCGATGCGGGATGCGGTCGCGGCGATGGCGAAGGACGGTCTTCGCGTGCTCGGCGTTGCCGCCGCGGCGTACGACGGCGAGGCCCTGCCGAGCTCGCAGGAGGGCTTCCCCTTTCGCTTCCTCGGTCTGGTCGGGTTGGCCGATCCGCTTCGTCCGCACGTCCCCGAGGCAGTGGCCGAATGTCGTTCGGCCGGCATCCGCGTCGTCATGATCACGGGCGACTATCCGGCGACCGCCATGGCGATCGCCGGGCAGGCCGGGCTCGACGTCAACGAGGTCGCGACCGGTGAGCAGATCAAGCTCGCGGACGAGAGCGGGCTGGAGGCACTCGTCAGGAACGTGAACGTGTTCGCGCGGGTCCTGCCGGAGCAGAAGCTGCGGATCGTTCAGGCGATGAAGCGCAACGGCGAGATCGTCGCGATGACCGGCGACGGCGTCAACGACGCGCCGTCGCTGAAGGCTGCGCATATCGGGATCGCGATGGGTGGCCGCGGCACCGATGTCGCCCGCGAGGCATCCTCGATCGTTCTGCTCGACGACGATTTTGGCTCGATCGTCGCATCCATTCGGCTGGGGCGCCGGATCTACGACAATCTCCGCAAGGCGATGGCCTTCATTTTCGCCGTGCACGTTCCGATCGCGGGGCTAGCCCTGCTTCCCCTGGTGTTCGGGCTTCCCGTGATTCTCGGTCCCGTTCACATCGCGTTTCTGGAGCTGATCATCGACCCCGTCTGCTCGCTTGTGTTCGAAGCCGAGCGGGAGGAGCGCGATGTCATGAGCCGCCCGCCGCGGCGTGCTGATGCAGTGCTGTTCTCGTGGGCCTTGGTCGGCTGGAGCGTCCTGCAGGGGGGCATTGCATTTGTTCTGATCGCCGCGATCTTCGTCGTTGCGCTTCGTTCTGGCATTCCGCCCGACGAGGCGCGCACGCTGGCCTTCATCGCGCTCGTCGTCTGCATCGTCGCGCTGGTGCTGGCCAACCGGTCCTTCAGCGCGTCGTTCGTGTCAGCCTTCTTCCGCCCGAACCCGGCCTTGCTCTGGATATTCCTGTCGATCGCGTCCATTCTCGCTGCGGCCCTGTTCTGGCCGCCGGCGTCCAGTCTGTTCCGGTTCGGTCCCCTGCACCTGGACGATCTGATGGTCACGCTCGGCGCGGGATTGCTGGTGCTCACGGCGCTCGAACTGCTGAAGCCGCTTTGGGGCCGGCGGTTGCGATTCTAGCCGCTGTCCTGGGGGCTCGTCTTCGGCGAAGCCTCCGCCCGGTGCGGATCTTCCTTGCCACCGAGGGCGCGATGCAGCCAGCGTTCGACACGGCGGCCAATCGTGAGCAGCACGAAAGTGAAGGCCAATGCGACCAGGACGATTTTCCATTGCCCGGCGCCGCACGCAATGCCGAGACAGGCGGCGAGGAAGGTGCAGGCCGCGCTGGTCAGGCCGCGCACGCGAAAACGATCGCTCTCGTGGACGATGACGCCGGCTCCGAGGAAGCCGATGCCGGTCAGGATGCCCTGGATCACGCGGCTCGTCGCATCGGTGATCTTGCCGGGCTCGGCGAACTGGACCGCGAGCAGCACGACGGTTGCGGTGGATAGCCCGACGATGCCGAGCGTCTTCAGCCCGATCGGCTTGCCGTGCAGGTCGCGGTTCAGGCCAATCGCGCTGCCGGCGAGCGTCGCGGTGCCGAGGCGCAGCAGGATTTCGGGCCAGTCCATCTCGGTCATGTCTTGTCCGTCACTTCTTCGGCACGCGTCCCATCAGGTAGAACTCGTCGTTCGGGCGCATGCCAGTGAAATTCGCCAGCCGGTTCGACAGCGCAAAGAAGGCGGAGATCGCGGCGATGTCCCAGGCGTCGTCGTCGCTGAAGCCGTGCGGCGCGAGCGCGGCGAAATCGTCCTCGCAGATCCGCTGCGCGTCGGCCGAGACCTTCATCGCAAAATCGAGCATCGCCTTTTGCCGCGGCGTGATGTCGGCCTTGCGGTAGTTCACCGCGACCTGGTCGGCAATGAGCGGGTTCTTGGCGCGGATGCGCAGGATCGCGCCGTGGGCGATCACGCAATACTGGCACTGGTTGGCGGCCGAGGTCGCGACCACGATCATCTCGCGCTCGGCCTTGGTGAGGCCGCCGTCCTTCTCCATCAGCGCGTCGTGATAGGCGAAGAACGCGCGGAATTCGTCGGGACGGTAGGCCAGCGTCAGGAACACGTTCGGCACGAAGCCGCTCTTCTCCTGCACCGCGAGAAGACGCGTGCGGATGTCATCGGGCAGCGTATCGAGAGCGGGAGCGGGAAAGCGTTGCGCGGGCTGTGTCATGGTCATGGATTCCGGCTTGCGGCCGGAGACCATAGTCGATGCGGGCGAGAGGCTCCAGAGGCGTCTCGCACCCCGGACGCAGCGCAGATGCGAAGCATCGTCCGACGCGGTGCGCTGCTGAGCCGGCGCCCATGCCTCCGAGAGTGCCGTGATTGTGGCGTGGGTCCCGGCTCTGCGCAGCAGCGTGTCACGCTGCAGCGCGTCCGGGACACGAGAGTCTTTACCGCAGCGGCTTCTTCAGGAGCGAGAAGCGGTCCGGATCGAGCCCCATCGAGGGCTGCAGCATCGGGGCTTCGACGTTGGAAAGCGTCTTGGCGGGTGGAGCCGAGAACACCGGGTCGTTCGGCACGTCACGCTGCGAGGTGGCGCCGCGCCAGCGTTCGAGCACGGCGCTGACGAAATGCATGTCGTGGCCGGAGGTGACCGAAGGCACGCTGCTGATGGTAGCCTCGCCGCGCGGCAATTGGTGCGGTGGCACCTCCTTGAAGCGCAACCGGGTCGGCAGTGCGACGCCTTCGCCGAAGGCCAGCACTTCACGCGTGCCGAGCGAGGGTACGAAGGAGAGCAGGTTCGCGGCGGCGTCCGACACCGCGGCGCGCAGCAGCGCCTGGTCGCGCTCGTTGGCAAGACGCATCGTGAACAGCGTATTGCACTGGGAGATGATGGTGGCGTCGAGCTCGGCCGGACGCTGGGTGATGAGACCGAGATAGACGCCGTATTTGCGGCCTTCCTTGGCGATGCGCGACACCGCCTTGCGGGTCGGCCCGAAGCCGACGTTGCGGTCGGCGGAGGCGTAGCGATGCGCTTCCTCGCAGACGAACAGCAGCGGTGAGACCCCGTCGCTCCACAGGCCGAAATCGAAGGCCATGCGGCACAGCACCGAGACGACGGAATCGATGACCTCGGCGGGGAAGCCGGCGAGCTGCATCACCGTCATCGGCTTGCCGTTCGCCGGCAGGCGGAACAGATGACTGATGACCTCGGCCATGGTGTCGCCGCCGACATTGGCGTTGTCGAACATGAAGGCGTAGCGCGGGTCGTTGCGCACGGCTTCGATGCGCGAGATCAGCTTGTGATAGATGATGCGCGAGGAGCGGTTCTCGAGCTTGCCCATGCGCTCGTCGATCAGCGACATCAGGTCGACCAGGCGGTACGGCACCGGGGTGTCGACGGTGTAGCCGATCTGCTTGGGATCGATGCGCTTGAGGCCGATGCGGTCGGCGTTCTGGTATTGGGTGTAGACCCCCTTGGCCAGCGGGATCACTTCGGCCAGGATGTCGAGCTCCTCGGGCACGCCGGCGCGGCCGCCGAACAGCACGTCGACGATTTCCTCGAAATTGAACAGCCAGAACGGCAGCTTCAGGTTCCGCGGGTTGAGCACCAGCGCGCGGTCGCCGAAGCAGCGGCCATATTCGTTGTGCACGTCCAGCAGGAAGATGCGCAGGTTCGGGCGCGCCTTCAGGATCTCGTTGAGCAGGAGCGACACGCCGGTGGATTTGCCGACGCCGGTCGATCCCAGCACCGCAAAGTGCTTGGACAGCATTTCCTCGACATCGACATAGGCGACGACCGAGCGGTCCTGCTGGAGGAAGCCGACATTGATCTGGTCCGAGCCGGTCGGCGCGTAGATCGTGCGCAGCTCCTGGCTGGTAATCAGATCGACGGCATCGCCGATCGTCGGATAGTTGGTGACACCGCGCTGGAATTTCGGCTTGTCGCTGGCGTTGAGAATCTCGCCGAGCAGGTCGACCGAGGCAATCGCAATATAATTGTCGCTGTTCGACAGGTTCTCGCAGGACACCTCGGTGATCATCGCGACGATGACCGAGCTGGCGCTGCGAATACTGACGAAGCGGCCGACGGTCGCCCGAACTTCCGAGATCGGCATCTGGCTTTCTGCCAGCAGCCCGACCCGGGCGAGCGATCCGCGAACCGAAATCACGCGTCCAAAGGATGTCACGATGAATGAACCTGGCAAGAGCAAGGGATTTGCTCGGACTATGCGCGGCCGTCGCTGGACAAACGGTTAAGCGGCAGGCGCGGGCACTTCGTTAAATCCGCGACAATTCGGCCGTGAGGTTTGTTCCGATTGCATATTTGCGGGCGGAAACGGCGGGAAATTGGCGCAATTTCAGCCCGTTGGAGAGAGAAGCAATTAAGGAACATTTTACCATCCGGCCAGTCAGTCCACCGTTCGGGGGACGTCTCCATTCGATCCGGGCAACGTTTGATTTGTTGACGAGACCTAATCATTTGTACATTGGTACAAATAGCGGTCCGCGTGACCGCCTCCGGGCATAAGCGCGTTGCAGCCTTGCGCCCGATGACGCGATCCGGTCTGCGGATCGCCAGCTGCGCCCTGGAGGAAAGCATGCAACCCGAACCGATCCTCGATCTTGCTCATCTCGGCCATATGGAGCTGCTGACGCCCAAGCCCGAGGAAAGTCTGAAATTCTTCGTCGACGTCATGGGCATGACCGTCAGCGGCCAGAAGGGCGAGTCGGTGTACTTACGCGGCTGGGACGATTACGAGCGCTACTCGCTCAAGCTGACGGCGTCGAAGACCTCAGGCATGGAGCACATGGCGCTGCGCGCGCGCAGCCAGCAGGCGCTTGAGCGCCGCGTGGCCGCGCTCAAGGGCTCCGGCTTCGACATCGGCTGGATCGACGGCGACATGGGGCAGGGGCCGACCTTCCGCTGCCGCGACCCCGACGGCCACATCGTCGAGCTCTATTACGAGACCGAATGGTATCAGGCGCCGCCGGAGCTGAAGCCGGCGCTGAAGAACCAGGCCCAGCGCTTTCCCGCGCGCGGCGTCAATGTCCGCCGTCTCGACCATCTCAACTGCCTCGCCGTCGACATCAAGGCCAACCGCGAGTTCTTCGAGAACTACCTCGGCTGCCGCCTCACCGAGCAGATCGTGCTCAATGACGGGCGGGAAGCGGCGATGTGGCTGACGATGTCGAACAAGAGCTACGATTTCGCCTATTCGCTCGACCATTCAGGCGTGCCGGGCCGCTTCCACCACGTCACCTATGCGCTCGACAGCCGCGAGGAAATTCTGCGCGCTGCCGACATCTTCCTGGAGAACGGCATCCACATCGAGACCGGCCCGCACAAGCACGCGATCCAGCAGACCTTCTTCCTCTACGTCTACGAGCCCGGTGGCAACCGCGTCGAGGTCGCCAATGCCGGCGCGCGCCTGATCCTCGCGCCGGACTGGAAGCCGATCGTGTGGACCGAGGAGGAGCGCAAAAAGGGCCAGGCGTGGGGGCTGAAGACGATCGATTCGTTCCACACCCACGGCACGCCGCCGGTGGAAGTGAAGAAGCACGCTTAGTGGATTGAATTGCGCACCCGCGCAATCGTCTCGCGCACGCCGGTCCACGCCGGCTTGTCCGGCGCGAACTGGCCGCGCAGGAACCTGACGAGCTCCTCGATTTGCACGTCGCTCATGCTGTTCCGGAACGCGGGCATGTAGCCGAGGTCGCTCGACACGGGCTCAGCGATGCCGTGCAGGATCACCTGCACCAGATTGTCCGACGTCGCGCTGTGCAGATTGCTGTTAAGCGCGAGCGAGGGCCGGCTGCCGAACAGCGGTAAGCCGCCGACCTCGTGGCAGACGGCGCAGGCGCCCTGATAGAGCCGCGCGCCGGTAGACGAGGCGACGGTGACTTGCGTTGCGCTCTCGAGTTTTACCGCGAGCGCAGGCGCGTCGGGCGCGGTGTCGTTGAACGAGTTGAGATAGACCGCCATCGCGCGGATGTCCTGGTCGGGCAGGGCCTTGAGATCCCTGACAACAGGCGCCATCGGGCCGGCGGCCACGCCGTGATAGCGCGAATATCCCGTTCGCAAGTAAGCGAATAGCTCGTCCTCGTTCCATGGGATCGGCGCATGCGAGAGCGAGGTCAGCGGCGGCGCCTCCCAACCCTCGGCAAAGCCGCCGGCAAGATATGCCCCGCGCTGCTCGGCGCCGAGAGCGTTGCGCGGCGAATGGCAGGCGCTGCAATGGCCGAGACTTTCGATCAGATAAGCGCCGCGATTCCATTGCTCGGATTTGGCGGGGTCGGGTCTGAACGGGTTCGCCGAGTGAAACAGCGCATTCCATCCCGCGAGCAACGGGCGCAGATTGAACGGGAAGGCGAGCGTGTTCGCGGGTGTTGTTGCGCGCACCGCAGGCTGCGCCATCAGGTACGCGTACAGCGCCTGCATGTCGGCATCGCTGGTTTTCGAAAAATGCGTGTAGGGAAAGGCGGGATAGAGCTGCCGCCCGTCGCGGTGTAGCCCGTCGCGCATCGCGCGCTCGAACGCCGGGTATGACCAGGCGCCGATGCCGGTCTCGACGTCGGGCGTGATGTTGGTCGTATAGATCGTGCCGAACGGCGTCTCCAGGGCGCGGCCGCCGGCATTGAGCACGCCATTGATCGCGGTGTGGCACTCCGCGCAATTGCCGAGCGCCGCGAGCTGCTCTCCGCGCGCGATCGTCGCCGCGGAATAGACCGATGCGTCGGGCCGGGCGATCGGGGCAATCGCGCGCCCCGGCAGAAGCGCCGCGCCAATGCCGATCGCGGCGGTGCAGACGGCGGCAATCGTCGCGACAATGCCGGCGCGTTTGGCGAAGGGATTTTGCCAGATGCGCGACGGCTGCGGCGCGGAGGGCGCGGGCAGGGCCTGCGGCACGGGCGATGTTTCACCGTGCAATCCCCTCAGAATGCGTTCGGGCGTAAACGGCGGCTCGCGAAAGCGCACACCGGTGGCATCGAAGATCGCGTTCGCAATTGCCGCCGCGCTCGGCACCGAGGCGGACTCGCCGACGCCGAGCGGCGGCTGGTCCTGACGCGGCAGCATCAGCACGTCGATCTTGGGCACGTCGGGGAAGGGGATGATCGGATAGGCGCCCCATTCCCGCGCGGCCACGACGCCGCGCTCGAACGAGACTTCTTCCATCAGCGCGCGGCTGGTGGACTGGATGACGTTGCCGTGGATCTGGTGGCGGACGCCGTTCGGATTGATCATCAATCCGGAATCCTGTCCCGCAACCACGCGGGTCACGCTGACATCGCCGGTCGATTTGTTCACCGCGACATCAGCGATCCATGCCGACCACGCCGCGCCGTAGCCGGGAAACTTGCTGTGGACGTAGAGCGCATAGGCAAAGCCGCGCCCGTGCACGATCTCCCCGTCCTGCTCCTCGCGCACCGGCCGGGGCGTCCAGCCCGCGCGCTCGGCGACCGCATTGACGAGATCGACGGCGCGCTGGTCCTTCAGATAGCGCAGGCGGTATTCGATCGGATCGACGCCGGCCTCGGTTGCGGCTTCGTCGATGTAGGATTCGTGCGCAAAGGTGTTCGGCAGCGCGGAGACGCCGCGGAACCAGGAGGCGCGCACGATCGGCGGCATGTCGTGCGCGACGACGCGCATGTGGTCGTAATCGTAGGGCGGGATCGCGGTGCGATCGCCCATCTGCAGCACGGCAGGTTCGGGCGAGATCCGACCCGTCAGCAGCAGCGCCAGAGTCGGTGCGGCATTCGAGGGATAACGCGTGGCGAGATCATATGCCGCGATACCGCCGTCCGCATCCAGACCGCCATTGACGTCGATGAGCTGCGCGGTGCCCTTGGGCTCCCAGGCGTGCTCCTGCTCGCGCGTCAACTGAACCCTCACGGGGCGGCCGACCGCGCGCGAGAGGAGCAGCGCGTCGGCGGTGACGTCGTCGGCGCAGTTGCGGCCGTAGCAGCCGGCCGCCTCCAGCCGGATCACCTCGATCTCGCTCTCGGGACGCTCGATCAGCAGCGCGAGGTCGCTGCGCAGCACGTGCGGATTTTGCGTGCCCGACCAGACCCTGATGTTGTCGTCCTGAAAATCCGCGACGGCGCAGGACGGGCCGATCGAGGCGTGCATCTGATACGGCCACACGTAAGTGCGCTGCATCGGCTTGGACGCGCCGGCAATGGCCGCATCGACGTCGCCCTTGTCGATCAGCGTGCGCGGTGTCGATGGATTGGCGCGTAGCGCAGTCTCGACGTCGGCGAGATCGGTCAGCTCAGGCGTCGGCTTCCAGCTCACCTTGAGCTGCTCCGCCGCACGGATCGCATTTTCCTCACGCTCGGCGACGATTCCGACGAAGTCGCCGATGCGCACCACGGCGACAAGCCCGGGAACGTCGCGTACTGACGCTTCATCGACCGCGATCAGGCTGGTGCCGACGAACGGACCGGCATCGACGCCGGCATAGGGCGGGCGCACCACGCGGCCGTGCAGCATGCCGGGGACGCGGATATCGTGAACGAAGGTCAACTCGCCCGTGGCCTTGGCGGGAAGATCGACGCGCGGCATCGACTGGCCGACGATGGCATAATCGCCGACCGCCTTGACGGTGACGTCGTCGGCAAGCTCGAGGCTGATCGTCTCGTCGCCGATCAATTCGCCATAGCTGATGCTGCGGTTGTCGCGGCCGCGCACGAGACCGTCCTCGATTCTGAGATCCGCCGCCGGCAGCTCCAGCCGCTCGGCCGCGCGCGCGATCAGGAAGTGGCGTGCTTGCGCCGCGGCCTTGCGCAGGGGCACGGCGGTGATCTGGATGGTTTCGCTCGCGATCGTCGCGCCCTGGTTCGGCACCACCGCAGTGTCGCCGAGCACCACGACGACGCGCGCAAAGGACACATCGAGCTCCTCGGCGACGATCTGGCCGAGCGCGGTGCGGATGCCGGTGCCGAGATCGACATGGCCGTTATAGGCGCTGACCGATCCATCCGCGGTGATGCGGATGAAAGTCTCGGATGTGAGTTCGTCCACGGTGCGCGCGACGACGAGCGAGCCGGATTGGCGCTCAGCTCCATCAGGGGCAGGGGAGGCCATCAATCAACGGCCTCGGTGAGCTGGCCGGAAGCGCGCATCACGGCGCGCAGGATTTCAACATGCGTGCCGCAGCGGCAGAGATTGTAGCGTAGCGCCGCCAGCGCCTCCTGCTCCGTCGGCCGCGGGTTGATCGCGAGCAGCGCCTTGGTGGTCATGATCATGCCGTTGAGGCAGTAGCCGCATTGTGCGGCCTGCTCGTCGACGAAGGCCTGCTGCACGAGGTCAGGCTTGTCGCGCGTGCCGAGCCCTTCGAGCGTCACGATGTCGCGGCCGGCGCAGCCACTGACGGGAATCACGCAGGAGCGGGCCGCGGCCCCGTCGATCAGGACAGTACAGGTGCCGCATTCGCCGAGGCCGCAACCATATTTCGGGCCGTTGAGCGCGAGATCGTTGCGCAGCACGTAGAGCAGCGGCGTCTCCGGCGCTGCAGCGACCTCGTGGATCCTGCCGTTCACGGTGAGGCGGATCGGTGTCTGCGTCATCCTCGTTTCCAAGCGCTCGGCCAAGTCATGGCGAAAATCTACGTCGCGACGATACCGTTTGTACACAAACGTGCAAGCCATGCATGCCGCACTGCAGCGCGACTGCCTTCTTTGTGGACAGAGCGGATAGGCAAATGAGGTTTTATGCAGCAGCCGCATCTTTTGCGCTGCACCGCCGCTTGACAGCCATCCGGGGCGCGCGCACCATCGTTCGTATACGAATGATAACCGCGGTCTCGCTGGCTCTGACATGGTGATGGAAACGACGAGCGCTGCTATCGACAAGATCCGCTGCGATGCGTGTCCGGTGATGTGCTACATCAAGCCGGGCGCGGCGGGGGCCTGCGATCGCTACGCCAACCACGACGGCAAGCTCGTCCGCGTCGATCCGCACGTGATCCTGGAGCGCACGGTCTCGCATGGCGGCAAGCTGGTCCCGTTCAGCCGCACCGAAGATTGGGACGGCAAGATCGTCCATGAACCTTCGACTTTCGTGACAGCGATCGGCGCAGGCACGACCTATCCCGACTACAAGCCGGCGCCCTTCATCGTCTCCGCGGAGGTCGACGGCGTCGACATGGTGACTGTCGTCACCGAAGGCATCTTCTCCTATTGCGGCATCAAGGTGAAGATCGACACCGATCGCTATCTTGGGCCGGAGACCGCCACGGTCCGTGCGCAGGGCGAGGCCGTCGGCCACGTCACCACCAGCGAATACGGCTCGCAGATGCTGTCGCTGGGCGGCGTGCATCATCTCACCGGCGGCTCCAAGAAGGAGGGGCGCGTCACCTGCGACACGCTGATGGATCTCGCCAATTGCAAGGCGGTCGAGCTGACCATCGACGGCGGCGCGAGCGTCATCGTCCAGGCCGGCCAACCGCCGATCGTCAACGGCATGAAGGAAGAGCGCATGCGGGTCGGCTGCGGCTCGGCGACGATCGGCATGTTCGCCAAGCAGTGGCACGGCAAGGTCGACGAGGTCGTCGTGGTCGATGATCACATCACCGGCGTGCTCTCGGAGCATCAGGCCGGCAAGCTGCTCGACATCGCCGACACCGGCATCAAGATGAAGGGCCGCCGCTCGACGCCCGGCCGTTATTTCCAGGTCGCCGATCCCGGCACGGGGTGGGGCGGCACTGACATCTCCGATCCGCTGGCGATCCTCGGGCCGTTCGATGCCAAGGAAGCAAAGCCGGGTCTCTCGATGCTGATGGTCTCCACGACCGGCGAGCATTCGTCTTATTACGTGCTCGACGAGGCCCTGAAGCCGGTCGAGACCGAGATGCCCGACGACCTGAAATTCTCGGTCGAGCGCATCCAGGAGAATTGCGAGCCGGCGCTGTGCACGGTGCTGTTCATGGCCGGAGCCGGTGGCTCACTGCGCGCCGGCGTCACCGACAACCCGGTGCGGCTGACGCGCTCGGTGAAGGATGCGCTGACGCGCGTCACCAGCGGCGGCGCGCCGGTCTATGTCTGGCCGGGCGGCGGCATCACCTACATGGTCGACGTGACGCAGATGCCGGCGGGCGCGTTCGGCTACGTGCCGACGCCGGCGCTGGTTGCGCCGATCGAGTTCACGATGAAGCTGTCCGACTATGCCGCGCTCGGCGGGCACATGGATTACGTGAAGCCGCTCTCAGAGGTGCAGAACGGCGACGATGTTCGCCAGCTGCCATGGCAGAACCCGATCCCGGGGCCTCGGGCATGACAAGGTTCCCGCAAATCGCATTGCTGTCTGATGGCCGGCGGCTGCATTTGCAGGATGGACCGATTGATCTGGTCGTTGAGGCGCGAGGGCGCACGGACGATGTGCGTGCAGCGTATGAGGCGGCTGCGCGCCGCTTAACCGGGCTGCTCGACGAACTCTGCGCCGAATTGCCGGAGCTGCGGACGGCCGCCGGGAAGCGGACTTCGTTGAAGGGCGTGGTGGCGCGCCGGATGTACGCCGCGGTCGCATCCTATGCCTCCGATTGCTTCATCACGCCGATGGCGGCTGTTGCCGGGAGCGTGGCGGAGGAGATCCTGGGCGCCATGCTCGACGTGACATTGCTGGATCAGGCTTATGTCAATAATGGCGGCGACATCGCGCTCCATCTCGGCAAGGGCGAGCATTTCTCGGTCGGCCTAATGGACCGACCCGATCGCAACGGCGTGATGCGGACGATGAGGGTGGATGCGGATGACCCCGTGCGGGGCATCGCGACCAGCGGGCGTCATGGCCGCAGCTTTTCGCTCGGCATTGCCGACGCCGTGACGGTGCTGGCGCCAACGGCGTCGCGGGCCGATGCGGCTGCGACGGTCATAGCCAACGCTGTCGATCTGCCCGGGCATCCCGCCATCATCCGGGCGCCCGCAAACGAGCTGCAGCCCGACAGCGATCTCGGCGAGCGCCTCGTGACTCGCGGCGTCGGTGAATTGTCGCAGAGCGAGATCGCGGCCGCGCTCGAATGTGGCGCGGAATGTGCACGGCAATTATTCGATCGCGGATTGATCGAGGGGGCCGTCTTGCAGCTTTGTGGTGATATGCTTGTCATCGGACCCAAGGATATAGAAGAGCGACGATCGCGCCCGCTTGTGCTGGAGAACGCGGTTGCCTGAACAGGGAAGCGAAACATGAGCGCGATCATCCGCAAGATCGTCACCGTCGTCGAAGAGACGCAGATGGAGATGGGCCGCCAGGTCTCGCCGCCGACCCGGCGCGCGGCTGCGATCGCCGTCATCGAAAATCCCTTTGCCGGACAATATGTCGAGGATCTCTCGCCGCTGATCGCGATCGGCGAGGAGCTCGGCGAACTGCTGTCGAAGCGCGCGGTGGCGGCGCTCGGCATCGATGGCGCGAAGGCGCAGAGCTATGGCAAGGCCGCCGCCGTCGGCGAGAACGGCGAGCTGGAGCATGCCGCCGCGATCCTCCATCCCAAGATGGGCGCGCCGGTGCGGAAAGTGCTGAGCAAGGGCGCGGCGCTGATCCCGTCGTCGAAGAAGCGCAGCGGCCCGGGCACGACGCTCGACATCCCGCTTGGGCACAAGGATGCCGCGTTCGTGCGCAGCCATTTCGACGGCATGGAGGTGCAGATCAACGATGCGCCACGCGCCAACGAGATCATGGTCGCGGTCGCCGTCACCGACAGCGGCCGTCCGCTGCCGCGCGTCGGCGGGCTCACGGTCGCAGAAGTCAAGGGCGAGGACGGTCTGAGATAGGGCATGATCCGGAGATGCGGGCACAGCTTCTCCGGCAAGATTGTGATCGAGACATAGAACTCAAAAACTGGAGGTTGGGATGCGAGCAAGAAATTACATCGTCGGCGCGGCCTTCGCGCTTCTGGCAGGCGGCATGGCGCATTCGGCCCTGGCGCAGGACATCAAGATCGGCGAGATCAACAGCTATTCGCTGCTGCCGGCGTTCACCGAACCCTATCGCAAGGGCTGGCAGCTCGCGGTCGAAGAGATCAACGCGGCCGGCGGCATCAACGGCAAGAAGCTGGTTGTGATCTCCAAGGACGACGGCGGCAAGCCGGCGGACGCGCAGACCGCGGCGAATGAGCTGGTGTCCAGCGAAGGTGTCGCGATGCTGACGGGTACGTTCCTGTCGAACATCGGCCTTGCCGTCAGCGACTTCGCCAACCAGAAGAAGGTGTTTTTCCTCGCGGCCGAGCCGCTGACGGATGCCGTGACCTGGTCGAAGGGTAACAAGTACACCTTCCGCCTGCGTCCCTCCAACTACATGCAGGCGGCGATGCTGGTGGAAGCAGCCGCAAAGCTGCCGGCCAAGCGCTGGGCGACGATCGCGCCGAACTATGAGTACGGCCAGTCGGCGGTCGCGGTGTTCAAGAAGCTGATGTCGGAGAAGCGCCCTGACATCCAGTGGGTCGACGAGCAGTGGCCGCCGCAGGGCAAGATCGACGCAGGTCCCGTGGTGCAGGCTGTTGCCGCCGCCAATCCCGAAGCGATCCTCAACGTCACCTTCGGTGCCGACCTCGTCAAGCTCGTGCGCGAGGGCAACACCCGCGGCCTGTTCAAGGGGCGCGAGGTTGTTTCGTTCCTGACCGGCGAGCCGGAATATCTCGATCCGCTGAAGGACGAGACGCCCGAGGGTTGGATCGTCACCGGTTACCCCTGGTACTCGATCAAGACGCCCGAGCATGACGCGTTCCTGAAGGCGTACCAGGCCAAGTACAACGACTATCCCCGCCTCGGCTCGATCGTTGGCTACCAGACCATCAAGGCGGCCGCCGCGATCCTGGCGAAGGCGGGCTCGAGCGATCCGGAGAAGCTGATCGCCGCGGCGGAGGGGATCTCCATGCCGTCGCCATTCGGCGAGATCACTTTCCGCAAGATCGACCATCAGTCGACGCTTGGTGCCTTCGTCGGCAAGACCGCGCTGAAGGACGGCAAGGGCGTGATGGTCGACTCCGTCTACAAGAAGGGCTCGGACTATCTGCCCAGCGATGCCGAGGTCGAGAAGCTGCGTCCGAAGGATTGACCGCCGCTGCCGTAGCGTGGGTTAGCCCTGCAGATGCGCAAAGCGCATCTGCTCAGCGTAACCCACCACTTTCGGTGCCACACGAGAAAAGGTGGTGGGTTACGCTGCGCTAACCCACCCTACGACTTCCCCGAACCCGGACCGCCGATGGCCTTTTACGTCGTACAGTTTCTGACCGGTCTCGCCAGCGCGGCGTCGCTGTTCCTGGTGGCCTCGGGCCTGTCGATCATCTTCGGCGTGACGCGGATCGTGAATTTCGCGCATGGCGCCTTCTATATGATCGGCGCCTACATTGCCTTTACGCTGACGGAGCGCCTGTCGGGCGCATTCGGCTTCTGGGGCAGCATGGTGCTGGCCGCGATTGCCGTGGCACTGATCGGCGTGCTGGTCGAGATGGTGCTGCTTCGCCGCATCTATCACGCGCCAGAGCTGTTCCAGCTGCTCGCGACCTTCGGCCTGACCCTGATGGTCGAGGATCTCGTGGTGCTGATCTGGGGGCCTGACGATCTCGTCGGCCGCCGTGCGCCCGGCTTCAGGGGCGCAATCGATTTCTTCGGCCAGAACATCCCGAGCTACGATCTGTTCCTGATCGTGCTCGGGCCCGTCGTGCTCGGCATTCTCTGGCTGCTGTTCCAGCGCACGCGCTGGGGCGTCCTGGTGCGCGCGGCGACGCAGGACCGCGACATGGTCGCAGCGCTCGGCGTCAATCAGAAATGGCTGTTCACGTCGGTGTTCGCGGTCGGCGTCTTCCTCGCCGCGCTGGGCGGCGCGCTTCAGATCCCGCGGGATGCCGTCCATCACGCGATGGATCTGCGCATCATCGTCGAGGTGTTCGTCGTGGTCGTGATCGGTGGCCTCGGCAGCATCGTCGGCGCGTTCGTCGCGGCGGTGCTCGTCTCCGAGCTCAATGCCTTCGGCATCCTGATCTTCCCGAAGATTTCCATCATCCTGGTCTTCCTGGTGATGGCGGTGGTGCTGATCGTTCGGCCCTGGGGCCTGTTCGGCAAGCCGGAGGCGCCGGCGCGCAAGACGCCGGGGCTCACCGTCAATCCGTGGCGGCCGTTGACGTCGAACGAGCGGCTGGCCGCGCTTGCAGCGCTCGTGATCGCAGCGACGCTGCCGCTGTTCGCCGGCAACTATGCGCTGACGGTCGGCTCGGAGATCGCGATCTTCGTCATCTTCGCCGTCAGCCTGCACTTCCTGATGTCGGTCGGCGGGCTCGCGTCCTTCGGCCATGCCGCTTATTTTGGACTCGGCGCCTACGGCGTCGCTTTCCTCGCCAAGATGGCGGGGCTGCCGATGATCGTGTGCCTGCTGCTCGGGCCGCTGCTCGGCTGCATGGGCGCCGCGGTGTTCGGCTTCTTCGCCGTGCAGCTATCCGGCGTCTACTTTGCGATGCTGACGCTCGCCTTCGCACAGATCGTCTGGTCGATCGCGTTCCAGTGGGTGAGCGTAACCGGCGGCGACAACGGCATATTGGGCGTCTGGCCGGAAAAGTGGGCGGCGAGCCCGTCGCACTTCTATTGGCTGGCGCTCGGCGTTGCGGCGCTGGTGACCGTCGCGCTGCGGGCCATGGTATTCTCGCCATTCGGCTACGCGCTCCGTGCCACGCGCGACTCGCTCCTGCGCACCGAAGCGATCGGCATCAATGCCAAGCGCATCCAGTGGACCGCCTTCGTGATCGCAGGCACGACTGCCGGCATCGGCGGCGCGCTGTTCGCCTACCTCAAGGGCAGCGTCTTCCCCGACAATCTCGGCATTTCGCTCTCGGTCGATGCGCTGGTGATGGTGCTGCTCGGCGGTGTCGAGACGGTGTCCGGCGCGGTGATCGGCGCGATCGTCTACAAGGCCTTGAACATCTGGCTGGTCAGCCAGACCGATTTGTCGAAACTCGTGCTCGGCGGCTTCATCGTGTTGATCGTCGTCGTCTTCCCCAAGGGCATTGTCGGCATGCTGGAGATGCTGGCGCAGCGTCGCAGGAAGGCATCGCCGCCGGGATCACCTTTGCTCGCCAAGCCGATCGAGTCTGCCGAATGAGTGTCGCACCCCCACTTCTTGCGGTCGAAGGTCTGACCAAATCCTATGGCGGCATCCATGCCGTGCGCGGCGTCTCGTTCTCGCTGCGCGCCGGCGAGATTTTGGCGCTGATCGGGCCGAACGGCGCCGGAAAAAGCACCTGCTTCGACATGCTCAACGGCCAGAACAAGCCTGATACCGGGCAAGTCCGCCTGCTCGGCGAAGAGACCACCGGCAAGAAGCCGCGCGAGATCTGGCGTCTTGGGGTCGGGCGCACCTTCCAGATCACCGCGACCTTCGCCACCATGACCGTGCGCGAGAACGTGCAGGTCGCGCTGATCTCGCACGGGAAGCAGCTGTTCAATCTGTTCGGCTCGGCGCCGAAGTTCGACCGCGGCGAGGCCGGCCGTCTGCTCGAGCTGGTCGGCATGGGCGGCTATGCCGATCGGCCCTGCGGCGAGCTTGCCTATGGCGACCTCAAGCGGCTCGAGCTTGCGGTGGCGCTCGCCAACCAGCCCAAGCTGCTGTTGATGGACGAGCCGACTGCCGGCATGGCGCCGCGCGAACGGGTCGACCTGATGCGGCTGACTGCGAGCATTGCGCGGGAGAAGTCGATCGGCGTGCTCTTCACCGAGCACGACATGGACGTGGTGTTCGAGCACGCCGACCGCATCATCGTGCTGAATCGAGGGACGCTGATCGCGGAGGGCACGCCAGCCGAGGTGCGCGGCAATCCGCAGGTGCAGGCGGTCTATCTCGGCGAGGGCCTGGTCTACGATGCCCGCCATCGCGAGGGAGCCTCAATATGAAGCTCACCGTCGAGGGCCTCAACAGCCATTATGGCCCGGCGCATATCCTGTTCGACATCGGCTTCGAGGTCGGCGAGGGCGAGGTGGTTGCGCTGCTCGGGCGCAACGGCGCCGGCAAGTCGACGACGTTCCGCTCGATCGTCGGCCTGGTCGCGCAACGAACCGGCCGCATCATGTTCGAGGGCAAGGACGTCTCGTCCAAGCCGACCCACGAGATCGTGCGCGAGGGGCTCGGCTATGTGCCGGAGGAGCGGCGTATCTTCACCGACCTGACCGTCGAGGAAAATCTCGAGGTGGGCAAGCAGCCGAAGCGCCCGAACGCGCCCTACTGGACGCGTGAAAAGCTGTTTGCGCTGTTTCCAAATCTCGGCGAGATGAAGAACCGCCCAGGCGGCCGCATGAGCGGCGGCGAGCAACAGATGCTGACGATCGCACGCACGCTGATGGGAAATCCGTCGCTGGTGCTGCTGGACGAGCCCTCGGAGGGCCTGTCGCCGAAGATCGTGGAGCAGATGGTCGACGCCATCCTGACCATGAAGAAGGAGGGCGTCAGCATCGTCGTTTCCGAGCAGAATCTGCATTTCGCGCGGTTGATTTCCGACCGCGCCTATATCATCGAGCGCGGCCGCATCTGCTTCGGCGGCACCATGGCCGAGCTCGACGCGCGTCCGGATATCCGCGACGCGCATCTGTCGTTGTGAGGCAAAGGGAGGGGCAGCGAGCGGATGGCGAGAAGCGTCACGGCCAAGAAGAGCGTCAAACCGGGAAAACCGCCTTACGTGCTCGACGAGCAGGTCGGCTTCATCCTGCGCCAGGTCTGGCAGCGCCACAGCTCGATCTTCTCCCGCGATATCGGCACCAATTTGACGCCGACGCAGTGGGCGGCGTTGTCGAAACTCGCCGAGACCGGGCCGTGCTCGCAGAACCAGCTCGGCCGGCTGACGGCGATGGACGTCGCGACCATCAAGGGCGTGATCGATCGGCTCACGGCGCGCGGGTTGACCGAGACCAGCCAGGATCCCGAGGACGGTCGGCGGCTGCTGGTCAGCCTGACGCGCGCCGGTCAGCAGCTTTCGGAAAAGGTCGCGCCGAATGCGCTTGCCATCACCCGTGAGACGCTGGCGCCGCTCGAGCCCAAGGAGCGCGACATGCTGATGGCGTTGTTGAACAAGCTGCGGTGAGGGTGCCGTAGACGGTCTCGTAGGGTGGGCAAAGGCGCGAAGCGCCGTGCCCTCCACTTCTCAATGGTAGGCACGCTTCCGCCGTCGCTCTTCGAGCTATGGCGGACAAGTCGCTTTGCCCACCCTACGGCAGTTGAACAAGGTGCGGAGACGGGCGACTAACCTCGATGAAGGATCTGTCGAGGTTTTAGTCATGAGAGTCGCGGCGAAGCTTACGATGGTTCTCACTCTCGGCGCGGCGCTGGCGGGCAGCGCGCCTGCCTTTGCCGCGCAGCCCTACGAAGGCTTCTGGGCGTCCACCAAAAAGGACTGCCGCGACGACGACAGCCCTAACCGCATGAGCATAGAAGGCGGCAATCGGCTGTATTGGTACGAGACGCGGTGCCGCGCCAGCGAGATCACCGCCGACGGAAAGCTCGGCTGGAAAATGAAGCTCGCCTGCGAGGGCGAGGGCGAGAAGTTTCGCTCCAATCCCCGGGTCTCCATCGCAACGGACGGCAAGCTGGTGATGGACAACGGACCGGTCGGGCAGGCCAAGCGCCAGACCTATGTGCGTTGTGAGATCGCGAAGAAGCGCTGATCTCGAACGCTTACGTCTTGCCTGGCCATTTGGCGCGGTAGCGGATTTCGCTGCCGTCGGCGAGCCGCCGCCAGGTCCCGAACTCCGGCGTATGCGGCGCCCGGGCCGTCAAGTCGATCGGATAGATTCGGTTCGGCTGGCCTTCGACATTGACGGCGAGCTGCCGGTGCGAGGTTCGAAACGCGAGCTCGACTTCGCCCGCGATGACGGGCTGGTCGCCGTCACGATGGAAGGCGGCCGGGGTCACTTCGCCCGGCATCGTGTTGAGGTCGGTCTGCAATTCGATGGTGATGCCCTTGTCTGATGTCGGCACCGTGACCCCGGCCGGAAAACGGACCTCGAATACGAGCAGGGGATTGGCGCCGTTCCGGTTGAGCCAGGGTGTCGCAGTCGCATAGGCGTAGGCAATGTAGATGCCGATCCCGGCGACGCAGAGCAGGACGACGACGCCGAGAGACTTCAGGCTGTTGCCCGCGACGCTGCCATTGCCTGCGTCCTCGCCTGAACGCGTCACCAGCCAGTTGGCAAACACCGCGCCGGCGATCGCGCCGATGGGGGGGTAGACAAACAGTCCGAGCAGACCCGATGTGATCGGGTCCGCGCGGTTGCCGAAATCGAACAGGGACAACAGCACAAAGGTCGCGAGATAGCCCGCCACCGCGCCGGCAACGCCGACGGCTATTCGCGATGAGTTCTTCATGTTGCCCTCGATGGTCCAGCAATGAACTGCCGCCACCGAGGGCTGCCTGCGTTAGACGCAGCAGGCCGCAGACTTGTTCAACGCCATCGAGGGGCGTGCGGAGCGGCGTGCCGCTCCGGCTGCGTCACTTCGCCACCACCTCCGGCACCTTGCCGGCGGGCGGGGTGTTGCGGCTGCGCTGGGTGCGCACGATGCCGTCGATGATGGTCATGCCGATGCCGGGGAGGTCGCCGAGCTGGACGCTCTCCAGGATGTTCTTGCCGGGCGAGTGCTGGGCCTTGTCCATGATGACGAAGTCGGCGGATCGCCCCACTTCAATGAGGCCGCAATCGAGTTCGCGCATCCGGGCAGTGTTGCCGGTGGCGAGACAAAACGCGATCTCGGCCGGCAGCTCGCCGAGCGAGGACAGCATCGAGACCATGCGCAAAATGCCGAGCGGCTGCACGCCGGAGCCGGCGGGCGCGTCGGTGCCTAGAATGACCCGGTGCAGATCGCCCATCTCGCGCGCGGTGCGCAGCGTGAACAGAGCGGAGCGCTCATTGCCGTTGTGCACGAGCTCGAGACCGCGCTTGCAGCCCTCGCAAATGCAGCGGATCTGGTCGTCGGGCAGGGCGGTGTGGCCGCCATTGATGTGGCCGACCACGTCGGTGTCGGCCTCCAGCACGACATCCTTGTCGATCAGGCCGGAGCCGGGGATCGAGGGGCCGCCGGTGTGGATGGTGCTCTGGATGCCGTATTTGCGCGCCCAGCCGACCATCTTGCGCGCGGTCGGGCCGTCCTTGACGCCGCCGAGGCCGACCTCGCCGAGCAGCTTGACGCCGGCGGCGGCCAGCTCCTTGAAGTCCTCCTCGACCATCTCGCATTCGATCACGGGCGCGCCGGCGTGAACCTTCACGCCGCCCGGACGCAAGGTCCAGAATGCGCGCTGGGCGAAGATGGCCATCGCTTTCAGGCCGACGACGTCGCGGGGCCGGCCGGGCATGTGAACCTCGCCGGCCGAGATCATGGTGGTGACGCCACCATGCAAATAGCTGTCGATCCAGTTGATCTGGTTCTGGCGCGGCGTCCAGTCGCCCGCGACGGGGTGGACGTGGCTGTCGATCAGGCCCGGCGCCACCGTGGTGCCCTGGGCGTCGACGATGGTGGTCGCGCCTTCGATGTCGACGTCCTTGAAGCGGCCGATCGCGGTGATCTTGCCGTTCTCGGCGACGATGGTGTCGCCATCCAGGATCGGCTTTTCCAGGGCGCCGGACAGGATCAGGCCGATATTCCGGATCACGAGCTTCGAGGGTCCGGCGGCCTGGGATGCGTCATGCGCCATTGAAGGGGCTCCTTATTCCTAACTGCAACGCTTTCGATCTTGGGCAGCCTTGACCGCGGGATCAAGCAGGATTATTCATTAGTATACGAATGATCGTGTACAAACGACGCATAGCTGCCCGCCTCGGAACCGCATGGGAAGCGACAGGGAAGGTGAGATGAGCAATTTCAATCAGGAAAGCGTTTTGAGTGTCCACCACTGGACCGACACGCTGTTCTCCTTCAAGACCACGCGCAGCCCGACCTTCCGCTTCCGCAACGGCGAATTCACCATGATCGGGCTCAAGGTCGGCGAGAAGCCGCTGCTGCGGGCCTACAGCGTCGCCAGCGCCAATTACGAGGACACGCTGGAGTTCTTCTCGATCAAGGTGCCGGACGGTCCGCTGACCTCGCGGCTCCAGCATTTGAAGGAAGGCGACGAGATCATCGTCAGCCGCAAGGCCACCGGCACGCTGGTGATCGACAATCTGGAGGACGGGCGCAACCTCTACCTCATCGGCACCGGCACGGGCCTTGCGCCGTTCCTGAGCGTGATCAAGGACCCCGAGACCTACGAGCGGTTCGAGAAGGTCGTGCTGCTGCACGGCTGCCGTCACGTCAAGGAGCTCGCCTATGGCGAGATGATCACCGAGACGCTGCCGAAGGACGAGCTGATCGGCGAGTACATTCAGAACCAGCTGATCTACTATCCGACCGTGACGCGCGATCCCTTCCGCAACCGCGGCCGCATCACCGACCTCATCACCTCGGGCAAGCTGTTCGCCGATATCGGCCTGCCGGCGCTGGAGGCCGCCCACGACCGCGTCATGATCTGCGGCAGCCCGGCGCTGGTCGCGGATACCCGCGTGCTCCTGGGAGAGCGCGGCTTTGTCGAGGGCAATCACGGCGAGCCGGCCCAATTCGTGGTCGAAAAGGCCTTTGCCGAGCGCTAACGCGCAATTCTTGCTTGAGAAGACCGCATTTTCGCCGCGTGGGGCCCGTTGCGGCGCCGATTCGGCGCTTGATACACTGTGGGAACGAATCAGCGGAGTTCCCACATGGTTGCGGACAGCGACAGCAACATCGCCTGGCACCGGGTCCAGTTGAAGAAGAACCGCGCCGAGTTGAAGGCGCTGGAGACCGCGCGCTTCACGATGGGCGAGATCGCCTCCTCGAAGCGGAACGGCCAGACCCAGAAGGCGATCGCGGAACTCAAGCGCAAGATCACGTTGTCAGAGCGCGTGATCGCCGATCATGACAAGCGCACGCGCCGTCCGCTCGGCACCGACATGCAGAGCCTCAGCAACGGCAGCTGGAGCCATTGGGACGCCTATACCAACCAGCAGCAGCGCAAGACCGGCCCGCGCCCACCGGGACGCGGGTAGGCTCGTTTTCCGCGTCAGAGAGGCGCACGTTCCACCCCTTGCGCCGGCGGCGTCATGCACCAAGTGGGCGAGACGCCACCAACCGCTCCGGTGATCCCATGACAGCGCGCCTCGATTTCGCCAGCGAGGCCTTCTTTCGCGATCCGCCCAAGGCGATCGCGGCGTTGCGCATGTCCGGTCCTCTCGTCGCGACGCGGTTTCCCCTGGTCGGCGATGTCTGGATCACCACGACCCATGACGCGACGGCACAGGTGCTGAAAGACGGCGCCACCTTCACGCTGCGCAAGGAGGATGGCGACGTCGCGGGTCTGCGCTGGTGGATGCCGAGCTACGTCAGGACCATCGCCAACAACATGCTGACGATGGACGAGCCGGACCACACGAGGCTGCGCAGCATCGTGGACGAGGCCTTTCGCCGCCGTGCCATCGTCGCGATGGAGCCACGCATCCGCGCCATTGCCGACGGTTTGGCTGACGGGTTGTTCGCGGAGGGACGTCCAGCCGACCTGGTCCAGCGCTACGCGCGCATCCTGCCGCTCGCAGTGATCTCCGAGCTCCTCGGACTGCCTCTGGCCGACCGGCCCAAATTCATTGCCTGGGGCAACGCGATGTCCTCGCTGACGAATGTCGTCAGCTTCTTTCGATTGCTGTGGGCCTTTCGCAAGATGCGGGCCTACCTCGCGCAGCAATTGCAGGCCGCGCGCGAGCAGGGCGGCGAGGGCCTGATCGCCGAACTGGTCCAGGTCGAGCGCGAGGGTGGCCAGATCACGCCGGATGAAATGGTCTCGATGGTGTTTCTGCTGCTCGCAGCCGGCTCCGAGACCACCACGCATCTGATCAGCGGCTCGGCCTATGAGCTGCTCAGGAATCCCGGCCTTCGCGATTGGCTGGAACAGGACTGGAGCCGCGCCGGGCTTGCGGTGGAAGAGTTCTTGCGTTTCGTCTCTCCGGTGCAATTTTCAAAACCGCGCTATGTGCGGCGGGACGTCGAGGTCGAAGGCGTGCGTCTGAAGAAGGGTGATCGCGTCATGGTGATGCTCGCCGCCGCCAACATGGACCCGGCGATGCATGATCGTCCCGAGAGCCTCGATCTCGAACGCAAGCCGAACCGTCACCTCTCGTTCGGAACAGGAATCCATTTCTGCCTCGGACATCAGCTCGCACGCATCGAGGCGACTTGCGCGCTCCAGGCCCTGTTTACACGCTGGCCGCGGCTTGGGCTGGCCGTCGACCTCTCGCAGATTCATTGGCGCAAGCGGCCGGGCATTCGCATGATTGCGAAACTACCCGTGATTGCCGATGCCGGCGAACGGCGACAGGGGAGTTCCGATGCCGAGCGGCGGCTCGCAAGTTAAAGGGAACCGCGATCGCCGTTCTCTCATGCAACTGCGAAACAAACCCGGCGGTGCAGGCGTTGGCCATTGCTGACAACAATGATGGAGCAATCCATGCCCCACGGAGGCAAGATGCATATCGGTTCGGGCGCGCGCGGCAAGGGCGCAGGCAACGGAGCGCTGACGGATATTCCCAAGGACAAGATCGGCGACAACATGATCCTGTCGAACCGCGACAAGGCGCAACATTCCGACATTCGCGGAATGGACAGCAAGTTCATCCAGACCGAGCAATATCAGGACCATTCGGCAAACCGGCTCACGGACGACGAGGAGCCCGAAGATTAAGCGCCGTCAAGAGCCCGTCGACTTCTTCGCCGCGACGAGGTCGCGCTCCCAGCCGAACACGGAGCGGCCGTCGAGATCTGGCGAGGCCGCGCGCTCGCCGGCGATGTAGGCCTCGACCGATGGGCCGTGCGCGGTGCGCTCCAGCCGGCGCGCCTGGTCGTCGAGGCGCTTGATCGCCTGCATCTCTTCGTCACGTCCGAGCCTGGCGCTCTGGATCGCGCCCTTCAGCACGCGGATGGTCTCGTCGTAGACCTTGATCGGGACAGGGTAAGGATGCCGATCCTTGCCGCCATGGGCGAGCGAGAAGCGCGCGGGATCCTTGAAGCGATAGGGCGCGCCGTGCACGACCTCGGCGACCATCGCCAGCGAGCGCACGGTGCGCGCGCCGACACCGGGCGTCAGCAGCAGCTCCGGGAAATCGACCGGGCCGCGTTCGGCGGCTGCGGCGAGGGTGCCGTGCAGGCGCCGTGCGAACACATCCTTCGGCCGGACATCGTGATGCGCGGGCATGATCAAATGCGGCAGCATGGCCTGCGCCGGCTGCTCCGGCGGGGTCCCGGTGAGTCGTTCGAATTCGGTGAGAATCCGATCGGGGCCGAGATCGCTGAGGAGCTCGAGCTGCGCGTTGCGCGAGACATCGGCGCGGTGGTCGGTGAGATTGACGATCTCGCCTTGCTGCGGGCCGTCGATCGCGCTGTGCGGCGTATCGACAAAGCTCTTCAGCGCCTCGGAATGCCAGTGATAACGGCGGGCCTGCCGCTTGTCGCCGTTCATGCCCTGCTGCACCACCGTCCATTTGCCGTCGGCGGTGACGAAGAAGCCGTGGAGATAGAGGTCGAAGCCGTCCTGCACGGCCGCGCTGTCGACCTTCGCCACGAGGCGGCTGGCGCGGGTCAGCTTTGCGCCGTCGAATCCAACGCGGTCGCCGAGCTGCATCAACTCGTCCGGCGTCTTGCGCGAATGCTGGCCGCGGCCGCCGCAGACATAAATGCCGAGCTCATCCTGAAGCGGCCCGAGCCCGCGCTTCAGCGCGCCGATCACGGATGTCGTGATGCCGGAGGAGTGCCAGTCCATTCCCATCACGGCGCCGAAGGACTGGAACCAGAATGGATGCGACAGCCGCTGGAGGAACGCGTCCCGGCCGTAATGATGCACGATCGCCTGCGTGACGATCGACCCGAGCGAAGCCATGCGGCTCGCAAGCCACGGCGGAACCCGTCCGGTGTGCAAGGGAAGATCGGCGCTGCCGGTACGTCTGGTCATCGTGCCCCAAATTAGCGCAGTTCGGCGACGGTTGCATCTGCGGAATGCTGCATTGCACGAGAGAGGGGAGCGAAGCCGGCCGGGAGGCGTTGAGCGGGCTATGCGAATGCAATGATGGGGACAATCGATGAATTTGCAGGCCCTGATGGCGGACATCGACAGGATGTTCGGCTGGATACCGTCGTGGTTTGTCGGCCTCGGCCTGGTTGTCGGCGCGATCTTGCTGGCGCTGTTCGTCTACCGGCTCGCCGTATGGCTGCTCGCGCGCGCCTTCGGAACCCGCCTTCCGCTCCTGAGCGTATTCATCGACCGCACCGCCGGCCCGGCCCAGCTGGCGCTTTGCCTGGCGGCCGTCGCATTGGTCCTGCCGCTTGCGCCGCTCGACGACATGATCCGCACGCCGCTGATGCGCCTGTTCGTCGTGGCCGTCATTGCCCTGATCGGCTGGATCTCGATCCGGATCGTGGACATGAGCGCGGCGCGCTATCTGCAGAATTTCCGCGATGTCAGCGAGAATTTCGTCGCGCGCAAGCACGTCACGCAAGTTCGCGTGTTCAAGCGCGTCACCGACACCATCATCGTCGTCATCACGGTGTCCACCGCGCTGATGACGTTCGATTCGGTGAGGCAATACGGCGTCAGCCTGTTCGCCTCCGCCGGCGCAGCCGGCATCATCGTCGGCCTTGCCGCACGGCCGCTGCTCAGCAACCTGATCGCGGGCCTTCAGATCGCGATCACGCAGCCGATCCGCATCGAGGATGCCGTGATCATCGAGAACGAATGGGGCTGGGTCGAGGATATCGCCTCGACCTATGTCGTGATCCGGCTGTGGGACTGGCGCCGCATGGTGGTGCCGCTGTCCTATTTCATCGAGAAGCCGTTCCAGAACTGGACCCGCGACACCGCATCCCTGATCGGCGTCATCGCGCTCCACGTCGACTATCGCGCCGACGTGCCGCGCATCCGGCGTTGGCTGGAGGACGCCGTGAAGCAGTCCAAGCTCTGGGATGGCGCCGTGGTCAATCTCCAGGTCATCGACGCGGACTCGCGCACCATCGAGCTCCGCGCGCTGGTTAGCGCGCGCAACGCACCGCAATCCTGGGACCTGCGCTGCGAGATCAGGGAAAAGCTCGTGGCCTTCATCCGCGACGAGATGCCGGAGGCGCTGCCGCGCGAGCGCGCGATCCTGATCCCGTCGGCCGACGATGATGCCGATTTCCTGCAGCCCGTCACGCGGCCGGAGAAGATGCGGGCGAGCGCGCGCAATTGACGCTCCGAGCGATCAGCGGGCGCCGACAACGGCCGCGCCGGCCTGGCGGTCCGAGCGCGGTCGCCGCTTGCGCAGTTTACGTCGGGCCCAGATCAGGAGGCCGGTGGACAGGAGCGCCAACAGTGCGATCGACGTCACGACGTTGAGCGGCGAGGCGATCAGGGCCGACCAGTTTCCTTCATGGATCAGGCGCGGCCAGTTGCGCGGCAGCGGCGTGACCTCCGACGAATTGACGGCGTAGGCGCGTAGTTCTCCGCCGTCATAGAGTCGCGCCATCATGCGGCCACCGCGTATACCGATCGAGATCACGTGCGTGAGGTCATGGGAGGCCGCGACCATGCGTATCGCGTCTGGCAGGGCGAGGGGACGGCCGCTGGCCGGAGCGGCTCCGCTCTGGAACGTCAGGCCGAACGCCATGCACAGGCCCGTCAGCGGGCTCAACAGGACCAGCGGCAGCGCGAACCAGGCCGTGCCCTTGTGCCATCCGGAGAGCGTGTTGCGCAGCCGCGGCAATCCCATGAGGATGCCGAGCAGCATCAGGGTGACCATGGCGATGGTCGAGCTCGTCACCAGCCACGCCTGGCCGAGCAGCCGTTCATGCGTGACGCGCGCCCACCGGAAGAGATCGGTCAGGCCGGAGCTGGCCGCGGCGGGTGCGCCGGTCGCGAGATCGATCGTCGGTGCGCCGGGGCCTTGCAGCGTCATCCGCTGGCTAGCCGCATTGATCGAAAGCCCGCGCGCCTTGTTGTCCGGATCGTACGTCTTCACCAGTTCGACGACGCGCGCGGGATCGATCGCCGGACCGCCGATGCCACTGACTTGCACCGGCGGCTCGAACGACAGGATCAGGCCGGTCGCGATGATCGCGAACAGGGGAAGCGCAAAGACCAGCGTGATCCAGCGATGGAGTGTCAACAAGAGGGGTCTGTTCATTCTTCGGTCTCCGGCGATCTTAGACACTGGTCGCCTAGCGCAGCCCCGATGGCAAATGACGCTTTGTCCACGTTGCCGCGTTGATTTGCAGCAAATGGAATCGAGACTATCGACGATGCTGCGATCGCCAATCGTTCGCAGGTTTTCGAGAACCTGCCGCAGCCGCGTCGTGCGTTCTCGCCCGGCGAGACCTACTCGCGCGTCGCCTTCGTCGCGCCGCGCTGGCGGGCGCACCAGCAAGGCTGGATGATTGCGGCCGCCCGCAGGGCGGTGCGGGCGAGGCGTCCAGAGAAGCCCCTCATGCAAGGAGCCTCACTGCGCGCGGATGTTGGCAGCCTTCAGCACCGGCTCCCATTTGGTCGCCTCTGCGTGCATGTAGGCGTCAAACTCCTTGGCGGAGGAGCCGACCGGAGCGGCGCCGATCTTGCCGAGCGTCGACAGCACGTTCGGATCCTGCAGCGCCGCCTTGAGATCGGTTTCGAGCTTCGCCACGATCTCCGGCGGCATTTTTGCCGGACCAAGCACGCCCCACCAGACCGAGACGTCATAGCCGGAGACCCCGGACTCGGCGACGGTCGGGACATTCGGCAGCGCCTTGGAGCGTTCGGCCGAGGTCACGGCGAGGGCGCGCACCGGACCGCCTTCGAGCTGGCCGATCGCTTCCGCAAGCGGATTGATGCTGAGCGGGATTTCGCCTGATATCACGGCCGTCAGCGCCGGTGCGCCGCCCTTGTAGGGGATCGCGACAATCCTGGTGCCGGACATGTGTTTCAACAGCTCGCCGGCCAGATGCGCCGAGGTGCCGTTGCCGGACATGCCGTAAGAGAGCTTGTCGGGCTCCTTCTTCGCAGCGGCCAGGAGATCGCCGAGCGTCTTGTAGGGGCTGTCTTTGGCCACGACGATCGCGAGCGGCGAGGAAGCGACCTCGCTGATCGCGGTAAAGTCCTTGAACGTGTCGTAGGGCACGCTGGGATAGATGAACTGGTTGAGCGGATGGCCGCTCGCGACCAGGATCAGCGTGTAGCCGTCGGGTGCGGCCTGCGTCAGCGCCTGCGAGGCAACGATGCCGCCGGCGCCGGGACGGTTGTCGACCACCGGCTGCTGCCCCCAGGTTTTTGCCAGTGCCTGTCCAAGCGTGCGGGCGAGCACGTCGACCGCACCGCCGGCCGCGTAGGGCACGAGGATGTGAACCGGCTTGCTCGGATAATTGTCGGCGGCCTGCGCGGCGCTGCCCGCGAGCAGCAAACCGGCGCCAAGCATCAATCCGCCGATTGTCTTGTTCAAACCCAGCATTTCCCAGCACTCCTTGCGGGCGTTTGCGTGCTTGCGGCCGGTCTTCCGACCCGCCCGGACGCCGCCCATGGTTTTTGTTGACGAGACCTGATCTTTTGTACGATAGTACAAATCACATGGTACGCAAGCCCACCAGCAAGGAATCGGCCCGCAAGCCGAACATGCGCGAGGCGATCCTCGCCGCGGCCGAGGAGCTGTTCGCCACCAACGGCTTCAACGCCGTCTCGGTGCGCGACATCGCGCAAGCCGCCGGGGCCAATCCCGGCAGCGTGACCTATCATTTCAAGACCAAGGACGGCCTGCTGCTGGAGATCTACCGGCGTCATTGCGGGCCGATGAATTTGCGCCGTTCGGAGCTGCTCGCGGCGGCGAAACGCGTGCGCGATCTGCAGGACCGGCTGGAGGCGATCGTGCGCGCCTATGTGGTGCCGGCCTTCACCTCGGGCAGCGATCTCGCCGGTGGCGGGGCGCGCTTCACGCGCCTGCGCGCGGTGATGTCGGCCGAGGGCAACGAGGTCGCGCGAAAAATCATCGCGCAGACCTTTGACGACACCAGCCACGCCTTCATCGACGCGATCCACGAGAGCCTGCCGCACATTCCGCGCACCGACATCGTCTGGCGCAGCCACTTCCTGCTCGGCGCACTCTATTATTCGCTGGTGACGCCGGATCGCGTCTCGCGCCTGTCGCGCGGCGCGGCCGACGGCAGCGACCCCGCCAATGCCATCGAGCAATTGGTGCAGGCCACCGTTGCCGCATTCCAGGCGCCTCCGCTCGATCATGCCGCGCCGGCGCGGCGGCGGCCGGTCGTCGGCAGCAAGACTTGAAAGAAGCGGTCTCGCTCGGCGGTTGAAGTGATGACGATGACGTACACGCCCACCATTCCGCCGCCCGATCCGAACACGCGCACGCCCAAGTTCAGGCTGCCGAAGCTGTCATGCGACGCGCATTGCCACATCTTCGGGCCCGGCGCGAAATACCCTTACGCGCCTGACCGGTCCTACACGCCGCCGGACGCGCCGCTGGAGGATTTCAGGGCGTTGCATGCCAGGCTCGGCGTGGAGCGTGCGGTCATCGTCAATGCCAGCGTCCACGGCACCGACAACAGTGTGGCGCTCGATGCGATCGCGCAGAGCAACGGTGCCTATCGCGCGGTCGCCAATATCGACGACAGCATCACCGAGCGCGAGCTCCGTGTGCTGCACGAGGGCGGCTTCCGTGGCTGCCGCTTCAATTTCGTCCGCCATCTCGGCGGCGTGCCCGACAAGGGCGTGTTCGATCGCGTCATCGCCATGGTCGCGCCGCTCGGCTGGCACATCGACCTGCATTTCGATGCGATCGACCTGCCTGAATATGCCGACATGCTGACCAGGCTGCCGCTGAACTACACCATCGACCATATAGGACGGGTGAAGGCCTCCGAAGGGCTCGACCAGCTCCCGTTCAGGATCCTGATCGAGCTGATGCAGCGCGACGAGAAGTGCTGGGTGAAGATCTGCGGCTCGGAGCGGGTATCCTCCAGCGGCCCTCCGTTTACCGACGCGGTACCGTTCGCGCGAAAGATCGTCGAGACCGCGCCGGATCGCGTCATCTGGGGCACCGACTGGCCGCATCCCAACGTCAAGGTCATGCCGAATGACGGCGACCTCGTCGACCTGATTCCGCTGTTCGCGCCGGAGCCGGAGTTCCAGCAGAAGATCCTGGTCGACAATCCGGCGCGCCTGTTCGAGTTCGACGCATGACAGGCCCATGATCGATTTAACGTCTACAAACGAAAGAGGGGAGTTTCTCCCATGAAGACAGGTCTTGTCGTCACCGCTCATCCCGGCGATTTTGTCTGGCGCGCCGGCGGCGCGATCGCGCTGCATGCGAAGAAGGGTTATCGCATGAAAATCGTCTGCATGTCCTTTGGCGAGCGCGGCGAGAGCCAGTTCGCCTGGAAGGAGAAGGGCGCGACGCTGGAATCGGTCAAGGCCGGCCGCAAGAACGAGGCGGAGCGGGCGGCAAAGCTGCTCGGGGCCGAGATCGAGTTCTTCGATTGCGGCGACTATCCGTTGAAGCTGACCGAAGCGCATTTCGACCGCATGGTCGACATCTACCGCGAGCTCAATCCGAGCTTCGTGCTGACTCACGCGCTGGAAGACCCCTATAATTTCGACCACCCGAACGCGGCGCATTTCGCGCAGGAGACCCGCGTCGTCGCGCAGGCCATGGGTCACAAGCCCGGTGCGCAGTACAAATATTCGGCCCCGCCGGTGTTCCTGTTCGAGCCGCACCAGCCCGAGCAGTGCAATTACAAGCCGGATCTGCTCCTCAAGATCGACGAGGTCTGGAAGGAGAAGTACGAGGCGTTCCAGATCCTCGCCGCGCAAAAGCATCTCTGGGGCTATTACGAGCGGGTCGCGCTCAACCGCGGCATTCAGGGCAGCCGCAACACCGGCGTGCCCATGACTTATGGCGAGGCCTATCAGCGCCTGTTCCCGACGGTTGCGGAGGAACTGGCATGAAGCCGGTCGTCGTTCGTAACATCGAGCGCGCCGATCCCGCCGGCATGGCGGAATACGGCGTCTCGACCGTGCATGAAGCCTATGGGCGCTTCGGCCTGATGAAGCCTTATTTGCGGCCGGTCTGGCCGGGTGCGTCGATTGCGGGGCCCGCCGTCACCGTGCTGGCGCAGCCGGGCGACAACTGGATGATCCACGTCGCGGTCGAGCAGTGCAGGAAAGGCGACATCCTCGTCGTCGGCTGCACGACTGACAATACCGACGGCATGTTCGGCGAATTGCTGGCGACCTCGCTCCAAGCGCGCGGCGTGCAAGGGTTGATCATCGATGCCGGCTGCCGCGACGTCAAAGCGCTGCACGAGATGAGGTTTCCGGTGTGGTCGCGCGCGGTCTCGGCCAAGGGCACGGTCAAGGCGACGCTCGGCTCGGTCAACGTCCCGGTGGTCTGCGCCGGCGTCAATGTCGATCCCGGCGACATCGTCGTCGCCGATGACGACGGCGTCGTCGTGGTGCCGAAGCGCTATGCGGCTGAAGTGGCCGAGAAGGCGAAGAAGCGCAACGCGGATGAAGGCGGCAAGCGCCAGCGCCTTGCCTCGGGCGAGCTGGGCCTCGACATGTACGGCATGCGCGGGGCGCTGGCGAAGGCCGGGCTCGTCTATGTCGACAATCCCGAGGACGTCTGAAACGAACCGGAGCGGGTGGATGGATCGTCTCAAGCTGAAGGCCGTGCTTGGCAATCACCCCCATGTCCAGGCGGTGAAGAGGGGTGAGCTCCGTTCCGACCTCTTCCACCTCGACTTCATCGAATACACGCCGACCAACACCGCGTTCAAGCCGATGGTGCGCGAACAGGCCTTCGACGTCTGCGAGATGGCGATCGTCACCTATCTGATGGCGAAAGCGCACGGCAAGCCGCTGGCGCTGCTGCCGGCGACCATGCTTGGCCGCTTCCAGCATTCCTATGCGCTCTATGATCCGGCGCGGGGAACGCTCGGGCCGTCGGATCTCGAAGGCAAGCGTGTTGGCATCCGCTCGTTTACGACGACGACCGGCGCCTGGATCAGGGGCATCCTCGCCAACGATTACGGCGTCAATCTCGACAAGATCCGCTGGATCACCTTCGAGGATCCGCACGTGGCCGAATATGTCGACACCACCGAGCGCGCCCCGAGGGACAAGAAGATCCTGCAGATGCTGCTCGACGGTGAGCTCGACGCCGTCCTGGGCGAGACCTCTGACAATCCCAAGCTGAAGCCTCTATTCCCTGATCCCGCTGCCGAAGCTGCCAGATGGTACGTCCGGCGGGGCGTTGTGCCGGTCAATCATCTGGTGGTCGTGACCGAGCAGCTCGCGAAATCGCGCCCGGACGTGGTCACAGGCATCTATGATCTGCTCAAGCGGAACAAGGAACAGATGGGCCCTGCGACAGTGCCCGACCTTGTCCCGTTCGGGATCGAGGCCAACCGGAAGCCGCTGGAGCTGATCGTCGACTACGCATTCCAACAGGCGCTGATCCCGCGCCGCTATGCTGTCGAGGAGCTGTTCGACGAGACGACACGAGGATTGAACTGATGGTGGATCCGAAACGATGGCAGATCGGGCTGGTCGGCTACGGCGAAGTCGGCAAGATCTTGGCCGAGGATTTGCGCCAGCAGGACATCAAGATCTCGGCCTATGACATCAAGCTCGGGGGCGAGCACAGCGCGCCGCTGAAGGAGCATGCGGCGAAACACGGTGTGACGCTGGCAGCATCTCATGCTGAGCTGACGGCGAAGTCGGACTTCGTCATCTCCGCCGTCACCGCGAGCCAGGCGGTGCCTGTCGCAGAGGCCTGCGCCGCTGCGATCAACCAGGGCACCTGGTTCCTCGATTTCAATTCGGCCTCACCCGGCGCCAAGCAGCGCGCCGCTGCGCTGATCGACGGCGCTGTGGGTCGCTATGTCGAGGGCGCGGTGATGACCTCGGTGCCGCCGTACCGCATCAAGGTGCCGCTGCTGCTCGGCGGCCCCGGCGCGAGAGAGTTGGAGCCGCTGCTGAATATTATCGGCTTTGCCGCGAAGGTCGCGAGCGACAAGCTCGGCGTGTCCTCCGCGGTGAAGATGTGCCGCAGCATCATGATCAAGGGCCTGGAGGCCATGGTCATCGAGAGTTTTACGACCGCGCGCGCCTACGGCGTCGAGGATGCGGTGCTGGCCTCGCTCGCGGAGACGTTCCCCGGGATCAACTGGGAAAAGCAGGGCGCCTATTTCTTCCAGCGCGTGATCGAGCACGGCCGCCGGCGTGCCGAGGAAGTGCGTGAGGTCGCGGAGACCGTGCGTGAGGCGGGGCTGACGCCGTGGTCCGCGCAGGGCACAGCCGAGCGGCAGGCCTGGGTGGCCGATCTCGCCGATGAAGGGCTGTTCGGAACGAAGGGCACGAAGGAGTTCGCCCGCAGTGCCGATTGGCGTACCGAGGCAGATCGAATCCTGGCGAAAGTCAAGCGCTGACGCCGAACAGGCGCGTTCAGCTCAAGACCCTGTGGCCGTCGTGACAGTTCGAGATTTCGTCGCGGGCGAGCTCGATCAGGTCGACCAGGCGCTTGGCCTCGCGGACGACCTGCTCCTTGGCGGGCGCGGTGCGGAACTCGGAGAGAATCATGCGGATGCACTTGTCGGCGGTATCGAGCGTCCAGAGCGCGCGGGTCATGTCGTCCTGCGTGTGGATCGCCGAGATATCGAGGCTCGATAGGACTTCGCCGATTCCATTCAGTCGCTTGACGGCCGTTTCCGCCGGCGTGCTGGCCCGAATGGAGCGATAATCCATGCTACTGAATGCGCTGAACATATACATACTTCCCCACTGAACACAGATCGTCCAGTGCGCCCCCTTAGTATGATCCGGACGGCCTGTTGTGCAATGCGAACAGCTACGGTCCGGGATTCTACCGGACTTGGATCTGGGGACGGATCGGCCGTGAAATCGGAACGGAATGGTCCGATAAATCATTGGCTTTTCCCCGACGATTTTACCGTTGGAACCCCGACTGGCAACGCGTCAGCTCCCGGGCCGGAACAGTGCAGGCCGCTGCCGCACAAACGTCTGACGGCCATCCTTGAAGCCCATCATGACGTCGGGCAGCTCGGCGATGGCGAAGCGGTTGTCCTGCGTGTCGAGCACGATGAGATCGGCGGGATTGCCGACCTTGATGCCGTAATCGTCCAAGTTCATCAGCCGCGCCGGCAGCTCGGTCACGAGATCGAGGCAGGTGTCGAAATCCCCGACCGAGGCGTGTGCGACATTGGCGTAGAAGTTCGCCATCCGCAGCAATGAGGCGTCGCCAAACGGCGTGAAGGGATTGAGGACGTTGTTTGTCGCGACCGAGCAAACCACGCCGTCGCCCGCGAGCTTGTGGGCGAGGGTCAGGCCGCGCGGGGCGTTGTGGGTGGCTTCGCGCCCCATGAGATAGAGATCGGTCGCTGGCAGCACGGTGACGGCGACGCCGGCTCTTGCCAGTTGTGCGGTGGCAGCCTTCATCCGTTCGGGTGGCAACGCCGAGAGCTTTGTCGCATGGCCGATCGCGACGCGTCCGTGATAGTTGCGCCGCTCGGTCTGGCGGCAGACCTCGTCGAGATGCCACCAGGAGGGATCGAGATCGAAGTCGAGATGGAGGTCGACGTCGACGTCGAACTCCTGGGCGAGATCGAAGATGCGCTCGAGATGCGCGGTCGGATCGGTGTCGGTATAGGGACAGCCGCCGATCGTCTCGCCGCCGTCGCGCAGCGCCTGGATCAGCAGCTCTTCGCTGCCGGGATCGTTGGTCAGGCCCTCCTGCGGGAAGACGCAGAGCGACAGGTCGAGCGCCCAGGCGTAGTCGCGCTTCAGCGTCTTCACCGCCTCGAAGCTGCGCAGGCCGATCCGCCGATCGATTTCCACATGCGTACGCATGCGCGTCGTGCCGTGCACGATCGCGCGTTCGAGCACCTTGGCGCCGCGGGCGTAGACGTCATCGACGGTGAAGTCGCGTTTCATCGCCGATACGGCTCGGATGGCGTCACTGAGACTGCCGTGATCGTGGCCGCAGCGGTCGAGCAGGCAGGCCTTGTCGAGGTGGATGTGGGTGTCGACGAAGCCGGGCAGGGCGAGGTGCCCGCCGATATCGACCTCGACCGCTTCGCAGGCGAGCTTTGGCTCGATCGCGGCGATCCGGCCGCCTTTCACGCCGACGTCGACGGGCGCGGCAGATGATCGCAATAATGCGTTACGGAAGACCAGGTCGAAGGCGGGCTGGGTGATCATGGCTCTTGCGGACGGAATTTAGAGCAATCAACCGGGATCGGCGGCTCCAGATTGTCGGCAGTGTAGCGAGGCAAATGTTCAAAATATATGCATGGATTCCGTGACCGTGGCGGTAGTATTCCGCGAACCGGGGAGAGCCTGCCATGTCCGTTGCCGCCAGAGCCGAAACTGCTCATTTGTCCGACGCCGCGATCGTGGAGGCCTATCTCACGGCATCGATGATTCCCGATCCCGACGCTGCGGCCGCCTATATGGCGCCGGGCACCGTGATCACCTTCACCGGCGGGCGCGAGTTCGATCATCCGCGCGGCCCGACCGGCTTCAACGCCAAGCGCTACCGCTGGGTCAAGAAGAAGATGGACCGGTTCGACGTCTGCCCCGGCGACGGCGAGACCGTGGTTTACAGCGTCGGCACGCTCTACGGCGAATGGAAGGATGGGACCCCGTTCGAGGGCAACCGTTACGTCGACCGCTTCGTGGTGCGCAATGGCAAGATCACCAAGATGGACGTCTGGAACGACAGCGCCGAGCGCATCCTGGTCCAGCACGGCATCGACTCGTAAGGGCCGTCTCGCCACGCGTGGAGGCGAACGGCCGCTCGTCATATCGAAAGCTGCGATAGCTGATAGGCGCTAGCCTGTCTGGCGGCTGGCGCGCCCCTGCGCTATCAAGTTCCGCGATTGCGCCCGGCATGGAGGCGCGAGCCCCTCTAGGAGCAGCCGATGCGTCTACCCACCGTTATCCTGGCCCTGACCTGTCTTGCAGGCGCAGCTTCAGCCGAAGACCTGTCGGGCACGCTCCAGAAGGTCAAGGAGACCAAGAAGATCACCCTAGGCTATCAGGAGGCCTCGGTCCCGTTCAGCTATCTGGACGGCGACCAGAAGCCGGTCGGTTTTGCCATGGAGATCTGCCTGAGGATCGTCGATGCCGTGAAGAAACAGCTGGGCATGCCCGACATCGCCGTCGACACGCTCGCGGTGACCTCGTCGAACCGGATCCCGCTGATGGTCAACGGCACGCTCGACCTGCACTGCTCGGCGACCACCAACAACGCCGATCGCCAGAAGCAGGTCGCCTTCACCAACACGCATTTCCTCAGTGCGACCCGATTTGCAGCCAAGAAGGCCACGAAGATCAACACCATCGACGATCTCAAGGGCAAGGCGGTCACGGCCGTGGCCGGCTCGGTCAACCTGACGCAGCTCGCCAAGGTCAATACGGAACGCAATCTCGGCATCAGCCTGATGCCGGCGAAGGACCAGGCCGAGGCCTTCCTGCTCTTGGAAACCGACCGCGCCCAGGCCTACGCACTCGACGACGTGCAACTCGCTGTCGCGATCGCGCGCTCGAAGGAGCCGCAAGCCTTCATGATCAGCGAGGAGGCGTTCTCCAAGCCGGAGCCCTACGGCATCATGCTGCGGCGGGAGGATGCGCCGTTCAAGGCGCTCGCCGACCGTGCGACTGCGGAGCTCTATGCAAGCCCGGAGATCGAGGTGCTCTACAAGAAATGGCTGCAGTCCCCGACGCCGCCGAACGGCCTCAACTACAACGTCCCGATGTCGCCCGCCCTGCGCAACGCCTTCAAGAAGCCGAGCTGGAGCGCAGATCCTGATGTGTATGTGGTGAACTGAGGCGGGGGACCCAGGCGCGCGGGGAAACGCCGCGCGCGCTCTCGGCGAACACGTCGTCTACGCGTTCGAATATTTCTTCAGCTCGAACCGCGCGATCTGGTTCCGGTGCACCTCGTCCGGGCCATCGGCAAGCCGCAGCAAGCGCGCGGTGGCGTAGGCCTGGGTCAGCCCGAAATCGTTCGAGGTGCCGCCGCCGCCATGGGCCTGGATCGCCCAGTCGATGACCTGGCAGGCCATGTTGGGCACGGCGACCTTGATCATCGCGATCTCGGCTTTCGCCACCTTGTTGCCGACCGTGTCCATCGCATAGGCCGCGTTCAGCGTCAGCAGCCGGGCCTGCTCGATCATGATGCGGGATTCCGCGATGCGCTCCTGCGTCACGGTCTGCTCCGAGACCGGCTTGCCGAAGGCGACGCGGCTGCGCACCCGGCGGCACATCTTCTCCAGCGTACGTTCGGCAAGGCCAATCAGCCGCATGCAATGGTGGATGCGGCCCGGGCCGAGGCGGCCCTGCGCGATCTCGAAGCCGCGGCCTTCGCCGAGCAGCATGTTCTCCTTGGGGACCCGCACATTGGTGAAGACGACCTCGGAGGCCCGGTCAGGCACGCCGTAGAAGCCGAACACGGGCAGGGGGCGCTTCACCTCGATGCCCGGCGTGTCCATCGGCACCAGGATCATCGATTGCTGCTTGTGGCGGTCGAGATTGTCAGGGTCGGTCTTGCCCATGAAGATGCAGATCTTGCAGCGCGGGTCGGTCGCGTTGGTCGTGTACCATTTGCGGCCGTTGATGACGTAGTGGTCGCCGTCGCGCAGGATCGAGCTTTCGATGTTGGTCGCATCGGATGAGGCGACCGCAGGCTCGGTCATGGCGAAGCAGGAACGGATCTCGCCTGCGAGCAGCGGCTTCAGCCAGCGCTCCTTGTCCTTCTCCGAACCGTAACGCTCCAGCACCTCCATGTTGCCGGTGTCGGGCGCCGAGCAGTTGAACACTTCCGGCGCCAGATGCGAGCGGCCCATCACCTCGCAGAGCGGGGCGTATTCGAGGTTGGTCAGGCCTGCGCCATGGCCGGACTCCGGCAGGAACAGATTCCAGAGGCCTTCCGCACGCGCCAGCGGCTTCAGCTCCTCGACGACGGGATAGACCTTCCAGGGTCCCAGCTCTTCCGCCTCGCGATAGAAGCGTTCCTCGTTGGGATAGATGTGCCGGTCCATGAAGCTCTCGAGCTTGCGCTTGAGCTCGACGACTTTTGGCGACATCGGGTAAAGCATCTTTGGTCTCCTTGATCGATCGGCGGCGCCGGCTTCGGCGCGATCGAGCGTCGCTTCAAGCGACGCGGTAGTCCCTGAACTTCTCGCGCAGCGTGGATTTGAGCACCTTGCCCGTGCCGGTCATCGGGAATTCGTCGAGGAATTCGACGGCGTCCGGCATCCACCAGCTCGCGATCTTCGGGCGCATGTGGTCGAGCAGCGTCTTGCCGTCGACGGTCGCGCCTTTCTTGCGGACGACGAGGAGGAGGGGACGCTCCTGCCATTTCTCATGGTTGATCGCGACGACCGCGGCCTGAAGCACATCGGGATGCGACAAGGCAACGTCCTCGAGCTGGATCGAGGAGATCCACTCGCCGCCGGACTTGATTACGTCCTTGGAGCGGTCGGTGAGCGTGACGTGGCCCTGTGGGTCGATCACGGCCATGTCGCCGGTGATCAGCCAGCCGTCGCGGTCGAGACCTTCCTCCAACTTCATGTAGCCGGAGGCGACCCAGGGGCCACGGGCGCGCAAATGGCCGACAGACTTGCCGTCGCGTGGCAGCTCGACGCCGGCATCGTCGACGATGCGCAAGCTCGTGCCGAAGCAGGCACGGCCCGACACTTGCCGCCGGTCGAGCTTCTCCTTGTCGCTGAGATGCTCCGAGCCGGGCCTTAAGCCCGGCATCGAGCAGCCCAGTGCCTCGGTCATGCCCCAAGCCTGGATGTAGTCGATATTGTAGTCGCGCTTGAGCTTCTCGACCATCGCGCGCGGCGGCGCCGAGCCCGACGACAACGTTGCCCGCAGCGTGGAGAACTTGTTGCCGGTGCGCCCCAGCCAGTCGAGCAGGATCAGCCAGAAGCTCGGCACGCCCGCCGACAGCGTCACCTTCTCGCCTTCGAGCAATTCATAGAGCTTGTCGGGCTCGTAATTGCGGCCGGGCAGCACCAGCTTGGAGCCGGTATAGGGCGCGGTGAACGGCATGTTCCAGCCATTGCCGTGGAAGAGCGGCGCCATCGGCATCATCACCTCGCGCACACCTTCGACATGTCCCGGCAGGAAGTCGAAATTGCAGCATGTCATGGTCTGCAGGATCGCGGCGCGGTGCGAATAGATCACGCCCTTGGGATTGCCGGTCGTGCCCGAGGTGTAGCAGATGGTGGAGGCGGATTTTTCGTCGAACTCCGGCCAGGTGAAGCCGGCGTCGTTCTCCTTGTCGAGAAGCTCCTCGTAGCAATGCACGTTGGCGAGCTTGGTCTCGGGCATTCGCTCGCGCGACGACATCACGACATAGGCTTCGATCGTCTTGAGCTGCGGCGCGATCGCCTCGACGATCGGCAGCGTGGCGCGGTCGATGAACAGCAGGCGATCTTCGGCGTGGTTGATGATGTAGACGAGCTGTTCGGGAAACAGCCGCGGATTGATGGTGTGCAGCACGTAGCCCATGCCGGGCGCGGCATAGAACATCTCGAAATGACGATGCGTATTCCAGGCCAGCGTGCCGACGCGATCGCCTTGTTTCATGCCGAGCCGCTTCAGCGCCAGCGCCATGCGCTTGATGCGCGGATGGGCGTCCGCATAGGTGTAACGATGAATGTCGCCCTCGATCTCGCGCGCGACGATCTCGGCTTCACCGTGATAGTCCGCGGCATACTGGATCAGGCCGCTGATCAGAAGCGGCATGTCCATCATCAATCCCTGCATGGTCTCCTCCACGGCCACGTCGTTGCGTGGCGTTGCCCTTGTGATTTGCGCTTGAGGTTAGCGGAACGTCACGCGGCGTTCACGCAAAAAACATTGGACGCGATTGCATGCGTCACTTTTTCGGGGCTAACTGATCCGAGCTGCCGGCGAAGCAGCGTTCTCCGTGGAGGAAATGCATGTCAGCGGAAAGACACAAGACCGGTGCAACCGGCGAACCTACGGTCGATATTGCAGCCCTCCGCGCGCGCTATCGCGATGAGCGCGACCGCCGTTTGCGTGCCGAGGGCAAGGCCCAGTATGTCGAGGTAACAGGGGAATTCGGCCGCTACCTCGATGACCCCTGGGCCGATCCCGGATTTGCGCGCACACCTGTCAGTGAAGAGACTGAAGTGCTCGTCGTCGGTGGCGGCTTTGGCGGGCTTCTCTGTGCCGCGCGTCTGCGCGAGGCCGGCATCGATGATTTCCGTATCGTGGAAAAGGCTGCGGACTTCGGCGGCACCTGGTACTGGAATCGCTATCCCGGCGCGGCCTGCGATACCGAGAGCTACATCTACCTGCCGCTGCTGGAAGAGACCGGCTACATGCCGGTGCGCAAATACGCGCGGGCGCCGGAGATCTACGAGCACTCCCGCCGGATCGGCCGCCATTTCGGCATCTACGATCGCGCGCTGTTTCAGACCGTCATCTCGCGGATGGCATGGCAGGAGCAGGAGGCGCGTTGGCTGGTAGAGACCGATCGGGGCGATCGCATCCGTGCACGCTTCGTCATTCTCGCCGGAGGTCCGCTCAGCCGACCGAAGCTGCCGGGCATTCCCGGCATCGAGACCTTCAAGGGCCACAGCTTCCATACCAGTCGATGGGACTATGGCTACACCGGTGGCAATGCGGATGGCGGTCTGACCGGACTTGCCGACAAGCGCGTCGGAATCATCGGCACCGGCGCCACCGCCGTGCAATGCGTGCCGCATCTCGGCCGCTCGGCGAAGGAGCTCTATGTCTTCCAGCGCACGCCGTCCGCGATCGGCGTGCGCGACGACCGGCCGACGGATCGTGACTGGGCGCAGAGCCTCGCGCCCGGCTGGCAGCGCGAGCGCATGGACAATTTCACCGCCGTGATATCAGGCGAGCCGGTCGAACGGGACCTGGTGCAGGACGGCTGGACCGGCCTGCTCGGCGAGATCCTGCTGGCGCCGCGTCGTCAACCGCAGCCGGTGACCTCGATGGAAGAGGCGCTGAAGGTCATCGAGCAGGCCGACTATCGCAAGATGGAGGAGATCCGCGCCCGCGTCGACGCGGTCGTCGGGGACAAGGCGACCGCGGACGCGCTCAAGCCCTGGTACAAGGCGTTCTGCAAACGGCCCTGCTTCCACGACGAATATCTCGATATCTTCAATCGTCCCAACGTGCATCTCGTCGACACCAAAGGGCAGGGTGTCGATCGCATCACCGCGAACGCCGTCGTGGCTGGCGGCAAGGCTTACGAGCTCGACTGCCTGATCTACGCCAGCGGCTTCGAGGTCGGTACCGACTACGCCCGCCGCATGGGCTTTGAGGTCCATGGCCGCGACGGCATGAGCCTGACCGAGCGCTGGCAGGGCGGCGTCAAGACATTGCATGGCTTCTACAGCCGCGGCTTCCCGAACTGCTTCCTGATCGTCACGGTGCAGGCCGGCCAAAGCGCCAACTTCCCGCACATCATCGACGAGCAGTCGCAGCACATCGCCTATGTGATTGCAGAAGTGCGCAAGCGCAAAGCCCGGACGCTGGAGCCGACGCTCGCCGCCGAGAACGCCTGGGTCGACGAGGTCGTCAAGGCCGCGCTCGGCCGCCAGACCTATCTCGCCGAATGCACGCCCGGTTATTACAACAACGAGGGCGTGTTCGATCCGATCGCGGCGAGAAACAGCCAATATTGGCGCGGGCCGGTGGCGTTCCTGCGGCTGCTCGACAAATGGCGGAAGGAAGGCAATCTGGAAGGCCTCGAACTGTCCTATGATCAGGCCATGGAGTCGGCGCCTTCCACCGGGTAAGGTTGCGCCGATCGGTACAGGACGGGAGATTGGGTATGATCAGGGGCAGGGCTGTTGCGGGAGCGGTTGTTGGCGCAATGGCGCTGCTCGGGTGCCTGGCGCCCGCCGCCGAGGCCGCGCAATGCGGCAGCTCGCCGGCGGGGTTCGAGGCCTGGAAGCGTGAGTTCAGTGCGGAGGCACAGGGCAAGGGCATCGGCCAGACTGCGCTCTCGGCGCTGATGCAGACCAACTACGCCAGCGCCACCATCGCGGCCGACCGCGGCCAGCGCAGCTTTTCACTGACGCTCGACCAGTTCCTCGCCAAGCGCGGCGCCACCACCATCGTCGCCAAGGGGCGCCAGCTCAAGCAGTCGCAGGCCGCCTTGTTCGCCTCGATCCAGCAGCGCTATGGCGTCCCGCCCGGCCCGCTGCTCGCGATCTGGGGCATGGAGACCGGTTTCGGCAGCCAGCGCGGCAACCAGAACATGCTGTCGTCGATCGCAACCCTTGCCTATGACTGCCGCCGCCCCGAATTCTTCACCGACCAGCTCTACGCCGCCCTGAAGCTGGTCGACCGCGGCACGCTGTCGGGAGCGACCCGCGGCTCCATGCATGGCGAGGTCGGCCAGACCCAGTTCATGCCGAAGAACATCCTGGCCTATGGCACCGGCAATCTCGAAGTTGCCGCCAATGCACTGAACTCGACGGCGAATTTCCTCAAAGCCCATGGCTGGCGTGCGGGAGCCGGATACCAGCCGGGCGAGCCGAATTTCGTCGCCATCGAAGCCTGGAACGCCGCGGGCGTCTATCAGAAGGCGATCGCGCTGATGGGCCGGCAGATCGACGAGGGCGGCGGGGCGGCAGCCTCGCGCTGACGAAAACCCGTCCACTTCGCTCGAAAAAGGGCTCCTGCTCAGCAAGGCGTGATGCGCCGGCACGAGAAAGTTGTTGCCATCAGGAACCGACGGCACGAGGTTTGCTTTGATCAAATTCAGGGCTGGGCATGAGGAGACTCAACATGGCAACCCAGATCGTGATGGACCAGACTGGCGATACGCGCCACGAGTTTGATCCTGGCAATGCCGAAGCGCTGGCGCGAGCCGAACGGCGCTTTCGGGAGCTGACCGGGGCCGGCTTCACCGCCGCCCTTCGCAACGGACCCGGCGAAGTCACGCGTATCAGATCGTTCGACCCGACCGCGCAGGAAACCCTGTTCTATCCCCGCCTGGTCGGCGGTTGATCTGAGCTGCTCATGATTGCGGCGGTTTGGCTCCGCGGGCCGGCGCGTGCGCGTCTGCATGCGCTGCGTGAACTCTATCGGCGCTTCTTCGGCGAGAACACGCCGGATGCCCGTGGCCGCCGGCTGCTCTTCGAATGGCTCTCGTCCGCACAACGCGCGCAATTCGAAGAGCACCGGTATTTCGACGTCATCGGCTGCGATACCGGCAAGACCTATCGCATTCACTACGGCACTGCCGCCAATGTTCACGAAATCGACGGTGAAGGCCGGGCGATGATGGGGTGGTGTTTCGTCCCGTCAGGCTTCCTGGTGCCGGGCGATGTCATGCTGGCGCAGAAGATCGCGCTCGAGACGGACGAAAAAGGCGCGCTCGCGCTCGCCAACCGGTTTCCGCCGGCAACGCATTCGGAGCACTTCTACCGGCGGCCTTTTTAGCGGCCGAAACGGCGAAGCGGTCAGTGGTCAATAATGTGTGGTGCGGTAGGCATCCAACGCGTGCGCCGCGAAGACACCGGCGCTGCAAAGGGCGAGCAGGCCCGAGATCAGCTCGATCATAGCTCGTCCTCCCGTAGCGAATTGGCGACGAGGTTGCGGCAGCAGGAATAGTCGTAGATCAGGTCGAGGAGGAATTGCATGGTGGCCGTCCCTGTATTTATTTTGACAACGACTTAAACGGCCATCTGTTTCAGCGGTGTTTCGTCGCCTTGGGAAAGGGGTTTCGCGGGGAACCCTCGGGGCTGGTTTGTGCGCTGCGGTCCCGCCGTTGCTGAGCCCTTTGGCCGCCTCTTCGGGGGCGGCGCACGACATTGCCAGGCAAACTCATGGCCAGGCCAAATCATGGCCCGGCAAAATCATGGTGAGGCAAAATCATGGCGCCCGTCGAATGGTTCGACGATCTCGCGATCGGAATGCGGTTTAGATCCCCCGAGGTCGAGGTCACCGAGGCCGACATCAAGCGCTTCGCGGCCGAGTTCGATCCGCAGCCGATGCATCTCGACCACGAGGCGGCCAAGGCGACCCTGTTCAAGGGCCTTGCGGCATCGGGATGGCACACCGCGGCGATTGCCATGAACCTCGCGATCCAGACCCGCCCGTTCGGCCCGCATCCGCTGATCGGCGCCGGCGTCGACGGCCTGCGCTGGACGATGCCGGTGCGACCCAATGACCGCCTGCATCTGGTCGGGGAGGTCATGAGCCTGACGCCCTCGAAGTCGAAGCCGCAGGGCATCGCGCTGGTGAAATGGACCATGTTCAACCAGAGCGGCGAGGAGGTTTACACCTTCACCCCCATCGCGATCGTGCCGCGCCGGGGATAGGCACAGGCGCCGTTCCGCCCCGGGTAAGCCCTTGCGGCCCTCCCGCGGAGGTGGTCATCTCGGCCCGGGGAACGCGCTGGAGGCTGACATGAAACGATTCCTTCTTGCCGCTTTGCTGACCGCGGGCGCCTTAAGCGCCGGGCCGGCGTTTGCGCAACAATCCAAGGTCGGCGACTGGACCATCGAAAAGCGCACGAAGGACACGCATTGCAATGCGAGCCGTGGCTACAAGGACAAGGATGACGAGAACCGCGACTACGTCATCGTGATCACCTATTCCGAGAAGGCGATCGTGATCGTGATGATCTACGATGGCTGGGAATGGGAGAAGGTCGGCGAGATCCTTCGGGCCGATGTCGGCACGGATGATGCGGACATCATGAAGAAGGCGAAGTGGGAGGTCATGGACAAGACCACCGTGCGCGGCATCTTCGAGTACGACCAGTCGATGATGGACCGCCTGTCGAAGGCCAGGCGCCTGACGCTCGATTTCGAGGACGATGACGACGACAGCATCGAGATGCAGATACCGCGTGCGGGCGAAGCGCTGGCGGCGTTGAAGTTCTGCGAGGAGAATCGGAAATAGGTTGCCGCTGCCGGCTGCGAAGCCGGCGGGATGTCGGCGATGAAGTGGGTGGCAGCGAACCGGCGCGTGACTCATCGCACACAGTCCGCGCGCTGTTCGCATTTATCCTAGTCTTTGGCGAAACAGTCCAAGCCGCACCCTGCGGTTGACGTTACGCAAGCACGATGTTCGATATTCCAGCATCTGGCTGCAACGTTTTTTCCTTGTCGAAGGCGGCGATTGACCGGCCCGTCTTCTCCGTCAGTTCCCGGATCGCGAGCTCTCCGTCTCGGACGAGCCGCACGCAGATGGCCTCGTCCGTCCGATGACGACCCATCAGGCAAATCGGTTCTCGTCCCTCATCGGCGAGATCTACGACGCGGCGGTTGATCCCGCGTTGCGCAGCGGCGCGTTGGAACAGGTTTCGCAGTTCGTCGGTGGTTGCGCCGCGATGATCCTGTCCAGGGATTCAGCGCGGCTTTCGATCGAGATTCACCAGCATTTTGGAACCGACGCCCGCTTTCGTCAGCTCTATCGCGACCGGTATGTGGAGCTCGACCCTCTGCTCGACCGTCATCTCACCCTCGCGCCCGAACAGACGATCGGCGTGACCGACATCATGTCCCATGCGGATTTTCTCGAGACGAGCTTCCATCGCGAGTGGGTGGAACCTCAGGGCGCGATAGATCTTGCGACGGTCGCGCTCGAGAAGACGGCCGCGCGCACCACGATCCTGCAGGTGTTGCGCCATCGCTCCCGCGGAACCGTCGACGAGGCGATGCGCGAACGAATGCGGCTGCTCGCTCCGCACATCCATCGGTCGCAGATCATGGGCCGGCAGATCAGGGCACGCTCCCACACGGTGGACGACCTCGCCGACGTCCTCGACGGATTGAACACGGCGATCTGCCTGCTCGACGCGGACGGCCGGGTCGTCCATGCCAATGCGGCATGCCGCCAGTTGTTCGCCGATGCCAATCTGCTTGCGATGGTCGGCGACCGGATCGTGGCCCGCAACACCCAGACCGACAAAATATTCCGCGGCCTTTGCGAATTCGATGAAAGCACACATTCCGCCGCTCGTCGTCAGATCGAACTTGCGACGTCGGCCGATGGGCAGCATTATCTGCTCCATGCCGTTCCGCTGAAGCGGGATCGCAGCCTGCCGCGGGACATTGCAGCCACGATGCTCTTCGTTCAAAGAGCTTCCATGCTGCCGTTGCTCGCGGCCGATGCGATCGCAGCAGCCTTCAGACTGACGCCGTCCGAACTGCGCGTGCTCATGGCAATTATCGAGATCGGCGGTGTTCCCGACATCGCCGCAAAGCTCGGCATCGCCGAGACGACGGTGAAGACGCATCTCGGCCGCCTGTTCGAGAAGACGGGTGCCGGCAGGCAGGCCGATCTGGTGAAGATCGCCGCCGGCTTTGCCGTGCCGTTCGCGCGGCGAACGAACGGCGATGACGGCGCCGCGTGATTCATTTCACATGCCTTGATGTGACGTGCTGCGCTTTCAATCCATTGTGATGATTTGAGTTCGCGGGTCATCCGAATGCAGGACGCGAGTCATTCGAGACTTTCGTATATCGCGCTTCTCATAATTGAAGAGCAGCGAGCGCCGCGAAGCTTGCCACAACGGCATCGAACGCGCGTGTGAGGAAACGACAGCGTGTGGCCGGGTCTGCTCGTCGGCTGGAGAAATTGCAGTGGGCAGCATGATTGATTTTTCCGTTATCAACGTTTCAACGAACGAAATTCCCGAAAACGAGCGCATCCCGCTGCTTCGCGATTTCTATTGCCGCGGGGTGTTGAAGGCGGAGGTCGAGGCAAGGGAAGGAAAGCCGGCCGCGGCGAGCTTCACGTCTCACGTGTTGCCGGAAGCCCAGTTGCTGATCGGGGGCCTGTGCGGAGCGCGGGTCATTCGCACCAAGCAGCTGGTAGCCGATGGCGACGACAGCCTCGCCCTGATCGTGAACAGGTCCGGTGTTCTCGGCATATCCGAGCGGGGACACGATCTGAGGCTTCATGCAGGAGAGGCGGTGCTGACGAGCGCGGAGGACGTCACGACGTTCGAGCGAATGTCGCTGGGAAGCTGCTTCTCGCTGCGCGTGCCGAGGCGCGTGCTGGCGCCGATGATCGTGGACGTCGACGATGCCGTGATGCGCGTCATGCCGGAAAGCTCCGCCGGACTGAGGCTGCTGGTCGACTACGCGGTAACGCTGGTGCGGGAGAAGGCGTTCGTGGCGCCCGCGCTGCGGCAGCTCGGGGTCGGGCATCTGCACGATCTGCTGGCGCTCGTCCTCGGTGCCACCGGTGAAGCGCGGGAGCTGGCCGGACGGCGCGGCGTCAAGGCGGCGCGGCTCCAGAAGGCGAAAGTCTCCATCGCCAACAATTGCTGGCGGCAGGATCTGTCGGTGGCCTCGGTTGCCCAGGAGCTCGGCGTGACGCCGCGCTATCTCCAGCGCCTGTTCGAGGCCGACGGCAAGACGTTCTCATCATTCCTGATCGAGCAACGCGTCAAGCGCGCGCATCGCATGCTGCGGGAACCCGGATATGCCGAGCGAACGGTGAGCTCGATCGCCTACGATGTCGGCTTCGGCGATCTCTCTTATTTCAACCGCTGCTTCCGGCGCACCTACAACGCGACGCCGAGTGACATCAGAAGCGGCGAGATGTCGTGACCGCACGCGACTGAATTCCAGCCATCTGCCGATTTCAATCAGCAGACAGGGATCTGACGTGATCCTTGATTGCGAAACCATGACCCATGCGTTGCGTGCGGCATCCGCAGCCGGAGTATTGAATGCGCCGTTTCTTTTTCGACCTCCTGGTCGGCAACATCGTGAAGATCGACCCGGGCGGTATGGTGTTCGAATGTGCGGAAGCGACATTCGTGGTGGCCAACGAGATGGCAAACCATCTGTTCGTCTGGCGTGACGATCTGCGCGACCGCGACGCCTGGATCCGCGTCAGGGACAACAGCGGGCGCGAAATCTATCGCGCGCCGGTCTGGGCGGAGAATGCGGAGAAGGTCGGTTGGGACCAGGCGTGAGCTCCGCTCGGTGTAGCAACTCTGCACCAGTTCGGCGTGAACCGCATTCGGTTCGTTCTGGGCTGAAACGCGGTCGTTTCCGTCCAAGTCGGACGGGTCGGCTAAATCTACCTTGGCGCTAAGTAATTCAAATGTTCGCGTCCGTCCCCTTCGATCGGAGGAGGCGGGCGGGCCATGCCTGCACGGATTTCACGCGTGAGCGTCGATGGGGAATGACGACAATGAACGAGACGGTTCTGGGTGACATGGCGCGGCGTTCTGTGCGGCGATCGATACGCTTTCTCGCGCCGGCAGTGCTGGTCATGCCGATCCTCGCGGGAGGCCGGGCCGAGGCAGCGTGCACGCCCTCCTCCCCAGTCAACAACACGACTGTGAACTGCACCGGCACGACGACGAATGCGAACGGACTGGATGGCTACGGCACTGTGACTGACGTTGGCGACACCTACAACATCGGCTCGGGAGCGACCCTGACCGGCACGCGCGAAGGACTTATATTCGAGACCGGAACGGTCAATAATTCGGGCATGATCAAGGGCGTCTCCTTTGGCGTTCTTTCGAGTCGCAGCGCCTTCATCAGCAACGTCGGATCTGCATCGATCATTACTGCTGATGGAAATGGCTCTGCCGCAATAGGAGGGTTTGAGCTTCACATTCGCAACGAGGGCTTCATCACCGAGACGGCAGTCGGCGGAATCGGGATCGACGGAGGAAACAACGACAGAAACGAGGTTATCAACTTCGGAATCGTGGCTGCCGACAGTGTGGCTATTCGTAGTACGGGGGCACTGGCGGTCACGAATCAAGGCTTTATTCAATCTCTTTCTGCGAACGGAACTGCCATCGATGGGAACACCCAGGTTACAGTCAAAAGCAATAGCGGGGCGATTACGGGAGCCCTTGGAGCGATCAGATCGGGATTTCGATCGGTCGACGTGACAAATGAGAGCGGCGGCTCAATTGAGGGCACCACTGCGAATTCCACGGCTATTCTCGCTGCAATAGACGCAAAGGTCGCCAACAGCGGGCGGATCAAGGCGGGCAGCACCGCAATCCGGGCCGGGGACGTCGTCTTGATCAACACCGTCACTGGTACGATTTCCTCCAACGGCGACGGCGTCCTCGCCGCTGTCGACAAGGCGATGGAGAAGGGTAACGCAACGGTCACCAACGCGGGCTCGATCCTTGCCACGTCCTTGGCCATCGTCGCCGACAAGACTGCAACCGTAGTCAACTCTGGAACCATTGCCGGCGGCTCGGGCGGGATCGAGGCAGGGAGCGTGATCCTCACCAACCTTGCCGACGGTAACGTGAGGGGCGGCAAAGCAGTCTTCGCCCTCAACTCTGCCGTCGTCGATAATGCCGGCGCCATCACCGGAACGGCAAGCGACGGCATCGGGATCTTTGCCGGCGACAGCGCAACGGTTCGCAACAGCGGCGTGATCACCGGCGTCGTGGCGGGCATCCGCTCTAATGGGACCGTGGATGTGACCAATACGGGACGGGTCAGTGCGACCGATCCCAGTGGAATAGGAATCCAGGCAGACCACGGAACGATCGTAAACGCGGGCGAGATCCTGGGGTCGCAGGCTGTCAACGTCACGCACGACATTTCGGTTTCGAATTCAGGCACGATCTCAGGCGACGTTCTCGGAATATTGGCAAGCGGTGCCACGATCAGGAATTCGGGGGTGATTGCGGGAGCAAATTCTGCGTTCGCGATAGCGACGGTGCGGGCGCTCGATCTGGACAATTCCGGAACAATCCGGGGGACCGGCGGGTCATACGGGATTCAGGTTGGGACAGCAGGATCGATCCTCAATTCCGGGAGCATCATTGCAGACGGGCTGGCGATATCTCATCTCGCCGCGTCGGACGCAGCGCTCACCGTAGCAAACGCGACCTCTGGCATGATCTCCGGCGGCGGCGGGATAGCATCAGCGGGGACGGTGAACCTCGTCAATTTGGGCACGGTCCGGGCCACAGATCCAACGGGCGGCCTTGCGGTAAACGGCAATTTCGTCAACGCCACCAATAGCGGGTTGATCACGGGCGCAATCGGCATCCTTTCGCACGACGTCGCCAACATCACAAATTCTGGCACGATCACGGGTACCGGTGGGACGGCGATCAAGCTGTCGGGCGCGGCCGACACGCTGACGCTGCTGTCGGGCTCGAAGATCAACGGCGTGGTCGATTTCGGCTTCGGTGCGGACGTCGTCAACGTCAACCTGTCGCCGATGAGCAGCAAGGTGTCTTCGCTGACGACGATCAATCTGCCGACCTTCGTCAACTTCGAGGGAACTATCAATACGAACATCTCCGGCGGCAGCTTCAACGGCCCATCGGTCGTCTCCGGCACCACGCTCGCCACCCTCGACCCCACCGCGCTGGCGCAGACCGACCGCTCGCTGATGGATTTCACCGGCGGCGTCTCCTCGCTGGTGCAGAGCCGCCTGAGCGGCGGCGCCGGGCCGGCCGGCAGCAACATGATGGCGATGGCCTACGCACCGGAGACGGCGCAGGCCGGTCCCTTCACCAAGGCACCGCGCAGCCTGTGGACCGATCCAGCGCCGATCACAGTCTGGGCCAACAGCTTTGGCGGCCAGCGCATCCAGGACGAGACCACGTCCACGCTGCGCGCGACCTCGACGGCCTGGGGCGGGGCGATCGGCATCGACCGCAAGCTGCAGCCGGACTGGCTGGTCGGCGCCTTCCTCGGCGGCGGGCAGGGCGGTCTCTCGGTCGATCTCAACTCGCAATCGGTCGACACCAATTACGTATTCGCGGGCGCTTACAGCCGGTTCGAATGGGCTTCGCAGTTCTTCGACTTCACGATCCAGGGCGGTAACGCCGATAACAAATCGCGTCGGCTGGTGCTGAACAACGCCGCTGTCGGCGGCATGGAGACGGCGACGGCGAATTACAGCGGGTGGTACGTCAGCCCGGAAGTCGCCTACGGCTACAGGCTCAACGTCGGCGACGGCTATGTGCTGACGCCGACGGCGCGGCTGCGCTATGTCGCGGGCCGGTTCGACGGCTACAGCGAGACCGGTTCGGCGCAAGGGCTGTCGGTCGGCGGCCGCACGCTGCAGGACTTCGAGGAGCGCGGCGAGGTCGATCTCTCGCGGGTGACTAGCTTTGGCGGCGGCGAACTCAAGGCCAATATCCATGGCGGCGTCATCGCGCTCCAGCGGGTCGGCGACACCAGCATCAACACGGTGCTGCTTGGGCAAAACCTGTCCTTCGTGACGCCCGGCAGCCGCAGCACCGTCGGCGCGGTGGCCGGTCTCGGCTTCGACTACCGCACCGGGGCCAACGTGTCGGTGTTCGGCGCGGTCGAAGGCATGATGATGTCCGACCAGAGCCGCACCGGCACGGCGAAGGGCGGCGTTCGCGTCGCGTTCTGAGCCGGCATCAGCCCTGGCGGCTTGAATGCGATGCCGCCGGCCGGGCACCATCCGCCCGGCCGGCGCCTCCTCCTCCGATCGGAGGATGCGGCATGCTGCGGTTATGTTAGGCTCCCGGCATTGATCATTCAGTGCCATTTTGAGCCATGCACGGATCGCGAAAGCTGCCAGATCTCGTCGAGTCCATCTACGATGCCGGGCTCGATCCCTCGCTGTGGAACAACGTGGTGGCCGGCATCCGGGATTTTGTCGGCGGCCAGGCCTGCGGGCTGTTCTCGAAGGATTCGATCAGCAAATCCGGTGTCACGCATTATTATTGCGGAGCGGACCCGCACTACATCCAGCTCTATGCCGAGACCCATTCGAAGTTCGATCCGCTGACGGTCCTGCCGCCACACGGCCGGATTGTGAGCATTCCGGATCTCGTCCATTTCGATGAGTACCGGCGCGGGCGCTTCTACCAGGAATGGATGGAGCCGCAGGGGTGCAGCGATGCGGCCAATGTCGTGCTCGAGATGTCGAATGCGAACTGCCCGGTGATGATGACCGTGCTGTCGGGCCGCCGCATGGTCGATCGGCGCATGAAGCAGCGCCTCTCGCTGCTCGTGCCGCACGCCAGCCGCGCGCTGCTGATCAACCGCGCCATGACCGCGCAACTGACGCTGGCGACGGCGCTGGCTGATGTCCTCGACAGTTTGACGGTCGGGATCTTTCTGGTCGACGGCTTCTGCCGCCTGGTGCATGCGAATTCGGCCGGTCAGGACCTGCTCGCGGCCGATGATTTGGTGCGGTCCGTTGCCGGGCAACTCGTGACCAGCAGCACTGAGGCCAATCAGACGCTACGCAGGGCGTTTGCGGGCCACCGTGACGGTACAGTGCTTGCCGCAGGCGGCCATGCGATTCCGCTATTGTCCGCCACCGGTGAGCGCTACGTCGCTCACGTGCTGCCGTTGTCGTCCTTGCTGCGCAACGGCAGCGAGCGCGTGGTCGATGCGGCCGGTGCGCTGCTTGTGCGCAAGGTGTCGCTCGGTGGACAATCCTGCGGCGAATTGATCGCGCGGGCTTTCGAGCTGACGCCGGCGGAGCTCCGCGTGTTCCTGTCGATCGTCGAAGTCGGCGGCGTCCCGGAGACGGCGGCTACGCTCGGTATCGCGGAGACGACCGTGAAAACGCATCTGCATCGTGTCTTCGCCAAGACCGACGTGTCCCGGCAGGCCGATCTGGTCAAGCTCGCGGCGGGATTTGCCAACCCGCTCGTCCACTGACAAATCGCCGCCGACGTTGAACCTTTTTCTCCCGCGACAGACTCACAGGAGCCGCCGGGCACGAAGATCGTTCCGCAAATCTCCGAATTTGACCATTGGCTCTTTCGATGCTCCGACCTCCACGACATTCCGAGCTGATCGAGAGCATCTATGATGCGGGACTCCACCCTGAGTTGTGGAGCGACGTCGTCGTCATGCTCAATGCGTTCATCGGCAGCCAGGCCTGCGGCCTGATTTCGAAGGATACGGTCAGCAAATCGGGGGCTACCCATTATTACTGCGGAGTCGATCCGCGCTACATCCAGCTCTATTCCGAGACCTACTCCCGGTACGATCCGCTCGCCCGGCTTCCTGGGTATGGCGAGGTGCGCAACATTCCGGATCTCGTGAATTTCGACGAGTACCGCCGCGGGCGCTTCTATCAGGAATGGCTGCGCCCGCAGGGCTGCATCGACGTCGCCAACGTGGTGCTGGAGCAGTCGAAGTCGCCGTGCCCGATGTTGCTGACGGTCATCCCGGGCAGGGAGATGCTCGACGCCGAGCAGCGCGCGCGCATGAAGTTCCTGGTCCCGCATGCGAGCCGCGCGCTCATGATCAACCGCGCGATCGAGCGGAAGCAGCAGCGCGCGAGCGCGCTGGCCGACGTCGTCGACCGCCTGAATGCCGGCGTCATCCTGCTCGATGCAGCCTGCCAGATCGTCCACAGCAATCCGGCGGCCGAAACGATCTTGGCCGCCGACGACGTCCTGCGCTCGATCTCGGGCCGGCTGGTGACGAGATCCTCCGAAGCCAATCTGGCCCTGCGCAATATCTTCCGCGATCCGGGCGAGGTGGCGGTCGCTGCGGCCGACGGTCGAAAGATCCCTCTGACGTCGCATGACGGCTCGCACTACGTCGCGCATGTGATTGCGTTGCCCTCGCTGCTGCGCGATGGCGCGACCGAGCGCACATCAGCCGTCGGGGCCTTGCTTGTCTGGAAGGCGGAACTCGACAGCCGCTCATGTGCCGACCTGATCGACCGCACGTTCGAGCTGACGCCGGCGGAACTCAGGGTTCTGCAATCGATCGTCGAGGTCGGCGGTGTGCCGGAGACCGCGGTCGCATTGGGGATCGCCGAGACGACGGTGAAGACGCATCTTCATCGCGTCTTCGCCAAGACCGGCGTGTCCCGTCAGGCCGATCTCGTCAAGCTTGCAGCGGGATTCTCCAATCCGCTTCTGCACTGACGCGCACGCGCGTCGCGTGACTCTTCGCTGCAGCACGCGGACAGGTTCAAACAGAGACATCATTTGAAAGTTATCGCGCGTCATTCGATCGAATGACGCGATTTTTTGCGTTCTCTTCTACAGACACGTCACACGATTTCTTGTTCGACGTATCAGACTTCTTTGTGAAGCAACTCACAGCAGGCTGGGGTGAATCTCACCATTCTCTCGCGCAGGTTGAGAGGAGATCGTCATGCGAAGGACGTCACTTGCCATGGTCGACAAGTTCCGCGACATCGTCGCTCGCGTCGGCGCCGTGTTCCGTGAGCAACGCAAGATCGAGGCCCGGCGCGCATTGCAGCGTTATCACCACTTGCTGGCCCAGCCCGGCGACACATTGCCCTTGAACGAGATCATTCCGGTCAGCAAGCAAGAGGATATTTCAGGAAATGCCCACGGATCTGATGCGCGCGAGCGCGCCGCCGACCAACCCGCCTACGAGCGCGCGTAATTTCAACGTGGTCGCGATCGCGCTGACCGCGGCGCTCGTCGCTCTTCAGCTGGTCGGGCTGGCGCTTCTTGAACGATCCCACGCTCACGCGATGCACGTGTCGTTTCCGCGCGAGGCGGCCGCCTGCACCGAGAGCCCGGATGCTGCCGTTCCGCAGATTCCCTACGATTGACCGGAGGACGGTCCGTGCCTGATGTCACGACTCTGATTCTGCTTAGCGTTGCCGTCTTCGCCGGTGCCTTCGTTTCTGGGCTCTCGGGTTTCGCGTTTTCGGCCGTCGCGGGCGCGATCCTGCTGCGGGTGTTTCAGCCGCTCGAAGCCGTGCCGCTGATGATGGCGTGCAGCATCGGCGTGCAGGCGACCAATCTGTGGGCGCTCCGGCGCAGCATTCGCTGGGAGGGCAGTCTGCTGCTGATCGTCGGTGGATTGATCGGTGTGCCCATCGCGGTGTCGCTGTTGCAGAGCGCGGACACGCATCTGCTCAGGCGCGGCTTCGGTATCATCGTCGCGCTCTATGCGGCCTATATGCTGCTGCGCCCGACGCTGGTGACCGCCGGCGAGGCGGTCGGCCGGCACTGGGTCGCGCTGATCGGATTCGGAGGAGGGCTCGTCGGCGGGCTGACGGCGATGCCGGGCGCAATCCCGACGATCTGGTGCGACATGCGCGGCATGCCCAAGAGCGAGCAGCGCGGGCTGGTGCAGCCTTTCATCGCCGCGATGCAGATCTTCGCGATCGTTCTGCTGGTCGGACACCAGGACCTGTCTTCGAAAGTCTTCGTCGATCTCGCGGTCAGCCTGCCGGCGCTGTTCGCCGGTTCCGCGCTCGGCGTGATCGCCTTTCACCGCGTCAACGAGACGGTCTTTCGCAAGACCGTGCTCGTCCTGTTGCTGATCTCGGGGATCTCCCTGGTCTAGTGTCCAGGATTCGTGATTGAACCCTGGATCGGCGCAGCGCTGATGTCGCTGCCGTGATGCACCAGCGGCTTGTTGCCCGTGACGGTCCGCAGCAGCACATAGAAGACCGGTGTCAGGAACAGGCCGAAAACGGTGACGCCGATCATGCCTGAGAACACGGCGACGCCCATGGCGCGCCGCATCTCCGAGCCGGCTCCGGTCGAGAGCACCAGCGGCAGCACGCCCATGATGAACGCCATCGAGGTCATCAGGATCGGGCGCAGCCGCAGCCGGCTCGCCTCGATCGCGGCCCGGATCGGCGTGCGTCCGGCGAATTCGAGCTCGCGCGCGAATTCGACGATCAGGATCGCGTTCTTGGCCGAGAGTCCGACGAGCACGATCAGGCCGATCTGGGTGAAGACGTTGTTGTCGCCCTTGGAGATCCAGACTCCGAACATCGCAGCGAGCAGGCCCATCGGCACGATCATGATGATCGAGAGCGGCAGTGTCAGGCTCTCATAAAGCGCGGCCAGCACCAGGAACACCAGGAGGATCGCGAGCGGGAATACCCAGATGCCGGAATTGCCGGCGATGAACTCCTGATAGGTCAGATCGGTCCATTCGAAGGCAAAGCCGGGCGGCAACGTCTCCGCAGCAATCCGTGTCGCAGCCTCCTGCGCCTGACCGGACGAGAAGCCGGGCGCCGCTGCCGCGTTGATGTCGGACGACAAGAATCCGTTGTAGCGGATCGCGCGCTCCGGTCCCGCGCTCTGGCGGATCGTGAGCAGCGCCGACAACGGCACCATGTCACCGGAGAACGAGCGCACCTTCAATTGTCTGATGTCGTCGGCACGGGCGCGGAACGGCGCATCGGCCTGAACCCGGACCGAATAGGTGCGGCCAAACTTGTTGAAGTCGTTGACGTAGTAGGAGCCCAGGTAGATCTGGAGCGTGTTGAAGACTTCAGTCACGGGCACGCCAAGCTGCAGTGCCTTGGTGCGGTCGATGTCGGCGAACAGCTGGGGTACGTTGACCTGGAAGCTGGAGAACGCCCCGGCGATCTCCGGCGCCTTCTGCATCGCCGCCATGAACGCGTTCGTCGCCTCGTTCAGCGCCTCGTAGCCGAGACCGGCGCGATCCTCGATCTGCAGCTTGAAGCCGCCGATGGTGCCAAGGCCTTCGACCGGCGGCGGCGGGAACATGGCGATGAAGGCTTCCTGGATGCCGGCATATTTCTTGTTCAGCTCGGCCGCAATGGCGTTCCCGCTCATGTCCGCGCCCTTGCGTTCATCGAACGGTTTCAGCGTCGAGAACACGATGCCGGCATTGGACGAGTTGGTGAAACCGGAGATCGACAGGCCGGGGAATGCCACCGAACTCTCGACACCGGGCTGGGTCAGCGCGATGTCGCTCATCTTGCGGATCACCTCTTCGCTACGGTCGAGCGTCGCGCCGTCGGGCAGGCGCGCGAAGCCGACGAGGTATTGCTTGTCCTGGCCCGGTACGAAGCCGCTCGGCACCTGCTGGAACAAGAATGCCGTGAGGCCGACCAGTACGATATAGAGACCCATGACGGCGGCCTTGCCCGAAATCACCTTAGTCACGGTGCCGCTGTAGTTCTCCGAGGAACGTGCGAACGCCCTGTTGAAGCCGCGGAAGAACCAGCCGAGGCCCTTTTCCATGATGATCGTCAGCCGGTCTTTCGGCTCGTTGTGGCCCTTGAGCAGCAAGGCGGACAGCGCAGGCGACAGGGTCAGCGAGTTGACGGCCGAGATCACGGTCGAGATCGCGATCGTCAGCGCGAACTGCTTGTAGAACTGTCCGGTGAGGCCGGAGATGAAGGCGAGCGGCACGAACACCGCGATCAGCACCATGGCGATCGCGATGATCGGGCCCGAGACCTCGCGCATCGCCTGATAGGTGGCGTCGCGCGGCGACAGCCCGCCCTCGATGTTGCGCTCGACGTTCTCGACCACGACGATGGCGTCGTCGACGACGATGCCGATGGCGAGCACGAGCCCGAATAGGCTGAGCGCGTTGATGGAGAAGCCGAACACGTGCATCACGGCAAACGTCCCGACGATCGAGACCGGCACCGCCAGCAGCGGGATGATCGATGCCCGCCAGGTCTGCAGGAACAGGATCACAACCAGCACCACCAGCGCGATCGCCTCCAGCAGCGTGTGGACCACCGCCTCGATCGAGGAACGCACGAACTGCGTGGGATCGTAGACAATCTGGTAGGACACGCCCTCCGGCATGTTCTTCTTGATCTCGGCCATGGTGGCGCGGACGCTGTCGGAAATCTGCAGCGCGTTGGAGCCGGGGGCTTGGGAGATCGGGAGAGCGACCGCCTGCTTGTTGTCGAGCAGCGAACGCAGACCGTAGTCGGACGCGCCGAGCTCGATCCGTGCGACGTCGCGCAAGCGTACGACTTCGCCGCGCGTCCCGGTCTTGACCACGATGTCGCCGAACTGCTCTTCGTTGCCGAGGCGTCCTTCGGCATTCACCGAGAGCTGCAGGTCGATGCCCTTCACGTTCGGGGAAGACCCCACCACGCCCGCGGCGGCTTCGACGTTTTGGGCCTGGATCGCCTTGACGATATCGCTTGCGGTCAGGCCATGCTCGGCGGCCTTCTGTGGATCGACCCACACCCGCATCGAATAGTCGCCGGCGCCGAAGAGCTGGACGTCGCCGACGCCATCGATCCGCGCGAGCCGGTCCTTGACGTTGAGCACCGCATAGTTGCGCAGATACGTCATGTCGTAGCGGCCGTTCGGCGAGAGCAGATGGACGACCATGGTCAGGTTCGGCGAGGACTTCTTGGTGATGATGCCGAGCTGGCGCACCACGGCCGGCAGGCGCGGCTCGGCCTGCTGCACGCGGTTCTGCACCAGTTGCGTCGCCTTATCAGGGTCGGTGCCGAGCCGGAACGTCACCGTCAGCGTCATCGCGCCGTCGGTGGTCGCCTGGCTCGACATGTAGAGCATGTTCTCGACGCCGTTGATCTGCTCCTCGATCGGGGTCGCCACCGTCTCCGCGATCACCTTGGGATTGGCGCCGGGATAGGTGGCGCGCACCACGACGGAGGGCGGTACCACGTCCGGGTATTCCGAGATCGGCATCGCGAACAGCGAGATCAGGCCGGCGAGGAAAATCAGGACCGACAGCACGCCGGCAAAAATCGGACGATCGATGAAGAATTTCGAGAGATTCATGGCTTTGCCCCTGGGCAATATCAACCCGATCTCCGATCGCCTCACCGTCATTCCGGGGCGTGCGCGTAGCGCGCGAACCCGGAATCCAGAGGTGGAGTGATCGGAGTTTCGTAAGCTCGAGATCCCGGGTTCGCGCTACGCGCGCCTCGGGATGACGGACAGCACTAGCGTTGCACCACGTCCTGGTTGCTGTGGTTGGACGCCTGCTGCCCTCGCGCGCCCATCGCCGCGACCTCCGTCTTGAGGAGGGCGCCGGGACGCACGCGTTGCAGACCGTTCACGACGATGCGGTCGCCGGGCTTCAGACCCGCAGTGACGATGCGCAACCCGTCCACGGCGCCGCCGAGCGTGACCGGACGGTAGACCGCGCGGCTGTCGTCGCCGACCGCCATCACGAACTTCTTGTCCTGGTCGGTGCCGATCGCGCGCTCATCGATCATCACCAGTGTCTGTTGCTTCGGCTGGCCCATGCGCACGCGGGCGAACTGGCCGGGGATCAGGCGCCCGTCCTCGTTCTGGAACACCGCGCGCACCCGGATGGTGCCGCTCTGGCCGTTGACCTGGTTGTCGATGAGCTGGATGTGGCCTTTTGCGGAGAGGCCGCCGGAGGTCGCCATCTCCACGGGGATCTGGTCGAGTTTTCCGCGCGCGCCCTTGGCGTCGGCGATCGAGTTCAGCGCGCGCAGCACGACCTCTTCGTCCGCATCGAAGGACGCATAGATCGGATTGACCGAGACCAGCGAGGTCAGCACCGGGGAGGCCGTGCCGGCGGCGACGAGATTGCCGACGGTGATCTCGATCTTGCCGACGCGACCGTCCACGGGCGCGCGCACCTCGGTGTAGTCGAGATTGAGCTTTGCCGTCTGGAGCGTCGCCTCGGCCGCCTTCACGCTGGCGATCGCCTCGCGGTTGGCGTTCTCGCGCTGGTCGAAATCGCGGCGTGTCACGACGGCGTTGCCGACCAGCTGCGCGCCGCGTTCGACCTCGCTGTTGGTGAATACCACGCGCGCCTTTGCGGCCTCGAGCTGGGCGTTGGCCTTGTCGACCTCGGCGGCGTAAGGCGCCGGATCGATCTTGAACAGCACGTCGCCCGCCTTCACCAGCGCGCCTTCGGTGAAGTTGGTGGAGAGGATCGCACCGGCAACGCGGGGGCGGAGCTCGACGCGATTGATGGCTTCCAACCGGCCGGAGAAGTCGTCCCACAGCGCGGTCTGCCGCGGCTCGATCATGGCGACGGTGACGGGCACTGCCTGTTCAGCCGCGGCGGCCGTTGCGGTTGCCTGGGCGGCGCGAAGATAGTGGCCGGTCGCGATTGCGCCAGCCACGGCAAGGGCGCCGACGATGGCAACGCCGCCGAGAAGGCGGCGGAAACGGCCGGTGCGGGAGGTATATTGGGTGGGGGGCATTTGCGCGCTCCAGATATGTAGTGTTCACTACAGATGTGGAGCTGGATGTCGCACTGCAAGATACTTATGTACCATTCACTAAGAAAATTGTAGCTGCTTACCGCGACGATTGGAAGACACAAGAAAAATAAAGCGAGAACAATTAGATAGGAAGCGGGGTTAGGCTGATACGGGCCGCCGATTCCGAGGAGACAGGCACATGCGCATGGGACGTCCCCGCGAATTCGACGCCGAAACGGCGTTGGACCAGGCGATGGAAGTGTTTTGGCGCCATGGTTATGAGGGTGCCACCATCGCCCAGCTGACCGAGGCCATGGGCATCAATCCGCCCAGCCTCTATGCCTGTTTCGGCAATAAGGAAGGCCTGCTGAAGGCTGCGCTCGACCGCTACACCAAGCTGCGCGGCGTCTGGATGGACGAGGTGGTGGCCGCATCCACCGCCCGCGACGTCGCCGAGCGGATGCTGATGGGCATCGCCGAGAAGCAGACCGATCCGGCCAATCCGCCCGGCTGCCTGCTCGTGCAGGGCGGCATCGCCTGCGGCACCGGCTCCGAGAACGTTCCCTTCGAGCTCGCCGCCCGCCGTGCCCAGAACGAGGACCAGCTCCGCGACCGTTTTATCCGCGCCAAGGCGGAGGGCGATCTCAAGGAAAGCGCCGACCCCGCCGCACTCGCGCGCTACGTCTCGGCGGTCGCGGTCGGCATGGGCGTGATGGCATCCTCGGGCGCGGATCGCGACGCGCTGCAGCAGGTGGCGAGCGTCGCCGTGCAGGCGGTCGAGGCGCAGTCGACGCGAGAGTAGGGCTCAGGCCAGAGAACGCCTCTTGCCTGTCCGGCCCGCAAACTCTCCGAGGCGAGGGGCGTTACGCTTTCTTGGCTGATTTCTTCTTCTTGGCCGTTTTCTTAGCAGCTTTCTTGCCAGTCTTCTTGGCGGTCTTCTTTTTGGTCGCCTTCTTTGAGGTTGCTTTCTTCTTTGCGACCTTCTTCTTCGCGGCTTTCTTCTTTGCCGTCTTGTTCGCGGTCTTTTTCGCTGTCGTCTTCTTGGCAGTCGTCTTCTTCGCGGTTGGTTTGTGTCCAGCCGGTGCGGGCTCCGCCACTCCGTTGTTGGCCGACGACAGCCAGAACCGGAGCTCCGGTGATTTTTCAGAGGCGTTGTCGATGTAATTGTCCTGCCAGTGGTCGTCCTCGTGAAGAGGCTTGCCGAACCGATCCGGGTATTTGTGCAGCCAGTAGCGCCACGCATAGTGATCGTAGACGTCGAGGACATGACAGGCATAGGCCTGCGCGAGGCCGCGATGGCCGCGGACAATCACCATGTTCTCGTCGTTGTTGCTCGACGCCCGATAGCCGAGATTGTGAGACCCTGTGATCACGGTGCAATTGTCGCTGAAGGGATCGATGACCACGATCTTGTTGTGGATGATGGCGTGGCCGTATTTGTAGAGCTCGCCCTCCCAGGCTCCGAAGGCATCGTTCTTGGTCAGCGAACCCGCCGGAATCGCGCGGTAGTCGGGTTCGCTGCTCTTCTTCGCCTTTCCCTTGGCCTTCGCAGCTCCCTTGGCCGCCTTCTTCTTCGGCTTGCCGGCTTCGCCGATAACCGCGACGTGCATGTCCTCGCCGTCGCCGTGTTCCGACTCGTTGCCGCGATGCAGCGCGTCGTTGAAATTTCCGGCGCGTTGCGTGCTGGTGAGGGCACCGCGCACAAACAGGTTCGGGTTGTTCGCGAGTGCCTGGCCCGCGGCGTCGAGAATCGAGTTGTTGCCGGGATCGAAGGCAAGAAACAGCACCGCTTGCTTGGCACCATTGACCAGTTCGAACATCCGCGTGACGTCGTTCGGTTTCTCCTTGGGCGGGCTCGTCAGCGGCTTCTCGGTGTTGGGCGAGAACATGAGCTCGATCTTGGTCTTGCCGTCCTCCAGCGTGATCGGCTGTTTGGCGTTGTTGTCGTGAGCCCAGGTTCGCAGCGTCTCGCCTTGAAGCGCTTTCTGATTGCCTGAAGCCTGATCGACGTCCTTCTTCAACTCGTTCCAATACTCGAAGTAGCGTTGCGCCACGCGTTCAGACTCGATGACCAGGGCGTTGTTGGTCTGCGTACAGAGGCCGCTGCTGGTCCAGTTGGTCGATCCGGTCAAGACGGCGGTCGGCGTGTCTGCCTGTGTGAGCACCATGAACTTGTTGTGGGGGATGCGGCCCTTCTGGACGATGCGGTCTATGACGGGAACGCCGGCCTTCTTCAGGGCCGCGCGGTTGTCAGCATCCGCATCCTCGATGTCCTCGTTGGTCTTATCGTCGTGGATCCATTCGTTGCCGAGGATCACGGTCCGGCTTGTCGGCTTGCCCTTGTCGGCGGCCTGCAGGCGGACCTCGAGTCCCTTGGGATCGTCGAGCTCATACAAGGCGGCATTGATCTTGCCATTCGACGCGTCGGCGCGGTCGAGCAGCGAGGTGACGCCCTCGAAGATCTGCCCCATCAGGCGCGCGCGCAAGGTATCCGCAGGGTTGGTAATATGCCCCTTGAGGATATTGATGTCGGCCTTGTCGCCCAAGGCATGAATGACCGACTGGGAGGCCACGATGCCGCGATTGAAATAGGCCTTGAACGGCGGCCTGTCCGGAGTGAGCGTGATGTCGTTGCTGGTGAGTTCTTCGACATCCGCGAGCGGCGTGAGTTCTCCTGGCGTCCCCCCCATGGCGACGATGCGGTAGCGATAGCTGTGGCCCCGATGTGCATAGAGGTCCTTCCACCAGAATTTCTGAATTGGGGCCTGTGCCGTGGTCAGGTGGGCCCCAACGTCCTGGGATGCAAAGCGCGCGAGCGCCGGCAGCGCGATTTCAATATTCGTCCCGAGGTCGCGCTGATAGACGGCAAAGCCGAGACAGTCCTTCAATCGCTTGTCAAAGGTCCATGCTACGAGTGCGATGTCGTTGTTGGCAAAGGCGAGTGCGGGCATGAAATTGCTCCCAAATATCTCTTTGCAAAATAATGGGCAGTTTTGCACGGGAACTACCTAAAGGCTAGATTAAATCTATCGACTACCTCAGGTTTTCACGGTCCGGGTGCGCCTTGGCTTGTTTCCGGGCCATCCGCTGAGTCGACTTGGAATCAAGATGCATGTCAGAGCGTTGGCGGTGGCACGAAGCCACCGAACTCGCGCTCGATCAGTCCGGCGAGCGCAATCGTCGTGCGGTCCTCAAGATAAGGCCCGATGATCTGGACGCCGACCGGCAGGCCCGTCGCCGTGCGCTCGATCGGAACGGCGGTCGCCGGCAAACCGCAGGTCGAGGCCGGGTCCGCCCAGATGAAGCACGCATCGGAGTAGTTGTAGAGCTTTCCATCGATGTCGAGTTGCCGGGCGTCGAACGGCTCGGAATGGTCATGCGGAAAGGCCGGCACGGCAGCGGCCGGGTAGACCACCGCGTCGAAGTCACGGAACAGCTCCCGCCACCGTTGCTGCAGTTGCAGGCGCGCTGCATCGGTCGCGAGCCATTCACGGTGCATCATGGCCCAGCCGCGGGCGCGCTCGGCCTCAAGGCTGCGGTCGTCGGACGCGAGTGCCGCGGCAAGTCCTCGCGCGTCTTCGAGGGCGGCCGGTGTCAGGCGCGGGCTTCGCGCGGCGTTCAGCAGTTTCATGTAGAGCCGGGCCGACTCGGCGAGATCGGGCAGCGACGTGCTCGCGCGCGCGACCCGCGCGCCCGATCTGCCGAGCCGCTCGGCCAATCGCCCGATGGCTGAGCGCACCGCGTCGCTCGTCGGCATCAGTGGATGGGTGTCGACCACGAGGATCCTGAAATCCCCGAGATGGTCATGGCGCGGGGCGGGCAGTGCAAGCCGATAGCCGATCCCGTCGCGCGTCTCGTCGGGGCCGGCAATCACGTCGAGCGACAAGGCGAGGTCCGAGGCCGTGCGCGCCATCGGCCCAACGACCGCGAGATCGCCCTGGCCGGGGACGGGCGGTGCCGGCGGCAGGCTGTATCCGCGCAGCGGGACCAGGCCGAGGCTCGGCTTGTGGCCGAACACGCCGCAGAAATGCGAGGGGACGCGGATCGAGCCGCCGATATCCGAGCCGATCGAGAGCGGACCGAACCCCGCGGCCAGTGCCGCGCCCGATCCACCCGAGGAGCCGCCGGGCGACCGGCCGAGGTCCCAGGGGTTGTTGGTCGTCCCGTAGATCTCGTTGTAGCTCTGGAAATCCCGCAGCCCGATCGGGATGTTGGTCTTGCCGATGACGACGGCGCCGGCCGCCTTCAATCGCGACACGACGAGGGCGTCCTCCGCCGGCTGGAAATCCCTGAAATGCGGAAAGCCCCAATTCGTCGGCAGGCCGGCGACGTTGAACGGCTCTTTCAAGGTCACGGGGATGCCGAGCAACGGCAGCCGCTCGCCGCGGCCAAGCGCGGCATCGGCGGCGCGCGCGGCCGCTCTTGCGCGATCGAAATCGCGAACGATGATCGCGTTGATCCGTCCGTCCAGCGCCGCGATGCGCGCGATGGTGTGCTCGAGCAGTTCCGACGCGGATATCTTGCGGGTGTGCAGGGCGCTCGCCAGTGCTCTGATCGAGCCGTAGTTCAAGTCAGCAGCATCTGCGGTCATCACGAACTCCAATGTAGCTCATCGCGCGGTCGACGCTACCCTCGCTGCCGATCGCTCGGGGCACCGAATGTGCGATCTTTGAAATGGGATGAGGAGGCGGCGCAATGGACGCCCGATCTGCTTGCCGGTGGCACCGATGCGAAAGGCCGGGTTTCAAAGCAGCTATGCCTTCCGACCCGTTAACGGATCGGCGCGACGGCGGAATTCACAATCGGCCATCCTGCGAGTCTGCGCCTGCTTTGCCCGACGTGTCAAACGTTCGCGCTGGCGGGCCTTCGCGCCGTGCGGCGCGAAATTCTTCAATGATTTGTACTTTGCATGGGGTTGTTTTCGCGTTTTTTGCTTCGACCTGTCCCGGGGCCAGAGCATCAGCCGTCAGCGACCGTATCGATACGGGCACCCTAAGAATTCCTACACACAGTTCTGGCACGCTCCCGCGCGTCAAGTTCCGCAACCTGCATCGTCGCGTCTCATTGCTTGCACGAAAAGACGGGGCCCGCGGAGATCGAAGGGGGCGTTGCTCATGACCGCACTTGCTTCGGACGCCGGTTGCGCGAAGCGAGGGATCGTGCCGATCCTGCTGTGCGTCGTGCCGTTCAGCCAGATTCCGCTCGATGCCTACACGCCCGGCCTGCCGCAGATGGTGGTGGATCTCGCCGCCGATCCCGCCTCGATGCAGAACACCGTCACCGCCTACATGCTCGGCATGAGTCTGGCGCTGGTGCCGGTCGGCATCGCCTCCGACACGCTCGGGCGCCGCAACGTTTTGCTCGCAGGCCTGTCGGTGCTCATCGCGATGAGCATCGCCTGCGCGCTCGCCACCAGCGCCTCGCTGCTGCTTGCGCTGCGCTTCCTGCAAGGGATCGGCGGCTGCACCTGCCTCGTCGTCGCCTATGCGGTCGCGGCCGACTGCTTTCGGGGGCGAGAGCTCACGGCGATCTCCGGCCTGCTTGGCGCTGCCTGGGGGCTCGCGCCCGTGCTTGCGCCAGCGGCCGGCGGCTTCATCGTCGAGCTGACGTCCTGGCGCGGCGTCTTCGTCATCATTGCGATTGCCGCGGCCATCGTCGCTGCGATCGTCGTGCTGCTTCTGCCCGAGACGTTGTCGGCAGAGCGGCGCGCGCCGTTCGATCCGCGCCGTACCGCTGGTATCCTGCGCGACGCGATTGTCCGTCCGCGTTTCCTGGCTTTCGTGCTGGTGTTTGCCGCGGCGGCGAGCGCGCAGCTGGCGTTCGGCGTCGTCGCGCCGTTCTTCTACCAGACCGGCCTCGGTTATTCCGCGGCGATCTACGGCCTCGTCGCGCTCGGCCTCGGCGCGGTCAATCTCGCCGGCGAGCTCGGCTGCGCGCATTTCGCGCGCGTCATGCCGGCGCGCCTGCTGGGCTTCGGCGCCTTCGCGCTGTTTCTTGCCGGCTCGGCGGTGCTGACCGTCACAGGCATGGCCGTCGGTCTCGATTTCGCATCGATCACGATCGGCGGTGCGCTGGTGCTCGGCGGCTGCGGCGTGCTGTGCCCGATGATGTACGGCATGGCGCTCGGCCTGTTCGAGCGCGATCACGGCCTGATCGGCGGTCTCATCAGCGCGCTTTGCTATCTCGCCGTGAGCGGGGCCATGGCGATCGCAGCGGTGCTGCCTGAAGCAACCCAAGCGCCAATCGGATGGCTCTATCTCGGCCTCTGCGCCGTTGCGGGAACGCTGCTCGCGATCTCGCTGCCGTCGGCGCACCACGCCACACAGTCTCAGGAGGGAACACAATCATGACCACGGTCGGTATTCGCGGCACGTTCTTCGACTTCGTCGACGATCCCTGGAAGCACGTCGGCAACGAGCAGGCCGCCGCGCGCTTTCATCAGGACGGCCTCATGATCGTCACCGATGGCGTCATCAAGGCGTTCGGTCCGTATGACAAGATTTCTGCCGCGCATCCGGGCGTTGAGATCAGCCACATCAAGGACCGCATCATCGTCCCCGGCTTCATCGACGGCCACATTCATCTGCCGCAGACCCGCGTGCTCGGGGCCTATGGCGAGCAGCTGTTGCCGTGGCTGCAGAAGTGGGTCTATCCGGAAGAGCTGAAGTACCGGGATCGCGACTACGCGCGCGAGGGCGTCAAGCGTTTCCTCGACGCGCTGCTGGCCTCCGGCACCACCACCTGCCAGGCCTTCACGAGCTCCTCGCCTGTTTCAACCGAGGAACTGTTCGAGGAAGCGGCCCGCCGCAACATGCGCGTCATCGCAGGCCTCACCGGCATCGATCGCAACGCGCCGGCCGATTTCATCGATACGCCTGAGAATTTCTATCGCGACAGCAAGCGGCTGATCGCAGAGTATCACAACAAGGGCCGCAACCTCTACGCCATCACGCCGCGCTTCGCCTTCGGCGCCTCGCCGGAGCTGCTCAAGGCCTGTCAGCGCCTCAAGCACGAGCATCCGGATTGCTGGGTCAACACGCACATCTCCGAGAACCCGGCCGAATGCAGCGGCGTCCTCGTCGAGCATCCGGACTGCCAGGACTACCTCGGCGTCTACGAGAAGTTCGACCTCGTCGGTCCAAAGTTTTCCGGCGGCCATGGCGTCTATCTCTCGAACAACGAATTCCGCCGCATGTCGAAGAAGGGCGCGGCGGTGGTGTTCTGCCCGTGCTCGAACCTGTTCCTCGGCAGCGGCCTGTTCCGCCTCGGCCGCGCCACCGATCCCGAGCACCGGGTGAAGATGTCGTTCGGCACCGACGTCGGCGGCGGCAACCGGTTCTCGATGATCTCCGTGCTCGACGACGCCTACAAGGTCGGCATGTGCAACAACACGCTGCTCGACGGCAGCATCGATCCCACGCGGAAGGATCTTGCGGAGGCCGAGCGCAACAAGCTCTCGCCCTATCGCGGCTTCTGGTCGATCACGCTCGGCGGCGCCGAAGGCCTCTACATCGACGACAAGCTCGGCAATTTCGAGCCGGGCAAGGAGGCCGATTTCGTTGCACTCGATCCGAACGGCGGACAGATCGCGCAAGCGTGGCACCAGTCGCTGATCGCTGACGGCGCTGGCCCGCGCACGATGGACGAGGCCGCGAGCATGCTATTCGCCGTCATGATGGTCGGCGACGATCGCTGCGTCGACGAGACCTGGGTGATGGGCAAGCGTCTCTACAAGAAGGGCTGAAGCGGACCAACGCTCATGAGCGCATCTCCTGACACAGCCGGCCAGCCTGTGGCCCTCGTCATCCAGCGCCGCATCACTGATGACGGTTTTGCCGCGTTCGCGCGGTGGAACGGGGAGGTGGGCGAGGCGCTCAAGGCCTGGCCCGGTTTCCTGGGGCAGGAGGTGGTGCCGCCGCAGCCGCCGGCGCATGTCGACTGGGTGACGATTTTGCGTTTCGCCAGTCCGGCCGCGGCGCGCGCCTGGCTCCAGAGCGAGGTGCGGGCGCGGCTCATCACCGAGGTGCAGCGCTTCTTTGTCGGTTCGGAGGACGTCCATATCCTGCCCGACACCGGCGTTCAGCGCGACAGCGCGGTGTCGGCCGTCATCTCCTTCAAGGTCCCGGATGGACTCGAGGACGCGTTCCTCAAATGGCAACAGCGCATCCAGGCCGCCGAGGCTGAGTTCAAGGGATTTCTGCGCCACAAGATCGAGCGGCCGATTCCGGGCCTGCGCGACGAATGGATCGTCATCCTGTCGTTCGACACCGATGCCAACCTCAATGCCTGGCTGGGCTCGCCGTTGCGGCAGAGGTTGCTGAAGGAGGGCGAGCGCTTCAACGCCGGCATGAACGTGAAGCGCGCGAGCTACGGTTTCAATTTCTGGTTTCCCGCCGGCAAGGCCCAGGCGCCGGAGCAAGGCGCAGGCCTGATCTGGAAGAGCAACCTCATCGTCCTCCTGGTGCTCTATCCCGTGGTCTATCTCTGGGGAACTTTCATCAGCGCGCCGCTGATCGACAGAAACGGCGTGCCGGTCTGGCTGTCGCTGTTCGTCGGCAATCTCGTCAGCACCCAGTTGCTCGGGTGGTGGCTGGTGCCCGCAGCTTTCAAGGCGCTCGACTGGTGGGTCGCGCCGAAGGCGGCGATCAGTCGCCAGATCGCGGGCTATGCACTTCTTGCCGCGCTCTACGCCGCCTCGATGGGGCTGTACGCGCTGCTGCTTGCGTGGCATTGGGGCCGGTGAGGCCCTTGGCTTACGATCCGGCGATCAGTTCACGCTCGACAGGTAGCCTGCCAGAATTGTCCGGCTCTGGCTGAGCGTCTCGATCCGTTCATCGATGAGGCTGACCTGCTGCGCAAGTATCCTGCGCAGATTGTTGCACGGCGTAAATTCCGGATCGTTGTTCCTCACGCAGGGAAGCAATTGCTGGATCGTTTCGAGCGTCATCCCGGCCGCGCCAAGCATCTTGATCCGTCGAACGGTTTCCTCTTCCGGCAGGCCATAATCGCGATAGCCGGAGTCTGTCCGCTGCGGTGCAAGCAGTCCCTCGGTTTCGTAATAGCGCAGCATTCGGACGCTGACTCCCGTCCTGCGGGAGAGCTCGCCAATCTTTCATCGGAAAAACCTCTTGACCCTGACAGTGCTGTCAGACCCTACAGACTCTGCTCGTCCCTGGGAACACCCCCGCGAGGAGCAAAGATGAAAGCCTACCATTTGAACGGCCAAGCAGGCGTTGGCGGCCTTGTGCTGGCCGATGTCAGTAAACCCGAACCGGCCAGCGGTGAGGTTCGCATCCGGGTCGAAGCGGCAAGTCTCAATTATCGTGATCTGATGATCCTCGACCGCGTCGGCCAAGGCGGGCTGAACGGCCGCGTGCCACTCTCTGATGGCGCGGGCGTCGTTGACGCGATCGGCTCCGACGTCGTGCAATGGAAAGTCGGCGACCGCGTGGCTGCATCGTTCTTCCGCGATTGGGTCTCGGGGCCGTTCAGGACCAGCTATGTTGCGTCAGCTCTCGGTGGCAACACGATGGACGGAATGCTGGCAGAGTATGTCGTGCTGCCGGCAACAGCGCTGGTCTCGGTGCCGGCGCACCTCACCTCGGTCGAAGCCGCGACCTTGCCCTGTGCGGGCGTCACGGCCTGGCACGGCCTCATCGCACGCGGCGGGATGGGGAAGGGCGACACGCTGCTGGTGCAGGGAACAGGTGGTGTCGCGTTGTTTGGCCTTCAGTTCGCCGCCGCGCTGGGCGCGCGTGCGATCGTGATATCCTCCTCGGATGAGAAACTCGCCCGTGCCAGGGCGTTGGGCGGCTCGATCCTCATCAACTACCGCGACACGCCCGATTGGGATGCAGCCCTGATGAAGGCGACGGATGGCGAAGGCGCCAGCCATATCCTCGAACTCGGCGGTCCCGGCACCTATGACCGATCGCTGCGATCGGTCGCGTCGGGCGGCAAGATCGTCCAGATCGGTGTTTTGACGGGGTTCGGCCCGAAACCCGACCCAGCGCGCCTCCAGTGGGAGAATGCCGATATCATCGGCGTCACCGTCGGATCGGTCCAGCATTTCACCTTGATGAATCGTTTCTTGACCGACGAGGCAATCCACCCGATCGTCGATCGGGTCTATGGTTTCGACGAGGCACTCGAAGCGTTCGCCTATCTCCGGTCCGGCGCACACTTCGGCAAGATCGTTGTGAAACTGTAGGGTCTCAGGCAAGTCAGGGCGACTAGGCTCTCCAACCTCTCGACAAGTGACGATCATGTTCGCCCTGACATTTCTCGGGACCTCGGCCAGCGTTCCCTCGGCGGAGCGCAACCATCCGGCCCTCCTCGTGGAGGCCGCGGGCAAGCGCATCCTGGTCGACTGCGGCGAGGGCACGCAGCGCCAGCTGTTGAGGAGCGGTTCGGGCTTTCGGCGGCTCGACCGCGTGCTGCTGACGCACGCTCATCTCGATCACGTGCTCGGCATCCCCGGTCTGTTTTCGACACTGGGATTGCGGCAGAGCGCCGAAATGATGACCATTCATGGCGGGCCGGGCACGCTCGATATCGTCATCCGAATGCTCACAGGCCTGTGGGGTGCCGGCAGGGCCCCGATCCCTGTCGAGTTCGCAGCCCTGAGCGAAGGACAGGTCATCGACGCCGGTGATTTCACCATCGATTGCTTTCCGGTTCGCCATCGCGATACCGACAGTTTTGGTTTCGTCTTCCAAAGCCCCCCGCGCCGTCATCTCTTGTCGGAACGCCTTTCGGCCCTCGACGTGCCGGACGGCCCCATGCGTGGAGAATTGGCTGCGGGACGAGCGGTCGTGATCGCCGATCGCACGATCGATCCGGAAGATGTCCTGGGTCCGCCGAGTGGCGGCAAGAGGCTCATTGTGATCGGCGACACCGAAACGACCGATGGGCTCTCTCAATATGTCGCTGACGCCGATCTGCTGGTGATCGAGGCGACCTTCCTCGATCGCGACGCACCGACCGCACGAAATTACGGCCATCTCACCGCGGCGGAAGCGGCCGCCTTTGCCGCCGCGAACAATGTCGGACAACTCGTGCTGACCCATATGTCGGGACGATACGAGGACGATGAGATCCTGGCCGAGGCGGCGAGGATCTTCCCGAACACCCGCATCGCCGCCGACTTCGATCACATCGTGATCTAGCCGGAGCGACCCGCAATCAGCTCGTCAGACCCGACTTGATCGCGAGGTCCTGTACCTGCCTGGTCAGCTGCATCAGCCGCGGCAGCGCCTGGTCGCGGAAAGTCGCCATGTCCATTCGCATGGCATCGACCGTGATGCTCAATCCCGCGATCACGAGGCCCTGAGCGTCGAAGATCGGCGTTGCCAGCGTGCGCAGGCCGTAGGCGTTCTCGCCGTCGGAGATGGCATGGCCCTTCTTCTTCACCTGATCGAGCCGGGCGAGCAAGGCATCGAGATCGGTCAGCGTCCGCTCCGACAATTTGACGCGAGGGCGCGATTCCAGGCGCGCGATCTGCTCGTCCCGCGCCAGATGGGCGAGCATGACATGACCGAGCGCGGCGCTGTAGGCGGGAATGCGCGTGCCCGGCCGGCGATCCATCTTGTGGCGATCGAGGCCGGCGCCGACGCGCGCGAGATAGACCACGTCACCGCCGTCGAGGATGCCGAGCGAAGCCGCGTCGCCGACATCGGGCACGAGATCGCGCAGCAACGGCTCGGCCATCGGCCTTAGCGATCCGTGCGACAGCACGGTGTAGCCGAGGTCGAGGCAGGCGACGCCGAGGCGGAACCGGCGGCTCTGCGGCACGGCCTGGAGATAGCCGAGCTCGGTCAGGGTCTGAATCAGCCGGAACGCGGTTCCGCGATCGAGATCGGCCCGTGCGGCAATCTCACTCAGGGTGAGCTCGAAGGCCTCGCTGCTGAAGCTCTTGAGCACGGCAAAGGCCTTGCCGACGGACGCGACGTGATTTTTGGGATTTTTCGGGGACGATTCCGATTTGCGCTTCGTGGCCTTCTTCTCGACCCTGGCCATGCTCGAATGCCTTGCCATGACAGCCACCGCCCTTGACGTGGCGGCAAGCTGATTTTACGACTGGTCCAAGCTAATAACAAATGTTCGCATTCCGAACAACTGATTTGACGATCGGAGGAAGTTTGTCGACACCATCGCTGCACCCTCATGGCGTGTTCTCCGCCGCGCTGACCCCGCTCGACGCCGAACTCGCCCCCGATCATGCGGGCTTCATCGCGCATTGCCGCTATCTCCTGGACGAAGGCTGTGACGGCATCGCGCTGCTCGGCACGACAGGCGAGGCGAACTCCTTTTCCGCGGCCGAGCGCATGGCGCTGCTCGATGCGGTGGTGGCCGCCGGCATCGCGCCGCAGCGTCTTCTGCCGGGCACCGGCGTTGCCGCGCTCAGCGAGACCATCGCGCTGACGCGCCACGCACTCTCGGTCGGCGTCGACACTGTGGTGATGCTGCCGCCGTTTTATTACAAGGGTGTCACGGACGACGGCGTTTATGCGTCCTATAGCGAGATCGTCCAGCGCATCGGCGATGCCAGGCTCAAGGTCGTGCTCTATCACATCCCGCAGATGTCGGCGCAGCCGATCTCGCATGCGCTGATCGAGCGCTTGCGCAAGGCTTATCCGGCCACCTTCACCGGCATCAAGGATTCCTCCGGCGACTTTGCGAACATGACCGCGATGGTCGATCGCTTCCCCGGCTTTTCGGTTCTGGTCGGGGCCGATCCGCTGCTGCTGCCGCTGCTGCGCAAGCGCGGCGCCGGCTGCATCACCGCGACCTCTAATCTGGTGGCGCGCGACCTTGCCTATGTCTACAAGCATTTTCGCGACAGCGACGATGACGCGGCGCTCAAGGCGGCGCAGGCGCGCATCGTAAAGGCGCGCGAATTGGTTTCGCGCTTCCCGCAGATGCCCTCGCTGAAGGCGATCGTCGCCGAGCGCACCGGCCATGCCGGATGGCAGCGGCTGCGGCCGCCGCTGGAGTCCCTGCCGCCGGCCCACGTGAAAGAGCTGCTCGCGGATGCCGCGGCATTCGCTGCAGTCGCCGTCTAGACCTGGACCGGAGACGGGGCGAACCGATGTCCGACTCTTTCCAGGATGCGCTGGCCGGACTCGCCGCAATCGTCGGCGACAAGCAAATCATCGCGTCCGGAGCTGACCAGGAACCTTACGTGGTGGACTGGCGCGGGCGTTATCGAGGCCGCGCGGTCGCTGTCGTGAAGCCGGGCTCGACGGCCGAGGTCGCTGCCGTCGTGAAGTTCTGCGCCGCAAGGCGGCTCGCGATCGTGCCGCAGGGTGGCAACACCGGCATGTGCGGGGCGGCGACGCCGGACGATCACGCGGGCAATGTGGTGATCCGGCTCGACCGGATGCGGGCCGTGCGCGACGTCAGCCCGCTCGCCAACACGATCACGGTGGAAGCCGGCTGCATTCTCGCCGAGGTGCAGAGCGCGGCCCGGGACGTCGATCGCTATTTTCCCTTGAGTCTGGGCGCCGAAGGCTCCTGCCAGATCGGCGGCAATATCTCGACCAATGCGGGCGGCACCGCGGTGCTGCGCTACGGGCCGACGCGCGATCTCGTGCTCGGGCTTGAGGTCGTGCTGCCCGACGGGCGGATCTTCAACGGCCTGCGCGCGCTGCGCAAGGACAACACGGGCTATGCGCTCAAGCAGCTCTTCATCGGCGCCGAGGGCACGCTCGGCATCGTCACCGCGGCCGTGCTGAAACTGTTCGCGCCCCCGCGCAGCTCGGCGCTGGCGCTGTTGAAACTGCAGGGCGTGGAGCAGGCGCTCGAGATCATGCAGCGCCTGCGCGGCACGGTCGGCGACCGGCTCGGCAGCCTCGAGATCATGTCGCGTTCGCAGATCGAGGCGATCGCCGCGACCGTGCCGCACGTCACCATCCCCTTCGAGCTGACGACGCCGTGGTATCTGATCGTCGAGCTGACCGACACGCTCGCCGGCGTCGACCTCGACGAGCCGCTGGGCACGGTGCTGGCCGACGCGATGGAAGCGGGGCTCGCCGAAGACGTGATCCTGGCCTCCAACCTGGCGCAGGCGAAGGCGATCTGGTCCGTCCGGCACAGCGTGTCCGAAGGCAACAAGCGCAGCGGCTATGTTGTGTCGCATGACAGCGTGGTGCCGCTGGAGCGGCAGGCGGCTTTCGTCAACAATGTCGAGGCCCGTATCAAGGCTGCCGTCCCCCATGCGAACGTCGTGATGCACGGCCATATCGGCGACGGCAACATCCACGTCGTGGCCCTGATCGACAGCGCGCGTTGCCAGGACCCGGCGGCGACGGCTGCGCTGGTGGCTGAAATTAACGAGATCGTCGACGACGAGACCGCAGCGCAGGGCGGTGCGATCAGTGCCGAGCACGGCATCGGCGTCACCAATCGCGGCCGGCTCGCCCGTGTCGCCGATCCCCTCGACATCGAGCTGATGCGCGATATCAAGAAATTGCTCGATCCGAAGGGTCTGATGAATCCCGGCAAGATTTTTGGTGCGGGAGCGGCATGACCATGACGAGCGTCCGCCTGCTTGCCGACGATCTCACCGGTGCGCTCGACACCGCGGCAGAGTTCGTCGGCCTGTGCGGACCGTTCGGTGTCCTCTGGTCGGAAGCGTTTACGCCGCCGGATTCCGGGAGCCTGGCGATCGATAGCGGCACCCGCGAGCGCTCGAAGGCCGAGAGCGTCGAAATCGTTGGGCGACTGGCGCCCCACCTTCAGGGCGGGACGATCGCCTACAAGAAGGTCGATAGCCTCCTTCGGGGCGCGTGGGCGGCTGAGCTTGGCGCCTGTCTGCGCAGCGGCCATTGGACCTCCTGCGTGGTCGCGCCCGCGTTCGATTATCAGGGACGCCGCACCGTCGGTGGTCAGCAATTCGCCCGCACCGTGCATGGCGATTGGCACAGGGTCGGCGACAATTTGCTGGATCAATTGCGGCAAGACGGAATCGAGGCACGACAGGGCACGGCCGACACGCTCTCGCAAGGCGGCGTGCAGGTGTTCGATGCCGAGAGCGACCTCGACCTCGATCGCGTCGTCGAAATAGCGCGGCGCATGCCGGGGCCCGTGTTGTGGTGTGGCAGCGGCGGCCTGGCCGGCGCGCTTGCCCGCGGTCAAGGCGCCGCTGCGCCGTCGCAACTGAGGCGGCCGGTGCTGGGGCTGTTCGGCTCCGACCAGGCTGCCACCGCATCCCAGCTCGCGGCATGTGGTAACGCCACCATCGCGTTGGCCGAGGGGGAGGGCGGCGCGGGCGTTCGGCGCAAGCTGGCCGACGAGAGCGTGGCGCTGGTGAAATTCGCCCTCGCCGACGGCTTGACGCGGGCTGAGGCGGCGCGGCGGATCGCGCACGAGATGACGGGGCTGATCGCGGCACTCGCACCGCCAGGCACGCTGGTTGTTGCCGGTGGGGAAACCCTGAAGGCCGCATGCGTTGCCCTTGGCGCGCATGCGCTCGAGGTGACAGGACGTATCGTGCCGGGATTGCCGCGCTCGATCTTGCAAGGCGGCCGCTGGGCCGGCGTCGATGTCATCTCGAAGTCCGGCGCATTCGGCCCCAGCGAGCTGTGGCGCGACCTGCTTCGGGATAATCATTTGCTCAGCAAGGGGAGTCCGACATGACCTCTCGTCATCTTGCCATCACCATGGGCGATCCTGCCGGGATCGGGCCGGAGATCATCGTCAAGGCCTGCGTTGAGCTAAGGGACCGGATCGCGAAAGGCGATCTGCGGATCCTGATCATCGGCAGCGGCGCGGCCCTCGATGGCGCGAAAGCCGCGCTCGGTGCCGGCATTGCGATTCCCGAGGTGCGCGCCGAGGATCGCGACTGGCCAAACCTCTGCTTCCTCCAGGCCGACACCGAGGGCGATCCGATCAAGCCGGGCGTGCTCAGCGCCGATGGCGGCCGCTTTGCCTACAAGGCGATCGAGCAGGGCGTGCGGCTGACGCAAGCGGGCCGGACCGCGGCGATCGTCACGGCGCCGCTCAACAAGGAAGCGCTCAACAAGGCCGGCTATCACTTCCCTGGTCATACCGAGATGCTGGCGCATCTCACCGGCGTGCGCGGCTCGGTGATGTTGCTCGCCCATGGCAACATGCGCGTCAGCCATGTCTCGACCCATGTGGCGTTGGAGGACGTGCCGAAGCGTCTGACGCCGGAGCGTCTGCGCATGGTGATCGACCTCACCAACGATGCCCTGCTGCGGCTCGGAATCGCCAAGCCGAAGATCGCGATCGCCGCGCTCAATCCGCATGCCGGCGAGGGCGGCCTGTTCGGCCGGCAGGACATCGACGTCTCCGCGCCGACGATTGCGAAAGCGGTCGCCGATGGTCTCGACGTCGTCGGTCCCGTGCCCGGCGATACCATCTTCGTCAAGCTGCGCGCCGGTCAGTACGATGCCGCGGTCGCGATGTATCACGATCAGGGCCACATCCCCGTCAAGCTGCTCGGCTTCCAGGTCGATCCCGCGACCGGCCGCTGGCAGGAGCTCTCCGGCGTCAACATCACGCTGGGCCTGCCGATCATCCGCACCTCCGTCGATCACGGCACCGCCTTCGACATTGCCGGCAAGGGCATCGCCAACGAGCACAGCCTGATCGAGGCGATCGACTATGCCGAGCGGCTCGCCGCTGGCGTTTCCGCATCCAAATCATGAGTTCGAACGAACGATGACCAACGCCTTCACGCCCATCGAAATCCAGCGTCCCACCATCCTCGAGTTCGGCAACGGCACGATCGGCGCGGCAGCGCGCTTCGCCGAGCGGATCGGTGCCAGGCGGCCGCTGGTGATCTCGGATCCGTTCAACGCTCGCCGCGTCGACATGCTGGCGCTGCCGGGCGCGGTGAAGGTGTTCGGTGAGGTCAAGCCCGAGCCCGACCTGCCCAATCTCGAGAAGGCGGTGGCGATGGCGAAGGACGTCAACCCCGATCTCGTGGTCGGCTTTGGCGGCGGCAGCGCGATGGATCTCGCCAAGCTGGTCGCGGTGATGTGCACGAGCGACGTGCCCTTTGCCGACATCGTCGGGCCGGAGAAGGTGGCCGGCCGCAGCGTCGCGCTGATGCAGATTCCGACGACGTCGGGCACCGGCAGCGAGGCCGGCACCCGCGCGCTCGTGACCGATCCCGTCAGCCAGAACAAGCAGGCGGTGCAGAGCCGTTTCATGCTGGCCGACATCGCCATCGTCGATCCGGATCTGACGATGACCGTGCCGAAAGAGGTCACCGCGGCGACCGGGGTCGATGCGCTCGCGCATTGCGTCGAGGCCTATACCAGCCGCAAGGCGCATCCGACGATCGACCTCTATGCGCTCGAGGGCGCGCGGCTGGTCGGCCGCTATCTCAGGCGCGCGGTGGCCGATGGCGGCGATCGCGAGGCGCGCGCGGGCCTCGCGCTGGCCTCGCTCTACGGCGGCTATTGCCTGGGACCCGTGAACACGACCGCCGGCCACGCGGTGGCGTATCCGCTCGGCACCCGTCACCACGTGGCGCATGGCCTCGCTTGCGCGGTGATCTTCCCGCATACGCTGGCTTTCAACATGCCGGCGGTTGAGGCGAAGACGATCGCGGTGCTCCAGGCGCTCGGACTGCCGGAGCAGGGCGATCCAAAGCGCGCATTCGAGGCAAGCTACGAGTTCTGCAGCGATCTCGGCATCGAGATGCGGCTGTCCGCGCTCGGCGTGCCCCGGGATGATTTCGGCGTGATGGCCGACGAGGCGCACGCCATTCGGCGTCTGCTGGACAACAATCCGCGCGACCTCGGCCGGGATGCGATCCTGAACATTTACGAGATCGCGTTCTAGCCGTCTCCGCCGCACGCGCGCGGCAGCCAATCAACAACACGGAAAACAGAGGAAACGTCTATGAGATCGATCTGGCTTGTTCTTGCCTCAGCCCTGGTGCTGTCGGCGTCACCGGCGAAGGCGCAGGACGGCTATCCGTCCAAGCAGGTGACGGTGGTCGTTCCCTTCGCCGCCGGCGGCACCGCGGACATCTTCGCGCGGATGGTCTCCAACCATTTGCAGGCGAAGTTCGGCAAGCCCTTCGTGGTCGAGAATGTCGGCGGCGCCGGCTCGATCCTCGGCGTGACGCGGGTGGCGAAATCGGCGCCTGACGGCATCACGCTCGGCCTTGCCAGCACGTCCGCGCTTGCGATCAACCCGTCACTCTATGGGCCGAAGCTGAGCTACCAGCCGGACAAGGACCTGATACCGGTCGCCCAGATCAGCGTCGTGCCCAACGTTCTCGTCGTCAATCCCAACAAGATCAAGGCGCGTACCGTGCCGGAGCTGATTGCCTATCTGAAGGCGAATCCGGACAAGGTCTCGTTCGGCTCGGCCGGTGTCGGCACCTCGCAGCATCTTGCCAGCGAGCTGTTCCAGCAGATGACCGGCACCAAGATGGTGCACGTGCCCTACAAGGGCTCCAGCCAGATGCTGACGGACCTGCTCAGCGGCCAGATCGATCTCGCCTTCGACAACGTTCCGCTGCTGTTGCCGCAGGTGAAGACCGGCCAGCTCGCGCTGCTCGCGACTGCAACGCCGAAGCGCGCCGCCTTCGATCCCGAAGCGCCGGCCGTTGCCGAATTCCTGCCCGGCTTCGAGGCGGTGGCATGGCACGGTTTCATCGTGCCTGCGGGCACGCCCAAGCCGATCGTCGAAAAGCTCTCGGCCGAGATCCGCGCCTTCATGGCGCAGCCGGAGACGGTGCAGAAGATGGCCGAACTCGGCGCCACCGCGGTGGCCGTGGATTCCGAGCCGTTCGCCGCCTACATCAATGCCGAGACGGCGCGCTGGAAGAAGGTGATCGAGGCCGCCAGCATCAAGCTGGAGTAGGGCGGCCAAATTACAGGCCGGCGGCCGGGTTGGCGAAGCGTTGAAATGGTCGGGGTCCTGCGATCGTGTTGAGGAGCGACGGACCATCCACCGCAGCGCTTGCCAGCCCGGGGACGAGCGGGTAGAACCCTGCCACGCCTGAGCCGTGATTTGCGCGCCAAACGCGCTTCCGGCGACAGTCGAGCAAATCAGCAAGTTATTGAATTTGTTCGACTATTCCGTTGGGGAATGGTGTAACGGTAGCACAACAGACTCTGACTCTGTTTGTCTTGGTTCGAATCCAGGTTCCCCAGCCAGCTTCAGGCGCTCTCCATGATCTGGTTGTCCCGCGTAGCCGCTCGGCGGCAATGAGATCCGTGGCCGCCGCTCGCGACGGTTTGCCTCATCCTGAAATCGCATCTCGCCGTCGGATCACCGCGCGCTCCATCGTCCTTGGGTCACACAACTCGAGGAGATCCCGATGCCCTATGTCGATGGTTTCGTTCTGGCCGTGCCGAAGGACAAGATCGAGGCCTACAAGACGCTGGCGACGACCGCCTGTGCGCTCTGGATGGAGCACGGCGCGCTCGATTATGTCGAATGCATCGCTGACGATGTCCCCTATGGCGAACTCACCTCGTTTCCGCGCGCAGTGATGGCGAAGGAGGACGAGGTCGTGGTGTTCGCCTGGATCGTCTACCGCGACCGGGAGACCCGCGATGCCGTCAACAGGAAGGTAATGGCGGACCCGCGGCTGAAGATGGAGGGCATGCCGTTCGACGGCAAGCGCATGATCTATGGCGGCTTCACGACGCTGCTCCGGGCGAGTGATGTCACCGGCTGACAACAGGTGTGGAAGGCCTATTTCGGCGTTGCGCGACCGATCTCGGCCTGAAGCAGCAGCAACAGGCAGCCGGCGAGCCGTGTCTCCATCTCTTTCGACGAAAGCTGTAGCGGCCCGGGGTCGTTGAGGATCGCGTTCACCAGCGTGCCCAGCACGATTTGGAAGCCGAACGCGATGGCGCGGCTCTTGGCGGCCTTGCGGCCCTTGCCCATGGCCGGCAGCAGGAGAGGGGTGGCGCGCGCGGAGGTGGCCTGCGCGAGCGCCTTGAACGGCGTCCATTTGTCGGGGCGGGTGTCGTCGTGCTGAAGCGCGGCGCGCAGCACGCCCTCGTGGTTGCGCATCCAGGCGATGATGCCGCTGACGATGATTTGGCAGAGCCTGTCGAGGCCTGGATCGGGTGACGGCGGCTTGATCCCCGCAAGGCGCTCCTCGCCGTCGCGCGTGGCCAGCGCCATCAGCGCGTTGAAATAGGTCTCCTTGCTTTCGAAGCGGCTATAGAAGGCGCCGACGGTGGCGCCGACTTCAGTGCAGAGCGCCTCGATCGAGAGTTCCGCAAGGCTGCGCGTCCTCAGCATCTCGGCGCCGGCGCGCAGCAGCGCCAGCGTGGTTTCCCGGCTGCGCTTCTGCCGCGACGGGGCGACGCCCGGCAGGTCGAAATCGCTAAGCTCCGGCTGTTCTGACCGTGGGCGCATCCGTGCTTGCATCCGTCAAAAATCGTAATCATAATTCGGATTATAATTTAAGACGAAGCGCGCCGCGGGTCAATCGCGGGTGCGAAGACAATGAAACACCGGATCCGGCAGGGGAGGATCAGATGAGCGCAGGCAGCGGCATGCCGTTCGGCGGCACCGTGGGCAAGACGGTTGCGGAGTCAAAACCCTGGTGGCCGGATGCGCCAAGGCCGCCCGAGGGGGCGCCGAACATCCTTGTCGTGCTGTTCGACGACGTCGGCTTCTCCGATTTCGGCTGTTATGGCTCGGCGATCAGGACGCCGACCATCGACAGGCTCGCCGCAGAGGGCCTGCGCTACAGCGGTTTCCACACCACCGCGATGTGCTCGACGACGCGCGCCGCGCTGCTCACCGGGCGCAACCACCACTCGGTCGGGGTCGGGTGCCTCGCCAATTTCGATTCCGGCTATCCCGGCTATCGCGGCAAGATCGCGCGCGAGGCGGGCACGCTGGCCGAGATGCTGCGTGGGCACGGCTATCGCAACTACATGGTCGGCAAATGGCACGTCACGCCGCTGACCGAGAGCGGCGCCACCGGCCCGTTCGACGGCTGGCCGCTCGGGCGCGGCTTCGATCGCTTCTACGGCTTCCTCGACGCCGAGACCGACCAGTACGCGCCGGAGCTCGTCTCCGACAACACGCATATCGATCCGCCGGGCACCTATGCCGACGGCTATCATCTGACCGAGGATTTGATCGATCAGTCGATCCGCTTCATCGGCGATCACGTCGCCGATCGTCCGGACGTGCCCTGGCTGACCTGGGTCGCGCTCGGGGCCTGCCACGCGCCGCATCAGGCGCCGGCCGAGATCATCAGGAGCTATGACGCCGCCTTCGCGCATGGCTGGGACGTCGAGCGGGAGCTAAGGCTGTCACGCCAGAAGGCGATGGGCCTCGTGCCCGGGGATACGCGGATGCCCGCGCGCAATGACGGTGTGAAGGCCTGGGAGGAGCATTCGGCCGACGAACGCCGTGTCTTCACGCGTCTGCAGGCGGCCTTTGCCGGCATGCTCGACCATTCCGACCGCCATCTTGCGCGCCTGGTCGCATTCCTCGACACGGCCGGCATCCGCGACAACACCGTGATCATCGTGATGTCCGACAATGGCGCGAGCCAGGAGGGCGGGCCGCTCGGATTCGTCAACGCGATGGGACCCTTCAACTTCAAGCCGGAGCCGATCGCCGAAAAACTCGGCCGCATCGACGACATCGGCGGGCCCGACACCCACAGCAATTTTCCGCATGGCTGGGCGATGGCCTCCAACACGCCGCTGCGCCGCTACAAGCAGAACACCCATGGCGGCGGCATCCGCGATCCCTTCGTCATCAACTGGCCGCAGAGGATCGCGGCCAAAGGCGAGCTGCGGCACCAGTTCGTGCACGCCTGCGACCTTGCGCCGACGCTGCTGGAGCTGGTCGGCATCGAGGCGCCCACTGATATCGCGGGCTGCCGGCAGATGCCGCTCGAAGGCGAGAGCTTTGCGCGTTCGATCACCGATGCGTCGGCCTCCTCGAAAAGCTCGCCGCAGTATTTCGAGATGTTCGGCCATCGCGGTCTCTGGCACGCCGGGTGGAAGGCGGTCGCCTTCCATCCGTCGGGCACGCCGTTCGAGAACGACAAATGGGAGCTGTTCCATCTCGATGAGGATTTCTCGGAGACCAACGACCTCGCGACGAAGGAGCCGGAGCGTCTGGCGCGGATGATCGCGACATGGTGGGACGAGGCCGAGAAGCACAAGGTGCTGCCCCTCGACGACCGCTTCGGGCCGCGCTTTGCCGAGAATGCCGCGCGCTTCCACGGCGCGCGCCACCGTTTCGTCTTCCACGCCGGCATGGGGCACGTGCCGACCGACGTCGCGCCCGACGTGCGCAGCCGCAGCTACACGATCGAGGCGCATGTCGAGATCGACGAGGCGGGTGCGGACGGCGTGCTGATCTCGCACGGCGATGCGACCTCGGGCTACAGCCTCTATGTCAGTGACGGCCATCTCGTGCACGATCTCAACATCGGCGGCAGCCACCAGATCGTGCGCTCTGAGCGGAAGGTGCTGCCAGGCGCGCGGCGGCTCGGCGTGCATGTCGAGCGTCTCGTGCGCAAGGAGCCGCCCGCCAAGGGCTCGCGCACCGGCGTCACCGAATACACGCTGCTGATCGACGGCGAGCCGGTGGGTTCGCTGAAGACCCAGCTCGGCTTCCACACGCTGATCTCGTGGTCCGGCCTAGACATCGGCCGCGACCGCGGCAGCCCCGTGTCGCATTACGAGGCGCCGTTCGAATTCGCCGGACGGCTGCTGCGCGTCACCGTCACCATGCACAATGACCAGAAGCTCGATGGCGATGCCGTCGGCAACGCGCAGATGGCGCGGCAGTAACGGGGAAGAGCGTTACTTGATCTTGTCGTAGGCCGCCGCGAAATCGCCCAGCGGCATCGGGATCGCGATCGTCTCCTTGGCCATGTTCTGGAAGGAGACCTTGAGCTGCTTGCCCGACCGCAAGGCGGCAAGCAGGTCGGGCGCGATCGGCGCCGAGGCGTAGCAGCCGCGGTTCTCGCAGGTCTGGATCTGCAAATCGACCGTCTTGCCCTCGTCGACCTGGAGCTTGGCGCCGATGGGAAGATTGAGGCCGAGCGGCAATTGCAGCAGCGCCACCGGGGTGCGGGTGTCGGGCGCGATGCGGATGTTGATCAGGACGATGGTCTGGCCGGTCTTGGTCAGCACCGCGTTCTGCTCCATCGCGCATTCGAGCGGCGCATCGCGGCTGGCGCTGGTGCAGCGCACGATCCAGCCGGGCTGTTGTGCCGGCGCGCCGTCAGCCTGTGGCTGCGTCGGAGCCGGCGCGGGCTGTGCCGCCGGAGCGGGGGCGCTCTTCTTGGCCTGTTGGGCATACGCGGCGCCCAAGGGCAACAGGACAGCTGCGGCGAGGGCGACAAGTCTGGATTGCATGAGCATGGCGAAACCGCGTTGGCGTGAACCGGGGGCCTCGCTGTAGCGTCGCCGGAAGCGCCGTGCAAGCCGCTACTCGGCAGCTTCCTTAACGGTGCCGTGCTCGACCGTCTCGCCGCCTTCGCCGTCACCCGAACGGCCCCAGCCCGAGAACCAGTTGTTGAGCTCGTCGAGATAGAGATAGACCACCGGGGTGGTGAACAGCGTCAGCGCCTGGCTGACGATCAGGCCGCCGACCATGGCGTAGCCGAGCGGCTGGCGGATCTCGGCGCCGGTGCCGTGACCGAGCATCAGCGGCACGCCGCCGAGCAGCGCGGCCATCGTCGTCATCATGATCGGGCGGAAGCGGAGCAGGGCGGCCTGGCGGATCGATTCCGCCGGGGTCTTGTGCTCGTCGCGCTCGGCGGCGATGGCGAAGTCGACCATCATGATGCCGTTCTTCTTCACGATGCCGATCAGGAGAATGATTCCGATCAAGGCAATGAGGCTGAAGTCGAAGCCGGCCGCCATCAGGATCAGAAGCGCGCCGACGCCGGCCGAGGGCAGGGTCGATAGAATCGTGATCGGATGGATGTAGCTCTCGTAGAGGATGCCGAGGATCAGATAGACCACGACGAGCGCGGCAAGGATCAGCAGCGGCACGGTGCCGAGCGATTGCTGGAACGCCTGCGCGGTGCCCTGGAAGCTCGAGTTCAGCGTCGGCGGCGCGCCGAGATCTGCCATCGCCTTCTGCACGGCTTCCGTCGCCTGGCCGAGCGCGACGCCCTGTCCGAGGTTGAAGCTGATGGTGATCGCCGGGAATTGGCCCTGGTGGCTGATCGAGAGCGGGCGGACCGGATCGGTGCTCCAGGTCGCGAACGTCGATAGCGGCACCTGGTCGCCCGTCAGCGGCGACTTCAGATAGAGCTTGTTCAGGCTGTCGAGATTGCCCTGCATCTCCGGCAGGATCTCCAGGATCACCTTGTAGGTGTTGAGCTGGGTGAAATACTGCGTGACCTGCCGCTGTCCGAAGGCGTCGTACAGCGTGTCGTCGATCAGCTGCGGCTGGATGCCGTAGCGCGCGGCGGTGTCGCGGTTGATCTTGAGCTGGACCGTGGTGCCCTGGGTCTGCTGGTCGGTCGCGACGTCGCGCAGCTCCGGCAGCGTCTGCATCTTGGCGAGGATTTTCGGCGCCCACTCGTTGAGCTCGGCGAGATCGGCATCCTGCAAGGTGAACTCGAACTGCGTGCGCGTCGGCCGGCCGCCGAGCCGCACGTCCTGGGCTGCCTGCATGTAGAGGCGGGCGCCGGACACCTTCTCGAGCTTGGGACGCAGCCGCGCGATGATCTGCTGCGCCGAGGCCTCGCGCTCGTTGCGCGGCTTCAGCGTGATGAACATGTTGCCGTTGTTGCCGGCGCGGCCGCTGCCGCCGATGTTCATCGCGATCGTGGCGACGTCGGGATCGTCCATCACGATCTTGCCGAGCTCGACCTGCCGCCGCTGCATCTCGGCGAAGGAGATGTCCTGGGAGGCTTCGGAGGTCGCGGTGATCAGGCCGACGTCCTGCTGCGGGAAGAAGCCTTTCGGGATCAGCACGAACAAATAGATCGACAGGCCTAGGGTGGCGAAGAAGATCGTGAGCGTGGTCCGCCGCCAGGCCAGGGCGTGATCGAGAATGTATTCGTAGCCGCGCAGCATCGCGTCGAAGGCGCGCTCGCTCCATTGATAGAACTTGCCGTGGGTCACCTCGCCATGGGCGCGCAGGAAGCGGGAGGCCATCATCGGTGTCAGCGTCAGCGACACGAACATCGAGACGAAGATGGTCATTGCCAGCACGACGGCGAACTCGCGGAACAGGCGCCCGATGATGCCGCCCATCAGCAGCAGCGGGATCAGCACCGCGACCAGCGAGATGCTGATCGAGACGATCGTGAAGCCGATCTCCTTGGAGCCTCTGAAGGCGGCCGCCATCGGCGATTCGCCTTCCTCGATGTACCGCGTGATGTTCTCGAGCATCACGATGGCGTCGTCGACGACGAATCCGACCGCGATCGTGAGCGCCATCAGGGACAGATTGTCCAGTGAATAGCCGACGACCCACATCAGGGCGCAGGCGCCCAGCAGCGCCAGCGGAACCGTGATGGTGGGAATGACGGTGGCCCAGAAGCTGCGCAGGAAGATGAAAATGACCATGACCACGAGGGCGATGGTCAGCAGCAGCGTGAACTGGACGTCCTCGACCGCGGCGCGGATGGTCGTGGTACGGTCGCTGATGAGCTCGATCTTGATGGCGGGCGGGATCGCCGCCACGAGGCGGGGCAGGGTCGCCTTGATCCGGTCGACGGTCTCGATGACGTTGGCGCCCGGCTGCTTGAAGATCACCAGGAACACGCCGCGCTTGCCGTTGGCCCAGGCCGCCTGCTTGGCGTCTTCGGCGCCGCTGACCGCCTGGCCGATGTCGCGGATCCGCAGGGGACCCCCATTGCGATAGGCGACGACGACGTCGTTCCAGTCCTTGGAATGGGTGAGCTGGTCGTTGGCGTAAATGGTGTAGGCGCGCTTCGGCCCGTCGATATTGCCCTTGGGGCTGTCGACGGTGGTAATCGCGATCTGGCTGCGCACGTCCTCCAGCGACAGGCCCTTGGCGACGAGTTTCGCCGGGTCGATCTGAATGCGGATGGACGGCTTCTGCTGACCGCCGATGAAGACCTGCGCGACGCCCGAGAGCTGGCTGATCTGCTGGGCGAGCTGGGCATCGACCGCGTCGCTGACGGTTGTCAGAGGCAACGTCTCCGATGTCGCCGACAGCAACAGGATCGGCGCGTCGGCCGGGTTGACCTTGCGGTACGTCGGCGGCGACGGCAGGTTCTTCGGCAACTGGCCGCTGGCGGCGTTGATGGCGCCCTGCACGTCATTGGCAGCGCCGTCGATGCTGCGGTTGAGATCGAACTGGATGGTGATCGACGCGGTGCCCAGATAGCTCGTCGAGGTCATCTGCGCGATGCCGGGAATCTGCGCGAACTGCCGCTCCAGCGGCTGTGCCACCGACGAAGCCATCGTCTCGGGGCTGCCGCCCGGCAAATTGGCGGTGATCTGGATGGTTGGGAAGTCGACCTGCGGCAGCGGTGCGACCGGAAGCAGGGGATAGGCGACGAGACCGACGAAGAGAATGCCGGCCATCAGCAGCGAGGTGCCGATGGGATACCGGATGAAAGGTGCCGAAATCCCGCCGCCGATCATTCCCGTCGTACCTTGTTCTGGGCCGGATCCGAGCTTGCCACCGCGGTCGACACGAGGCTGCCGGGCTGGACCTTGAACTGACCGCCGACAATCACCTGTTGCTCGGGGCTCAGCCCTTCTTCGATGACCGAATGTCCATCGATGGCGTAGCTGACCTTGATCTTGTGCACCTCGGCCTTGTTGTCCTGGTTGACGGTGTAGGCGTAGAGGCCGTTGGTGGAATGCTGGACCGCGTCATCCGGAACCACGGTCGCATCCTTCAGCGTCCGCACCAGAAGCCGCGTCGAGACCGACTGGCCCGGCCACAGCGCGTGGTCCTTGTTGTCGAACACCGCCTTGAGCCGGATCGTGCCGCTGGTGGTGTCGACCTGGTTGTTGATGACCGCAAGCTTGCCCTCGGCCAGCGTCTTCTTGCCGTCGGTGGTGAAGGCGATCACCTTGAGCGCGCCGCTCTTCTGGCCCTCGCTGATATAGGGAAGCTGGTCTTCCGGCGCTGTGAAGATCACGGAGATCGGCTCGACCTGCGAAATCGTGACGATGCCCGTCTGCGTCGAGGCGTTGACGATGTTGCCGATGTCGACCTGGCGCAGGCCGGCGACGCCGGTGATCGGCGCCTTGACCTGGGTGTAGTCGAGCTGGGTCTGGGCGTTGGCGATCGCGGCTTCGTCGGCGGCGATCTGGGCGGTGAGCTGGGCGACGGTCGAGCGCTGGGTGTCGACCCGCTGCGCGGTGGCGAATTCGCCGAGCTTCATGGCGCGCTGAAGTTCGAGATTGGCGTTGGCCAGACTGGCCTCGTCCTGCGCCTTCTTGGCCTTGGCCTGGTCGAGCGTGGCTTGATAGGGACGGGGATCGATCGAGACCAGAAGCTCGCCCTGCTGGACGATCTGGCCTTCGCGGAAGGCGAGCTTGTCGATCTGGCCATCCACGCGTGTGCGGACTTGTACGGTGTTGAACCCCTGAACCGTGCCGAGACCGGTCAGATAGACCGGGAAGTCGACCTTCTGGACCGGCGCAACGCTGACGGGGACGGCGGGCGGGCGGGGTGGACCCTTCTGGGCGGTCTGGGTTTTTCCGGCCTGGGAGGCGCCTAATTTCTGCCAACCATAGTAACCCGCGGAGGCCACGGCCGCGATGATCAGAATCCAGAGGATCGGCCGGGACTTTTTCATATCGTCTCGTGTCGGCTCTTGTGCCCTCAGCTACGAATTTTTGGGCAATCGTAGGGTTCCACAGCGTTTGTATAATACACGCCAAGTTCCAGTGTAAACAGCACTATCGGTTGAGAATCCTAAACAATTGGAAAGCTTTGCACTGTCCAGGCAGAGGTCTGGCGCGGGTGTGTGCAGTGCTGCATTTTCCCGGCAGATGCGTTGCGCGGGCAAACCTCGTGCAGCACTCCCAGACGGTGTGCTCGGGCCGAACGACGCCGGTGCCGAGCGCAGGTCGGTACCGGTGACAAGAACGGTTCTAAGTCGCGCGGGGGCCGTTTCGGTTGTCAGGAATTTCAGCATCGTCCATATCGGCGCCGCCACAATGGGAGCGCACGATGGACGAACTGAACGGCAAGCTGATCGCGTGTCAGATTCTGATCACGGGATTGATCGCGCGCGTCGCCAATGAGCAGCGCGATCCCTTGCGCTTCCTCACCGACTTCCGGGACGAGATCAAAGCCGTCGTGAACGGCGTCAACATCGCCGGCATGGACTCAACCGATCGCGTGCGCGCCGTCGCGCTGAAAACCGTCGACGAATTGTTTTCGCTGATGAAGCCGCCGAGCAGCGATTGATGCTGTGAGCGACACTGCCGATTGCACGGCATGCGGCGCTGTTTCTTAGAACGAGTCCAATCTCAGTTTAGAACGATTTCAAACTCTAGTTTAGAATCGTTTTGATCTGGATTGATTCAAGGGTTCTTGCGAGCCGCTCGCATTGACCCGCTATTTTGCGGCCGATACCAACACTCATCGTTCGTCGAAGTGAATGAGCGAACAGGAAGATGGGGCGTTTGGTAATGGGGCAGGTGGTCGCACCGAAATCGTTGCGTTCGGTCGCAGCATTCGATCTGGTGGATGAAAAGTTCGCGGGCGTTTCTGGCAAGAAGGCGTCGGCAGTTGCGAGCTTGATCGCGGTGGCGTCGGTGTCGAGCGGCGCGCAGGCGCAGCAGTCGAACCTGCCGCCGGTGACGGTCGATGCTCCCGTCGAACGTCCGCGTCCAACCGCATCGAAGCCCTCGCCGGAGCAGGTCCGCGCCCGCAATGCGATTCGCCGCGCCGCGCAGCGCGAGCAGGCGGCTCAGCAGACGGCGCCGACCACACCGTCAGGCGCTCCCGACGGCAATCCCTATGCCGATCCGGCCGCGCCCTACAAGGTCGACCGCGTCCAGGCCAGCGGCAAGTTTCCCGAGAAGATGCTGAACACGCCGAAGTCGATCACGGTGCTCAGCAAGGAAGTGCTCGAGGACAAGAACGCGACGACGCTGAAGGAGATCGGGCGCTCGACCGCGGGCGTGACGCTGGGCTCGGGCGAGGGCGGCAACGCGTTCGGCGACCGCTTCTTCATCCGCGGCTTCGACGCGCGCAACGACGTGTTCATCGACGGCATCCGCGATCCCGCCGTTTCCATCCGCGAGAACTTCTTCACCGAGCAGATCGAGATTCTGCGCGGGCCGGCATCCTCCTATGCGGGCCGCGGCACTGCCGGCGGTGCCATCAACATCGTCACCAAACAGGCTGGCGACGTCAACTTCAAGCGCATGGACTCCGAGTTCGGCACCGACATGACCAAGCGCGTCACGCTCGACGTCAACCAGGTCATCGATCCGACTTTCTCGGTGCGTACCGGCGGCCTGTTCCAGGATGCCAACGTCGCCGGCCGCGACTATGTGACCGACAATCGTTGGGGCACCTTCATCTCGACCAAGTACACCCCGACGAGCGATATCAAGATCACCACGAACTACGTCCACACCGACCTCAGCGGTCTGCCGGATTTCGGCGTGCCCTATTACAGGCAGGGCAATGTGCCGGTGACCTCGGCCGGCATTCCGCGCGGCAACTGGTACGGCTTCCTCAATCGCGACTTCCAGACGGCGCGGCAGGATTTCGGCACCGGCACGATCGAGTACAAGGTCAACGAGGCCATCACGCTGACCAGCAAGGTGCGCGGCGAGCATTCGGTGCTCAACTATATCGGCACGCTGCCGCAGAACCCGATTACGACCAGCCCCAATCCGATGCTCTGGACCACGACGGCGAGCGCGCAGAGCCGCTACCAGAACGTGGACGTGTGGACCAATCAGAACGAGGCTACGTTCAAGCTCGACACCGGCGGGGTCAAGCACACCGCGGTGTTCGGCGTCGAATATTCGAACGAGAACATCTCGATCGACCGCTACGCCGGCCTCGCGTCGGAACTGGCCGGAAGCCCCTTCACGAGCACCGGTGCCGTCACGGGGGTCAATCTCTACTCCCCGCAATACACCAACATTCCCTTCGGCATTCCGGGGCTGGTCGGAAATCCGACGCGCTACGGCGTCAACACCAGCAGCGTGTATGTCATGGACACCGCGAACTGGCAGGACACGATCATCGTCAACGGCGGTATCCGCTACGACGGCTACAGCCAGAGCGCGTCGACGAACTCGGCCTACCTCAAGCAGAACAACGATCTCGTCAATTACAACGTTGGCGCGGTCTACAAGCCGATGTCGATCGGCAGCGTCTATGCAGCCTACGCGACCTCCGCCAATCCGTTCGGCTCGGAGCTAGACGCGACCGGCACCGACTACGGCGGCGTTCCCGCCAACTCGACCATCCTGCTCGGACCCGAGCGCAACAAGGCAATCGAGGTCGGTACCAAATGGGAGCTTGCTGATCGCCATCTGCTGGTGACCGGCGCGCTGTTCCAGACCACCAAGGACAACGCGCGCGAGACGGTCAACGGCCTGCTTACCTCGGGCGCTGCCTACAGGATCCAGGGCATCGACATCGAAGCCGAGGGCAAGATCACCGATCGCTGGAGCATCTTCGGCGGCCTGGTGTTGATGCAGTCCAAGGTCACGCAGAGCGGCGTTGCCTCGAACATCGGCCTGCAGCTTGCCAATATCGCCCATCAGTCGTTCAGCATGCTGACCAAATACAAGTTCGACGACGGCTGGGAGCTCGGCGGGCAGGCGGTGTACCGCTCGAAGGTCTATGGCGGCACGTTCGCGGCCAACACCAACGAGCTGCCGAGCTATTGGCGCTTCGACGCGTTCGTCGAGAAGAAGATCGACAAGAACTGGACCATGAAGTTCTACGCCCAGAACCTCACCAACAAGCTCTATTATGACTCGTTCTATCGCAGCGCCGTGCCGTTCGTGGCGGTCGCGCCGGGCCGGGCCTTCTATATCGTCACGACGGCGAAGTTCTGATCATGTTGACGCGCCTGCCTGGCGTTCTCAGCAAGGATGATGTGGCGGATTTCCGCCGCATCATGGACGTCAGCGCATGGGAGGACGGCCGGTCGACCGCGGGTGCGCAGTCGGCCATGGTCAAGCGCAACGAGCAATTGCCGCCGGACAGCGAGGTCGCGCGCAAGCTCGGCAACCGCATCATCTCGGCGCTGACGTCGAACCCGCGCTTCATCGCGGCGGCGATTCCACTCCAGATCTTCCCGCCGCTGTTCAACCGTTATGCGGCGGATAGCGGCCACCATTTCGGCCTGCATGTCGACAATGCGATCCGTGGCGACCGTCTGACCGGCCTTCGCATCCGCACCGACCTCTCGGTCACGCTGTTCCTCGCCGAGCCGGAAGAGTATGACGGTGGCGAACTTGTGATCGAGGACACTTACGGCTCGCACGAAGTCAAGTTGCCAGCCGGCGACTGCGTGCTCTATCCCTCGACCAGCCTCCACCTCGTCACGCCGGTGACCAGGGGAACGCGGGTTGCGTCTTTCTTCTGGCTGCAGAGCATGATACGGGACGATCAAGCCCGGAGCATGATCTTCGACCTCGACACCGCGATTCAGGCGTTGGTGGACCGGCTCGGGCGTGACGATCCCGAAACGGTCAAATTGACGGGTATCTATCACAACCTCATTCGCTACTGGGCCGAAGTATGAAGACCATGACCTCTAGAGCAAGCCTTGCCGCCGCCGCGATGCTGGCGGCCGCCTGGCTCGCATCCCCCGTTTTGGCCCAGACACAACCCCCCTCGGCACCGGCGCAATCGGTGGCTCAGCCGGCCCCGGCCGGTCCGGCTCCGGCGGCGCCCGCGGCCACCACGCCTGCTGTCCCGGCGCCTTCGGCTTCGACAGCCACCCCGGTTGCTCCGACGGCGTCCCAGGCGGCCACCGTTTCGACCACCGCCAGGCCCGATGCGGCAGCCGGCATCGCGCCGGCGATGAAGGAATTGTCGCCCTGGGTGATGTTCATGTCGGCGGACGTCATCGTGAAGGCGGTGATGATCGGGCTCGCCTTCGCATCGCTGATGACCTGGACCGTCTTCATCGCCAAGTCGATCGAGCTGTCGGTCGCATCCTCCAAGCTTCGTTCGGCGCTGAAGAAGATCGCGGAGACGCGCTCGCTTGCCGAAGCGCAGATGGCGCTCGGAGCCAAGGAGGGCATCCTGCCGTCGTTCCTGGCGGCGGCGCTGCGCGAGGCGCGGATGTCGGCCGGCCTGTCCAGCGATTCCGGCATCAAGGAGCGCGCAGCCTCCAGCTTTTCCGAGATCGTGCGCGCCGAGGCGCGGCGGATCCGCATCGGCATGGGCGTGCTCGCGACCATCGGCTCGACCTCGCCCTTCGTCGGCCTGTTCGGCACGGTCTGGGGCATCATGAACAGCTTCATCGGCATCTCGAAGTCGCAGACCACGAACCTCGCCGTCGTCGCGCCCGGCATCGCCGAGGCGCTGCTCGCCACCGCGATCGGCCTCGTCGCCGCGATCCCGGCGGTCATCATCTACAACCACTTCTCGCGCGTGACGAAGGGCTATCTCGAGCTCGTCAGCCGCGCCTCCGGTGCCGCGGGGCGGCTGCTCTCGCGCGATCTCGACCGCAGCCACGGCAGCGTGCATTCGCGCGCAGCGGAGTGAGCCATGGGCGTTTCGCTCGCAGACAACGATGACGACGACGATTTCTCGGAAACGCATGACATCAACGTCACGCCGTTCATCGACGTCATCCTGGTGCTGCTCATCATCTTCATGGTCGCAGCTCCGCTCTCCACGGTCGACCTGCCGATCGATCTGCCGACTTCGAGCGCGACGCCGCAGAAGAAGCCGGATAAGCCGACCTATCTCAGCATCAAGCCCGATCTGACGCTTGCGATCGGAGAAAATCCGGTCCACCGGGCCGAGCTGATCGGAACGCTCGACGGACTGTCCGACATGAGCAAGGACAAGTACGTCTTCCTGCGCGCCGATCGTTCGGTGCCGTATGGGGAGTTGATGGGCGTCATGGAGCTCTTGCGCTCAGGCGGCTATACGCGGGTGAAACTGGTGGCGCTGGAAGGCGCGCCGGGGGCGCCTGCGGCAGGCGCCGCTCAGCCTTAGAGGCCCGCTATGTCGGACGAACTCAGACCATCCCGGAAGCTCTGGATCTTGGCGGCGGTGGCCGCGCTCGTGCTCCATCTGGGTGGTGCTGCGCTCGCGCTGGCTCATTTGCGTGCCGACGACGACGGCGACGGGCTCGGTGCAAACGGTGCGGAATTCGCCGTGGAGATGGCATCGCCCAAGGCGCCCGAAACCGATCTGCCGCCCGGGCCTGACAGCGAAGCGATGCAGGAGCAGCAGGCGCTTCCCGAGCAGAAGGCCGAGACCAAGGAGACGGAGCTCCCCAAGGACCAGTCGCAGCAGGTCGAGGATCCCGACCGCGTCGTGACCGAGAACAACGCGAAGAAGCCGACGGAAGACGATCCGAAGATTCAGGCGGTCGAAACGCCGGCCGCCGAAGCGTCGCCGAAATCGGTTGCGACGGCGCGGCAGACGCTCGAGGAGGACGCGCGCGAGGCCGAGAAGGCGCTGGCGCCCGTGATCGGCATCGGCAAGGACATCCTGAAGCTGACCGCCGACTGGAACCGCAAGATCAGCGCGCATTTGTCGCTGCATAAGATCAATCCGGAAGGCAAGCAGCCCAATAACCAGAAGGTCAAGGTCAGCTTCGCGATCAACCGGAAGGGCAACGTGCTGTCGGTGGATGTCGTGGAGTCGTCCGGGGATGCAGCCTACGACGCGGCCGCGGTCTCGATCGTCCGCAAGTCAGATCCGATCCCGCTGCCGCCTGCCGCGTTGACCGAGGACCGGTTCGAGCGGACCGTCGATATCATCTTCACGCCGGCCGACGCGAAAAAGAAGAAGACGGCTCAGCGCCAGTAGAGCCGGATCCCGACATAGACGACGACGAGGCAGGCGAAGATCAGCGCCACCGGGAGCGGCCGTTTCTGGGTTCCAGCTGCCGCGCCAGCCCCGAAAAAGCTGGTCGTCTTCGGCTTCGGCGCCGGGCGGCGGAAAGCGGTAACATTGTCCGCCGCTGCTTCAGTCGGGCGAGGGCGGACGTCGGGCGGGTTTCCCGCGCCGCCCATCTCGGCATAATAGGCCTTGTAGATCGCGCCGATGGTCGCCTCGGTGGCCTCGCCCTCGCTCATCTGCGCCAGCAGGTTCTGGTAGCTCGCCAGAAATTCCTGGGCTCCCGAAGGCAATGCGGACGCCCCGTTGAGCTTGGCCATCATCTTCCAGGTGGCGAAATCGGCGCGGGCGCGGGTGTCCGCGCGTCGCGCGATCAGCATATCGGCAGCTTTGACCAAGTCGGCCTCTGGCCCTTCGGCTTAAAGTTCGGGTGTGGCTGTTCAACTACGCATTGCCGGTCAGGAAGAGAACAGCCTGAATCACATAACCGGTCAACGTTCGCAGTATTGCTGAAATAACATCAAGATTTAGACCGAACTGGGAACCTGCAAGAGGTAGCAGGATCAAGAGGCCGATCAGGATCAGCATCCCGAACGGCTCAAGCCGGGCCAAGGGCATGGCGAGGGCGCGGGGCAACAGCCCGACCGCGACGCGCCCGCCATCGAGCGGCGGGATCGGCATCATGTTGAACACCGCCAGAATGGCGTTGATGAGGAGGGCATTCTTGAGGTTATCGGCGACCCACTTTGCCGAGCTGGCTGGCACCAGGGGGAGGGCATGAAAGGCGAAGGCCGCAGCCAGCGCCAGCACGATGTTGGTGGCGGGCCCGGCCAGCGCCACCCAGACCATGTCGAGCTTGGGGTTGTTCAGCTTGCGGAAGTTGACCGGCACCGGCTTGGCATAGCCAAACAGGAACGGCGAATGCGTAAACAGCAGCATCGCCGGCAGGATCACGGTGCCGAACGGGTCGATGTGGCGGAGCGGGTTGAAGCTGACGCGACCGAGCCGCGAAGCGGTGTCGTCCCCGAGCCGGTCCGCGACGAAAGCGTGCGCAGCCTCGTGGAAGGTGATGGCGAGTACGAGGGGAAGCACCCAGATGGAAAGATCATAAATGTTCACGGCTCGTTGATCCCGGTTCGCTCGCGGCCTTGCAGCCGTTCCAGCCAAACCGGCGGTGCAGCAACGCTTCGGCTCAACATAGGGTGGCCGGTTCCGGAATGCCACGCTGCAAATGACCGCCCCGGTGCGTCGCCCCGTGCCATCGCACAATTACGCCGGAATCGTCCCCGGATATTGCACCAGGCCGTCGTCGAGCTTCAGCCAGGCGGGCTTCTCCGAGACCCAGATGTGCTCGGTCGGCGCGAAGGCGTTGCGATCATCAAAGACGGAGAGGGACACGCCCGCGAGCGTGCCGTTACGGCGCCACGCGAACAGGCGCGTGCCGCAGCGCTTGCAGAACACGCGGTCGATCGCCTCGGACGACGCATAGCGCTCCGTCTCGCCTTCGACGCTCAGCGCGCGCTGGTCGAACTGCGCGCGGGCGAAGAAGGGCGAGCCCATCGCCTTCTGACACAGGCGGCAATGGCAGACGCGAACGTTGAGCGGCTCGCCTTCCGCCTTGAACCGCACCGCGCCGCACAGGCATCCGCCTTCCCGGATCATGCTGTCCTCAATAGGTTGCGCGTCCGCCCGAGATGTCGAACACCGCTCCGGTGGAGAAGGCACAGTCTTCGGACGCGAGCCAGGCCACCATCGCGGCGAGCTCTTCGACCAGCACGAAGCGCCCCTTCGGGATCTTCGACAGCATGAAGTCGATATGCTGCTGCGTCATCTGGTCGAAGATCGCGGTCTTGGCCGCGGCCGGCGTCACCGCATTGACGAGGATGTCGTGCGCGGCGAGCTCCTTGCCGAGCGATTTCGTCAACGCGATCAGGCCGGCCTTGGAGGCCGAATAGTGCGCGGCGTTCGGGTTGCCTTCCTTGCCGGCGATCGAGGCGATGTTCACGATGCGCCCGTATTTCTGCTTGAGCATCGCGGGGACGATGGCCTTGCAGACGATGAAGGGACCGTCGAGGTTGATGCGCAGCACTTTCCGCCATTCCTCGAGGTCGGTCTCCCAGACCGGCTTGTTGACGCCGGCGATGCCGGCATTGTTGACGAGGATGTCGATCTTGCCGAACGCGGCGAGCGTCGCATCGCGCGCCTGCTCGACGGCCGCGGTGTCGGTGACGTCGACCTTGAAGACCTTGGTCTCGCCGCCAATCTCCTTGGCGGTCTTCTCGGCCAAGCCTGAGTCAAAATCCCAGATCGCGACCTTGGCGCCGGAGGCGGTGAGGCGCTCGGTGATGGCGCGGCCAAAGCCCTGCGCGCCACCGGTGACGATGGCGACGCGGCCGTTGAGATCGATCTTGTTCATGCCGGGTGCCCCTGGGGTCAGAGCATGTAGCCGCCGTCGACGACGAGGTCGACACCGGTGGTGAAGGCGCTCTCGTCGCTGCCGAGATAGACCGCCATGTTGGCAATCTCCTCGGCGGTGCCGAGCCGGCCCATCTTCTGGCGGGAGATGAACATCTCCTTGCCCTGCGGTCCCTGTGCGGCGGCGCGGTCGAGCATCGAGGGGGTCTCGACGGTGCCGGGGCAGATCGAGTTGCAGCGGATGCCCTTGGTGATGAAGTCGAGCGCGACCGCGCGCGACAGCAGCGACACCGCCGCCTTCGACGAGCTGTAGACATAGCGGTTCGCCGGCGGCCGCAGCGCTGCGCAGGAGGAGATGTTGACGATGCTGCCGCCGCCGCCCGCGATCATGTCGGGCAGGAAGGCCCTGATGGTCCGGTGCATCGACTTGACGTTGAGGTCGAACGAGAAATCAAAATCCTCTTCCGAGCATTCCAGGATGGTGCCGTGGTGCACGAAGCCCGCCGCGTTGAGCAGGATGTCGACCTTGCCGATGCGTTTGGCGAAAGCGTTGACGTCGGCGGTGTTGCGGACGTCGAGCTTGGCGACCTCGGCGATGCCTTCCTTGGTCAGGCCCGCGATGCCGGCCTCGTTGATGTCGGTGGCGATGACGGTTGCGCCTTCACGCGCGAATGCGAGCGCGCAGGCGCGCCCGATGCCGGCGGCTGCCGCCGTGACGACGGCGCGTTTACCCTTGAGGCGGTTGGCCATTTTCTTGTTCTCCTCGATTTATTCAGTGCCGTAGCCGGATGAGCGCGCGAGCGCGATATCCGGGAAGCGTATGTCCCGGGGGTCGCTTCGCTCACCCGGGCTACGTGTGCCTAACTCAGTGATTATCCCGCGCGACGCCAAACGTGCCGGCGACGTTCTGGTAGCGCGTGGCGAGCTCCATGCAGGCGCCGGTCGATTGCTGGCCGACGGTGTTGCGATAGATCTCCTGCCACGGCGTCTGGTTTTCGGGATGCTTGAAGCCGCCATTGGCCTTCAGCTCGGCGTGACGCTTCTTCAGCTCCTCGTCCGAGATCAGGATGTTGGCGCTGCCCTTGTTGAGGTCGACGCGAACCTTGTCGCCGGTCTTCAGGATCGCGAGCCCGCCATTGGCGGCAGCTTCCGGCGAGGCGTTCAGGATCGAGGGCGAGCCCGAGGTGCCGGACTGGCGGCCGTCGCCGATGCAGGGCAGGGACAGGATGCCGCGTTTGATCAGTGCTGCCGGCGGCTGCATGTTCACGACCTCGGCGCCACCCGGGTAGCCAATCGGCCCGGTGCCGCGGATGAACAGCACGCAGCGCTCGTCGATGTCGAGCGAGGCGTCGTCGATCCGCGCGTGATAGTCCTCCGGACCCTCGAACACGATGGCGCGGCCCTCAAATGCGTTGAGGTCTTTCGGATTGCTGAGATAGCGGTCGCGGAATTCCTTGGAGATCACCGAGGTCTTCATGATCGCGGAATCGAACAGATTGCCCTTCAGCACCAGGAAGCCGGCGTCCTTCACCAGCGGCTTGTCGTAGGCCCAGATCACGTCGTTGTCGGGCTTCGGCGCGTCCTTGCAGTTCTCGCCGATGCCGCGGCCGTTGACGGTGACGGCGTCCTCATGGATGCGCTTGTGCTTCATCAACTCGCGCACCACGGCAGGCACGCCGCCGGCGCGGTGGAATTCCTCGCCGAGATAGAAGCCGGCCGGCTGCATGTTGACCAGGAGCGGCACGTCGTGGCCGACCTTCTGCCAGTCCTCGATGGTGAGCTCGACGCCGATGTGGCGGGCCAGCGCGTTGATGTGGATCGGCGCGTTGGTCGAGCCGCCGATCGCCGAATTGATCACGATGCAGTTCTCGAACGCCTTGCGGGTCAGGATGTCCGAGGGCTTGAGGTCTTCCCAGACCATCTCGACGGCGCGCTTGCCGGTCTCGTAGGCGATCTGGCCGCGCTCGCGATAGGGCGCGGGGATCGCCGCGCAGCCCGGCAGCGAGAAGCCGAGCGCTTCGGCAAGACCGTTCATGGTCGAGGCGGTGCCCATGGTGTTGCAATGGCCGACCGAGGGCGCCGACGAGGCCACGATCTCCATGAACTCTTCATAGTCGATCTCGCCCGCGGCGAGGCGTTCGCGCGACTTCCAGACGATGGTGCCGGAGCCGGTGCGCTCGCCGGCGTGCCAGCCGTTGAGCATCGGGCCGCCCGACAGCACGATCGCGGGCAGGTTCACGGTCGCCGCCGCCATCATGCAGGCCGGCGTCGTCTTGTCGCAGCCGGTGGTGAGCACGACGCCGTCGAGCGGATAGCCGTACAGGATCTCGACCAGGCCGAGATAGGCGAGGTTGCGGTCGAGCGCGGCGGTCGGGCGCTTGCCGGTCTCCTGGATCGGATGGGTCGGGAATTCCATGGCAATGCCGCCGGCCTCGCGGATGCCCTCGCGGACGCGATGGGCAAGCTCGATGTGGTGGCGGTTGCAGGGAGAGAGGTCGTTGCCGGTCTGGGCGATGCCGATGATCGGCTTGCCGGACTGCAGCTCGGCGCGGGTGAGGCCGTAATTGAGGTATCGCTCCATGTAGAGCGCCGTCATGCCCGGATTATGCGGGTTGTTGAACCATTCCTGCGAGCGAAGGTGGCGGCGGGAGTCGTTGCCGGCGGGCGCGTGCCCATTGGTGGGTTTTTTTGTCATTGGTTTCTCCTGCAATGCAAACGCACTGGCGTCCGTCCAATTACATCAGTCCTGGGGTGTCGGCTTGTGCGATGCCCAACGGCGCGAATGACGGATCGCCGGCCCGCTGGCGGGTCGTTTCCTCACAAAGCCGATACTAGTCATGGCTACTTGGTAACGCTACCATTTTGTTCACCGCGCCCGCGCCTGGAACGGCTGGCCTGCTGTCGGAATGGCGCGGCGACGAGCTTTGCCGCTCGATCACCCTGAAGCCGAGATCGAGCACCGGCCGCTCCGGGCGCCGTCCGTCGATCGCCTCGATCAGCATGGTGGCGGCAGTTTTGCCCATCTCGTAGCGGTTGGTGCGCACGCTGGTGAGGGTGGGGACGGCGGAGGCCATGAATTCGAGGTCGTTGAAGCCGACGATCGCGATCTGCTCGGGGACGCTGATCTCCCGGCGCCGGCATTCGAACAGCACGCCGAGCGCGAGGTCGTCATTGGCGCAGAACACCGCATCGAGATTGGGCTCGCGCGCCAGGAGATCGGTGAACAGGGCGCCGCCCAGCGTCACCGAGGTCGGTGTCGCCGTGGTGACGACGAGGCGCTGCTCGAACAGTGCGGCATCCTTCATCGCCGAGACATATCCGTCGAGCCGCCGCTGTACCCGCGGATCCATGCGCGCCCCGACGAAGCCGATCCTGCGGCGCCCCTGTTCGAACAGGTGCGCAACCGCTGCGCGGGCTGCGTCATAGTGCGAAAAGCCGATCATCATGTCGACCGGATCGGGGCCGATCTCCATGATCTGCACGATCGGGCAGTCGGCGGCCTCCAGCATGGCGCGCGATTCCGGGGTCTGGTCGATGCCGGTCACGATCAGCCCGGCCGGCTTCTGCGCGAGAAACAGCCGCAGCAGCTTCTCTTCCTGGAGAATGCTGTAGCGGGTGTTGGACAACTGGATCGAGTAACGGCTGCCTTCGGACGCGTCGTAGATGCCGCGCAGCACGTCCGAGAACACGTTGTTGGTGAGAGAAGGAATCAAGACACCGATGACCTCGGTGCGTTGCGAGGCGAGCGCGCGGGCCGCAAGGTTCGGCACATAGCCGAGCTCCTTGGCGGCGCTCTCGACCCGCGTCCGCTTGCCGATCGACAGGGCCTCCGGATTTCGGAAGAAGCGGGACGCCGTAATCGGGCTGACGCCGGCAAGCTCGGCGACTTCCGCCAGCCGGATCTTGCCTGACTTGGTGCGTTTTCGACCCATTTGCTGCTCTTAACACAGTCGGTCCCGCAAACAAAGGAACGTTGACAGCGCTACCAGCAACGACTAACCAAAGACAAATTGCCAAAACCGCACAAACTGCCGACAATGTTGCCTGCTAAGATCGGGCCGTGTTCGGTGAAGTCTGAAAAAACAAGACGGTCGCGGCGCTAGAGGCGCCGTGGACTTTCGAGGAGGGAGCTAGATGTCGTCTGTGCAAATCCGCGACGTGCGGAAATCGTTCGGCAATTTTGAAGTCCTGCACGGCGTGACTGTACCGATCGAGGACGGCCAATTCGTCGTTCTGGTCGGCCCCTCCGGCTGCGGCAAGTCGACGCTTCTGCGCATGCTCGCCGGTCTCGAGAACATCACCTCCGGCACGATCTCGATCGGCGACCGCGTCGTCAACAATGTCCAGCCCAAGGAGCGGGACATTGCGATGGTATTCCAGAACTACGCGCTCTATCCGCACATGACGGTCGCCGACAACATGGGCTTCTCGCTGAAGCTGCGGAATGCGGGCGCCGACGAGATCAACAAGCGCGTCAAGCGCGCCGCCGAGATCCTCGCGCTGGCGCCGCTGCTCGATCGCTATCCGCGCCAGCTCTCCGGCGGTCAGCGCCAGCGCGTCGCGATGGGCCGCGCCATCGTGCGCGATCCGCAGGTCTTCCTGTTCGACGAGCCCTTGTCCAACCTCGACGCCAAGCTGCGCGTCGCCATGCGCACCGAGATCAAGGAGCTGCACCAGCGGCTGAAGACGACGACCGTCTACGTCACCCACGACCAGATCGAAGCCATGACCATGGCCGACAAGATCGTCGTCATGCATGACGGCATCGTCGAGCAGATGGGCACGCCGCTCGAGCTCTATGACAAGCCCGACAACCAGTTCGTCGCCGGCTTCATCGGCTCGCCCGCGATGAACTTCCTGAAGGGGCATGTGCGCGTCAACGGCGTTGCGAGCTTCGAGGGCCCGAACGGCGTCAAGCTGCCGCTCAAGACCGCGCCCGCGGCGTCCGACGGCCGTCCCGCGGTCTACGGCGTGCGGCCCGAGCATTTCACCATTGCCGACGACGGCGCCGAAGCCGAGATCATCGTGGTCGAGCCGACCGGCTCGGAGACGCAAGTGTTCGCCAAGATCGGCGGCGAGCAGGTCGTCGCGGTCTTCCGCGAACGCCACCAGTTCAACCCGGGCGACAAGATCCGGCTGAAGCCCGATCCGTCGCTGGTGCATCTGTTCGACGAGGCGACGGGAAAGCGCCTGAACGCGTAGCGTGAGTTTGAGTTAAGACAACAAAAAAGCATCACAGGGAGGACGACATGCAAGACTTTACCCGCCGGACTCTGCTTCAGGGCGGAACGGCACTGGCTGCGACCGGCATGCTCACCGGGCCGGCACTGTTCGATTTCGCCAAGGCCTGGGCGCAGAGCGCGCCCTGGAAGGCGGAGCCCGGTGCCAAGCTGACCGTGATGCGATGGAAGCGCTTCGTGCCGGCTGAGGACGACGCGTTCAACGCAATGGTCGCGGCGTTCAAGGCTGCCACCGGCACCGAGATGAACGTGTTCAGCGAATCCTTCGAGGACGTGCAGCCGAAGGCCTCGGTTGCGGCCAATACCGGCTCCGGACTCGATCTCGCCTGGGGCCTGCACACGCTGCCGCAGCTGTTCCCCACCAAAGTGCTGAAGATGAACGACGTCGCCGATTATCTCGGCAAGAAATACGGCGGCTGGACCGATGCGGCCGCCAAGACCTGCAAGCAAGGTGACGACTGGCTCGGCATTCCCGTCGCGACCAACGGCGGTTACATGACGTACCGCAAGTCGGCGCTCGACAAGGCGGGGTTCAAGGAATTCCCGAAGGACTTCCCCGGCTTCCTCGAGATGTGCAAGGCCCTGAAGGCGAACAACACGCCGGCCGGCTTCGCGCTCGGGCACGCCTCGGGCGACGGCAATTCGTGGCTGCACTGGGTGCTGTGGGGCCACGGCGCCTACACGGTCGACCAGAGCGACAAGATCATCATCAATTCGCCGGAGACGGCGAAGGCGCTGGAATATTGCAAGGCGCTGTACGAGAGCTTCATTCCGGGCACGGCGTCCTGGAACGATTCCTCCAACAACAAGGCGTTCCTCGCCGGCGAGCTCTATTGCACGGCGAACGGCATCTCGATCTACGTCGCCGCCAAGACCGATGCGAGCAAGAAGGAGCTCGCTGAGGACACCTATCACGCGCTCTGGCCGGTCGGTCCGGTCGGCAAGCCGACCGAGCTGCAGCTTGCGCTGCCGATCCTCGCCTTCAACTTCACCAAATATCCGAACGCGGCGAAGGCCTTCGTCGCCTTCATGCTGGAGAAGGAGAACTACGAGAAGTGGCTGGACGGCGCGCAGGGCTATCTGACGCAGACCTTGAACGGCTATGAATCGGCGCCGATCTGGAAGGCGGATCCCAAGAATGCCGTGTTCTCGCAAGCGTCCAAGCGCACTCTGCCGGCGGCCGGTATCGGCACGGTCGGCGAGAAGGCGGCAACCGCGATCGCCGACTTCATCGTCGTCGACATGTTCGCCAACTACTGCACCGGCACCAAGGATGCGAAGGGCGCGATGGCGGAAGCCGAGCGCCAGCTGAAGCGCATCTATCGCTGAGGGTCACGGAGCGGGCGGCAGTCGCCGCCCGCTCGTCAACATTTCGATCAGGGATATCGGGCATGGCTGATGTCGCAATTCCCCGGGCCAAGCCTCAGATGAGAGAGGATGGCGCCTGGACCCAGCTCAAACACAATCGCAACTGGCTCGGCTTCTGGTTCATGGTGCCGGCCATGGCGTTCCTGATCTTCTTCCTGGCCTATCCGCTGGGGCTCGGCATCTGGCTGTCCTTCACGGACACCCGCATCGGCAGGGTCGGGCACTTTGTCGCTACCGAGAACTATGAGTGGCTGTGGGACGACTCCATCTTCTGGCTGTCGGTGTTCAACACGCTGCTCTACACCTTCGTCGCCAGCGCCCTCAAATTCGCGATCGGGCTTTATCTCGCGCTGCTCCTGAACGAGAATATGCCGTTCAAGGCGATGTTGCGCGCGATGGTCCTGATCCCCTTCATCGTGCCGACGGTGCTCTCGGCACTGGCGTTCTGGTGGATCTTCGATTCGCAATTCTCCATCATCTCCTGGTCGCTGAGGCATCTCGGTCTGATCGACCAAAACATCAACTTCCTCGGCGACACGACCTGGGCGCGCATTTGCGTGATCTTTGCCAATATCTGGCGCGGCGTGCCGTTCGTGGCGATCACGCTGCTCGCGGGCCTGCAGACGGTGTCGCCCTCGCTCTATGAAGCCGCAACGCTCGACGGCGCCACGCGCTGGCAGAATTTCCGCTTCATCACCTATCCGCTGCTGACGCCGATCATCGCCGTCGTGATGACCTTCTCGGTGCTGTTCACCTTCACCGACTTCCAGCTGATCTGGGCGATGACCCGCGGCGGCCCCGTCAACGCCACCCATTTGATGGCGACGCTGTCCTATCAGCGCGCGATCATCGCCGGACAGCTCGGGGAGGGCGCGGCGATATCCAGTGCCATGATTCCGTTCCTGCTCGCTGCGATCATGGTGTCCTGGTTCGGCCTGCAGCGCCGGAAATGGCAACAGGGAGAGAACAATGACTGATCTTCCTGCCGCGAAAGTCGACCTCAAGGCCGTGATATCGTCGCCCGCGCGCGTCGATAACAGCGAGGGCATGAGCTATCTGCAGTCGGTGCCGCGCCGGCTCGTGACCCTGTACCTGCCGCTCACGATCATCGTCGTGGTCCTGCTGTTTCCGTTCTACTGGATGGCGCTGACCTCGGTGAAGCCGGACGACCAGCTGCTCGATCTCGACAGGTTCAACCCGTTCTGGACCTGGAATCCGACCTTCAAGCATTTCCACAAGCTGCTGTTCGAGAGCTACTATCCGCACTGGCTCTGGAACACGATGTATGTGGCGATCTGCGCCACGATACTCTCGATCATCGCTTCGGTGTTAGCTGCCTACGCCATCGTGCGCTTGCGCTACAAGGGCGCCAATCTCGTCGGCGGGCTGATCTTCCTCGCTTATCTGGTGCCGCCGTCGATCCTGTTCATCCCGCTCGCCACCGTCGTGTTCCAGTACGGCCTGTTCGACTCGCCGCTGGCGTTGATCCTGACCTATCCGACCATCCTGATCCCGTTCTCGACCTGGCTCTTGATGGGCTATTTCAAGACCATCCCGTTCGAGCTCGAGGAATGCGCGCTGATCGACGGGGCGAGCCGCTGGCAGATCCTGATCAAGATCGTCCTGCCCCTCGCAATCCCCGGACTGATCTCGGCCTTCATCTTCTGCTTCACGCTGTGCTGGAACGAGTTCATCTACGCGTTGACCTTTCTGCAATCGACCAGCAACAAGACGGTGCCGGTCGCGATCGTCAACGAGTTCGTGGACGGTGACATCTACCGCTGGGGTTCGCTGATGGCCGGAGCCCTGGCCGGCTCGCTGCCGCTCGTCATCCTTTACGCCTTCTTCGTGGAGCATTATGTGTCCGCGATGACCGGCGCCGTGAAGGAATAATCGCGGGGTCTGCCACGGGAGCGCGCCGGAAGCTGCGCGTTCCGGCCAATAAGAAGGAGTAAGCTCTTGCACATTCTGGTTCTGGGCGCCGCCGGCATGGTCGGCCGCAAATTGTGTGAACGGCTGTTGCGTGACGGCCGGCTCGGCAAGAGCGACATCACCAAGCTGACCATGCATGACATGGTCGAACCGAAGAAGCCGGAGAAGGCCGGTTTCCCGGTCGAGACCGTGTCGGGCGATTTCGCAGTCCCAGGCGCGGCCGAAAAGCTGATCGCCGGCCGCCCGGACGTGATCTTCCATCTCGCCGCGATCGTCTCGGGCGAAGCCGAACTCGATTTCGACAAGGGCTACCGCATCAATCTCGACGGCACGCGGATGCTGCTCGACGCTGTCAGGCTGGTCGGCGGCGGCTACAAGCCCCGCGTGGTGTTTACGTCCTCGATCGCGGTGTTCGGCGCGCCGTTCCCCGATGCGATCGGCGACGAGTTCTTCCACACCCCGCTGCTCAGCTACGGCACCCAGAAGGCGATCGGCGAGCTGTTGCTGGCCGACTATTCGCGCCGCGGTTTCCTCGACGGCATCGGCATCCGTCTGCCGACCATCTGCATCCGGCCGGGCCTGCCCAACAAGGCGGCATCGGGCTTCTTCTCCAACATCCTGCGCGAGCCGCTGGCCGGCAAGGAAGCGGTGCTGCCGGTGTCCGAGGACGTTCGCCACTGGCACGCGACGCCGCGCTCCGCGGTCGGCTTCCTGCTCCATGCCGGCACCATGGATCTCGCCACCGTCGGCCCGCGCCGCAATCTGACCATGCCGGGACTTTCGGCAACGGTCGGCGAGCAGATCGCAGCGTTGAAGCGGGTGGCGGGTGACAAGGTCGCCGCCCGCATCAAGCGCGAGCCCGATCCCTTCATCGTCGGCATCGTCGGCGGCTGGCCGCGCAATTTCAACCCGAAGCGGTCGCTCGAGCTCGGTTTCACCACCGCCGAGAAGACCTTCGACGACATCATCCGCATTCACATCGAAGACGAGCTCGGCGGCAATTTCGTCGCGTGATCTCCGGCAGAGCGGGCCCTGGTGATGGCGAGCGTTGCTTGCATCGGTGAATGCATGGTCGAGCTCAGGCAGGCGCAAGGCGGCGCGTCTGCCGGGCAGGGCGGCGGGCTGTACTCGCGCGGCTTTGGCGGCGACACCCTCAACACGGCGGTGTATCTGGCGCGGCTCGAGGTCAAGGTCGATTATCTCACCGCGCTCGGCGACGATGCCCTGAGCGATGAGATGATCGCCGCCTGGAACGCGGAGAACGTCGGCACAAGGCGCGTCGTGCGGCTGGCCGGCAAGCTGCCCGGCCTCTACATGATCCAGCTGGATGCCAAGGGCGAGCGCCAGTTCTTCCACTGGCGCGACAGCGCGGCGGCACGGCAGCTGATGAACCTGCCGGAGACCGACGAGCTGCTCAACTCGCTGATGAGCTACGACATCGTCTATCTCTCCGCGATCACGCTCTCGATCTACGATGCGCCCGGGCGCGAGCGCCTGTTCGCGGCGATCAAGCGCGCACGCCTGCTCGGCACCCGCTTCGTGTTCGACACCAATTTTCGCGCACGCGGCTGGCCCGATCGCGAGGTCGCGCGCGAGGTGTTTGCGGCGGCCTTCGCGGCCGCCGATATCGTGCTGACCTCGACCGAGGACCTGCTCGCGCTCTATCCCGGCGAGAGCAACGATCAGCTGATGGCGCGCATCCCGACGCCCGAGCTGGTGTTCCGCCTCGCCGAGCCGGTGAGCCTGCTGCGCTTCCCCGGGGCTACCCACGAGGTCCGCGCCGAACCGATGACCAACCCCGTCGTCGACACCACGGCGGCCGGCGACAGCTTTGCTGCGGCCTACATTGCGGCCCGGCTCGCCGGTTCCGAACCGGTCGAGGCCGCCCAGGCCGGGCATCGCCTCGCCAGCGTAGTGATCTGCTATGCCGGCGCCATCATTCCGGGCTATGCCATGCCGCCGAAGAAACGACACCGGCCCGCGACCTCCCGCCAGGCGACCAAGTAAAAGCGACCCAGTAAAGATCGAGACCTATGACCACCGCTGCCCAACAGAACCACCTTGCCGCACTGTTCAAGGCGGCGACCGTCATTCCCGTGCTCACCATCGAGCGTATACAGGACGCCGTGCCGCTGGCGCGTGCGCTGGTCGCCGGCGGTGTCCGCACGCTGGAGGTGACCATGCGCACCCCCGTTGCGATCGAGGCGGCGAGGGCGATGATGGCCGAAGTGCCCGAGGCGGTCGTCGGGATCGGCACGATCCTCAATCCGGCCGATTTCACCCGTGTCGAGAAGCTCGGCGTCGCCTTCGGCATCAGCCCGGGCCTGACCCCCGATCTCCTGAAGGCCGCCGCCCACAGCTCCCTGCCGTTCGCGCCGGGCATCGCCACGGCGTCCGAACTGATGATGGCGCTGTCGTACGGCCTCGACGTCGCAAAATTCTTCCCGGCCGAGCAGGCCGGCGGCATCAAGGGCCTGCGCGCCCTCGGTGGGCCGTTCCCGAACGTACGGTTCTGCCCGACCGGCGGCATCGGTGAGGCCAATGCGGCGAGCTGGCTCGCCGAGCCCAATGTGGTCGCGGTCGGTGGTTCCTGGCTGTGCCCGACGGCGGAGATCAGGGCCGGGAACTGGGCCGGCATAACTGCCATCTGCCAGCGCACCCTCAAGGCCCTGAAACCCGCGTGAAGTCTTGCCATCCCTGCGCTAAGACTTAGCTCAGGAAGAGACCCGCAGGGAGACATGACCATGACCGCCAGCATCGTCGGATGGGCGCATACGCCGTTCGGCAAGTTCGACACCGAAACCGTCGAAAGCCTCGTCACCCGCGTCGCCAATGAGGCGATGGCCGATGCCGGCATTTCGGCGTCCGATGTCGACGAGATCGTGCTCGGCCACTTCAACGCCGGCTTCTCGGCGCAGGATTTTACCGCCTCACTGGTGCTCCAGGCCGACCCGAAGCTGCGCTTCAAGCCGGCGACCCGGGTCGAGAACGCCTGCGCCACCGGTTCTGCTGCCGTGCACCAAGGGCTGCGCGCGATCGCCGCAGGCGCTGCCAAGATCGTCCTGGTCGTCGGCGTCGAGCAGATGACCCGCACCCCTGGCGCCGAGATCGGCAAGAACCTGCTCAAGGCGTCCTACCTGCCCGAGGACGGCGACACTGTCGGCGGCTTCGCTGGCGTGTTCGGCAAGATCGCCAGCTCCTATTTCCAGAAATACGGCGACCAGTCCGACGCCCTGGCGCTGATCGCGGCCAAGAACCACAAGAACGGCGTCGCCAATCCCTTTGCCCAGATGCGCAAGGATTTCGGCTTCGACTTCTGCCGCGCCGAGAGCGAGAAGAACCCCTATGTGGCCGGTCCCCTGAAGCGCACCGACTGCTCGCTGGTCTCCGACGGTGCCGCCGCGCTGGTGCTGGCCGACGCCGAGACCGCCAAGGGCATGACCAAGTCGATCGGCTTCCGCGCCACCGCGCACGCCCAGGACTTCCTGCCGATGTCCAAGCGCGACATCCTCCAGTTCGAGGGCTGCACGGTTGCCTGGCAGCGCGCGCTGGAAAAGGCCGGGGTGACGCTGTCCGATCTCTCCTTCGTCGAGACCCACGACTGCTTCACGGTCGCCGAGCTGATCGAGTACGAAGCGATGGGCCTGACGCCGAGGGGGCAGGGCGCCCGCGCCATCAAGGAAGGCTGGACGCTGAAGGACGGCAAGCTGCCGGTCAATCCGTCCGGCGGCCTGAAGGCCAAGGGCCATCCGATCGGCGCCACCGGCGTCTCCATGCATGTGATGACCGCGATGCAGCTCGCCGGCCAGGCGCCCGAGGGCATGCAGCTCAAGAACGCCAAGCTCGGCGGCATCTTCAACATGGGCGGGGCCGCGGTCGCCAACTACGTCTCCGTGCTGGAGCCGCTGAAATAAGCTCGCGTAGGGTGGGCAAAGGCGCGAAGGCGCCGTGCCCACCATCTTCCTTGCGTTAGATCATGGTGGGCCTGCATCGCTTGGCGCACCTTAACGCTCCCGAGGGATTTGCGGAAAAGCATCATGAGCACTGACTACGAAGACTCGCTGTCGATGGACGCACTCAACGATCGCATCGCGATCCTCGAGGACAATATAAGGCAGCTCATCGAGCAGGCTGCGGCCGCCTCGGGCGATCAGAACGAGTCGCGCATCGCCGACCGGATCAGCCAGCAGAACGAAGAGCTCGACCGGCTCCTCAAGATCCGCGAATCCCGCCAGAAGAAGTAGCGGCCGGTATCGCCGCGCGGCGCATGCGGCCATACGCCGGCCGCCCTTGTGCGCGCGGCCCCGCTGCCCTTAGCTGGACCGACATCGCGGGGCGGCGCCTTGAGCCCCCGCGCAATCGGGAGCGGAAATGATGGGGCCGCTGAAGGGCATCAAGGTCATCGACATGACCACCGTGCTGATGGGGCCTTATGCGACCCAGATGCTCGGCGATTACGGCGCTGACGTCATCAAGGTGGAATCGCTCGACGGCGACGTCACCCGCCTGATCGGCCCGATGCGTCACGCCGGCATGGGCCCGGTGTTTCTCAACACCAATCGCAGCAAGCGCTCGATCTGCCTCGATCTGAAGAAGCCCGCGGGCCGCGAGGCCGTGTTGCGGCTGCTGAAGGACGCCGACGTCCTCGTCTACAACGTCCGCCCGCAGGCGATGGCGCGGCTTCAGCTCGGCTACGACGTCGTCTCGAAAATCAACCCGCGCCTGGTCTATGCCGGCGTGTTCGGCTTCGGCCAGGACGGGCCCTATGCCGCAAAGCCCGCCTATGACGATCTGATCCAGGGCGCCACCGCGCTGCCGGCGCTGATGGCACAGACCGGCGACGGCGTGCCGCGCTACGTGCCGAACGCGCTGGTCGATCGCATCGTCGGCCTCACCGCCGTCGGCGCGATCTGTGCCAGTCTCGTCCATCGCGACCGCACCGGCCGCGGCCAGCGTCTGGACATCCCGATGTTCGAGACCATGGCCGGCTTCGTCATGGGCGATCACATGGGCGGGCTCACCTATGAGCCGCCGCTCGACAAGGGCGGCTATGCCCGCCACCTCTCGCGCGACCGCAGACCCTACAAGACCTCGGACGGCTATCTCAGCGTCATCGTCTACAACGACAAGCAGTGGGAGAACTTCTTCAAGGCGACGGCGCGCGATGATCTGCGGGCCGATCCCAGATTCGCGACCTTCGCGGGTCGTGCCGCCAATATCGACGTGGTCTATGCCGAGCTCGCGCGCATCTTCGAGACGCGCCCCACAGCGGAGTGGATCGATCTGCTGACGAAGGCCGACGTGCCCGTGATGCCGATGCACGACCTCGGCTCCATCCTGCACGACGAGCATCTGGAGGCGACGAATTTCTTCCCGGTCGTGACCCATCCGACCGAGGGCGCGATCCGCAGCATGAAGGTGACGGCGACCTGGTCCGAGACGGAGGCAGAGCCGGTGCGGCTGGCCCCGCGTCTCAACGAGCACGGCGCGGAAATTCTTCGCGGGATCGGATACTCCGCCGACGAGATCGCCGCCATGGTGCGCGACGGCGTCACGCGCTCGCCGCCGGAGTAGGGGAGGAAGCGATGGCGACAACTCTCTCATCCGTCATTCCGGGGCGCGACGAAGTCGCGAGCCCGGAATCCATAACCACGATCGGGAGTATGGATTCCGGGCTCGCGCCAAGGGGCGCGCCCCGGAATGACGAGGAGGAGAGACGATGAGCTTCATCACCGGCGTCGGCCTCACGTCTTTCGGCAAGCATGACGGCTCGTCCTCGCTCGACCTGATGAGCCAGGCCGCGCAAGCCGCGCTCGACGATGCCGGGCTGAAGCGCACTGAGATCGACGGCATCCTTTGCGGCTATTCCACCGTCTCGCCCCACATCATGCTGGCGACCGTGTTCGCCGAGCACTTTGGTATCCGCCCGAGTTACGCTCACGCGGTGCAGGTCGGCGGCGCCACGGGGCTTGCGATGACGATGCTGGCGCATCACCTCGTCACATCGGGCGTCGCGCGCAATGTGCTCGTCGTCGCCGGCGAGAACCGCCTCACCGGGCAGAGCCGCGATGCCTCGATCCAGGCGCTGGCGCAGGTCGGCCATCCCGACTACGAGGTGCCGCTGGGGCCAACGATCCCCGCCTATTACGGCCTCGTCGCCAACAGGTACATGCACGAATACGGCGTGACCGAAGAAGACCTCGCCGAGTTCGCCGTGCTGATGCGCAGCCACGCCTGCACCCATCCCGGTGCGCAATTCCACGACCCGATCACCGTTGCTGACGTCATGGCCTCGAAGCCGGTGGCGATGCCGCTCAAGCTGCTCGACTGCTGCCCGGTGTCCGACGGCGGCGCGGCGTTCGTGATCAGCCGCGAGCGAACCGGGGACGCGGGGGTGCGCATCCGCGGCTGCGCCCAGGCGCACACGCATCAGCATGTCACGGCCGCGCCGGCGCTGAGCGAGCTCGGCGCCGAGATCTCCATCGCGCGCGCCAAAGAGGCCACGGGCCTTGCGATCTCCGATGTGCGCTACGCCGCGATCTACGACAGTTTCACCATCACGCTCGCGATGCTGCTGGAAGACCTCGGTCTTGCCGGCCGCGGTGAGGCCGCAGCCCGCGTGCGATCAGGCCATTTCAGCCGCGACGGCGCGATGCCGCTCAACACCCATGGCGGCCTGCTCAGCTACGGCCATTGCGGCGTCAGCGGCGCGATGGCGCATCTGGTCGAGGCGCATTTGCAGATGACGGGGCGGGCGGCTACCCGCCAGGTGCGCGACGCCTCGATCGCGCTGCTGCATGGCGACGGCGGCGTGCTGTCGTCGCATGTCAGCATGTTCCTGGAGCGGGTGCGATGAGCGAGCGAATCGTGGACTGGACCAAGGGCGAAGCGGCGATCACCTACCAGACCTGCAGCGCATGCGGGCATGTGCAGTATTTCCGCCGCGCCTTCTGCGCGGCTTGTGGCGAATCGGATCCGCGCGAGCAGCGTGCCAGCGGCAAGGGCCGGGTCTATGCGGCCTCGCTGGTCTGCCGCGCCGCCACGCCGGAGACGCGCGCACACGTGCCCTACAACATTTTGCTGGTCGATTGCGCCGAGGGTTTTCGCATGATGGCCCACGGCGAGAACGATCTGGCCATCGGCGATTCGGTCACTGCGAGCTTCAAGCCGTTTGCGGGAAAGCTTGTGCCGTTCTTCACGAGGGAGCTGTAAGAGGGATTCGTCATTCGGGGGCGGTCATGGGACCGAGCCTGGAACGGGTATTCTGGGCCTGGCCTGTGCGAGGGGCCACCCCGGAATGACGAAAACTCTAGAACTCCAACTAACGCCCGTAGAACAAGATGCTGGCGATGACGAGCATCGCTGTCACCGCCAGCATATGCGCGAGCGCTCCCGAGGCCGCCCCCTTGGTGGCTTCCTTCATGCCTTTTTCTCCCTAGACTTGGGCGTGACTCATCGTTGTGCGGCTAGCGCACCCGACGGCCAATTGTTTTACTCGGAACACCCCACTTACGAGTACTCACCGCGATTTGTCCCCACGCGGCGAATATCGACTGTGTCAGGGTCGATCAGCAATGCGGCGGCAATTTGACTCGATAATGTTGCTCCTGCGTCCTCGCGCGAATAGAGTCTTTGGGGACTTGCGCGGACGACGACAAAAAGCATCAAAAACTAGGGAAAACTTCAGGAAAATCATGGCCCGCATCAACTACAGCGACCCGTCCAAGGCATCCGACCGCACCCGCGAAATTCTCGACAAGAACCGCAACGCCAACATCTTCCGCATGATGGCGCACTCGCCAAGCTATTTCGAGCAGTACTGCCGCCTGGGGGGCGCTATCCGCCACAAGGGCGAGCTCGATCCGGTCGTACGCGAGCTCGCGATCACCCGCACCGGCATCTTGTGCGAGGCGCCGTACGAGATCGTCGCGCACAAGCGGATCGGCAAGAATGTCGGCGTCACCGACGCGCAGAACGAGGCGCTCGAGAACTGGCAGGCGGCGACGTGCTTCAACGAGGTGCAGCGCGCCGCGCTCGCCTTCACCGACGAGATCGTGAAGCTCAAGAAGCCGACCGATGCGACCTTCAAGGCGATCGCTGCGAAGCTGACGCCGGCCGCGCTGGTCGAACTCCAGCTCTCGGTCGGGTTCTACATCATGACCTCGAAATTCCTGGAGACTTTCGAGATCGATCTCCAGCCCGTCACCGAAGTGGTGGGCTGATCTCAAGACGCGACGAGGGATGCCGATGACGATCGACGACTACGCGGCCTGGGCCGCAACCATTGCCAAAGTCGATGAGCATCCGTCCAACGAGCGGCTGTCCTATCTCGGTCTCGGCCTCGCGGGCGAGGCCGGCGAGGTGGCCGAGCACATCAAGAAGCTGCTGCGCGATGACTGGCTCGACAAGGCTGGCCTCGTCGATGAGCTCGGCGATGTCGTCTACTACTGGGCCTGCCTGTGCGCGGCGACCGGCCAGAAGCCGTCCGAGCTGCTCGAAAGGAGCGCGGCGAAGATCAAGCGGCGACTGAGCGAAGCCGCGAGCCGTTGAGCAAGAGATGTAGGCTGGACACCGACAGCCTCCACAGCGTCATGGCCGGGACAAGCCTGGGCATGATGACCTGTCGTGAATGAGCTGCTCTACATCGACGTCAAGATATCCACCTTCGCGTTGGCGACGATCAGGCGGTCGGCGAGGAGCTGGGCGAGGTTGCGCATGATGCGCTCGCTGGCGTGCGGGTGCTGCTGGCGGAATCGTTCGAATTCCTGCAGCGGAGCCTCGTAGGCCGTCGCTGCCATGTCGGCGAAGACGTCGGCCGAGCGCGTGGACTCCAGCAGCGCCATCTCGCCGAACGCCATGCCCGCGGTCAGCGTCGCGAGCCGCACGCCGTCGGGCAGCGTGACGTGCACGGCGCCACTGCGCAGGAAGAACAGGGAATCGGCGGGATCGCCTGTGGTGAGAATCTTCGCGCCGGACTGGTAGGTCCGGATGGTGCAGATCGAGATGAGATCGGTCAGCTCGTCCTCGCCGAGGCCTTCGAGCAGCGGCTGCTCGGCAAGCTCGGTGGTCTCGTGAAAGTCGATCGAGCCGCCGTAGCGGTAGACGATCTGGTCCTCCGCCCATTCGATCGCGGTGTCGAGCAAATAGAAGTCGCGGACGTTCTTCAGCTCGGCCGTCCATTCGCGCAACGTATCCCACTCCTTGGATGCGCGCCTGACGCCCGACAGCACCACCGTGACATTCAGTGCGGCGAGCTCCTCGAACGCCTCGGCGACGAGCCGCGCGCCGGCGCGCGTGGTGGAGGTGACGCGGTGCAGATCGAAGATCACGAATTGCGGCCGCGGCCGCCCCGCGAGCCGCCGGGAGACGTAGTCGACCGCGGATAGCGACAGCGTACCGACCAGCTCGATGATCCGCACCTCCTGCTCATGCGCCGCCAGAATCTCGCGCTCCTGCGGCCGGCGGACGCGCCGCGACGGGCTTCTGCCGATGTCGTAGTCGGCGATCACGGCGTTGCGGGCGTCGTCGCTGCGGTTGAGCATGTGCAGATCGTAATGCGAGGACAGCGCCTCGCAGACCTTGATGCCGCGCACGCTGTTGCCGTGCTTGTCGAGCTTCGGCGAATAGCTGCCGAGCCCGAGGCGGGCGGGCAGGGCCGCGAGGATGCCGCCGCCGACGCCGCTCTTGGCGGGAATGCCGATCCGGTAGATCCATTCGCCGGCATAGTCGTACATGCCCGACGAGGTCATCACCGAGAGCGTGCGCGAGATCGCGTAAGGCGTCAGCACCTGCTCGCCCGTGACCGGATTGACGCCGCGGTTGGCGAGGGTCGCCGCCATCACCGCGATGTCGCGCGCGGTGACCAGCACGGCGCATTGCCGGAAATAGACGTCGAGCACGCCCGCAACATTGTCCGAGATCACCGCGTTGGTCTTCAAGAGATACCCGATGGCGCGGTTGCGGTCGCCGGTCTGGCTTTCGGAGGCGTAGACGGCTTCGTCCACGGCGAGATCACGACCGGCGAAGCGGCTCAGCGCGAGGCGAATCTGCTCGAAGGCGTCTGCGCCCTTGCTGTCGTAGATCAGCCCGGTGCAGGCGATCGCGCCGGCATTGACCATCGGGTTGAACGGGTGGTTCTCGGAATTGAGCCGGATCGAATTGAAGGGATCTCCCGACGGTTCGACGCCGATCGCGCTCTCGACCCGGCCTGCGCCCAGAAGGTCCAGCGCCAGCGCGAACACGAACGGTTTTGACATCGACTGGATGGTGAAGGGCACCCTGGAGTCGCCGACCTCGTAGACATGGCCGTCGAGCGTGGCGAGGCTGATGCCAAAATGGGCAGGATCAGCCTTGCTCAGCTCGGGAATGTAGTCGGCGACGCTGCCTGAGGTTTCGGCGGAGAATTCGTTGAGGCAATTGCCCAGAAACCGCAGTAAGGGCGGCTTCGAGCGGGTCCAGGCGGCGGCGAGAGGCGAGAGCGGGGTCATCGCCTCTCTTGTGCAACGCAATCAGGGCACGCGCAACCCGTCCGGAACCACCGCCTGCCGCCGGACCAGCAGAAGGGCGAGCAAAACCGTGGGTACAAGGATGGCAAGGCCCAGCAGCGTCACCTGCATCTGCGACAGCGGCATGATCCCGCCACCCGGTGTCGCCACCACGAAGCCGCCGATCACCAGCAGCACGCGGATCGGCCATTCCAGGCTGCCTGTGCCGCGCAGATCCCCGACGAAGGGCTGGTAGCCCTGGATGCCGCCGCAGATGAACAGCGTGCCGAACGCGGCAAGTCCCATCAGCCCGAGGCCGGTCAGATACGGGCTCGGCCCCTGCAGCACCAGCGCCGGATTGAGCACGAAGAAGAACGGGATGAAATAGATGATGCTGCCGACCCACATTGATTCCCAGCCCGTCTTCATCGCCGGCGAGCCGGCGATGCCTGCGGCCGCGAAGGACGCGATCGCGACCGGCGGGGTGATCGACGACAGCATGCCCCAATAGAAGATGAACATGTGCACGGCCATCTTGTTCAGCCCGAGCTTCTCCAGCGCGGGCGCGACCAGGATGGCGAGGAAGATGTAGCAGGCCGTCGTCGTCAGCCCGAGGCCGAGGATCAGGCTGGTGAGGGCGCACATGCCGAGCAGCAGGAACGGATTGTCGCCGGCAATATGCAGGAGGTCATTGGCAAGGCTCGACACCACGCCGGTCATCGAGAACGCGCCGATCAGAAGACCGCAACCGGCGAGGATGCCGACGAGCTCGACGAAGGTGCGGCCGTTGACTTCGAGGAATTTGCCGATCGTCGCAAAGGTCCAGCGCGTGTCCTTGGAGAAGAGCTGGTTCAGCACGAGCAGCAGCGCGGTCGCGTAGAACGGTGCATGGCTCTCGCGCTTGAAGTAGAGCAGCATCACGATCAGCAGGGCGATGACGAAGACGTAGTACCAGCCGTCCTTGATCGTATCCATGACCCGCGGCAGCTCCGCGCGCGGAATTCCCTTCAGCCCGTGGCGCGCGGCGTAGGAATCGACCTGCATGAACAGGCCGACATAATAGAGCGCTGCCGGGATGATCGCGGCGACCGCGACCTCGGCGTAGCTGATATTGAGGAACTGCGCGATCACGAAGGCGGTCGCGCCCATCACCGGCGGTGCCAGCACCGCGCCGGTCGAGGCGCAGGCCTCGATCGCGCCGGCATAGGAGGCGCGGAAGCCGCTCTTCTTCATCACGGGGATGGTCATGGTGCCGGCGGTCAGCACGTTGGAGATGATCGATCCCGACATCATGCCGAGCAGGCCGCTGGCAAAGATGCAGACCTTGGCCGCGCCGCCGCGGAACGTGCCGCACAACGCGAAGGCAAGGTTGATGAAGAATTTTCCGGCGCCGGTCATCATCAGCGCCGTGCCGAACACGAGGAAGCCGATCACGGTGTCGGCGAAGGCCTGGATCGGAATGCCGAGCAGGCTTTCGCCCGACAGCACGTGATAGGCGGTCGCCTGCTCCAGCGTCGATTGCGTGCCGCGGAACGGACCGAGCCAGCCGGATTCGGCGAACAGCGGGTAGACCGTAAAGGGGAGCACGCTGAGCAGCAGGCTCCAGCCGCCGGTGCGGCGCAGCGCCTCCATCAGCATCACCCACATCACGAGGCCCGCGGCGATCACGTTGTTCGGCGCGCCGCCGAACTCCCAGCCGGCTTCCGCCGCCTTGCGCACGTTCGACATCAGCAGCAGCGCTGCGGCGAACGTCGCGACGAAAAGCAACAGATCGTACCAGGGAATCCGGTCGAGTGGGGCGCGCTCCGTGCCCGGAAAGATCAGGAAGGTGAAGGGCAGCATCAACGCGATCAGGAGATAGAAATACTCCGTGTTGAGCTGGGTGTAGCCGATGAAGAAGCGCAGCGAGAATTGCTGGTTGATGCAGAGCAGGATCGTCGCCGCGGTCGCCGCGACCAGCGTCCAGCGCCAGGCGCCGCGCAAGGTGCGCACGCGCGTGACCTCGGCCTCCTGCATGTTGCCGGCCGCGCCATGGGGATCGTCGAACACGACCCGCTTGGTCTCGTCTTGCGGGGCGGTGGAGGTGGAAACAGAAGACATCATCGCCCCCGGGTGTAGGCTGTAAAATGCTGACTAGGCAAATGGCAGTTGGTTGAAGCGATCGTGCCGCGGGCTCCTCAACCTCTCCCGCTTGCGGGAGAGGGGCGCACTGCCGCCGTGGCAACCGTCAATCCCATCGCAAGACTAATCCTCGAACCCGTTCGGCATGTCGGCTTTCGCAAGCGCCGTCGCGCGCGCCTTCATCCAGCCCTCGAGGAACGCCTTGTCGTCCGACGGTGGGTTGGACTTGCCGTAATCGGCCCACGCGGCTGCCAGCACCTCTTGCCGCTTGATCAGCTTGTTGTTGTGCGCCTCCTGCGCATCGCTCCATTGCCCGGCTTCCTTCAGCGCCTTCACCGAGCCGGGATGCACCGGCACCACCCAGTTCTTGGTCTGGCGGTCGGCGGCGAGGCCGCCGGCGCCGGGCGCGGAGTCCTTGTAGGCATCGTAGTTGACGATCATCGCCTTGGTGATCGCATAGACCTGGTCGGCCGGCTGCGAGGCATAGGCGACGAAGATCGGGTAGGGGTAGTTGCCGAGCTCGACCGGTTTGTCCGGCGAGATGCCGGCGCCGCAGGTCGCGACTTGCGGGAAGAAGAACGAGCCGACCTTCTGCATCCGCGCCCAGCCTTCCTTGTCCTTGGCGGGCAGCGGCGGCCAGATCAAGCCGCGCGGCGAGGTCTCGGCTTCCTTGGCGGGGCCGGTGATGGTGGTGCCGAAGGCGGCGTCGACGTCGTTGTTGATCAGCCCTTTCCACATCGCGCCGTAGCTCGCGAACTCGACGGCCTTGACGTCCTTCTGCGTCAGCCCGGCGAAGGCGAGCACTGCGAGCGAGTTCTGGTTCAGCGCGGGCGAGCCGACCACGAAGCCGACACGCTTGCCCTTGAGGTCCTTCAGCTCCTTCACGCCGGTGTCGGCGGCAACGCCAAGCGAGCCGCAATTGCAGTCGACGGTCGAGAGCAGGATCTGAAGCGGCTGCGGGCCCCATTCCTTCGCGCCGAACTCGAACATGCCCTCCTGCGCGAAGTAGGTGCCGGATCCCATTGCCGAGGATGCCGCGCGCTTGGCGCGCAGCGGCGCGAGGCGAGCGACGTCGTTGCCTGCGGGTAGCACGCGCACGTCGGTGCCGTATTTGTCCTTCATCATCTTGCCGACGCCGACGGCGATATTGAAGCCGGCTGTTCCGGTGTCGTAGGCGGTGAACGTCAACGTCGCCGGCAGCTTGATGTCTTCGGCGAACGAATAGCGTGTAGACGCAAAAGAAATGCCCGCCACCAAGGCAGGCGCGAGCATGAGCAGCCCACGAAGCATGTTTCCCTCCAATGAACTTCGCGTTCGCCGCGAAGATTTTCATTCTTTGTTTGAAACAGAGTTTTGTTTGAGACGGATCATGTCACCCGTATCAGGCGATGGCAACGCCCTACCGGGAATGCGACGCATCGGACTGACACATTGTCGCGGAGGATGCGGCCTCGCGGCGAATACGGAGTGCTCGGCCCATGGTTCGAGACGCGTCGTAAGCGGCGCTCCTCTCCATGAGGTCTACGAATCTGCTGCGAAAACAGACCTCATCCTGAGGAGCCCGTCGTAGCGGGCGTCTCGAAGGATGGCCACGAAGAGAACGCACTTCAGCTCGCGACAATCGCGATTGCCTGCCCCTCCGCAACGACGTCGTCGAGTTTCACCAGAAGCGATGTGATCGTGCCGCTCGCGGGCGAGAGCACCGGTATTTCCATCTTCATGGCTTCGACGATTACAACGTCATCGCCATCCGCAACGGTTCCTCCAACTTGCACGGGAGTTGCGCAGACGCGTCCGGCGATCTCCGTGACGATCTTAATTTCTGGCATGCCATCGCCTTTTTGTTGTCGTCGCAAAATGCCTGAGGTAGCGTCGTCTGCAAGTGGAATTTAATTCCGCACAGCGGAACAAACGGTAGGGAACATGGGACGACGATCCGAGCGGTTAAGTAGGCAAGGCGTGCTCGCTGGCGATGCCGGTGAGGGTGATGTCATCCAGGTGGTCTCGCGCGCGTTCGACGTGTTGCGATGCTTCGAGGGCCACGAGGCAAGGCTCGGCAATCTCGAAATTTCAAATCGCTGCGGCCTGCCGCGCTCGACGGTGTCGCGGCTCACGCACACGCTGACGCGGATGGGCCAGCTGGTCTACCTGCCGCGTGATCAGAAATATCGCATCGGCCCGAGCGCGGTGGCGATGAGCGCCTCGATGATGAAGGGCGCGCAGTTGCGGAGCATGATCCGGCAACGTCTGCAGGAAGTCGCCGAGCAGCTGCCGGGCACTGTCGGCTTCGTCGTGCCCGATCGCTTCCATCTGGTCTATCTGCAGTTCGCGCGCTCGGCGACCGCCCTCGGCCTGCACGAGGGCACCGGCAGCCGCATCTCGATGGCCTCGACCGCTGCGGGCGCGGCCTACACCGCGGCGCTGGCGCCGGAGATCGGCGATGCCTTCATCGCGGACGTGGAACGGGAAGCGCCCGAGGCTGCGAAGATCCTGAAGCCCCGCATCGAGGCCAACCGGCAGATGTTGCGAGAGCGCGGCTATGTCGTGGCCTGCGGCTTGTGGAGCCCGCACATCAACGGGCTCGCGGTGCCGATCTGGTCGCCGCAGTACCAGACCTACGTCGTCATCACGATCGGCCTTCTGTCCACGATGTATGACGAGCAGCGGCTGCATGCCGAAGTCGCACCCCTGATGCTCGAGCTCGGCCGTTCACTCGGCAGCCTGATGGAGGGCGCGGAAGGCGACGCCTTCAACAACCGCATTTCGCGCAAGCCGGTCGCAATGGCCGTGCACAACAATAACAAGCCGATCAATTCGGAGGGAGTGAATGAACTGGAAGCCGGAACTCGACGAGCTCGCCCGGCGCGAAGCCTTCGCGCGGGAGATGGGCGGCGTTGACAAGGTCAAGCGACAGCATGACCAGGGCCGGCTGACTGTTCGGGAGCGTATCGACAAGCTGATCGATCGCGGCAGCTTCCACGAGATCGGTGCCGTCTCCGGCATCGGTGAGTACGATAGCAGCGGCGAGCTGCAGAAATTGACGCCGGCGAACTGCGTGTTCGGCCGCGCGCGCGTCGATGGCCGCACCGTGGTCGTGGTCGGCGACGATTTTACGGTCCGCGGCGGCTCGGCGGATGCGTCCATTTCCGCAAAGCCGCTGATGGCGGAGGAGATGGCGCACGATTTCCGCCTGCCGATCGTCCGCATCATCGAAGGCTCCGGCGGCGGCGGCTCGGTCAAGACCATCGAGACCAAGGGTGCGGCGAACCTGCCTGGCGGCATCGGCGGCACGCGCTGGTATCGCTTCACGACGGAGAACCTGTCGCGCGTTCCGGTGGTCGCACTCGGCCTCGGCTCGGTCGCAGGGCTCGGTGCCGCGCGCCTTGCCGCCAGCCACTATTCGATCATGACCCGGAAGTCCGCGATGTTCGTCGCGGGGCCGCCGGTGGTGAAGGCGCTGGGGCAGGACCTCTCCAAGGAGGAGCTCGGCGGCGCCGATATCCAGACCCGCGCCGGCGCGGTCGATCATGCCGTCGATACGGAGGAAGAGGCGTTCGCCTGCGCGCGGCGCTTCCTGTCCTATCTGCCGTCATCGGTCTACGAGCTGCCGCCGACCTTGCCCTGCGCCGACAGTCCCGAGCGCAGCGACGAAGCGCTGATGAATGCGGTGCCGCGCAACCGCAAGCAGGTCTACAAGATGCGCCCCATTATCGAGTCGGTCGTCGACCGGGGCTCGTTCTTCGAGGTCGGCAAGAATTTCGGCAAGCCCATCATCGTCGGCCTCGCGCGGCTCGAGGGCAGGGCGGTGCTGGTGCTCGCCAGCGACAGTTTTCACTATGGCGGCTCCTGGACGGCGGATGCCTGCCAGAAGGTGGTGCGCTGGGTCGACTTCGCCGAGACCTTCCACCTGCCGGTCGTCTATCTCATGGACTGCCCGGGCTTCATGATCGGGCTCGATGCCGAGAAGGCGGCGACCATCCGTCACGGCGTTCGCGTCATGGCTGCGGTGAACCAGACCACCGTGCCCTGGTGCACGGTGATCCTGCGCAACGCCTTCGGTGTTGCCGGTGTCGTGCACCAGCCCGCCGACCGCTTCTCGATCCGCTACGCCTGGCCGTCGGCCTATTGGGGCTCGCTGCCGCTCGAAGGCGGCATCGAGGCCGCCTACCGCGCCGACATTGATGCTGCCGAGGACAAGGCGGAGAAGCTCAAGGAGATCGAAGGGCGCCTCAACAAGCTGCGCTCGCCATTCCGCTCGGCCGAGAAATTCTGGGTCGAGGAGATCATCGATCCCCGCAAGACGCGCTCGCTGCTGTGCGAGTTCGCGCGCCTCGCCGAGCCGCTGCGCAAGCCGGGGCCGCCGGAGAATTTTTCGATCAGGCCGTAGGCACCGTGTGCCAAGCCGTGACGCTCGTGCCCCGGACGCAGCGCAGCGCCGCCGAAGATGCGAAGCATCGTCCGGCGGTGGTGCGCTGCAGAGCCGGGGCCCATGTCACAGCGAGTCCGGAGCCTCCTGGATCCCGGCTCTGCGCAGCAACGCTACGCGTTGCGGCGCGTCCGGGACACGAGAAGCTGCGCCGGTGCGATCCAAAGCCCTTCCACGGCAAAACAATAACGCGTTAAGCTCCGCCAACAAGAACAACAGGAAACGCCAATCGTGTATGACTTCATTATCGTGGGCGGCGGCTCGGCGGGGTCCGTGCTGGCCCACCGGCTCTCCGCGAAAAGTGCCAACAAGATCCTGCTGTGCGAAGCCGGCCAGGATACCCCGCCCGGCAACGAGCCGGCCGAGATCAGGGACAGCTATCCGGGCACGGCCTATTTCGATCCGCGCTTCCACTGGACCGAGCTCAAGGTCACGACGCAAGTCGTCAGCCACAACAACCCGCATGTGGGCCGGCCTCCCTTGCGCAAATACGAGCAGGCGCGCGTGCTCGGCGGCGGCTCGTCGATCAACGGCCAGATGGCCAACCGCGGCGCCCCGACCGATTACGACGAATGGGATGCGCGCGGCGCCGAAGGGTGGACGTGGAACGACGTGCTGCCCTTCTTCAAGAAGGTCGAGCGCGATCTCGATTTCGACGGTCCCTATCACGGCAAAGACGGCCGCATCCCGGTGCGCCGGATTCCGCGGGAGCACTGGACGCGGCACTCGCAGGCCTTCGCAGACGCCTTCCAGCAGGCCGGCCATCAATTCCTGCCGGACCAGAACGGTGAGTTCGTCGACGGCTATTTCCCGGTGACGCATTCCAACCAGGCCGAGCAGCGCGTCTCCGCCGCGATGGGCTATCTCGATCGCGACACCCGCCAGCGCGCCAACCTCACCATCTCCACCAACACGCAAGTGCGCGAGCTGCTGTTCGAGGGCACGCGATGCGTCGGTGTGAAGGCCGTCGTGGACGGACGCGAGCAGGAATTCCGTGGGCGCGAGATCATCCTCTCCAGCGGCGCCATCCATTCGCCGGCGCATCTGCTCCGCGCCGGCATCGGACCGGTCGGCCATCTCAAGGATCTCGGCATTCCCGTGTTGATGGGATTGCCTGGCGTCGGCCAGCGCCTGATGGATCATCCCTCGATCTCGCTGTCGTCCTTTGTCCGCCGCGGCGCGCGCATGAACGAGCACACCAGGCGCCACATGCAGCTCGGACTGCGCTACTCGTCGGGTCTCGAAGGCGTGCCGAAGGGCGACATGTTCGTCGTCCTGCTCTCCAAATCGGCCTGGCATGCAGTCGGCGAGCAGATCGGCTCGCTGCTGACCTTCGTCAACAAGACCTATTCCGAGACCGGACAGGTCAAGCTCGCCTCGCGCGATCCGTCGGCAGAGCCGATCGTCGAGTTCAACCTGTTGTCCGACCGGCGCGATCTGGATCGGCTGATGAGCGGCTTCCGCAAGATGGCGGCGGTGCAGATGAGCGACGTGGTCAAGGCGGTGACGGACAAGCCGTTCCCGGCTGCTTACACCGACAAGGTCCGCAAGATCGGCGTGGTCAACACCAGGAACAGGATCTTGACCAAGATCGCCGCGACCTTGATGGACGGGCCGGCGGCGCTGCGTCACTACATGATCGACAATTTCGTGGTCGAAGGTTTCACCTTCGACCAGGTGATGAACGACGACGAGGCGCTGGAAGCCTTCGTGCGCAAGGCGACCATCGGCGTCTGGCACGCCTCCTGCTCATGCCGCATGGGCCGGGCCGACGATCCCATGGCGGTGGTCGACAATCAGGGCCGCGTCAAGGGCATCCAGGGCCTGCGCGTCGTCGACGCCTCGATCTTTCCGGTGGTGCCATGCGCCAACACCAATTTTCCCGTGTTGATGTCGGCGGAGAAGATCGCGGCCGCGATGATGCGGTGAGGAGCGCCGTCGTGCCGATCGGGGCAGCGCAGTGACGAGGAGCGCTCGTTGCAGAATCCACGACCCATGCGAACCGGACTTGATTGCATGCGGTGCGTTGGACGCGCGGAGCGCTCATTCGTTTTCTGCGAGTTAATCATTTCGGTCGCTATTTGTAGGCTATGATGATTGCAGACAGCGTCGCGTAAACGCAGCCATTTTCAGCCGCTCTTTAGGCCCATTTCAGCCAAACTGTTATTGGTTTCTCGTTGCCTGGGGCAGGACCACTCTATTTTGGAGTCCTGCAATGTACAGGCTAGTAATTTTTGCGTACCTCTTCGTTGTCTTGAGCTCTGTCGCTTCGGAAGCGCGGCCTTACCGCATTCATCATGCTTCCGAATGCAATGTCAGCATGCCCTGCGACTTCTCGTATTCGCAGATGCAGCGCGAGCGGACTTTCAAGTCTTCACTGACTTCCAGATCCTCACTGAATTCCAGGCCGTCACTGCAAGCGTACCGCTCGACGCAGCTGACAGTGACCGATGCTGGGGGTGCCGCCACGCCGACGACCGTCTCCGGTGTCTCCGGGGCCCGCGTTGTCGGTGGTCGTCCGGCAGGTTGCCCTTCGTCCTTCTGCGGCTGCGGCGCGGCTCTGCGCGTGTTCGGTCGTATCGTCCCGGAATTGAATCTTGCGGCCAATTGGCTGCGCTTCCCGCGGACATCACCCGCACCGGGAATGGTTGCTGCGCGACGGGGACACGTTTTCGTTCTCGAGCAGCACCTCGGAGGCGATGTCTGGATGGCCTATGACGCCAACTCGGGCGGACACGCCACGCGAATCCACGCACGTTCATTGCGAGGGTATGCGATCGTCAATCCGCGCGGCGGTTCGACGGCTTGAGGGCCTCCGGACACCACTCTCGACAAGATCGCGGACGGGTCGCAACATCGTTGCGACCTGCCCACGCTCGACCAATCGTCGGCGCGGGGCGCAGCGTCGGTCACAGCCGCAGCACCTTGCCGGGATTCATGATGTTCTGCGGATCGAGCGCGCGCTTGATGGTGCGCATGATGTTGAGCTCGGTCTTCGAGCGGTAATGGCTGAGCTCGTCGAGCTTGTCGATGCCGATGCCGTGTTCCGCCGAGATCGAGCCGCCCATCGAGGTGACGAGATCGTTCACGGCCCGCGTGATGGCCCCCTTGTATTGGGTCAGCGTCTGCTGATCCATGCCTGATGGCCCCATGAACGAAAAATGCAGATTGCCATCGCCGATGTGCCCCAAAGGATAGGGCCTGATCGTCGGGAGAATATCGAGCACCGCCTTGGTGCCCTTGTCGATGAACTCCGGAATCCCCGAGACGGCCACCGACACATCGAAGCTGAGCCCCGGACCTTCGGCCCGGGAGGCCTCGGCGACACTCTCGCGGATGCGCCACATGTTGCGCGCTTGACCGACCGTGTGGGCGATCACCGCATCGAGCACGCGGCCGGCCTCGAGTTGATGGCCAAGAAATTGCTCCATCTTCTCGGACATGCCCTCGGCGCCGTCCTGGCGCGCCCGCGAGGACGACCATTCCAGCAGCAGGTACCATGGCGTGTTCGCTTTAAGAGGATCCTGGGTGCCGGGAATATGGCGCAGCACCATGTCGATGGCGGCGCGGCTCATCAGCTCGCAGGAGCCGACATTGTCTCCGGATGCCGCGTGCGCTTCCGACAGGATCTCCAGGGCCGCGCGTGGATCGCGGATCGCCAGCCACGACGTCGAGACGTCCTTCGGCGCCGGCCACAGCTTGAGCACGGCCTTGGTGATGATGCCCAGTGTGCCCTCGGCGCCCATGAAGAGGTGCTTGAGGTCATAGCCGGTGTTGTCCTTCTTGAGCGCGCGCAATCCGTCCCAGACCTCGCCGCTCGCCAGCACGACCTCGAGCCCCAGCACGAGATTGCGGGCATTGCCATAGCGCAGCACCTGCACGCCGCCGGCGTTGGTCGACAGATTGCCGCCGATCATGCACGAGCCCTGGGCGCCGAGGCTGAGCGGCAGGAACCTGTCGTGCCGGCTTGCCGTCTCCTGAAGCGTCTGCAGCACGCAGCCGGCCTCGACCGTCATCGCGTAGCCGACGGGATCGACGTCCAGCACGCGGTTCATGCGGCCGAGCGACAACACGATGCCGGTATGCGCAGGCCAGGGCGTTGCCCCACCCATCAGGCCGGTGTTGCCACCCTGCGGCACGATGGCGACGCCGTGCTCATGGCAAAGCCGGACCACTTTCGAGACGTCCTCGGTGCTGCCAGGACGTACGACGGCGCCGGCACCGCCGACCAGCAATCCCCGCCAATCCGTCACGAACGGCTGCTTGCCGTGCTCGTCCTCGATGAGGCCCTTCCCACCCACGATCGCGCGCAACGCATCGCGCATCTCGGCAGTCAAGGGAGCGGTCGGAATGGTGGGTTCGGACGACGGGAAGGCAGCCGGCATTTTCGTTTCCCCTGGCGCATCTTGGTGTGCACTGCGCACGTAACGTGCCCGGGTATTGTCCACGTTTGGCGCGGGGAGTCTAACGGCAAGATGTCTCGAACTGCAGCCGGTGACGAGTGCGGTCCGCGGGGGACTCGAGCCTTGGGAGGCGAGGAGTTGATTTTGCAAGACGATCAGTCTAATAAATTCTGATGAGCAGAGCAGCCTCGGTTTCAGAGCCGCGCCGACGGGGGCGTCCTCCCAAGGACCAGTCGCAGCCGAATGCGCCGCGCGCGCGTCTGTTGCGGACGGGAGTTGCTATACTGACCGAGAAGGGATTCAGCGCCGTCGGCGTCGAGGAGATCCTTGATTCCGCGGACGTGCCGAAAGGGTCATTCTATCATTACTTCGGCAGCAAGGAGGCTTTTGGCCTCGAGCTGATCGATGCCTACGCCGCCTATTTCGCCCGCAAGCTGGATCGATGGTTCGACGATGCAGAGCGGGCTCCGCTGGACCGCCTGCGCGATTTCATCGCAGACGCGCGCTCGGGCATGGCGCGCTACGGCTATCGACGTGGCTGTCTCGTCGGCAATCTCGGGCAAGAGATGGGGGCGCTGCCGGAGCCGTTCCGAAAGCGCCTCGCCGCCGTCTTCAGGGATTGGGAAGCGCGGACCTCGCGCTGCCTCCGCGCGGCGCAGCAGGCGGGCGACATCCCCAAAGGCGTCGATTGCGATAGCCTCGCGCATTTCTTCTGGATCGGCTGGGAGGGCGCGGTGCTGCGGGCGAAGCTGGAAAGGCGCCCCGACGCGCTCGACGTCTTCGCGCGCGGCTTTCTCACAATGATCCAGGCGAAGGAACGCGTGATCGTACCGATCTCCATCGATTAGTAGCGAGGATAACCAGGCCATGACCCAGGCACTTGCAATCAGCCGCTTCCCTGTCCCTGATCTGGCCGACATGCCAGAGGACATCCGGGCCCGCATCGTCGCCGTCCAGGAGAAGTCCGGCTTCATTCCGAACGTGTTTCTCGTGCTGGCGCACCGGCCGGACGAGTTTCGCGCGTTCTTTGCCTATCACGATGCGCTGATGGATAAGCCCGGCAATCTCACCAAGGCAGAGCGGGAAATGATCGTGGTTGCGACCAGCAACCTCAATCAATGCCAGTATTGCGTCATCGCCCATGGCGCGATCCTGCGCATCCGCGCCAAGGATCCGCTGATCGCCGATCAGGTTGCGGTCAACTACCGCAAGGCTGATATCACCGACCGGCAGAAGGCGATGCTCGACTTCGCCGTACGGGTCTCGACCGAGGCTTACAAGGTTTCCGAATCCGATTTCGCCACGCTGAAATCGCACGGGTTCACGGAAGAGGACATCTGGGACATTGCCGCGATCTCGGCCTTCTTCGGCCTCTCCAACCGGCTTGCCAACGTCACCAGCATGCGTCCGAACCCGGAGTTCTACAACATGGGACGCGGCTGAGAAGATTGAGAGAGACGTCGGTCGAATCCGGAAACTGATCGTTGTTCGATCGGCATCTGATGCGAAGCGAGGGAGAAGTGAAGAGATGACAGACTTCGTAACGCCGCGAGAGATGGCGGAGATGATACCCTCGGGGTGTAAGCTCGGCCTGGCGCCGGACGATTACGCCGCGGCTCCGGGACTGGTTCGGATGCTGATCGATCGCGGCATTCGCGATCTCCACGTGGTCTGTGCGCCGATCGGCGGCATGCAGGTCGACATGCTCATCGGCGCCGGCGCCGTGGCAACGCTGGAGACGAGCGCCGTCAGTCTCGGCGAAGCCGGCGGCGCGCCCTGCTTCAGCCGGGCTGTCCGCGACGGATCCATTCGCCTCCGTGATGCCACTTGTCCCGCGGTGTTCGCAGGGTTGACGGCCGCGGAGAAGGGCGTTCCGTTCATGCCGATCCGCGGCATCATCGGCAGCGACGTCCTCAAGAAGCGCGACGACTGGAAGGTGACGTCCAATCCGTTCGACGACGGCGAGAAGATCGTCGTGGTCTCGGCGATCCAGCCCGATATCGCCTTGTTTCATGCGCCCGAAGCGGACCGGTTCGGCAATGTGCGGCTGGGCCGCCGGCGCGAAACGATGCTGCTGGCCCATGCGTCGAAGCAGGCTTTCGTGACCGTGGAGCGCATCTCCGAGACGTCGCTGCTCGAGGACGAGAAGATGGCGGCGGGCGTTCTGCCTGCGATCTATGTGAGCGCGGTGGCGCAGCTCGAGAAGGGTGGATGGCCCACGGGGCTTTACGCCGAATATCCCAGGGACGGGCAGGAGGTTGAAAAGTACGCGCGCGCGGCGCGCTCGCCGGAAGGGTTCCAGGCCTACATCCGGGGCGCGAGGAGCGCGGCATGAGCGAGGCGTGCACCAGCCGCGAGCTGATGATCTACACGATCTCGCGGCTGCTGAAGGGCGTGCGGCATGTTGCAGTCGGTCAATCGTCGCCGATGCCGGCGGCTGGAGCGATGCTGTTGCGTGCGCTCAACCAACGCGACGGGTTGGAGCACGTGCAGGTCTCGATCCTCGGGTCGGTCAAGCACAATTCCTTCACTGGCGGTGCCGAGGAGCTGTTCGATTGTGCCGCGCAGGGACGCCTCGACGCCTTCTTTCTCGGCGGCGGCCAGATCGACGGCCAGGGCAACGTCAACCTCGTCGGCACCGGCGACTATCCGAACAATCCGGTCAGATGGCCCGGCTCGTTCGGCTCCGCCTATCTGTATTTCCTGGTGCCGCGGGTCATTCTGTTCCGTGAGGAGCACAGCCTGCGATCCCTGGTGGAACGCGTGGACTTCGTGTCTGCGCCCGGGGTCACCGACGAGACGGTCTATCGGCGAGGCGGCCCTCATGCGCTGCTGACCAATGCCGCGTTGTTCTCCTTCGAGCGAGAGGCGGGACGCTTTCGTCTCGAGAGCACCCACCCGGGATATGATTGGCGCGACATTCGCGGCACGACGGGCTTCTCGTACGACAACGAGACATGCGAGGTCACGACGCCGTTGCCGGACGAGGCGACGTTGTCCTTGATCCGGGGCCGAATCCGCGAGGAGCTGCGCGAGTGCTATCCGCAGTTCGCGGGCAATATGCCGGGGCCGGGCTGAGGCTGGATTCCGCTCCGGCGACGTTCTCTGTGGCCATCCTTCGAGACGCCCGCCGTTGGCGGGCCCTCAGGATGAGGACGGAGTGTGCGGCAGCACTCTTAACGGGCACCGATGCCGCTTAGCCTCATCCTGAGGAGACCGCAAAGCGGTCGTCTCGAAGGACGAGGCGCGCGCTCGGCTGGCGGAAAATGCCGTATGCGATTGCCCTGCGCTCCCGCGGGGTGTTTGCGGCCGAGCGGGACCGACGAGAACTTGCCGCGGCGATATCGGCTTCGTTACCGGTTGATGCGCCGATCCCGGCAACGTTCAGGCAATCTCTGCAACATTTCTAAACATCTTCGTCAACATCCCGCGGCGATCAGGGCGTAGGACGCGCTCAGACTTTACGAATCAGGATTGGCAGAATGCGATTGAAGGTTTCGGCGGCGCGCATGAGCATTGGCGCGGCCTGGCTCGTGCTCGTCGGCACCGGCCCGCTGCGCGCAGAGCCGGTGTTCGACAGTTTGGCCGGTGCATGGTCGGGCATCGGCACGATGAAGCCGTCGGACGGTCCGCGCGAGAAGGTTCGCTGCAAGGTGGCGTACAACGTCACCAGGCCGGGGCGGTCGTTGACACTCGACCTGCGCTGCGCAAGCGATGCGTACAAGATGGTCCTGTCCGCGAACATCGAGCAGAGCGGGACGGAGCTTTCCGGCAACTGGTTCGAGAGCGAATACCGGCAGGGCGGCAAGGTCTACGGCACCAACAAGGACGGACTGATCGAGGCGCGAATAGAGGGAAACACAGTGGCCGCGCTGGTGACGATCCAGACCAGGAGCAACCGTCAATCTTTCCTGATGGAGGCGCCGGGCTCCTGGATGGCGGAGGTCGCGATCGAATTGAACAAGGACGCGAAGTAGCCGCTCTCCGTCAGGAGACGGCCGGACCCTGGAGCATGATCCGGAAAGGGGCGCAGCGGTTTTCCGAGAAGTTCATGCTCAGGCAATAAACTAAAGCGCGATGACGATTCATCCTAATCCCATCGCGCTTCAGTGGATGATCTGGTTCAGAAACCCTTCGCTCGCTTGATGATCAACGCTTGATGATCAACGCTTGGGAAGCGACGCCATCACCTCGCCCGCGTCTCCGTCCTCAAGGCAGGGCGTGACGGTTAACGGGAGCAGGTCAGACCATTGCGCGAGCCAACGATACATGGCTTTTGGATCGCTCGATTCAGAGATCGCAAATCCCTGTCCATTCATGCCGTGCCAGCGGCCCAGCATCTTGACGCCCTCGGGTGGTGCGCCACCGGTCTCGAGAAAGCGGGCGACGGCTGCATTGAAGGTGCCTTGAGGTACGCTCCAGGTGGTTATGAATTTCATGCGATTCTCCCATGACTAGAATTATCGGATGAATGTCGCGGCTGCGCCGCATGCGCACGATAGCGCCTGGGTATCGAATGACAACGGCGAATGAACATGCGCGTCGGTTTGATTCCCTCCTGCTTTCTGCGCAAGCGCTGGTTTGGACGTAAGACGGCTACTTGCCGTCGTTCCAGATGTCGGTGGCGAGCTTCCAGTCGTCTCCGACCTTCTCCCAGACGACGACATACTTTCCGGTCACTTCCTGCGGTGTCGATCCCTTGGTCTTCAGGACGAACGTGCCGATCTCACGGGCCGCGGAAGAACCGAGTGGCTTGACATCCACCGTTGTGAGCTTCGGATCGGTCACTTGTTCGGCCATGCTTTTCCACATGGCCTCGATGGCTGGTCGGCCCTGCACCATCGCGGAGCCGGGCGGGAGCGCGGTCGCATCGGCGCTGTAGAGGGACGCAATCCCCGAAAAATCTCCCTTGTTGAACATCTCTATCCATTTCGCATTGTTCGCTTCGATCTCGGCCTTCTGAGCCAAAGCCGGCGCGCTCAACGCGATCACGATTGCAATCGCCGATGCAATGTTGCGCATGATCATCTCCAGACTCAATGTACGATGCGGACAAAGGGGCAGTCGTCTTGTCTCGAAGTGGATGCATTGAATGGCCCATCCCAGACCGGGGCAGACGCAACGGCAATTCCGGAGAATTACCGTCAGCACCATTGACGAAGCTGCGCAGTGGAAATTGACGGGCAATTGACCTGACGAGTACTCCATGTCGCGGCTCGAACGCTTGACCAGGCGCGCTCTCGTCCCTGGCGGGCGCGGCCCGAAGGGGTTGGCCTTGCCGGCGCAGCGTCCGGCCCGCTGCCTTTCGCAGCAAGCGCCGATTGGACGGGAAGCTATGCAGTCGTCCTGATCGGCTGCTGCATGCTTTGCATTGTCTGCGGCGCCGTAGCGTTCGCCGTCAAACGACCCTCTTCGCCGGCTTAGTCGATGTTGAATTGCAAGATGGGAGTAACGCCATGACAGGCGAAGAAACGACCATCGTGGCGGGCATCGAAATTCCATCAACCGACCACTTCTTTCTGGCGTTGATCTTCGGGGTGCATATCCCCCTGGGCCTTGCGAGCGTTGCGATCGGCGCAATCGCAATGTTGAGTCAAAAGCGTCGCGGGCGTCATTCTAGGCTTGGAACGATCTATTTCTGGTGTCTGCTGGCGCTCTTCGCGTCCGCGACGTTACTGTCGCTTATGCGCTGGGCCGAAAACTATCACTTGTTCGTTCTCGGTACGTTGTCGTTCGCCTGCGCCTGGATCGGTCGCACTGCGCTCCGGCACCGCTGGCGGTATTGGGTCAGGGTCCATATCGCGGGGATGGGCCTGTCGTATATCCTGATGCTGGTTGCCTTTTACGTGGACAACGGAAAGCAGCTTCCACTTTGGAAGGACCTGCCTCATTTCATGTACTGGCTGATACCTTTGGCCGTTGGTATTCCGCTCATCGTTCGGGCGCTTCTGTGGCCGCCGTTAGCGCCAGCCCGCCCTGATGTCCACCTGATGTGGTAGCTAACGACATTCCTTCAATCGACGTCCTACCGCGGCGACTCCTGCGGTTTGTTTTGGGGCCTTGCACGGCCGATTTGGGTCCGGAGGTGGCTGACTTCTACCCCAAGCCGAGAGATTGGGACTCGGAAAAAGGCTTGACCTTCCAGTTCGGGTTACAAAAGGGATCAATGACTTAGCGGGTCCGCAAATCGTCTGCCTCGGCTCGGCCCGCCTCAGCAACCGACTGTTGCAAATCGGGGCGCGGCCGAGACAGGAGAAAGGACCGCCGCCAGCTGCTCGGGGACTGTCAACGTCCAGGGGCCGAGGCGGCGGTCCTCAGGCGCGAGAACTTGGGGAGTCCCAGGGCCTGAAGGCAACGATAGCGGCTGCGATGCCGCTCCACCAAGCGGAGAACAATTGCTGCGTATGGAGTTGTTGCGCATGCGCGAAGATCGGCGTCACTTCGCTTCCTTGTTCAATTCGATCGCGACCTCCGCCATCCAGGAGCCCGGCGCCTCCATCAGGAAGCGACTTGCTCGAAACGATCTGCTGTTGTTCCACCCCGGTGATTGCGAGAGGGACCCGAAGGCCCATTACACCATTGCATCGAATATTCAGTTGCGGTGGCACCCCGCCCGTCGGGCAAAACACCCTGTCAATCCCTCGACGCAAAAATATTCCTATTTACCGAATTTCGGATATGTCGTATCAATGGCCGTCCCGCCCGCCACAAGGGGCGTTTCGCGATCGTCACGAGACGCGGGCCGGGAGGCGGTGGCCGCGACGGCGTCGGCGCGCTGGGCAGGCTGCAGGGCGGGAATCCCCGTGAGCAGCTGCACGCGCGATACGACACGGCGCTGACAGCGTCCTTGGTTCGGCCCCAATAGTGAGCGCACGCAAGCCATCGGGGACAGGAACGGGGATGTGCGCGGACGGCAAAATCGTGTGGTCCTGACGCCCGGGGTCTGTGCGTCAAGTGTTGCGGTGATGTTGCGGCCCAACCGGGTCAGCACATCAGTCATCCGCAAGGCGACGGGGGCAATAGTGCATCGCTCCCCGGGGAGAGCGCGACATAAGCCGTAAAGCCATCCGCGCAGGGAAGGCCGGTCGCCCGGCTACACCTGTTGTCCAACCCGTGCGCGTCTTGTTCGCACACGGGACCGCGGGTGCCAGCCGGCGCCCGGCCTTCCCTGCGCCCTTTCTGAACAAGAAGGGCAACGACGAGAGCAAAGCTCGGGCGAAATGAGCCGCGAGAATGCGAGCGTGTGTCTTCTGAAGGGATCATGTCTTGCAGGCACGCTCGCGCCCCGGACGCAGCGCAGCGTCCCTTCGACGGTGCGCTGCAGAGCCGGGGCCCATGATTGCGGCGAACCGTGTGGCGTCTGGGCCCCGGCTCTGCGCAGCAAGGCTGCGCGTCCGGGAGACAAGCGGCCCTTACGCGCTCTCCGTCTCCCGGTGCACGTCGTGCACGACGAGGCCCATGCCTTCCTCCGGCATCTTGATCCAGTCGCGGCGCTTCAGCGTGCGCTTGGTGTCTTCATAGCCGCTGGTCCAGTGCTCGCGCATCGAGGTGCCCGAGAACTCGTGGTCCTTGGCGTCGCCCTCATAGGCCTTCTGCTGATAGATCAGATGCAGGATCGCGATCTCCGGCATGTGGCACAAGCTCCCCTTCAGCTTGCGCTCCTCGTCGGACAGTTGCTCGTCCGGCAGCTTCGCCAGCGCCTTGTAGAGCAGGACCTTGAGATTGTGGGTGCGGCGATAGACGTCGGTGTTGTGGCGGGTGCGCGAGGAATACATGATGTCCTTGTGGCGGGCCATCACGTCCTGGATCGAGCGCGGCAGCACGCCGCGCGCGCTGAACAGGTCGACCTGGAACACCAGCGAGTTGAGCGCATCCTCCTGGTCGAGCAGATGCTGCAGCGGGGTGTTGGAGACGATGCCGCCGTCCCAGAAATGATCGGTGCCGATCCGCACCATCGGCAGCGCCGGGGGCAGGGCGCCGGAGGCCATGATGTGCTCCGGCTCGATCTCGTCATGGGAATTATCGAAATAGATGAAATTGCCCGAGAGCACGTTGACCGCGCCGACCGCGAAGCGGACCTTCTTCTCGTTGATGAGATCGAAGTCGACGAGCTCGAGCAGGCTCTCCTTCAGCGGCATCGTGTCGTAATAGCTGGTCGCGGTGCGCGCGCCGACCGGGCTGAGCCAGGGATTGACCTGGTGCGGGGTGAAGAAGCCGGGCTGGCCCATCGCCGACGTCATCCACGCGCTGGTGAAATTGCGCCACTGCCGGAAGATGTCGCCGTCGGGCGTGTAGTGCCAGATCTTGCGGTTGGTGATGCGCTCCCAGAAGATGCGCAGCGCCTCGAGCCGCTTCTCCGGCTTGTTGCCGGCGATGATGGCGGAGTTGATCGCGCCGATCGAGACGCCGCAGACCCAGTCGGGCTCGATGCCGGCCTCGTGCAGCGCCTGATAGACGCCGGCCTGGTAGGCCCCGAGCGCGCCGCCGCCCTGCAGCACGAGCGCGACGCGATCGCAGCGTTCGGGCCGCCAGCCCCGCGAGGGCGCCTGATGGCTCTGATATGTCGGTTGCGACGTGCGGGCGTCCATGGCGATGCCTCCTGCTTGCGCCAGACGATTGCGTCACGTGGTGACGGCGTGATGACAAGGCGGCACCGATACATCGCCGGTAGCGCAGACCGACCACGCTGCAACGGCAGGGGTCGTGCGCCTGACGGAAAAGCTTCACATCGCAGTCAATGAGGATCGTTAGCAATTGCCGCCGATCGGGATTCACAGGAGACCAGCGATGCGAAGCGAAGACGTGCTGAGACTTCCGTCCATGCCCGCGGCGGGGCCGAGCTATCCGGCCGGTCCGTACCGGTTCGTCAACCGCGAATTCCTCGTCATCACCTACGAGACCGACCCGGAGCTGATCCGCGCCGGCCTGCCTGAGCCGTTGCAGCCGATCGACCAGCCGATCGTGCATTACGAGTGGATCAAGATGCCGGATTCCTCCGGCTTCGGCAGCTACACCGAATCCGGCCTCGTCATCCCCGCGCGCCTCAACGGCGAGGACGTCAATTTCGTCTCGCAGATGTATCTCGACGACGATCCGCCGATCGCCGCCGGCCGCGAGATCTGGGGCTTTCCCAAGAAGTACGCCCATCCCAAGCTCGAGATCGTCAAGGACACGCTGACGGGCACGCTGGAATATGCCGGCCAGCTCGTCGCCATGGGCACCATGGGCTACAAGCACGAGAGCATGGCCGGCAACGGCGATCTCACCCGCGCCACGCTGTCGAAGACGCAAGTGAATCTGAAGATGATCCCGGGCGTCGACGGTCGTCTCGAAGTCTGCCAGCTGGTCGCGATCAACCTGATCGATATCGTGCCGAAGGGCTCCTGGATGGGGCCGGGCCGGCTGCATCTGGTGCCGCATGTCAATGCGCCGGTCGCCGATTTCCCGGTCCGCCGCTGCCTCGGGGCGCATCATTACATCGCCGATCTGACGCTGCCGTTCGGCCGCGTCGTGCACGACTACATCAGGCAAGCCGAGGCAGCCGCGACCGGGCTGGCGGCGGAATAGGGCGGCATCATCAAACTGTAACACTGGCGTAATTGAGTACCCGCCTGGGTCCGGAAGATGCCGTCAGCCATCTTCCGGAATGGGGCAGTTGTTGACGGTTGGGGCTATCCATGGCTGAGCCGGCAAAGCTTGCCAGCGCATTATCGAACGCCGGACCCGCCATTCCCGGCCTGGTCTGGGCCTTCCGCCTGCACAGCGACGGCGGCGCCGAGGCGCTGCAGGTCGACCGGCCGATCGAGTTCAGCCATGACGGACGGCTGTGGCTGCATTTCAACCTCACGGACGCACGCGCGCGGCCCTGGATCGCGGCGTCGCAGCTGCCGCCGCTGGCGCGCGAGCTGCTGCTGTCGCACGACACCTTCCAGCAGCTTCACGTCATCGACCATTGCGTCTACGGCGTGTTCTCCGATCTCGTGCGCGAGATCGACAGCGCGACGGAGGAGACCGCGTTCCTGCGCTTCGCCATGACCGAGCACCTGCTGGTCTCTGGCCGCCATCAGGCGCTGTGCTCGGCGGACGCCACGCGGCGGGTGCTCGAAGGCGGCTACCGCGTCGACAATGTCGCTCATCTGCTCGAAAAGATCGTCGACGAGGTCGCCGACACGCTGGACCGGATGGCCGACAAGCTCGGCCAGGAGATCGACGATATCGAGGAGCGCATCCTGGCCGATGACGCGAGGCCGGAGATGCGCCGCAATCTCGGCCGGCTCCGCCGCACCTGCGTGCGGCTGCATCGGCAGCTCACCGGATTGCGCACGCTGTTTCACCGTCTCGATCAAAAGAACACCGATCATCTGTCGCCGGCGCTGCGGATCCAGGCCGGCAAGCTGGCGCAGCGGCTCGACGGGCTCGATCACGACATCGTCGAGCTGCGCGAGCGCAGCCGCCTGCTCGAGGAAGAGCTGCGCTTCAAGAACGAGGAGGAGAGCAACCGCCATCTCCACACCCTCTCGATCGTGACCTCGCTGTTGCTGCCGCCGACGCTGGTCACCGGCATTTTCGGCATGAACACCAAGGGCCTGCCGCTGACCGAGGTCGAGACCGGATTCCTCTGGGCGTCGGTGCTGATGGCCTCCTCGGTTGGCGCTGCCTATCTCTTCATGCGGCGCACGGGTATCTTCAAATAGCGTTGCGCCAGCCGGAATCAGCCGTGATCGGGACCGTCCATAGCTCTCTGTTGCGAGGCGCGGCCGCGCTTGCGCTGGCCTGCACGGCGACGAGCGCGCTCGCCGGCGCCAAGGACGAGAGCGCGGCCGCATGGCTGTTTCCCAAATGGTTCAACGCGTGGCACGACGGCCTTGCCAGCAAGGGCCTGAATTTCGGCGCCACCTATATCGCAGACAATATCGCCAACGCCGCCGGCGGCGTGAAGCGCGGTGCGGTCCATTTCGGCCGCCTCGATCTGTCGGTCGATGCCGATCTCGACAAGCTGGTCGGCTGGACCGGCGGTCGGTTTTACGCCAATGCTCTCGTCATCTACGGCCAGGGCCTGTCCCGCAACTACGTCCAGAACCTCGCCACCATCAGCGAGATCGAAGCGCTGCCGGATCAGCGGCTCTACAACGCCTATTTCGAGCAGAGCTTTTTCAATGACCGCCTGAACATCCGAGCCGGCCAGCAGGCCGCCGATGTCGAGTTCTTCGACAGCCAGACCGACGACCTCTTCATCAACGGCACCTTCGGCTGGCCCGCGATCAAGGCGTCCAACCTTCCGGCCGGCGGCCCGGCGCCGCCGATCGCGGTGCCCGGCATTCGCATCAAGGCGGCACTGACCGACAGGATCACCGCCTACGGTGCGGTGTTCAACGGCGATCCGTCGGGGCCGGGCGATGTCGATCCGCAGCTGCGCGACCATCATGGCCTGGCATTCCGGGTCAACGATCCGCCGTGGCTGATCGGGCAGGTCCGCTTCAACTACGACATCGATATCGGCGGCCGTCCGCTCGCCGGCAATTTCACGCCGGGCGCGTGGAAGCATTACGGCTCGTTCGACAGCCAGCGCTTGACGGCGGAGGGGATGTCGATCGCCGATGCCGGCGGCAGCGGCATTCCCGCAAGGCTCAAAGGCAATTACGGCATCTTCGCCGTGATCGAGCAGGTGCTCTATCGCCCGCCTGAGGTCACCGAGAACAGCACCTCGGCTTCGCTGCCCGGCATCACCGCGTTCGGCCGCATCGCCTACAGCCCGCCGGACCGCAATCTGATCGACCTCTATCTGGACGGCGGCATCGGCTTCGTCGGCTTCACGCCGGGCCGTCCGCTCGACCGCTTCGGCGTGGCCATGGCCTACATGCGGATCTCGAACACCGCGCGCAATCTCGACGTTGATACGCAGGCCTTCACCGGCGTCCGAAGCCCGGTGCGCAGCAACGAGACGCTGATCGAGATGATCTACGAGGCGCACATCAAGCCGGGCTGGCTGATCGCGCCTTACTTTCAGTATGTGTTCCGTCCCTCGGGCGGCATCGCGAATCCGAACGATCCGAGCGGTATTTCGCGGATCGGTGACGCCGCGGTGTTCGGCGTCACCACCACGCTCCGGTACTAGGCCGAGGCCGTCGCCGGCTGTAGTTTCGGTTGCCGCGAGAGCGCCAGCACGATCAGCGAGGCGAACACGCAGAGCGCGCCGGCGATGAAGAACGCGGGCAAATAGCTCTCATAGACCGTCCGCGAGAGACCCGCACCGAACGCCGCAGCGCCGGCGCCGAGCTGATGGCCGGCAAAGATCCAGCCGAACACCAGATTGGCGCGCTCGGGTCCGAATTTCTGCGCGGTGAGACGCACCGTCGGCGGCACGGTTGCGATCCAGTCGAGCCCGTAGAACATCGCGAAGACGGAGAGGCCGTAGAACGAGAAATCGCTGAAGGGCAGGAAGATCAGCGAGAGCCCGCGCAGCCCGTAGTACCAGAACAAGAGATAGCGGTTGTCGTAGCGATCCGACAGCCAGCCCGACATGATGGTGCCGAAGAAGTCGAAGATGCCCATGGCAGCGAGCAGGCTCGCGGCCTGCACCTGCGGGATACCGAAATCGAGGCACATCGGGATCAGGTGCACCTGGACGAGACCATTGGTCGAGGCGCCGCAGACGAAGAAGGTCGCAAACAGGATCCAGAACGCGGATGATTTCGACGCGTCGCGCAGCGTGCCGAGCGCAACGCCGGTGATCGAGCCGTGGCTCACGGGCGGGGCGGGCAGGGGCTCGGTGCCCTCATCGCCGTACGGGCGCAGGCCGAGATCGCTCGGACGGTCGCGCATCGCGAGCAGGACGGCCAGCGCCGAGACGCCGAGCATGATGCAGACGAAGCCGAGCGCGAGCCGCCAGCCGTAGCGCTCGGTGAGGCTTGCGAGCAGCGGCAGGAACACGAGCTGACCAGTGGCGACGCTCGCGGTCATGATGCCGACGACGAGGCCGCGCCGTGCCGCGAACCAGCGCGTCGCGATGGTCGCGCCGAGCACCAGCGCGGTCATGCCGGTGCCGATGCCGATCACCACGCCCCACAGCGCGACGAGCTGCCAGACCTCGGTCATGCCGAGCGAGAGCACGAGCGCCGAGACGACGATGAGCTGTGCCGCCAGCGTGACGTTGCGCAGGCCGTAGCGGTTGAGCAGGGCGGCCGCGAAAGGCGCCATCAGCCCGAACAGGATGAAACGGATCGACAGCGCGGAGGAAATCTGCGCCGTGCTCCAGCCGAACTCCTTCTGAAGCGGAACGATGAACACGCCGGGCGCGCCGACCGTGCCGGCGCTGATCAGCGCGGCAAGGAAGGTCACGCCGACCATCACCCAGCCGTAATGGATGTTGCGGCGGGACAATGCTGCCGCGAGCCAGTTCGAGATCATTGGGCCTCAATGTGGGTTGGCGAGCCCGGTGGGACTCGCGTCATGGTTTCAGTCTGGCACGGGGAAGGGAAGTCTAAAATGACAGACTTCCCTCCATTTCGGACACCCGCGCTCAGCGCGCCGACCGCTCGACCGCGATCGCCGTGGCTTCGCCGCCGCCGATGCAGAGCGCGGCGATGCCGCGCTTGAGGTTGTTCGCCTCGAGCGCGTGCAGCAGGGTCACGATCAGCCGTGCGCCGGTGGCGCCGATGGGATGGCCGAGCGCGCAGGCGCCGCCATTGATGTTCAGTCTGTCGCGGGGAATGCCGAGATCACGCTGCGCCGCCATCGCCACCACGGCGAAGGCCTCGTTGATCTCGAACAGGTCGACGTCGGAGGCAGCCCAGCCGACCTTGTCGAGCAGCTTGCGGATCGCCGGGATCGGCGCCGTGGTGAACCATTGCGGCTCCTGGCTGTGGGTGGCGTGGCCCTTGATCTCGGCGAGGACGGGCAGGCCGCTCCGATCGGCCAGCGAGCGCTTGGTCAGCACGAGCGCAGCGGCGCCGTCGGCATTGGCGGAGGAGGCGGCCGGCGTGATGGTGCCGTTGGCGCGGAATGCCGGCTTCAGGCCCGGGATCTTCGCCGGATCGACCTTCAGCGGATGCTCATCATTGGCGACGATGCGGGGACCGGCCTTTTCCGCGAGCGTGATCGGCGCAATCTCGGCCTTGAACGCGCCGCCCTCGACCGCCTTGCGGGCGCGGCTCAGCGTCTCCATCGCGTAGGCGTCCTGGTCGTTGCGGGTGAACTGGTACGCCTCCGCGGTGGCCTCGCCGAAATCGCCCATGGAACGGCCGGTCTCGTAGGCATCCTCGAGGCCATCCATCATCATGTGGTCGATGATGCGGTCATGGCCAACGCGATAGCCGCCGCGGGCCTTGGCGAGGAGATACGGTGCGTTGCTCATGCTCTCCATGCCGCCGGAGACGACGATCTCGGCCGAGCCGGCGCGAATGATGTCGTGCGCCAGCATGGTCGCCTTCATGCCGGAACCGCAGACCTTGTTGACGGTGGTCGCGCCCGTGCCATCGGGCAGTCCGGCCGCGCGCGCCGCCTGGCGGGCGGGTGCCTGGCCCTGTCCGGCCGGCAGCACACAGCCCATGAAGACCTCGTCGACTTTCTCGGGTGCAAGTCTTGCGCGCTCCAGCGCCGCGCCGATCACGTGCGATCCGAGCTTGTGCGCGGGGAGAGGCGAGAGCTCGCCCATGAAGCGGCCGAGCGGGGTGCGGGCGGCGGAGACGATGACGACGGGATCGGCGGCTTCGGCCATGATGGGGCTCCCTGGCGGTGCTGTGTAGAATTACGATCATCATATGATGCGGCGCAAAAAATGCAACCGCGGCTGGGATGAGAAAATGTCGTGGGTCGGATGAGATTTGGTCGGTCGACCCTCGCTGTCATTGCCTGCGAAAGCGGGCAATCCAGTATATTCCAGAGGCCCGCGTTGGCGAACTCGCTCTTACCACTGCTGCTGCGGCGTACTGGATGCCCCGCCTTCGCGGGGCATGACACCGTTTTTGGGGTGGGCTTATCGCCTACCGTTTCCTGTTCACAAACGCCTGCATCAGCCGCGTCGGCTCGTCCGTCAGGAACGACTCGCCGAACACCTTGACGCTGAGGTTCACCGACTCCGTCAACGGCAGCTCCTCCCATTGCCGCAGCAGCGCCTTTTGCGACCTCAGCGCTTCGGGGCCGCATTCGAGCAGCGTGTTCACGAGATGCTCGACGGCGGCATCCAGTTCGCCCTCCGCCGCCACCTTGTCGACCAGTCCCCAGGCCAGCGCGGTCGGGGCGTCGATATTCTCCGCCGTCATCACCAGCCAGCGCGCGCGGGCCCAGCCGATCAGGCGGGGCAACAGCGCTGCGTGGATCACCGAGGGGATGCCGACGCGCACCTCCGGCATGCCGAAATGCGCATCATGCGCGGCAATCCGGAAATCGCAGGCGGCGGCGACCTCGAGGCCGCCGCCAAGGCACCAGCCGGGCATGCGCGCGATCACCGGGGCAGGGAAGGCGCGCACGGCCTCGCAGAGATCGCGCAGGCGGCTGATGAAGGCTTCGGCCGATCGTTGGTCGAGCTTGGCCATCTCCTTGATGTCGGCGCCGCCGATCATGCTCTTCTCGCTCTGGCCGCGCAGCACCACGACCCGGATGCTGCGGTCGGAGCTGAGCTGCTGCAGGCCTTCGCGCACGGCGTCGGTCACCGGCGAACCGAGAATATTGAGCGGGCCGGCGTTGCAGATCGCGACATGAACGACGCCGCGCGCATCGCGCGTCACGCCGCAGTGGTGGTTGAGCATTTCCATCGTGGCATCTCGAAGATTTCGTGGACCGGCGCGAGGCGCGCGGGTCGGTGCCACTTCCGGGCCGAAACGTCCTTATTGTCAAGCGGGCAGGGGGGCGAGTTGCAAGTGCGAAGTCCGCGGGATAGTATGACATGTATCATACAAAAGGAATCCCATGACTGAACCCGACCAACTCGATCTGTTTTCGTCCGCGCAGCGGCGCGAGCGCGTGGTGGATTGGCAGGTGCCGGCGCCGGTCGCGAAAGTGGCGATGGGCCTGTCGGGCATGGACGCCATGCTGGGCATTCGCGACGGCCGCCTGCCGCCGCCGCCTTTTGCAAAACTGATCGGCTTCACGGTGGGGGTGGTCGAGCCCGGCCGGATCGTCATGGAACTGGAGCCGCGCGAGGATCTCGAAAATACCATCGGCCTTATCCACGGCGCGACCGCAGCTGCGCTGCTCGATACCGCGATGGGATGCGCGATCTCGACCCGGTTGGAAGCGGGGCAGAGCTCCGTCACGCTCGACCTGAAAATGACCTTCCTGCGTCCGCTCTCGGTTCGCTCAGGCCTGATCTCGGCCGAAGGTAAGGTGATCAAGCTGGGGCGGCGGACCAGCTACGCCGAAGGCTTCGTCCGGGACGGCAGGGGCGCTCTTGCGGTGCATGCAACTGCAACGTTTTCCATGATCGGAAGCAACTTAACATGAATTAATGCACCCATTTCGTCATTTGCGTGTTATGAGATGACCCTCGACATCCAATGAGAACCGCATGCGCTACTCCCGGGAACACAAGCAGGAAACCCACGACCGCATCGTGAAAAAGGCCTCCGTGCGGCTGCGTGAAAAGGGTGCCCATGGCATCGGCGTGGCCGACCTCATGAAGGAGGCGGGCCTGACCCATGGCGGGTTCTACGCGCATTTCGATTCCCGTGAGGCGCTGGTGATCGAGGCATTCGGCTATGCGATGGACCGCTCGATGGACCACTGGCGCAAGATCACCGACGAGGTTTCGCCGGACAAGCGGCTGGCGCTGATCGCGGAGGCTTACCTCTCGGCGCTGCATCGCGACAACCCCGGCCATGGCTGCTCGATTCCCGCGCTCGGTGCCGAAATCGCCCGCGAGAGCCCGAAGGCGCGAAAGGCATTTGCCGGCAAGCTCGACGAGATGATCGAGCTGCTGGCCGACAACATCCCGAACGTGCCGCGCAAGGCCGCGCGCAAGCAGGCGGTTGCGACGCTGGCGACGATGGCCGGCACCATGCTGCTGGCGCGCATTGCCGGGTCGAGCGAGCTCTCGGACGAGGTGTTGAAGGTGGGCCGGGACAGTGCGCTGGAGGGCACGAAGCGCGAGCCGAAGGCGCCGGCGGTGAAGAAGGTGAAGACCTAGGCGAGGTGCCGTTGAATGCGTAGGGTGGATTAGCGAAGCGTAATCCACCTCTTCGATTTCCGCGGAGGCAGACGTGGTGGGTTACGCCTTCGGCTAACCCACCCTACGAAGTGCGCCCCGCGAACAACGCCCGCTCGCGCTCCACGATCTCGCCGATGTAATCGGCCACCGCCCTGATCCGTGCCAGATCCTTGCTGTCGGCGTGCATCAGCATCCAGAATGTCCGCGTGATCGAGATCTCCTCGGGCAGCACCGGAACGAGTTGCGGATAATCGCTCGCCATGAAATGCGGCAGCACCGCGATGCCGAAGCCGGACAGCGTGGCATTGAGCTGCGCGATCAGATTGGCGCTGCGGAAGCGCGCCGAGATCCGCGGCGACACCTGCGGCAGATAATCGAGCTCCGGCGTGAACAGGAGCTCCTCGATGTAGCCGACGAAGCGATGTTGCGGCAGATCCTGCCGCGAGGTGATCGCAGGGAAGCGATCGAGATAGCCAGGCGCGGCATAGAGGCCAAGGCCGTAGTCGAGCAGCTTGCGGCCGACGATGCGGCCTTCCTTCGGCATGGTCAGGCTGATGGCGATATCGGCCTCGCGCTTGGAGAGACTGAACAGCCGCGCGGTTGCCACAAGTTGCAGATCGAGATCGGGATACCGGTCCGCGAAGGGTGCCAGCCGCGGCGCCAGGAAAGCGGTGCCGAACCCGTCGGGCGCGCCGATCCGCACTGTTCCGGTCAGCCGCGCCACGGAGCCGCCGACCTGCTCCTGGTTGGCGACGATGGTCGATTCCATGGCTTCGGCGCTGTCGGCGACGCGCTGGCCGGCCTCGGTCAGCAGGTAGCCTGTCTTGCGCCGGTCGAACAGCTTTGCCGACAGGTACTTTTCCAGCCGGTCGACGCGGCGGATCACGGTGGCATGGTCGACGCCGAGCTGTTTTGCCGCAGCCGACACCGAGCCGCCCCGCACGATGGCCAGCACGAAGCGGAAGTCGTCCCAGTCGATGTGACCTTGATCCAGCATTTTCGCACATCTATGGTGCATTATCTCAGACTTGAATCCTATAAAATGCAGGTCGATAGGATTTGTCAAAGCGTTCAAGCTCGGCCTCAAGGAGATCATTCATGCGTTCAGTCGGACATTTCATCGGTGGCAAGGAGGTCAAGGGTACCTCGGGCCGCACCGCCGACGTTTTCGAGCCGATGACCGGTGACGTCCAGGCCAAGGTGGCGCTGGCGTCCAAGGCCGAGGTCCGTGCCGCCGTCGAGAATGCGCGCGCCGCCCAGCCGGAATGGGCCGCGACCAACCCGCAGCGCCGCGCCCGCGTCATGATGAAATTCGTCGAGCTGGTGCAGCGAGACTACGACAAGCTCGCCGAGCTGCTCGCGCGCGAGCACGGCAAGACCGTGCCGGACGCCAAGGGCGACATCCAGCGCGGCCTCGAGGTCGCCGAGTTCGCCTGCGGCATCCCGCATCTGATGAAGGGCGAATACACCGAAGGCGCCGGCCCCGGCATCGACATCTATTCCATGCGTCAGGCGCTCGGCGTCGTCGCCGGCATCACGCCGTTCAACTTCCCGGCGATGATCCCGATGTGGAAGTTCGCCCCCGCGATCGCCTGCGGCAATGCCTTCATCCTCAAGCCCTCGGAGCGCGATCCCGGCGTGCCGATGATGCTCGCCGAACTCATGATCGAGGCGGGCCTGCCGGCCGGCATCCTCAACGTCGTCAACGGCGACAAGGAAGCGGTCGACGCCATCCTCGACGATCCCGATATCAAGGCCGTCGGCTTCGTCGGCTCCACGCCGATCGCGCAGTACATCTATGAGCGCGCCGCCCAGACCGGCAAGCGCTGCCAGTGCTTTGGCGGTGCCAAGAACCACGCCATCATCATGCCTGACGCCGACATGGACCAGGCGGTCGATGCGCTGATCGGCGCGGGCTACGGCTCGGCCGGCGAGCGCTGCATGGCCGTCTCGGTCGCGGTCCCCGTCGGCAAGTCCACTGCCGACCGTCTCATGGAAAAGCTGATCCCGCGCGTCGAGTCGCTCAAGATCGGCACCTCGATCGATCCGTCGGCCGATTACGGTCCGCTGGTCACGCGCGAGGCGGTCGAGAAGGTCAAGGGCTACATCGACATCGGCATCAAGGAAGGCGCGACGCTCGCGGTCGACGGCCGCGGCTTCAAGATGCAGGGCTACGAGAACGGCTTCTATCTCGGCGGTTCGCTGTTCGACAACGTCACCAAGGACATGCGGATCTACAAGGAAGAGATTTTTGGCCCGGTGCTCTCGGTCGTCCGTGCGCACGACTACAAGGAAGCCCTGGCGCTGCCGTCCGAGCATGACTACGGCAACGGCGTTGCGATCTTCACCCGCGACGGCGACGCCGCGCGCGATTTCGCAGCCAAGGTGAATGTCGGCATGGTCGGCATCAACGTGCCGATCCCGGTGCCGATCGCCTATTATACCTTCGGCGGCTGGAAGAAGTCGGGTTTTGGCGATCTCAACCAGCACGGCCCGGATTCCGTCCGCTTCTACACCAAGACCAAGACGGTGACCTCGCGCTGGCCGTCCGGTGTCAAGGAAGGTGCGGAGTTCTCGATCCCGCTGATGAAGTGATCTCCTTGAGAGCGAGGCTCATATGCAGTTCGCTCTGAACGAGGATCAGATCGCGGTTCGCGACATGGCGTTGGCGTTTGCGGCGGAGAAGATCGCGCCGCACGCGCTGCGCTGGGACGAGGAGAAGCATTTCCCCGTCGACGTGATGCGCGAGGCGGCGACGCTCGGCATGGGCGGCATCTACATCCGCGAGGATGTCGGGGGCTCCGCCATGACGCGGTTCGACGCGGCGCTGATCTTCGAGGCGCTGGCGACGGGCTGCCCGACCACGTCCGCCTTCATCTCCATCCACAACATGGCGAGCTGGATGATCGATGCCTTCGGCAGCGACACCCAGCGCCACTCATGGCTGCCGAAGCTCTGCACCATGGAGCTGATCGCCAGCTACTGCCTGACCGAGCCGGGCGCGGGCTCCGATGCCGCGGCGCTGCGCACCCGCGCGGTGCGCGAAGGCGATACTTACGTTCTCAACGGCCAGAAGCAGTTCATCTCCGGCGCCGGCGGCACTGATCTCCTGGTCGCGATGGTGCGCACCAGCGGCGATGGCCCCGGCGGCATCTCGACCCTCGTCATCGACGGCAAGACGCCGGGCGTCTCCTTCGGCGCCAACGAGCGCAAGATGGGCTGGAACGCGCAGCCGACCCGCGCTGTGATGTTCGAGAACGCCCGCGTGCCTGTTACCAACCGCCTCGGCGAGGAGGGCATCGGCTTCAAGATCGCGATGGCCGGTCTCGATGGCGGCCGCCTCAACATCACCGCATGCTCGCTCGGTGGTGCGCAGACCGCGCTCGACAAGGCGCGCGCCTACATGAAGGAGCGCAAGGCGTTTGGAAAGCGCCTCGACGAATTCCAGGCGCTGCAATTCCGCCTTGCCGACATGGCGATCGAGCTCGAGGCCGCGCGCACCTTCCTGTGGCGCGCCGCCGCGGCGCTCGACCGCAAAGACCCCGATGCCACCATGCTGTGTGCGATGGCCAAACGCTTCGGCACCGATGTCGGTTTCGAGGTCGCCAATCATGCGCTGCAGCTGCACGGCGGCTACGGCTATCTCAGCGAATACGGCATCGAGAAGATCGTGCGCGATCTGCGCGTGCACCAGATCCTCGAAGGCACCAATGAAATCATGCGGCTCATCGTGGCGCGCAAACTGATCGAGGGCGCGCGATGAGTTCGGTGGAAGAGGGCGATCTGGTCGCCCGCGTCGAGGGCGCGGCCGGCGTAATCAGGCTCAATCGTCCCAAGGCCATCAACGCCGTCACGCTGGAGATGTTTCGCGACATCGACAAGGCGCTTGACCGCTTCGAGGCCGATCCCGCCGTCGCTGTGATCCTGCTGGAAGGTGCCGGCGAGCGCGGCCTGTGCGCCGGCGGCGACATCCGCACGCTCTGGGAAAGCTCCAAGGCCAACGGCGATCTCGGCAAAATCTTGTGGCGCGAGGAATACATCCTCAACGCCCGGATCAAGGCATTTCCGAAGCCGTATATCGCCTTCATGGACGGCATCGTGATGGGCGGCGGCGTCGGACTCTCCGCCCATGCGAGCCATCGCATCGTCACTGATCGCACGAAACTCGCGATGCCCGAAGTCGGGCTCGGCTTCTTCCCTGACGTGGGCGGCACCTATCTGCTGTCGCGCTCGCCGGGTGAGATCGGCACTTACTTCGGCCTGACCGGCCAGACCATGAACGGGCCCGACGCGATCCACGCCAAATTCGCCGACGCCGTGGTGCCGGCGGGCAAATGGCCGGAGCTGCGCGAGGCGCTGACCAGGGTGCGTCCAGGCGCGAGCGCGGCCGATGTCGGCAAGCTCATCAACGGCTTTGCGACCGGCGAAGCCGCGGGGCCGGTCGCCGCCAAGGAGCCGATCATCGATGCCCTGTTCGGCTTCGATCGCATGGACGACATTTTTGCTGCGCTCGAGCGCGACGGCTCGGAGTTCGCGCTGGCGACGCTGAAGACGCTCAACGAAAAATCGCCGCGCGGCATGGTGGTGACGCTCAAGCTGCTGCGGCTGGCGCGCACCGCGTCGAGCCTGGAGGAATGCCTGGTGCGCGAATACCGCGCCGCGCTGGAGGTGTTCCGCAGCGATGATTTTCGCGAGGGCGTGCGCGCTGCCGTGATCGACAAGGATCGCAGCCCGATCTGGTCGCCGCCGCGGATTGAGGACGTGACGCCGCAAATGCTGGCGCCGTATCTCGCCGAGATCGGCGCCGATGAGCTGAAGTTCAATTAATCAACGATTGAAGCGGAGGAAACGACAATGGCCACGATCGCATTCATTGGTCTCGGCAACATGGGCGGCCCGATGGCCGCCAATCTGGTCAAGGCCGGCCACAAGGTGGTGGCGTTCGATCTCGTCGAAGCCTCGCGCAATCAGGCCAAGGCCGATGGCGCCGGCATCGCCGACAGCGCCGCGGGCGCGGTAAAGGGCGCCGATGTCGTCGTCACCATGCTGCCGGCCGGCAAGCATGTGCTCGGCGTCTGGAACGAGATCCTTCCTGCGATGACCAAGGGTGCGCTGGTCATCGACAGCTCTACCATCGACGTCGAGAGCGCGCGGCAGGCGCATGCGCTCGCCGGCAAGCACGGCGTGCTCTCGGTGGATGCGCCGGTCTCCGGCGGCACCGGCGGCGCCAAGGGCGCGACGCTCACCTTCATGTGCGGTGGCGAGGAGAACGCATTCGCGGCGGCCAAGCCCGTGCTGGAGAACATGGGCAAGAAGATCGTGCATTGTGGTGGTGCCGGCGCTGGCCAGGCGGCCAAGATCTGCAACAACATGATCCTCGGCATCTCCATGATCGCAGTGAGCGAGGCGTTTGCGCTCGGCGAGAAGCTCGGGCTCTCGCACCAGGCGCTGTTCGACGTCGCCTCGACCTCGTCGGGCCAGTGCTGGTCGCTGACGACCTATTGCCCGGTGCCGGGCCCGGTGCCGACCTCTCCGGCCAACAACGACTACAAGCCGGGTTTCGCTTCCGCGCTGATGGTGAAGGACCTGACGCTGGCGCAGGACGCCGCGAAGGCGGCCGGCGCGGCGACGCCGCTCGGCAAGCATGCGCAGGAGATCTATCAGTCTTTCGATGCAGCGGGGCAAGGTGGGGTGGATTTTTCCGGAATTATCAAGCACGTTCGCAGCCTCGCTGGAAAATAGCGAGGCTTCGTAGCCCGGATGGAGCGAAGCGAAATCCGGGACAGCTGCTTCCAATGGCGTAGCCGGCCCCGGATTGCGCTTCGCTCCATCCGAGCTACGCTCGAACATCAATTCGACGGGCCCGGAACATGACGACATTTCAGGACGCGCGCGCGTTTCTGCTCGAGCACCGCACCGATTACGAGGCTGCGGTCAAAGGCTTCCGCTGGCCGGATCCGGTTCCCTTCAACTGGGCGCTCGACTGGTTCGACGAGCTGGCGAAGGACGCCGAAGCCAAGGACCGTCCTGCGCTCTGGATCGTCGATGCCGCGCAGGACCGGCAGACCAAGCTGTCCTTTGCAGCGCTCTCGAAGCGCTCCAACCAGGTCGCGAATTTCCTTCGTGCGCAGGGCCTGAAGCGCGGCGATCATCTCCTGTTGCTGCTCGGCAATGTGGTTCCGCTGTGGGAGACGATGCTGGCGGCGATGAAGCTCGGCGTCGTCGTGATCCCCGCGACCACGCTGCTCACCGCCGACGAGCTCCGCGATCGCCTCGATCGCGGCAAGGCCAAGGCGGTGGTCGCCGCCGAGGATCAGGTCGCGAAATTCGCAAGCCTGGGTGCGGAGAATATCGTGCGCATCGTGGTTGGCACCGCCTCCGACGGCTGGCTCGCCTATGACCAGGCGGCGAAAGATTCGGAGACCTTTGCACCGGACGGCCCGACCAACGCCGACGATCCGATGCTGCTCTATTTCACATCGGGCACGACGGCGAAACCGAAACTCGTGCTGCACAGCCAGCGCAGCTATCCCGTCGGCCATCTCTCGACCATGTACTGGATCGGGCTGAAGCCGGGTGACGTCCATCTCAACATCTCCTCGCCCGGCTGGGCCAAGCATGCCTGGAGCTGCTTCTTCGCGCCGTGGAATGCTGGGGCCACCGTGTTCGTGGTCAACCAGCCGCGCTTCGATGCCAAGGGCCTGCTCGCCACCATCGGCCGCTGCGGCGTCACCACGCTGTGCGCGCCGCCGACGGTGTGGCGGCTGTTCATCCAGGAGAACCTTGCGTCCTTCAAGGTCGCCTTGCGCGAGGTCTGCGGCGCCGGCGAGCCGCTGAACCCGGAAGTGATCGACCAGGTGCGGGCCGCCTGGGGGCTCACCATCCGGGACGGCTACGGCCAGACCGAAACCACCGCGCTCGCTGGCAACTCGCCGGGCCAGAAGATCAAGGTCGGCTCGATGGGCCGGCCGCTGCCGGGTTATCGCGTGCAGATCAGCGACGCCGACGGCAACAAGGCGAAGGAAGGCGAGGTGGCGCTGGTGCTCGGGGCGAGCCGTTCCGCTGGCCTGATGCAGGGCTATCAGGGCGACGACGGCAAGCTCTCGGGCGCGGAAGGCACGCTCTATCGCAGCGGCGACGTCGTGTTCGAAGACGAGGACGGCTATCTCACCTTCGTCGGCCGCTCCGACGACGTGTTCAAGTCGTCGGATTACCGCATCAGCCCGTTTGAGTTGGAGAGCGTGCTGCTCGAGCACGAGCTGGTTGCGGAAGCCGCGGTGGTGCCGAGCCCGGACCCGATCCGGCTCGCGATTCCCAAGGCGTTCGTCCTGCTGACATCCGGCGCGGAGCGGACGCCGGAGACGGCGCTGTCGATTTTCCAGCACCTGCATACGCGCCTTGCGCCGTTCAAGCGCATCCGGCGCCTCGAGATCGTCACCGAACTGCCGAAGACGATCTCTGGCAAAATCCGTCGTGTGCAGCTACGCAGGCTGGAGCGCGACGACGATCGCAACGATCCGCTGCGCGGCCGGGAATTCCGCGAGGAGGATTTTCCGGAGCTGCCGAAAACACGGAGTGAGACCTAAGTGAACCAAATCTGGAAGAAGCCGCCGATTTCCTTGGAAGCCTATCAGGCCCTGGTCGGCAAGGAGATCGGCGTGTCGTCCTGGCACCTGATCGACCAGCCCCGCATCGATGCCTATGCCGACGTGACCGAGGACCACCAGTTCATCCACGTCGATCCCGAGAGAGCGAAGGAGACGGCATTCGGCACCACCATCGCGCACGGCTTCCTGACGATGTCGATGCTATCGGTGATGTCCTACGAGGTGATGCCGGCGATTGCGGGCACCACGATGGGCGTCAATTACGGCTTCGACAAGCTGCGCTTCATCTCGCCGGTGCGCTCGGGCAAGCGCATCCGCGGCCGTTTCGTGCTGGCCGAGGCCAAGCTCCGCAAGGCAGGCGAATTGCAATCCCGCACCAACGTCACCGTGGAGATCGAAGGCGAGGACAAGCCCGCGCTGGTCGCCGAGTGGCTGGGGCTGATCTACTTCGCGTAACCCGAGGCGTCGTTGCCGGGCTTGACCCGGCAACCCATCGCTGCTCAAAAGCCTGTCGATTTTGATGGATGGTCGGGTCGAGCCCGGCCATGACGACTAGCATGTAGGAAACACACTCATGGCAATCAGGTTCGACGGACGCGTCGCCATCGTCACCGGCGCAGGCAATGGTCTCGGCAAGGCGCATGCGCTGGGGCTCGCCAGCCGCGGCGCCAAGGTCGTCGTCAACGATTTCGGCGGCGCGCGTGACGGCAGCGGCGGTTCGCTCTCGCCGGCGGAAGCCGTGGTCGAGGAGATCCGCAAGGCCGGCGGCACCGCGATGGCCGACGGCGCCGACGTCTCGAATTTCGAGCAGGTCACTGCGATGGTCGAGCGCGCGACCAAGCAGTGGGGCAGCGTCGACCTCTTGTGCGCCAATGCCGGCATCCTGCGCGACAAGTCGTTCGGCAAGATGGAAGCCGCCGATTTCCAGAAGGTGCTCGACGTGCATCTGGTCGGCACCTTCTATTGCTGCAAGGCCGCCTGGGCCGGCATGCGCGACCGCAATTACGGCCGCATCGTGCTGACGACGTCGTCCTCCGGCCTCTACGGCAATTTCGGCCAAGCCAATTACGGCGCGGCCAAATCCGGCATGGTCGGCCTGATGAACGTGCTCGCCGAGGAAGGCCGCAAGTCCGACATCCGCGTCAACATCATCTCGCCGACCGCGGCGACGCGCATGACGGAAGAGCTGCTGCCGCCGCAGGCGCTGCAATTGATGAAGCCGAACGCGATCACGCCGGCGGTCGAGTACATGCTCAGCGAGGATGCGCCGACCCGCACCATCATGGGGGCCGGTGCCGGCTCTTTCGCCGTGATCAAGATTTTGGAGAGCGAAGGCATCAACCTGCCGGAGTCCGAATGGACGCCGGACGCCGTCGCTGCGCATTTCGCGGAGATCAGCGACATGTCGAAGGCGAAGGCGCTGACGGGCGCGTTCGAGCAGACGCAGAAATACGTGGCGCAGGCCGCGGCGCGGGCGGGGATCAAGCTCTGACCGATGTCGCCGTCATTGGTGCCGGTCCCGCCGGGCTGATGGCGGCGGAGGTGCTGGCGCAGGGCGGCGCCCGCGTCACCGTTTACGACGCGATGCCGTCCGCGGGCCGCAAATTCCTGATGGCCGGCCGCGGCGGTCTCAACCTCACCCACAGCGAGCCGCTGCCGCAGTTCATGGCGCGCTATCGCGAGGCCGCACCGAAGCTGCAAGCGGCGATCGAGGCGTTTTCGCCTGAGGCGCTGCGCGCCTGGAGCGAAGCCCTGGGCGAGCCGACCTTCGTCGGCACCAGCGGGCGGGTGTTTCCGAAGGCGTTCAAGGCGTCCCCGCTGCTGCGCGCCTGGTTGCGGCGGCTCGATGCGAGTGGGGTGCGGTTCGCGTTTCGCCATCGCTGGACCGGCTGGGACGGGGAAGGGCGGCTGCTGTTTCGAACGCCCGAGGCCGCGGCGACCGTCGTTGCCAACGCCACGGTGCTGGCGCTTGGCGGCGCGAGCTGGCCGCGGCTGGGGTCGGACGGCGGCTGGGCCGAACTCCTCGCAGCCAAAGGCATTGCCATCTCAAAACTGCGGCCAGCCAATTCCGGCTTCACGGTCGCCTGGTCCGATGTGTTCCGCGACCGCTTCGAAGGCCAGCCGCTCAAGGGCGTGGCGCTGACGATCGGCGCGCACACGGTGCGTGGCGAAGCCATGATTACCCGCCGCGGCATCGAAGGCGGCGCTGTCTACGCGCTGTCGGCGGAGCTGCGCGAGGCGGTGCTGGGTCTCGGGCAGGCGACGCTGAGGATTGCGTTGCGGCCCGACCTCGATGCCGCCGCGCTGACCACGCGGCTATCAGGCACGCGTGGCAAGCAATCGCTCGCGAACTTCCTGCGCAAGGCGGCGCAATTGTCGCCCGTCGGCATCGGCCTGATGCAGGAGGCCGCCATTGCGTCCGGCCGGCCGCTGGCCGCGTTCTCGCCGGCCGAGCTTGCGCAACTGATCAACGCCATTCCGGTGCAGCTCACCGGCGTTGCTCCGATCGATCGCGCGATCTCGACTGCGGGCGGGATCACCTTCGATGAGCTCGACGGCCGCTTCATGCTGCGAAAATTGCCCGGCGTGTTCGCAGCCGGCGAGATGCTGGACTGGGAGGCGCCGACCGGCGGCTATCTGCTGCAAGCCTCGTTCGCGACGGGAGCCGCCGCGGGCCGGGGCGTGCTGAGCTGGCTCAAGCGTTCCTAGAACGCCGTCGCCCTTCGAGGGCCGCTGAAGAAGCGGCCGCCTCAGGGTGACGGCTACGAGAGATCGTCGCTTTGAGTACGTCCCAGAGAGAGCGTCATCCTGAGGTGCGAGTGGCGCGATGCAAAGCATCGCGCCGGGAGCCTCGAAGGATGCGCGGGCGCTTCGCCTACCGCAGCTTGCCCCGTGCCGCTACCGGCAGCGTGCCGATGATCTCCTCGCCGCGAACCATCACGACCTCGTCCATCATGTTGACGACGACGCAGACATGGTTCGGCACGATGCGGACGACGTCGCCGACGTTGGGGCGGGTGTTGCTGCGGGAGAGATCGAGGAAGCCGTGCTCCTCGGCGAACTTGGCAATCTTGGCCTCGGGGTGCTCGAGGATCAGGCCGTGGCCGTCGAGGCCGCCGGTATCAGTGGTCAGCGTCTTCGAGCCGGCATCGAGAATGCCGCGCTCGGGTGCGGCGCGGCTGACGACCGTCGAGTAGATGTGCAGCGCGCAATCGTCCCAGGTCGCCGAGCCCGCGGCGACCTGCATGCGATCGTTGTAGATGTAGGTGCCGAAGCGATGCTCGGTGCCGCCCTTGAGCTTGCCGATATTCTTCAGGTTCGGCGTGCCGCCGGTCGAGACGATTTTTGCGTCCAGCCCGTGCGCGCGCACACCGGCCAGCGCCTCGTCGTAGAATTTCTGCGCGTCCGCCCAGCCGGTCTCGGTCGGGTACAGCATGAAGCCGGCGAACTGCAGTCCCTTGGATGCCGCGATCTCGCGCGCCAGCGCGATCGCCTCTGCCGGCGTCTCGACGCCGGCGCGCTTGCGCCCGGTGTCGCATTCGACCACGACCGAGAGCGGACGGCCCGACGCCGCCGCAGCCTTGGGCAGGCCGGCGACGACGGTGGAATTGTCCGCGGCGACCGTCATGTTGGCCTTGGCCTGCAGCGCGCCGAGCCGCGCCATCTTCTCTTCGCCGAGGAGGTTGTAGCTGATCAGGATGTCGTCGATGCCGGCATTGGCCATGATCTCGGCTTCGCCGAGCTTCTGGCAGGTGATGCCCTTGGCACCGGCCGCGACCTGCATCTTGGCGATGGTCGGGTTCTTGTGCGTCTTGATGTGGGGACGGTTGGCGACGCCTGCATCGTCGCAGGCCTTCTGGATCCGCGCAATGTTGCGCTCGACCTTGTCCATGTCGATGACGGCGCAGGGCGTGCCGTATTCGCGGGCGATTTTTGCGGCGAGAGGAGTCGTCATGGGAGTCTCTTAGTTGGCGCGCATTCTGATCGCAAAACCGGTGCCCACTTTTGCGGAATGCGCGCTAGGCCTGCTCTATTTCTTCACGAAGCATTTCAAGTTCGAGCCAGCGCTCTTCGGCGGCGGACAGTTCGTCATGCGCCTTGGCGATGGCAGCCGACGTATCGTCGAATGTCTTGCGGTCCTTGGCATAGAGATTGGGATCGTCGAGTACGCGTTGCAGCCTGGCGATATCTGCCTGCAATTTTTCCATCGTCTTCGGCAGGGTGTCCAGCGCGTGCTTCTCGTTGAAGCTCAGTTTCCGTTTTGGCGCGGCAGCGGGAGCCGCAGCACGCTCCTCTTTCTTCTCTGCGGGGGCTTGGGCCTTCGCCGTTTCGCGCTTCAAATCCGCGCCGCGCTGGGTCAGCATGTCGCTGTAGCCGCCGGCATATTCGGTCCATTTGCCGCTGCCTTCGGGCGCGATCACGGAGGTGACGACGCGGTCGAGGAAGTCGCGGTCATGACTGATCAGGATGACGGTGCCCTCGTAGTCGCCGAGCATGTCTTCGAGCACGTCGAGCGTTTCGAGGTCGAGATCGTTGGTCGGCTCGTCCAGCACCAGCAGGTTCGACGGCTTCGCCAGCGCGCGCGCCAGCATCAGCCGGCCGCGCTCGCCGCCCGAGAGCACTTCCACCGGCGTGCCGCGCTGTTCCTGCGCGAACAAAAAGTCCTTCATGTAGCCGACGACATGCTTCGGCTTGCCGCCGACCATGATCTGGTCGCCGCGACCGCCGGTGAGTGCTTCGGCTAGCGTCGATTTGGGATCGAGGCTTTCGCGGTGCTGATCGAGGGTGGCTATCTCCAGATTGGCGCCGAGACGTATCGTGCCGGAATCCGGCTGCGCGCCGCCGGTGAGCAGATTGACCAGCGTGGTCTTGCCGGCGCCGTTCGGCCCGATGATGCCGAGCCGGTCGCCGCGCTGGATGCGGGTGGAGAAATTGTCGACGATCCTGCGCTCGCCATAGGCTTTCGTGACGCCCTTGGCCTCGATCACCAGCTTGCCGGATTGCTCCGCCTCTGCCGCCGCGAGATTGGCGGTGCCGGCCGTGCCGCGATAGTTGCGCCGCTGGTCGCGCAGCGCATGCAGATTGCCGAGACGCTTGACGTTGCGCTTGCGGCGGCCGGAGACGCCGTGGCGCAGCCAGTGCTCCTCGTCGACGATCTTGCGGTCGAGCTTGTGCTGGTCGCGCTCTTCCTCCGCAAGCACCTCGTCGCGCCAGCTTTCGAACGAGGCAAAGCCGCGGTCGATCTGCTTGATCTTGCCGCGGTCGAGCCACGCGGTGGAGCGCGACAGATTGGTGAGGAAGCGGCGGTCGTGGCTGATGATCACCAGCGCGCTGCGGCGGCTGTCGAGCTCCTGCTCCAGCCACTCGATGGTGGAGAGATCGAGATGGTTGGTCGGCTCGTCCAGCAGCAGAATGTCGGGCGAGGGCGCGAGCACATAGGCCAGCGCCGCGCGACGGGCCTCGCCGCCGGAGAGATTGTGCGGGTTCTCGTCGCCGGTGAGCCCGAGCTGCTCGAGCAGATAGCGCGCCTGATGCTGGTCGTCGCCGGGGGCGAGCCCGGACTCGACATAAGAGAGCGTGGTCTTGTGCTCGCCGAAATCCGGCTCCTGCGGCAAATAGCGAACGGTCGCGCCCGGCTGCACGAAGCGCGTGCCGCCGTCGGGCTCGACCAGGCCGGCCGCGATCTTCAGCAGCGTCGACTTGCCGGAGCCGTTGCGGCCGATCAGGCAGACGCGCTCGGATGGCGCGACATTGAGCTCGACACCGCTCAAGAGCGGCGTTCCGCCAAAGGTCAGCCTGATGTCTTTCAGTTGGATCAGCGGCGGCGCCATCGTCAGCCTTGACTCAAATTCTGGCTCGTCGCGGCCTGATCGGCGCGGCGGCGCTGGATCCGGCGTAGCGTCTGGTCGAGCGCCGAGAGGAAGGCGGAGCGGTCGCGCGGTGCGAACGAGCGCGGGCCGCCGGTGACTTCGCCGGCCGAGCGCAGATCGGTCATCAGATTGCGCACCGCCAGCGTCATCCCGATCGATTCTTCCGTGAACGGCTTGCCGTTCGGGGCGATCACGTCGGCGCCGGCCTTGACGCAGCGGCTCGCCAGCGGAATGTCCGAGGTGACGACGACGTCGCCGGGCTTGACGCGTTCGACGATCCAGTCGTCGGCAGCGTCCATCCCGGCGCCTGCGGCGATACGCTCGATCAGCGGATCGTGCGGCACGCGGATGAAATTGCCGGCGACCACGCTCACGGGCACGCCGTGCCGGAGCGCGACGCGATAAATCTCGTCCTTCACCGGGCAGGCGTCGGCGTCGACATAGATGCGGGTGGGGGTGTCGGTCATTCGCCGCGTGGTACCCCATTCGGGCCGCAAAGGCGAGGGGATTGACCGGTGTTCCCTGGGGCCTACGATCAGCCCGAAACAACAAGAACAGGGAAGATGACCCCATGCCGAACCGGCTCGAGACCTGGCGCGTCGAGGCCTACAACACCGCCAAGCAATCCGAAAACAAGATGCATGACGACACCGTGGCGCGCCGCTTTGGCTTTTCCGGCGGGCTGGTCCCGGGCGTCGATGTCTTCGCCTACATGATGCACGTGCCGATTGCTCGCTGGGGCCGCGATTTCCTGTCCCGCGGGCTGGTCGAGGCGCGCTTCATCAAGCCGGTTTATGATGGCGAGCCCGCCGATGTCGATGCGACCGAGCACAACGGCTTGCTGACGATCGAAGTGTTCAGCCGCACCGAGCTCTGCGCGACAGGCACGGCCTCGCTGCCGGCGGCAGCGCCGGCAGTGTCGCTGAGCGACTATGTCGCGGTCCCCGTGGCCGCCGAGCGCAAGCCGGTCAGTCCGGCGACGTTCGAGACGGGCAAATGGCTGGGCACCGAGCCGCGCCGGTGGGCCGGGCAGGACGCGACCGACTATCTCGCCGATGTCAGGGAAACCGATCCGATCTTTGCGCGCGAAGGGCTCGGCCATCCCGGCCTGATCCAGCGGGTCATGAACCGCGTGCTGGTCGACAACACCATTCTCGGCCCGTGGATCCACGTCGGCAGCCGCATGCAGCTGCTGTCGGCGCTGCGCGCCGGCGACGAGATCACTGCGCGGGCGAAAGTCACCGCGAACTACGAGAAGAAGGGCCACCGCTTCGTCGAGCTCGACGCACTCGTCGTCGCCAACGGCACGACGCCGATCGCGCACTGCCAGCACATTGCAATCTATCAGCCGCGCGAGCAGGCGGCATAGCATCAACCACTGTCATTCCGGGGCGGTCCGCAGGACCGCCCCCGGAATCTCGAGGTTCCGGGTTCGATGCTGCGCATCGCCCCGGAACGACTGGTGAGATTCAAAGTCGGTGTCATGCCCCGGCTTGACCGGGGCATCCAGTACGCCGCGGCTTATCGCTTCTAGCCGCGCCGTCACTGGAATACTGGATCGCCCGTTCCTAGTGCGCAATTGCGCACTGGCCGGGCGATGACAGTGTGCGTGTGGAGACGGCGATTGGACCGTCTGCGAAAGAAGGACGATGCTTACGCCGCCTTGCCCTTCGCATCCTGAATGGCCCGCCACACGCGCTCCGGGGTCAGCGGCATGTCGATGTGCTTGATGCCGTGGTCCGAGAGCGCATCGAGCACCGCGTTCACCACCGTCGACAGGCTGCCGGCGCAGCCGGCTTCGCCGCAGCCCTTGCTGCCGAGCGGATTGGTCGTGGCCGGCACCGGATGATCGCCGACCGTCATGTTGGGAACGTCCTCGGCGCGCGGCAGCGCGTAGTCCATCAGCGAGCCCGTGATCGGCTGGCCGCTCTCGTCGTAGCGGATGTGCTCCATCAGCGCTTGCCCGATGCCCTGGACCACGCCGCCATGGAGCTGGCCTGCGACCAGCAGCGGGTTGATCACCGTGCCGAAATCGTTGACGGCGCTGTAGCGCACGATCTGCACCACGCCGGTTTCCGGATCGATCTCGACCTCGGCGACATGACAGCCGTTCGGGAACGCCGAGGCGATCGGTTCGCTGGTGTGATCGACGTCGAGGCTGTCGGGCACGCCCTCCGGCGTCTTGCCGTCATGCAGCTTCCTGGCGAGCTCCATGATGTCGATGCTGCGATCGGTGCCGGCGATGGTGAAGCTGCCGCCTTCGAATTCGATGTCGGCTTCGGACGCTTCGAGCATATGGGCTGCTGCGCGCTTGCCTTTCTCGATGACGAGCTTTGCTGCTCCCACGATGGCCTGACCGCTCGCGGTGATCGAGCGCGAGCCGCCGGTGCCGTTGCCGGTATGGACGATGTCGCTGTCGCCCTGCACCAGCTTGACGCTCTCGAAGGGGACGCCGAGCTGCTCGCACAGCACCTGCGCGAACGGGGTGGCATGACCCTGGCCGTAATCCAGCGTGCCGGTGATCAGCTGCACGCTGCCGTCGGCGTCGAACACGATCTTGCCGAGCTCGGGGCTCGGCGGCGCGGTGACCTCGAGATAGGAGCCGACCGCGATGCCGCGCAGCTTGCCGGCCTTCTTGCTCTCCTTCTTGCGCTTGGCGAAATTCTCGTGGTCGGAGATTTCGAGCGCCTTGTTGAACACGGCCTGGAAGTCGCCGCTGTCATAGGTGACGCCGGAGGATGCCGCGAACGGCATCTGGTTCTGCTTGATGAAGTTGCGCTTGCGCAGGGTCAGCCGGTTGATGCCCATCTCGTCGGCGGCGCGGTCGATCAGTCGCTCCATGTAGTAGTTCGCCTCGGGCCGGCCGGCGCCGCGATAGGCGCCCATCAGCGTGGTGTTGGTCAGAACCACCTTGATGTCGACCGCCATCAACGGCGTGCGGTAGACGCTGGAAAAATTCTTGCCGGTGTTGAGCGAAAGCGGCCCCGGTGCGACGCCGGTGATGTAGGCGCCGAGATTGCCGTAGCCGGACAGCTTGGCCGCGAGGAAATGCCCTTCGGCGTCGAGCGCCAGCTCGGCGTGGATCTTCTGCGCACGGCCGTGGCTGTCGGAGAGGAAGGCGGTCGAGCGCTCGTCGAGCCACTTCACCGGCTTTCCCAATTCCTTCGCCGCATACAGGATGCACATGTACTCGGGGTAGTTGATGTTCTTCATGCCGAAGGAGCCGCCGACATTGGCGGTGAGGATGCGCACCTTCTCGTTCGGCACTTTCAGGTTCTTGGCGAGGTTGGCGCGGTTGCCGGCGACGCCCTGGGTCGGCACCTGAAGCGTGTAGCGCTCGGTCTTCTTGTCGTAGGAGGCGAGACCGACGCGCGGCTCCATCGAGACCACGGCGACACGGGTGTTCTCGATGTCGATCTTGGTGACATGGGCGGCGCTGGCAAAGGCCGCGTTGACCTTCTCCATGTCGCCATAATGGTAGTCGAGCGCGACGTTATCGGGAATGTGCTCGTAGAGTTGCGGCGCACCGGGCTTGGCGGCTTCTTCGGGGTCGGTCACCGCGGGCAGCGGCTCGATATCGAGCTCGACGGCCTCAGCGGCATCACGGGCCTGCGCCAGTGTCTCCGCCACGACGAAGGCGACGGGATCGCCGACGAAGCGGACCTTGTCGGTTGCCAGCGGCTGGCGGTTAGTCTGGAGCAACGGCGAGCCGTCGCGGCTCTTCAGCGGCAGGCCGCAGGTGAAAGGGCCGTAGCCGGCGGCATCGAGATCCCTGCCGGTCCACACGCCGAGCACGCCCGGCATCGCCTTGGCGGCATCAAGGCCGATGCCGCGGATGGTGCCGTGGGCGTGGGTGGAGCGGACGACCACGGCATAGGCCTGGCCGGGCAGGTTGAAATCGTCGGTGTAGCGGCCCTTGCCGCGCACCAGGGTGTCGTCCTCCTTGCGGCGGACGGGCTGCCCGACGCCATATTTTTGCAGTGCAATGGCGTTTTCGAGCGTGGACGATTTGGTGTGTTCTTGCATGGAATTGACCTGAAAAGCCGGCAAATGCGCGTTTTGGGGGACGCCTGGAGGACCGGACCCCTCAAAAATAGCCCACGGTCCCGTTCACGACAACGCACGAATGGGCATGGTCCCATGTGATGCGTTGTTGCGCAGGCCGGCCGCGCTGCTAATGTTTCAGGCGAAAAATCAATTCCAGACCGGCCCGACCGGCCGCGGAAAGACAGTTTGTATGAATGACCACACGCGGCTCCGCGACGGCCATGCGCCGCACGGTGAGCTGGAGGGGTCGATGGCGGCGGTGGCGTTGGCCACCGAACCGGCTGTCGGCGCGCAGGCGCCGGGAACCGGCGTCTATGCGGCGCTGGACCTCGGCACCAACAATTGCAGGCTGCTGATCGCTTGTCCGACCCAGGACGGCTTTCGCGTCGTCGATTCCTTCTCGCGCATCATCCGGCTCGGGGAGGGGGTCTCGTCGACGGGGTGCATCAGCGAGGCCGCGATCGACCGCGCCATCGCCGCGCTCAGCATCTGCCGCGACAAGATCAATTTGCGCAAAGCGCGCCGGTTGCGGCTGATCGCGACCGAGGCCTGCCGCGCGGCCTCGAATGCGGAGGGGTTCCGCAGCCGCGTCGCGGCCGAAACCGGCATCGAGCTCGAGGTGATCGACCGCGAGACCGAGGCCGCGCTCGCCGTGCTCGGCTGCTCGCCCCTGGTCGACCCCAGGGGACGCGGCGCGATCCTGTTCGACATCGGCGGCGGCTCCACCGAGCTGGTGCGGATCGAGCGCGATCCGCAAAATCCAGAGCCGCGGATCAAGGCCTGGATGTCGATCCCCTACGGTGTGGTCACGCTCGCCGAGCAGTTCGGCGGCCGCGACGTGACGCCGGAGATCTATGCCGCGATGGAGCAGGAGGTCGCGAACCACGTCGCGCCTTTCGCCGAAGTGCACGGCGGCGATCTCGCCGACATGCACCTGCTCGGCACCTCGGGCACGGTGACGACGCTCGCCGGTATCCATCTCAACCTCGTTCGCTATGACCGCCGCCGCATCGACAGCATCTGGATGAACGATTCCGACATCACCGCGACCATCAACAAGCTGCTCGGCATGAGCTACGAGGAGCGTGCCGGCAACAACTGCATCAGCGTCGAGCGCGCCGATCTCGTGCTCGCCGGCTGCGCCATCCTCGATGCGATCCGCCGCGCCTTCCCGCTGCCGCGCCTGCGCGTCGCCGACCGTGGCCTGCGCGAGGGCATGCTGGTCGAGATGATGCGCGAGGACGGCGCGCTCAGGAGCTGGTGAGATGGCCAAGGACACCACCGGCCGCTTGCACGTCCAAGTCAAGACCAAGGTCAAGACCGGCGGCAAGCGCAAATTGTCGTCGAAGCTGTGGCTGGAGCGGCAGCTCAACGATCCCTATGTCGCGAAAGCCAAGGCGGCGGGCTATCGCTCGCGCGCAGCGTTCAAGCTGCTCGAGATCGACGACAAATTTCGGCTCTTGAAGCCCGGCATGGCCGTGGTCGATCTCGGCGCGGCGCCCGGCGGCTGGAGCCAGATCGCGGCCAAGCGCGTCGGCTCGGTGGAAGGCAAGGGCAAGGTCGTCGCCATCGACCTGCTGGAAATGCCCGAGATTCCCGGCGTCGATTTCGCGCAGCTCGACTTCATGGACAGCGACGCGCCGGACAAGCTCACCGCGATGCTGGGGGGCGGCGCCGATTTCGTGATGTCCGACATGGCCGCCAACACCACCGGCCACCGCAAGACCGACCAGCTCCGCATCGTCGGCCTGGTTGAGACCGCGGCTGCGTTTGCCTGCGACGTGCTCAAGCCCGGCGGCGTATTCCTCGCCAAGACGTTCCAGAGCGGCGCCGACGCCGATCTGCTCGCCCAGCTCAAGCGCGATTTTGCGACGGTGCGCCATGTCAAGCCCGCGGCGAGCCGGCAGGATTCGTCGGAGCGTTACGTCCTGGCGACTGGATTTCGGGGCGCCGGAACCGCATAGCCTCGTACTCCGTCATTCCGGGGCGCCTCGAAGAGGCGAGCCCGGAATCCATGTTTCTACGGATTCTGTGGTGCGATGGATTCCGGGTTCGATGCTGCGCATCGCCCCGGAATGACCAAGGAGGTATTCACCCCAACCTTTGATCCCGCACGTCCTGGGTATCCTCCGTCGCGGTCTTCACCGCCGCCTTCTCTGCACCCTTGCCGGCGCCTTTGCGGCTGGCGATCTCCACGGCCTTGCGGCCGGAGATCTCATGGCCGGCATCGACGGGCATCTGCCAGAAGAACCAGCTCGACGCCGCCGAGGTCAGTGCGACGACGAGGAAGGCGGGGGCGAACACGGTGGCGTCGATCTCGCTGACATGGTTGAACCACATCGTCGTTTCCACGCAAGCCGCGCCGACGGCGACGCCGGCGGAGACCGCGAGCTGCTGGTTGACGCTGACGAGGGTGGTGGCGCGGCTCATTTGCGGCGTCTCGACGTCGGCATAGGCGACCGTGTTGATCGCGGTGAACTCCAACGATCGGAAGAAGCCGCCGACCACCAGGATGACCATGATGATGAGCAGCGGCGTCGTCACCGTGAACAGCGCACAGACGGCGAGGAAGAACGCGCTGACGATCGCGTTCACCGTCATGAGGTTGCGGAAGCCGAAGGTGCGGATGATGCGCGCCGCCAGCGTCTTCATGCCCATCGCGCCGAGCGAGGAGGCGAAGGTGACGAGACCCGAATGGAACGGCGACAGCCCGAAGCCGATCTGCATCAAGAGCGGCAGCAGGAACGGCAGCGCGCCGATGCCGAGCCGGAAAAGGAAGCCGCCGAACACGGCCGCGCGCAGCGTCGGCAGCTCCAGGAGCGAGAAATCGAGCACCGGCGAGCCCGTGCGCCGGGCGTGAATGACGTAGAGCGTCATCGAGATCGCGCCGCCCGCGATCAGCGCGGCGACGGTGCTCCACGGCAGCAGGTTGAGACCGGCAACCGACAGGCCGAAGGCGATGCCGGCGAGGCCGATGCCCGCCAGCACCATGCCGTAGAGGTCGAACGGCTCGCGCTCCTCGCTCTTGATGGGGTCGATGAAGCGCAGTGCCATGAAGATGCCGAGCAGCCCGATCGGGATGTTGATCAGGAAGATCCAGTGCCAGGACGCATAGGTCGTGATGAAGCCGCCGAGCGGCGGCCCGATCACGGGACCGATCAGGGCAGGGACCGTCACCCAGGCCATGGCGTTGACCAGTGCGCTCTTGTCGACCGAGCGCAGCAGCACGAGGCGCCCGACCGGCGTCATCATCGCCCCGCCCATGCCCTGCAGGATGCGCGCGAACACGAAATCGGTGACCGAACCCGAGAGCGCGCAGCCGACCGATCCCACCATGAACACGCCGACCGCGATCGCGAACACCATCCGCGCGCCGAACCGGTCGGCGGTCCAGCCGCTCGCCGGGATGAACACCGCGAGCGACAGCAGATAGGAGGTGATCGCGAGCTTCAACGTCAGCGGACTGGTGCCGATGTCGGCCGCGATCGCCGGCAGCGAGGTGGCGATCACCGTCGAGTCCATGTTCTCCATGAAGAGAGCAGTGGCCACGATCAGCGGAATGATGCGTTGCTTGTCGACCATGACGGATTGGTAATGAAAATCGGAAGAAGGAGCGAGAATTGCGGCTTATCACCGCCGTTGGTCCCCGACCATCGCGGATCGACGCATAGCACCTAAGTCTCGCGTAACAACGGTGTGACCCTTCTCGTCATTCCGGGGCGCGCCCCTTTGGCGCGAGCCCGGAATCCATCAGGCCGCAGGGATCGCTGCGGGATGGATTCCGGGCTCGCGACTTCGTCGCGCCCCGGAATGACGGTGGGGTGGGATAACGCCTGGCTGTCCATGCCGAATCTACCCCAAAAAAAGCCTGTGCATGGCTGGCCGGCGGTCCGAATTGCTTTGATTCGTCACGCGACCGTGCTATCGACCCGCGTCAACCCCACCGATGGGCTCCGATTCTCAAGGCGACGCCGCAAGGTACGCCGAGGGCGGCGCTCATCCATAGCTATTTGCGGCAGGGCCGCGGAAGGAGTTGGCACATGGCCACGGTGCAACAAGGCATTCGCGAAGCCTTTACGTTCGACGACGTGCTGCTGAAGCCGGGCCTGTCGGACGTCATGCCGGGCGAGGTCGACATCCGCTCCCGCGTCACCCGCGCCATTCCGCTCAACATCCCGATCATGGCCTCCGCCATGGATACCGTTACCGAAGCCCGCATGGCGATCGCGATGGCGCAGGCCGGCGGCCTCGGCGTCATCCACCGCAATTTCGATCCCGAAGGGCAGGCCGCGCAGGTGCGGCAGGTCAAGCGCTACGAGTCGGGCATGGTGGTGAACCCGCTCACCATCAGCCCCGAGGCCAGCCTCGACGATGCGCTCAAGCTGATGAGCGATCACGGCATCTCCGGCATTCCCGTCGTCACCGGCGCCGCCAAGAACATTCCGGGCAAGCTGGTCGGCATCCTCACCAACCGCGACGTGCGCTTTGCCACCGACCCCAGGCAAAAAGTCTCCGAGCTGATGACGCATGAAGGTCTCGTCACGGTGCGCGAGAATGTCAGCCAGGACGAGGCGCGGCGGATGCTGCACCAGCACCGCATCGAGAAGCTGCTCGTGGTCGACGAGCAATATCGCTGCGTCGGCCTCATCACCGTCAAGGACATGGAGAAGGCGGTCGCCCATCCGCTCGCCTGCAAGGATGCCCAGGGCCGCCTGCGCGTCGCCGCCGCTACCACCGTCGGCGACACCGGCTTCGAGCGGACCGAGCGGCTGATCGATGCCGGCGTCGATCTCGTCGTCGTCGACACCGCGCACGGTCATTCCCGTCACGTGCTGCATGCCGTGAACCGCATCAAGCGCCTCTCCAACTCGGTGCAGGTCGTCGCCGGCAACGTCGCCACCACCGAGGGCACGCAGGCTCTGATCGATGCGGGCGCGGACTGCATCAAGGTCGGCATCGGCCCGGGCTCGATCTGCACCACGCGCATCGTCGCCGGCGTCGGCGTTCCCCAGCTCACCGCGATCATGGATGCGGTCGAGGCGGCGAAGAAGGCCGACATTCCCGTCATCGCCGATGGCGGGATCAAGTTCTCCGGCGACCTTGCCAAGGCGCTCGCCGCCGGCGCCGACATCGCGATGGTCGGTTCGCTCCTTGCCGGCACCGACGAGACGCCCGGTGAAGTGTTTTTGTGGCAGGGCCGTTCCTACAAGGCCTATCGCGGCATGGGTTCGGTCGGCGCGATGGCGAGGGGATCGGCGGACCGCTACTTCCAGCAGGACATCAAGGACACGCTCAAGCTCGTGCCTGAGGGCATCGAAGGCCAGGTGCCCTACAAGGGTGCGGTCGGCCACGTCATGCACCAGCTCGCCGGCGGCTTGCGCGCCGCGATGGGTTATGTCGGCGCAAAGGACATGAAGGAGCTGCACGACAAGGCAACCTTCGTCCGCATCACCGGAGCAGGCCTGCGCGAAAGCCATGTCCACGACGTCACCATCACGCGCGAGAGCCCGAACTATCCGGGTGGGGGTTAGGCCTCAGTCGCGCCTGCAGCTTCGGTCTCGTGCCCCGGACGCAGCGCAGCACCACTTCGGTGATGCGCTGCAGAGCCGGGGCCCATGTCTCCGCATATTGCCGTGTTGCCTTCTGGGTCCCGGCTCTGCGCAGCAACGTTGCACGTTGCAGCGCGTCCGGGACACGAGAATTGCGTGCGTCTCTGCGTCTAACCACTCCACGCTTTTGTATTGACGTGCCTCGCTCCCTCCGCTTCCGTTCGCGCCGAAGCACAATCCGGAGGAAGCCAGCATGTCCCAAGCCAAGCGCATCGTTCTCGCCGCGCGTCCCGTCGGCGAGCCCAAATCATCTGATTTTCGCCTGGAGGAATTCGATGTCCCGGCGCCTGCGGCAGGCGAAGTCCTGCTGCGCACGATCTGGCTGTCGCTCGATCCCTATATGCGCGGGCGCATGAGTGATGGTCCGTCCTACGCTGCGCCGGTGCCGGTCGGCGGCGTGATGGAAGGCGAGGCGGTGAGCGAGGTCGCGGCCTCCAACAATCCGGATTTCGCCAAGGGCGACATCGTCCGAGCGCGAACCGGCTGGCAGTCTCACGCGATCTCGAACGGCAAGGGCCTGATCAAGGTCGATCCGAAGCTCGGTCCGATCTCGACCTCGATCGGCGTGCTCGGCATGCCCGGCATGACTGCGTACACGGGCCTGCTCGACATCGGCAAGCCGCAAGCCGGCGAGACCGTCGTGGTCGCCGGCGCCTCCGGCGCTGTCGGTTCGGCCGTCGGTCAGATCGCGAAGATCAAGGGCGCACGCGCGGTCGGCATCGCCGGCGGCAAGGACAAGTGCGACTACGTGGTGAAGGAGCTGGGCTTCGATGCCTGCATCGATCACCGCGATCCCGATCTCGGCGCCAAGCTGAAGGAGGCCTGCCCGAAAGGCATCGACGTCTATTTCGAGAATGTCGGCGGCGCCGTGTTCGAGGCGGTGTTCCCGCTGCTCAACCCGTTCGCGCGCGTGCCGGTGTGCGGCCTGATCGCGCATTACAACGACACCGAAGCCAAGCCGCCGAAATGGGCCGCATCGATGATGCGCGCGACGCTGACCAAGCGGCTGACCTTCCGCGGCTTCATCGTCTCCGACTTTGCCTCCCGCCATGGCGACTTCCTGCGCGACATGTCCTCTTGGGTCCGCGACGGCAAGGTCAAGTACAAGGAGTTCGTCACCGAGGGCCTGGAGAGCGCGCCCGGCGCCTTCATGGGCCTCTTGAAGGGCGCCAATTTCGGCAAGCAGCTGGTTCGGGTCGGGCCGGATAAGGCCTAGCGCGACACGGACTGGGGCTCCCGTGGCTCGGGAGCCACACGCCGCCCAGGGATAGTTAAGAAAGAGTCACCAAATGGTCACACCTGCCCGCAAAACCCGCAGGTGTGACCGGCTGTTCATTGACGCGACCGCGAAGGCATTGAATCATCGGGCATATTTTAGGTGCTGCGATGTTAGAGATCAGTGTTTTCTGCGTTATCCTGCTTGCCGCCGGCTATTGGCTGGCCATGTTCGTCATGGGCCGCCACGACGACGTCATTCATGGCAAGTTCGTCCATGTCGACGAGGAGGGCGATCTGACGCGCCCCTCGATGCCGACACCGCCCCCGCCATTCCCGAAGCGCCCGGTCAAGGCCGTGCCGCCTGTCAGGCAGCCGCCTGCCAATGATCTCGCGGCCAAGCCGGTGAACAGCGAGGCGCTGCAATCCTTGCTCGCGGCGATCCAGCAGGACCTCAAGAGCGTCGCCTGAGCCGATCGGCGCGCCTTAATGCTCGCCGCCCATCTGGGCGAGCACTTCCTCGATGTCGACATCGACCTGGCCCGCGGCCCTGACATGGCGGACTTCGAAACTGTCGGGCCGGAAGCGATATTCGACCAGCCCGACTTCCTTGATCGCGACCCGGTCCTGGCGCTGATCGTTGATGACGAAGCCGGCCGACGGCGCCCAGACATGGCGGGTGTGGCGCCAGGTGAAGTCGCGCCGCTGGTGAACGTGGCCACTGGCGATGAGGCGAAGATCGATCGTCCCAAGCATCTCGGTCAGGCGTGCCCGCGCCGGCTGCGGCACGTAGCGGATCGCGGTCTCCGGTATCTCGGGGTCATCCGGCAGGTTGAGAAACACCGGCTTGTGCAGGAACAGCGCGACCGGCCTGCCGTTCGTGCGCGCGATCTCCTGCGACAGCCAGTCGAACTGCTCGGCCTCGAAGGCGAGCCCGGAATTCATCACCAGCGAGTTGAGGCCGATGAAGCGCCAGCCTCCAGCCTCGAACGACCAATGGTCTTCGCCGATGAGGTCGCAGAATTGCTGGCGATGCGCTTCCGTGACCGGCGGTTTCGGCGCCGGGCCGACCGCGGTCGGATTGTCGCCGATGTCGTGATTGCCGGGGAGGTAGCGGCAGGCGACGGGCAGGGCGTCGTGCAGGTCCTTTGCGAAGACGACATCGTCGCGGCTGGTCGGCCCGTCGAAGGCGACGTCGCCGGTGTTGATGACGAGATCGGGCCGGTTGCCGTCGATATGTTCGCTGGTCGCCTGGAAGTTGGCGATCAGGCCGGGGAAGCGCCGGCCGAGGTGGGTGTCGGAAATCTGCGTCAGGCGAAATTCGGACATGCGATCACCGTACCCGTGCTTGCGCGTCGGAACGATGACGGCGCGGGGTGGATCGCAGGCGAACAAAGTTTAAAGCACGCGGTAGCGGATCGTGTAGGCGTCCTGCGGCGCGACGGTGTCGGCGAGCGGCGAGGCGATGCGGTCGGCGAGGTGCCAGGGACCGAACTCGACGGAGCGATGCGGCTCGGAGGGCAGACGGAGGCGGAACTCGAAAATGCCCTTGCCCGGCAGGTTCACGACCAGCACGCGGTCCGCGGTGCGGTGGTTGAGCGCGACCGCGCCGCGCAGCAGCGCGCGGCCGTCCGAGAGGTCGCGCACGCCGTCGACCAGCGCCAGCGTCTGGTTGCGGTCGGTATGCAGCTCGATCTGGCTGTCGGTCATCGCGGCCAGCATCGCCCGGGGCATGCGGATCTCGAACTCCACGGCGGGCTTGGACGGGTTGAGGCCGAGATAGGCGAGCGCGGCGTGGCGCATATCGTAGGCGGCGAAGGCGAACAGGGCAGTGGCGGCCAGAGTGGCGAGGCCATGCCGGACGACGTCGCGCCAGGTTCGGTAGCTCAGGCGAAAGTAGACCGTCATCGCCAGCGCGACCGCAAGCGCCATCGCGATACCTGAGAGGGCCGACATCAGAATACCGAGCTGGCCGTCGGCGGATTCGGTCCAGAGGCTGGACAGGGTGGTCATGGCGCCATCTCGCCTCTATCTCGCCTTGGGCCCCAGAACGGGGGCCGAAATCGCTTTAACTATCGGTGGTTGGTCGCAAGACCGGGAACGCCGGTTCAACTGGTTGATTGTCAGGACGAGGAGCGGCGGCTAATGACGGTTCGCGGCGTTCCGCCTTACGGGAAAGTTCCGATGTCCGTCCAAATGGTCCTGCTCCCTGTCTTCGTGCAGGTCGGCCTAACCTTCGCGCTTCTGATCGGCATGGTATTCGCACGCCGCAAGACGCTGGTCTCGGGCGAGACCAGGATCCCCGACATTGCGCTCGGCGAGCCGAACTGGCCGAAGGGCGCCACACAGATCGCCAATTGCTACCGCAACCAATTCGAGTTGCCGGTGCTGCTCTACGTCCTGATCGCGCTGGCGCTGCCCTTGCGCCATGCCGATCTCTTCATCGTGCTGATGTCCTGGGTGTTCGTGGTGACGCGCTTTGCCCATGCCGGGGTGTTCGTCTCCTCGAACGATCTCGGCCGGCGCTCCACGGTCTGGCTCGCCGGCGTGCTCGTGCTGCTGGCGATGTGGATCTACTTCGCGCTGAAGATGCTGTTGCTGATCTGATCCGCGCGCCCGCCAACACTGATCTGAAAGATAGAGAATGACTCCCGCCGCCAGGCTGTCCGCAGCCATCGAACTGATCGACATCATCGAGAAAGACCGCGTGCCCGCGGCGAAGGCGCTGAAGGAGTGGGGTACCGCGCACCGCTTTGCCGGCTCGGGCGACCGCGCCGCCATCGCCGGCCTCGTCTGGGACGTGCTGCGCCGCTACGCCTCGAGCGCGTTCCTGATGGAGTCCGACACCGCGCGTGCCAGGCTGATCGGCATGCTCCGGCTCGAGCGCGACATGGACACGGCCACGATGGGCGCGTTGTTCGACGGCAGCCGCTTTGCGCCGGCGCCGCTGACCGAGGCCGAAGTGGCCGCGCTCGCCTCGCGCTCGCTCGAGGACGCACCGGCCGCGATCGCCGGTGACTATCCCGAATGGCTGGATCCGCACCTGGCAAAAGTGTTCGGCGAGGACCGCGCCGCGGAGGCGGCCGCGATGGCGAGCCGGGCCCCGCTCGACCTGCGCGTCAACACGCTAAAATCCAACCGCGACAAGGCGCTGCAGTCGCTCGCTCATCTTCATGCGAAACCGACGCCCTGGTCGGCAACGGGCCTGCGCATCGCGCTTTCGGCCGATGCGCGCAACCCCGGGATCCAGGCCGAAGAGGATTTCATCAAGGGCGCCATTGAAGTGCAGGATGAGGGATCGCAGCTGGCGGCCCAATTCACCGCGGCAAAGCCCGGCGAGCAGGTGATCGACCTCTGCGCCGGCGCCGGCGGCAAGACGCTGGCGCTCGCCGCCCTGATGCAGGGCAAGGGCCGGCTGATCGCGACCGACAGCGACAAGCGCCAACTCGCGCCGATCCACGAACGGCTGTCGCGCGCCGGCGTCCACAATGCCGATGTCCGCACGCCCAAGGGTGAGGCCGATCCGCTGGCCGATATCAGCGCAACGGCCGACCTCGTCGTGATCGACGCGCCCTGCACGGGAACCGGAACCTGGCGGCGCAACCCCGACGCCAAATGGCGGATGCGGCCGGGCGCGCTGGAGATTCGCCTGCGCGACCAGGCCGAGGTGCTGGAGCGCGCGGTGCCGCTGGTGAAGGCTGGCGGCCGCATTGCCTACATCACCTGCTCGGTGCTGTCGGAAGAGAACGGCGAGCAGGTGAGGGCGTTCGTCGCGCGCCATCCCGAGTTCGCGGCCGTGCCGCCCGAGCAGACCGCGAGCGTGCTGTGGGACAAGGCGGAGGCTTTTGGCGAGGCCGCGCTGCAGTCGCCTGAGGGCTGGCTGATGACGCCGCGGCGGACCGGGACGGACGGGTTTTTCGTCTCGGTGTTGAAGAAGGCGGGCTGACAATACTCCGCCGTCATTCCGGGGCGCCCGCAGGGCGAGCCCGGAATCCATCGCGCGGCAGTCTCTGCGGTCCAATGGATTCCGGGCTCTCGCTTCGCGAGCCCCGGAATGACGGGGAGCCGAAACAAAAGCCCCGCGCACCGGATCCCGGTGGCGGGGCTTTCATTTTTCTAACGTTCTGCCGGTACGTCCGTGGTCAGAACGCTGCGTAGGCGTTAGCCGACGCGGAGATTGTCAGCCGAGGACTTGCCGCTGCGACGATCGGCGACGATGTCGAACGAGACCTTCTGACCCTCGTTGAGGGAGGAGAGGCCGGCGCGCTCGACGGCGCTGATGTGCACGAACACGTCCTTCTGGCCGTCGTCCGGCTGGATGAAACCATAACCCTTTTGGGTGTTGAACCACTTCACGGTGCCCATAGCCATGGGAATTTCCTTTAGTTAGTTAGAGAGGGTACGCACGTGGACCGGTACGCAGCATTGCGCCCATGGCCCTGTTCAGTCGATGTTTGGAGAAGTCATCTGAAGCGTGCGCGCCCGTCAGCAACGAAGCGAAGCGGCCCAGTCGTTCGGCCAAGTATCGATGATCACAATATAGCGAGAATTTGGGGCCAGTTCAAGGCACCACCCGTGGCCCGGCACGTCGCACGACTTTGCTATTTTGCGGTGCAAATTAACCGCCCGGCGGATCTCAGTCCACGATGAAGAGCGTGGCCCCGGTCGCGGTCGAGGACCGGTGCGCGGCGTCGCCGTGATCCGAGACCTGGTAGCTCATCCCGGCCGTGAGCTTGAATTTGCGCCCGTCGCGCAGCTCGCTGTCGAGCTCGCCCTTGAGCACGTAGAGCACGTGGCCGCGATCGCACCAATGGTCGGCCAGATAGCCCGGCGAATACTCCACCATCCGGACCCGAAGGTCGCCGATGTTGAGCATCCGCCATGTGGCCTGCCCGGTCTCGCCGGCATGCGTCGTCGGCGCAACCTTGCTCCAGTCGGTGACGGTGAAGGGTGAGGTGGGGAGCTTCATGGGGGGAATCCTATGGCGGAGCCGGCGGAGGGTTTGTTAGCGCAAGCTGTTTCCACAGTCTCCGTCATTGCGAGGAGCTCTTGCGACGAAGCAATCCAGACTGTCGCCGCGGAGGGATTTTGGATTGCTTCGCTGCGCTCGCAATGACGGGGAGCGAGCGGCGTCAATGCGCCAAATGGTTCGCCGATCCCTGCACGATCAGCCCCGCATCATTCACCCGCAGATACTCGCAGATCTTCTTGCCGCGCTCGTTGGCGTAGAACACCACGACGCTATCGGGGCTGACGAACAATTCGATCAGCGAAAAATGCAGCTCCGGGAGCAGGGCGAGCGCCTTGCCCCAATACGCCCGCAAGGCGTCCTTGCCGCGCACCGTGCCGCTGGCGTCGAACCCCATCGCCGGGATGCGGTCCGAGGTCATCACGGCCGCGTCGTCATAGAGCGCCAGCACGCGTTCGAGGTCGCGCGCATTCCAGGCCTCGACCCAGGTTCGGCCGAGCGCGGCAAGCGTTGATGGCTGATGATGCTGTGGCATGGCGTTCTCCCTGATCGGCCCCTGGGTTGAGACGCGGGGCAAATTAGGTCAATGATACTTACCTATATACATTTGTCCATGCCCAAAGAAGCATGTGGGCGTGCCGCCACCGCGGTTGCGGCTCGCGCGCTGCCAGCGTATTTGCTGGCCATGACAGCAGCACAGAACGACCGCTCCGCGTCGACGCCCTCGGTGGCCTCGGCGCATGACAAGATTCTCATCGTCGACTTCGGCAGCCAGGTGACGCAGCTGATCGCGCGTCGCGTGCGCGAGGACGGCGTCTATTGCGAGATCGTCCCGTTCAACAAGGCTGAAGCCGCCTTCAATGAGATGAAGCCGAAAGCGGTGATTCTCTCGGGCGGCCCCGAGTCGGTCCACGAGGCCGGCTCGCCCCGCGCCCCGCAGGCGATCTTCGATTCCGGCGTGCCCGTGATGGGCATCTGCTACGGCCAGATGACCATGGCGGCTCAGCTCGGGGGCGAGGTCGAGGGCGGTCATCACCGCGAATTCGGCCGCGCCGATGTCGAGGTGAAGGCGCCGAGCAAGCTGTTCGAGGACGTCTGGTCGTCAGGCGGAAAGAACCAGGTCTGGATGAGCCATGGCGACCGCATCACCAAGATGCCGCCGGGCTTCTCCGTCGCCGGCACCTCGCCGAACGCGCCGTTCGCGATCATCCAGGACGAGACGCGCAAATATTACGGCCTGATGTTCCACCCCGAAGTGGTGCACACACCCGACGGCGCGAAACTGATCCGCAACTTCGTGCGCAAGATCGCAGGGCTCACCGGCGACTGGACCATGCGCGCCTTCCGCGAGGAAGAGATCGCAAAAATCCGCGCCCAGGTCGGCAAGGGCAAGGTGATCTGCGGCCTCTCCGGCGGCGTCGATTCCGCCGTGGCGGCCGTGCTGATCCACGAAGCCATCGGCGACCAGCTCACCTGCGTGTTTGTCGATCACGGCATGCTGCGCCTCGACGAAGCCAAGACCGTGGTCGATCTGTTCCGCCACCACTACAACATCCCGCTCGTGCACGTGGATGCGTCCAAGCAGTTCCTCGTCGAGCTCGAAGGCGTCACCGATCCCGAAACCAAGCGCAAGACCATCGGCCGCCTCTTCATCGAGGTGTTCGAGCAGGAGGCCAAGAAGATCGGCGGCGCCGACTTCCTGGCGCAAGGCACGCTCTACCCCGACGTGATCGAGAGCGTCTCCTTCACCGGCGGCCCTTCGGTGACGATCAAGTCGCACCACAATGTCGGCGGTCTGCCCGAGCGCATGAACATGAAGCTCGTCGAGCCCCTGCGCGAGCTGTTCAAGGACGAGGTGCGCAAGCTCGGCTACGAGCTCGGCCTGCCCGAAATCTTCGTCGGCCGCCACCCGTTCCCGGGCCCCGGCCTCGCCATCCGCTGCCCCGGCGACATCACAAGCGACAAGCTCGACATCCTGCGCAAGGCGGACGCCGTCTACATCGACCAGATCCGCAAGCACGGCCTCTACGACGAGATCTGGCAGGCTTTTGCCGTGCTGCTCCCGGTGAAGACAGTCGGCGTCATGGGCGACGGCCGCACCTACGACTACGTCGTGGGCCTGCGCGCCGTCACCTCAACCGACGGCATGACCGCGGATTTCTACCAGTTCGATATGAAGTTTCTGGGCGAGACCGCCACGCGCATCATCAACGAGGTGAAGGGCGTGAATAGGGTGGTGTATGATGTGACGAGCAAGCCGCCTGGGACGATTGAGTGGGAGTAGGGGCTCCTCTCAAGGTTCAACAGAGCTGAATTAGCTCGTTACTTCTCGGAGAGGCGGCGCGGCATAAATGGGATTTGGGGTATTCATCCATCGATCGGACTCGATCTACGATGACAGCCCCGCTGAGCAATACCAGTTTCCCGGTCAATATCTGCGGCGCGTCGAGGCCTGCGTCGGCGATTGGATCATTTATTATGAGCCAAGCAAGGTCGCCGAGACGCGGGGCTACTTTGCGATCGCCCGGGTTCAGCGAGTCATTCCCGATTCCGGTACTTCGGGAATGTACCTCGCTCTGATCGAGCCCGGAAGTTATCTCGACTTTGCCAATCCGGTCCCTTTCAACACGGCGACTGGTCCGGTTGAGCGCGGTGTACTGAATGAGCAGGGACGAATCTCGGGGCGTGCTCAGTCGGCCGTCCGGCCAATCTCAGCGGACGATTTCAATAGAATATTCGAACTCGGTTTCGCGGAAGGCGCGCCGCTACTGCCCCGAGTCGATACCGATGTTCGATTGTCTCAACTCGACGAAAGTCAGCAGGCGCCGTTCATACTCGAGCAGCAGCGCGATCGCGTTAGCTTGACGGTATCGAGAGTCTTGCGTGACCGCGTCTTTCGTCGGATCGTCTTGCGAGCCTACGACGAGCGCTGCGCCATTACCGGGCTTAAGCTCATTAACGGAATGGGGCGCGCGGAAGTTGCTGCGGCGCACATTCGGCCTGTGGAGGCAAATGGGCCGGACATCGTGAGCAATGGGATCGCTCTCTCCGGTACCGCTCATTGGATGTTCGATCGTGGCTTGATCAGCTTGGCCGATGATCTGAAAATATTGATCTCGCGCCAGACAAACGACCTGGAAGGGGTCCGCTCGGTCATCAACAAGACCGGTCGTGCACTCGAGCCAAGAAGACCGTCGGATCGGCCTCATCCGCATTTTCTGCAATGGCACCGCGAGCATTGTTTTAAGCAATAGGCGCGCTCTCAGCCCGTAGGATAGGTAGAGCGCAGCGGAACCCATTGCGCGCGACGGCGAGGCGCAAGTCGCCTGTCGTAATATAAGTATTGACTTATATAAGACCATGCCGATATTCCTTCACGAAACCAGAAGGGAGGTCCGGGATGGAGATCGACGTTGCCAGGGTGTTGGGACTTGTCACGCGTTCGGTGCGAAATTTCGAGAAGGACGGGAAGCCGGCCAGCGCGGTCACCTTGACACGCCTTTACGACACCAGCGTCGACGATCTCTGGGACGCGCTGACGAGCAGGGAACGCATCCCGCGCTGGTTCCTGCCGGTCGAGGGAGACCTCCAGCTCGGCGGAAGGTATCAGCTCAAGGGCAATGCGGGCGGCACCATCACGGCCTGTGCGCCGCCCACCCATTTCGCGGCGACATGGGAATTCGCGGGTGCGGTCAGCTGGATCGACGTCACGCTGGCGGCAGAACGGAGCCAGGCGCGCTTGACGCTTGAGCACAGCGCGATGATCGAGGATCATTGGAATCAGTTCGGTCCGGGTGCGGTCGGCATCGGTTGGGACCTCGCCATCGCCGGGCTCGAGCGATACGTTGCGACGGGCGCATCGGTCGACCACGAGACGGCCGAGGCGTGGATGGGCTCGCCCGAGGGCAAGGAATTCATGACCGGGAGCGGCGAATTTTGGCGCGCAGCGCATGTCGCGAGCGGGGTGGATGAGGCCTCGGCGAAGCAACGCTCGGACCGTACCATTGCCTTTTATCGCGGCGAGATGCCGCCTGACATCGCGCACCCCGGCACAGGAAGCTGATGCACGTCTTCGAAGTCCTCGCCGATCCCGTGCGCCGACGCATCCTCGAACTGCTCGCCCCCGGAGAGATGGCATCCGGGGAAGTCGTGGAGGCGATCGGGGCCGAATTCGGCATCACGCAAGCCGCCGTGTCGCAGCATCTGAAGGTGCTGCGCGAGAGCGGCTTTGCGACCGTTCGGGCCGAAGCGCAAAGACGCCTCTACTCGGTCGACGTGGCCGGACTTCAGGCAGTGGATGCGTGGGTCGGTCGGTTCAGGACTTTCTGGGAGCCGAAGCTCGACGCGCTGGCGACGGAGATCGCGCGCGGCAAGCGGGAGCGACGCAATGCACCGCTGACCAAGCGGAGCGGCAAGAGGGCCTGAGAGCTGCGCCGAACCCGAACCGCCTCACTCAAGCGCCTCCTGCCAATGTGGATAGGTGACGTAGGCCGTGACGGCGCCTTGCTCGTGCGAGCGGATAGTGACCTTCTCGCCCTTGGGCATGTAGATGATCTCGCCGGGGCCTGCCGTGACGGTGCCGGCTTCACTCGACACCGACAGCTTGCCCTCCAGCACGAGCATGACATCGTCCACGGCGAGCTTTTCATCGAGGCTCTGGTTCGGCGCATAGCGGCCGAATCCGATGGTGATCGGGCCGCCGTGGCGCTGGTCGATCACATTGCCTGCGAAAATGTCTCCGTCCTGCCCGGGCGAGCGTTCGAACGACGCATCCGCCACGGCAAACTTGCGAACCTTCATGGGATCCTTCCGTTCCGCGCTTGAGTTGACAGGGTGGAACGGTAGACGCCTGACGCCGGTGTTTGTTCAACATCGCCGCGGGGCGGTTTGACGCAGCGCTCGCAGCGCCATCCATCAAGGGGTGCGATGTCCAGATTGTCGCACGCTGCGCATACGGGATCGGAGTCGCAACAATGCCACAGTCGCGACGAGACGACATTCTTTAGACCCATTCAATTTCGCTTCCTTGTTTCCGTGTGCCCATAAGTCCGCGTCTGATTTTTTGCTCACCGGGGATTGGAATGCTGAGTTTGAATGCCGTGAGGCATGGTTTTCTCGCGACCTGCAGTTTGTTCGTGTTGGATGCAGGACTTGACGGCAAGAGTTACGCTCAATCTCAGCTACCGCCAGTGACGGTCGATGCTCCAAAGCCGCAGCAGGCCCGCCGCGCGCAGTCCGCGCGGCCCGGTGCCGCAAGCGAGATGCGACGATCGGTGCGGCGGCCGAATCCGCGCAGGGAGGCGCAGATTGCTGCAGCAGCTCCGGTGTCGGTCACGACTCTTCAGAGTGCGATGGGTCCGGTCCAGGGCTTCGTCGCAACGCGCAGCGCCACCGGCACCAAGACGAATACGCCGCTGATCGAGACGCCGCAGTCCGTCTCGGTCGTGACGCAGGACCAGATCCGCGACACCGGCGCACGAACCGTCGGCGAGGCGTTGGCCTACACCGCCGGCGTGCAGACGCAGCCATACGGCTTCGACCCGCGTTATGATCAGTTTCTGATCCGCGGATTTGCGGCCAACCAGTACGGCAATTATCGGGACGGCTTGCGGCAGGGCAACGGCTCGTTCGCCTATTTCCGCAACGAGCCCTATGGCGCCGAGCGCATCGAGGTGATGCGCGGTCCGTCGTCCGTGCTGTACGGTGCCAATGAAGCCGGTGGCATGGTGAACTATGTGAGCAAGATGCCGCTCGACAAGCGGCTCAACGAGGTTGGCCTCGATATCGGCAATTTCGATCGCTATCAGGGACGTTTCGACTTCAGCGGACCGAGCCTTGATAACGACAAGCTGCTCTATCGCTTCACCGGGCTGGTGCGCGACAGCGGCACGCAGATTCCCGGGACGTGGGACGACCGCGTGTTTTTCGCCCCGAGCGTGACCGCCAAGCTGAACGAGGATACGACGCTGACCGTGCTGGCCGAGTACGAGCGCAGCAAGACGTCGATGTGGCCGTATTACCTTCGCAACCCGGTGACCGGCGTGGTCACCAATATTCGTCTCGGCGATCCCGCATTCGACGCGCTCACGCAGTGGCAGGCCTCGGTCGGTTACAGGCTCGAGCATCGCTTCAACGAGGCATTGGCGTTCCGGCAGCATGTCCGGCTCGAACATGTGTCGTTCGAGGGCAACATGGTCGATGCGCTCAGTTTGTCGCCGGATGGCCGCACCCTCAACCGCTACGCGGCGACCTTCCGTGAGCGGCTGAACACATTCAACGTCGACAACCAGATCGAGGCCAAGCTGGCCACCGGTCCGATCAAGCATACGGTCCTCGCGGGTGTTGATTATTTCCGGCAAAGCACGACGCTGGACTATTATGCCGGCTTGGCGCCGTCGCTCGATCTGATCAATCCGGTTTACGGCAGTTCGGCGCCGACGATGCCTCTGGGGCTCATGAGCACCAACAGCCAAACGCTCGGCCAGGTCGGGCTTTACGCACAAGACCAGATCGCGTGGGGCGGCTGGCGGCTGACCGTCGGCGGCCGGCAGGATTTTGCCGAGCTCTCGAACCGCAACGACCTGACGGGTGTGACGAGCAACAGCGAGCCAAGCAAGTTCACCGGCCGCGCCGGATTGTTGTATCTGTTCGAGTCGGGGCTTGCCCCCTATGTGAACTATGCGACATCGTTTCTGCCGCTAACCGGCACGACGGCACCCCAGCGCGGCGGTACACCATTCGCGCCAACGACGGGTGAATCGTTTGAAGCCGGTATCAAGTATCAGCCGCTTGGCTGGAACAGTTACTTCACCGCGACCTGGTTCAACCTCACCAAGGACAACGTGTTGACCATCGATCCGGCCTTTCCGACTTTTTCGGTGCAGACCGGTCAGGTTCGTTCGCGCGGCGCCGAGCTCGAGGCCGTGCTGTCGCTGGCCGAGGGTCTCAAAGGTGTCGCGTCCTACAGCTATACCGATGCCATCGTGACGCGCAGCAATGGCCTTGATCTCGGCAAGGTGCCGATCGGCGTGCCGTTGCAGCAGGCGGCGATCTTCCTCGATTACACCTGGCAGAATGGCCTGCTTGCAGGCTTTGGCGTCGGTGCCGGTGCGCGATGGATCGGGCAGACCTGGGCGGACGAGGTCAATACGATCAGGAATCCGGCCGTCACGGCGTTTGATGCGGGCGTGCATTACGACTATCGCGGCATGCGCTTGGCTCTGAATGCGCGCAATCTGTCGGATGAGCGCGTTCCGATCTGCAATGGTGGGACCTGCGCGTTCACGCAGGGACGGACCGTGCTGGGGAGCGCGACAGCGCGGTGGTGAGCAGGGCTGGCGCTGCCGCCGATCCGATCGGCGCGCAGGGACCCGGCGGAAACGTCGGATGTCCGTCTCGTTCGGCCGTGATACGACGCCCGCATCGTCCTCTCCGGAGCCAGCTTGCATGTCCACTGCGATCGCCCCCAGCCAACAGCCCGCCACCGCCGCCGAGACCGATCCCGAAACCGTCGGCTGGATGAAGGGCTTTCCGCCGGCGCCGGACCGCACCATCACCTTCCAAAACGGCTCCTTCCGCAATTTCCCCGAACTCCGCTGGGCCTGGAGCAACATCCGCCAGCTCGTGCCCACCGTGAATGTCTGGCGCGGAGCAGGGCCGGCCTCACCGCTGCCGCGGGCGGATCACGACATCGGCACGGTCGCCTCGACCACCATGGACGGGCGGCCGATGACCTTCGCGAAAATGCTGGAGGAGACGTACACGGACGGCATCGCCGTGCTGCATCGGGGCAGGCTGATCTATGAGCGCTATTTCGGCGCGCTGAAGCCGCACAAGCCGCATATCGGGATGTCCGTGACGAAGTCCTTCACCGGCGTGCTCGCCGGCATTCTGGTCAGCGAGGGCAAGATCGATCCCCAGGCTTCCGTGACCGACTATGTGCCGGAGCTGAGGGCCAGCGGGTTCGGCGATGCGCGCGTGCACGAGGTGATGGATATGACCACGGGGCTCGCCTACACCGAGGTCTACACCGACAAGAATTCGGATGTGTGGGGCCTTCGGCGCGCCAACGGCATGGCGCCGATTCCGCCTGACTATGACGGCCCGACCACGATCTTCGATTTCCTCATCGCACAAAACAAGCAGGGCGAGCACGGCAAGGCCTTTGCCTACAAGACCGTCAACACCGACGTGCTGGCCTGGATCATCAGGCGCGCCAGCGGCATGACGCTGTCCGCTCTTCTGTCGGAGCGCATCTGGATTCCCATGGGCGCGGAGGAGGACGCGTATTATCACGTCGACCGCATCGGCACCGAAAGCGGCGGCGGCGGTCTGTCCACGACACTGCGCGATCTCGCCCGCTTCGGCGAGACCATGCGTAATCACGGCCGCTTCAACGGTCGTCAGATCGTGCCGTCAACCGTCGTCGAGGACATCGCACGCGGCGGCGACCCTGAGAAATTCAAGCCGGCCGGCTACACCACGCTGCCCGGCGCGTCCTACCGCAATCAATGGTGGGTCACGCACAATGAGCACGGCGCCTACATGGCGCGCGGCGTCTACGGTCAGGGCATCTATGTCGATCCCAAGGCCGAGATGGTGATCGCGCGCTACGCCTCGCACCCAGTTGCCGGCAATGCCGCCAACGATCCCGTGACGCTGCCGGCCTACATGGCGCTGGCGAAAGCGCTGATGGCGGGCGGGTAGGGCGCCAGGCTGCGTAGGGTGGATTAGCCTGCGGCTGCGCGAAGCGCAGTCCGCCGGCGTAATCCACCATTCTCTCGGCACGCCGCAGTCAAAGTTGGCGGATTACGCTTCGCTAATCCGCCCTACGGGCCGGCGAATGCCGCGATATCCTCTCAAACCGCAAGATCGGTCGAGCGCTTCACGGCCATCACCGCCTAACTAAAGGCGCCACGGAGGAGGGACGATGAAGGCGGCGCTGCAAAACTATCAGGACCGGATGCGGCGGGTGCTGGACCATATCGACCGGCACCTCGACACGGATCTCGATCTGGACAGTTTGAGCGGCGTTGCGGCCTTCTCAAAGTTTCATTTCCACCGGCAGTTCACGGCGACCTTCGGGCTGTCCGTGCATCGCTATGTCCAGTTGGCCCGTATGAAGCGCGCTTCCTATCGGCTGGCCTACAGTGACGTCCAAAGCGTCACCGACATCGCGATGGACGCCGGTTACGAAGCCCCGGATGCCTTCGCCCGCGCCTTTCGGCAACGGTTCGGGCAGTCGCCGTCGTCGTTCCGCAACTCTCCCGACTGGGAGCCGTGGCTTGTGGCCTTCGGGCCTCTCGACAATGCGAGGAGCAAGCTCATGCAAAAGACTTTCACCAACGACGACGTGACGATCCGCGATGTGCCCGCGACGCGGGTGGCGATCATGGAGCATCGGGGCGACCCGGCAACGCTCGGCGACACCATCCGGCGGTTCATCGCCTGGCGCAAGGCAGCGGGCCTGCATCCCAGGACAAATCCGACCTTCAACGTCTGGCGGTCCGAACGACGTCCTGCCTCGCCCGCCGCTTACAGCGTGGACCTCTGTGTCGGGACCGACCAGCCGATCGAGGCGAATGGCGAAGAGGTCAAGGCCGGCGAAATCCCCGGCGGGCGCTGCGCCGTGCTGCGGGTCGTCGGCTACACCGACAATCTGGAGCCCGCCGCGCTCTACCTCTATCGCGACTGGCTTCCGGCCAGCGGCGAGGAAGCACGCGACTTCCCGATCTATTGCCAGCGGCTGAGCTTCTTCCCGGACGTGCCCGAGCATGAGACGGTGGCGGAGCTTTTTCTGCCGCTGAAATGATTGCCTAAGGTGGATTATGCCCGCGGCTGCGCGAAGCGCAGTCGCGGCCAACCCGCCCTACATATCCCGCCCCATCTTCTCGTACTTCTTCACCAGCCGCTCCCGCTTCAGTCGCGACAGTCGCTGGATCCAGAACACGCCGTCGAGCTGGTCGATCTCGTGCTGATGGCAGACGGCGCGCAGGCCGTCCGACTCCTCACTCTGCATGCTGCCGTCGAGATCCCAATAGCTGATCCGCACCCGCGCGTGGCGCTGCACCTCGTCATTGACGCCGGGCATCGAGACGCTGCCCTCGCGGTGCAGGATCATCTCGGGTGACGTCCATTCAATGACCGGATTGACGTAGGTGAGGGGGCCGTCCTTGGCGTCGAGCTCGAGCACGACGACGCGCAAGGGCATGCCGATATGCGGCGCGGTGATGCCGATGCCGGGCGCGGCGCGCATGGTGTCGAGCAAATCCGCTGCAAGCTCACGCAAGCCGTCGTCGAAAGCGGTGACGGTGCGTGCCGGCATCGCGAGCCGGCGGTCGGGATAGCGCACGATGGGGCGAATGGTCATGCAGGGCTCCTACCACTCACGGAGGGTTGAAGCACGCCGTTCTTGACTGCCTACCAACTGGAAGGTAGCTAACCTGCCATGACCAAGATATCCTCGACCGCCGACGACATTCTGGCCTGCGCCCGCACGCTGATCATTGCCGGCGGCTACAACGGCTTCAGCTACGCCGATGTGGCCGAGATCGTCGGCATCCGCAAACCGAGCATTCACCACCATTTCGCCAGCAAGGTCGATCTGGTCCGCACCCTCGTGTCGCGATATCGCGAGGAAGCCCAGGCGGGGCTGGCGGCCATGGAGCGCAACGTCCCGGACCCCGGTGAGCAGCTCAAGAGCTATGTCGCGTATTGGGAAGCGTGCATCAAGGACGCGACGGCTCCGTTCTGTGTCTGCGCGCTGCTCGCCAGCGAGCTTCCGATCCTGCCTGAAGAAGTCGCGCTCGAGGTCCGGGCTCACTTCCGCTCGCTGGCGTCGTGGCTGACATCGGTGATGGAGCGCGGCAAGCGGCAGGGGCGGCTTCAGCTCTCCGGCACGGCCCGGATCGAGGCTGAAGGATTCATGGCGACCGTTCACGGCGCGATGCTGTCGGCGCGAGCCTATGGCGATCCGAAAATGTTCGGGGTCATCGCGCGGCCGCTGCTGGATCGGCTTTCCCCCCGGCACTGACGCCACACCGGCACCGCTGCAATCGATCTGAACGGCGAGGCGATTTCGTTTCGCCAGAAAGCTACCAACTAGTAGGTAAGGAAAGAAGATGAGAGATCTTGAGATGGCTTCGGATACGTCGGGCCGTGCGCAATGGCTGAAGCAATACTATTTCCTTCGCGCGGCGTTTTCCCTCGCCTGGGTCATTGCGGCCTTTGCCGTCGCGCCGTCCTCTGCGATGATCGCGGCAACGTTGCTGATCGCCTACCCGGCATGGGACGCCGCGGCTAATTATCTCGACGCGCTCTGCAGCGGCGGATTGAACCAGAACCGCACCCAGGCCCTGAACGTGCTGGTCAGCCTGGCGACCACCGTCGCGGTCATCCTGGCCTTGCGGGTGAGCATGAACTGGGTGCTCGGGATCCTCGGCGCGTGGGCGATCCTTGCCGGATTGCTTCAGCTCGGCACGGCGGTCCGGCGCTGGAGGAGCTACGGCGCGCAATGGACCATGGTGCTCAGCGGAGGCCAGTCGGCGCTGGCAGGCGGCTTCTTCATCGTTCAGGCCACGATGCCCGCAATCCCGTCGATCGCGAACGTCGCGGGCTATGCTGCGGTCGGGGCGCTGTACTTCCTGGTCTCGGCGGTCTGGCTCACCGTCGGCACGTGGCGCCGTGGCGCGGCGCTGTGAGGCGGGCGCCTCCGGCAACGCATCTTGTCCGTCGGTGGCAGACGTTCGATGGTGATGAGATCAAGTTCGGCGGGATGATGCCATCGTGCCGGTGTTTTGCCTGACAGGTCAAATCGCGCGTCATTCCGCAAATCGCAGGCCTCGTAAGTCCTTGATCCGGCAGCGCCCGGCTACTGTGCATGGGGTTGTTTTCGACTTTTTTGTTGGCAGGTCACGAACCCGTGCGGCAAAAATGACGTGAGCCATGTCGGCCGGCGCAGTTCCCATTCGTCTTCCACGTGAGACAGACCTGACGGGAGACCGAAATGACTTCTTCCAACTATCGCTGGGTGATCGTCGCCGCCGGCGGCCTGCTCGGCTGCGTCGCGATCGGCGGCATGTTTTCGCTGCCGGTGTTCCTGCAGCCGATCGCCAAGGACACCGGCTGGTCGGTGACCGGCATCTCCAGTGCGATGACGATCGGCTTTCTGGCAATGGCTTTCACCAGCATGGCCTGGGGCACGCTGTCCGACAGGTTCGGGCCGCTGCCGGTGGTGCTGACGGGATCGACGGTGCTGGCGCTCAGCCTGTTCGCGGCAAGCCATGCGACCTCCCTGATCGTGTTCCAGTTCGTGTTCGGCCTGCTGGTCGGCGCCTCCTGTGCGGCGATCTTCGCGCCGATGATGGCGACCGTGACCGGCTGGTTCGATACCCATCGCAGCCTTGCCGTATCGTTGGTGTCGGCCGGCATGGGCGTGGCGCCGATGACGATGGCGCCGCTCGCGGCCTGGCTCGTCTCGCACCATGACTGGCGCACCTCGATGCAGATCATCGCGCTCGTCGTCGGCGCCATCATGATTCCGGTCTCGCTTCTGGTGCGCCGCCCGCCGGCGCTCGCCCATGCGGCGGTCGCACCAACGGGCGAGGGGACCGCGCAGAACGAGATGTCGATGGGCGAGGCGCTGCGCTCGCCGCAATTCCTGATCCTGCTCGCGACCAACTTCTTCTGCTGCGCCACCCATTCCGGTCCGATCATCCACACCGTCAGCTATGCCGTGAGCTGCGGCATCCCGCTGGTCGCGGCGGTGACGATCTACAGCATCGAGGGTTTTGCCGGGCTCGGCGGGCGCATCGCCTTCGGCCTGATGGGCGACCGTTTCGGGGCCAAGCGCGTGCTGGTCTCGGGGCTGCTGCTCCAGGCGTTCGGCGCGCTCGCCTACGTCTTCGCCCATCAGCTGGCGACCTTCTACGCCGTCGGCGCGGTGTTCGGCTTCATCTATGCCGGCACCATGCCGCTCTACGCCGTGCTGATCCGCGAGAACTTTCCGCTGCGGATGATGGGTACGGTGATCGGCGGCACGGCGATGGCCGGCAGCCTCGGCATGGCGACGGGCCCGCTCGCCGGCGGCCTGATCTACGACGCCTTCTCCAGCTACGCCTGGCTCTACATCGCTTCCTGGGCGATGGGCCTGGGTGCCTTCCTGATGGCGATGAACTTCAGGCCGTTTGCAAAGCCGCAAGGCGAGGTGGCGCCGGCGGCGGCGTAGGTTCGATATCGAGGCGCAGAGTCAGAGCTGCGCCTCGATCGCCGCCTTGTCGATCACCGACCACACCTGCCGGATTTTTCCGTCGTGGAACGCGTAGAACACATTCTCGCAGAACGAGATGCGCTTTCCGTTGACGGCAAGGCCTAGGAATGTCCCGACCGGCGCGCAGTCGAACCTCAGCCGCGCCGCGATCCTGGGCGGATCCGACAGCAGCATTTCGATGTCAAAACGCAGATCCGGGATCTCGCGAAAGTCCTGCTCCAGCATCGCGCGATAGCCGGACAGCCCGAGCGGCCGCGCGCTGTGGGCGACGTCGTCATGCACGAACTGGCCGAGGGCCGGCCAGTCCTGCCGGTTCAGGCAGGCGATGTAGGCGTGGTAGATGGCAGCGAGGTCGTCTCTTCTCATATCGAAGCTCCCGACGGCTTCGACCCTAACGCGCGAGGATCGCGAACCGGTCCAGCTCAGATGCGCTTCTCGAAGAACAGGTCCGGATAGGGATCGTCATTGTAGCGCGGGATCTCGCGCCAGCCCGTCGTGCGGTAGAGCTGGCCGGCCTCGGGCAGCGCGCTGTTGGTGTCGAGCCGCAGCAGCGTGATGCCGAGCGCGCGCGCGGCGCTCTCGGCGGCGTCCATCAGGCGCCGGCCGAGCCGCAATCCGCGCGCGGCGGGCGCGACCCACAGCCGCTTGATCTCGGCATAGCCGTGATCGGTGCCCTTCAGGCCGACGCAGCCGATCGGCAGCGTGTCCGACATCGCGACGATGAAGTTGCCGCGCGGGCGGCGCATGTCCTTGGCGTCAGGGTCGCGCGACAGTGAGACGTCGAAGCCTTGCTTGAAGCGGCGGCCGAGCTCGGCATAATACTCGCCGAGGCAGTAACGCGCTTCTTCGCTTCGCGGATCCATCTCCTCCAGCGCAACACGCTCGCGCGTCAATGCGGACGCGATCAGGTCCATCGCCGCCAGCAGCGTCTCGGCCTGCGAATGCTGCGCGAGCAAGCCCTCGGCCTGCGTGTTCGACAGTGCCTCATAGGCCGCGAACTCGCGCCGGCCCGCACGCGTCAATGTCGCGACCCGGCGGCGGGCATCGTCCTCATGCGCGGCGGTCTCGACCAGGCCGTCCTCTTCCAGGCTGCGCAGAAGCCGGCTCATCAAACCGGAATCGAGGCCGAGATAGTCGCGGATCTCGGCCACGTCCGAACGCCCGTGCCCGATCGCATTGAGCACGCGCGCCGCGCCGAGCGGGCGGCCGCGCCCGAGAAACGAGGTATCGAGCGCGCCGACGGCGGAAGTGACGGCACGGTTGAAGCGGCGAACGCGGGAAACGGGGTCGAGCATGATGTCTGACTTTAGTCAGATATCGCGGTCTGTCAATCGAGCGGGAGCTGATGCTAGGTTTCCGGCCGGATCAGCTTGATGTCCTGGTCGGCGGCCCAGCCGGCAACGTCCTCACGCTTCAGGGCGGTTGCCATCAGATCCGGAAACTGATCCGGCGTGCAGGCGAACACGGGAATGCCGAGACTTGCGACCTTCGCGGACAGCGCGGGATTATAAGAGGGATGGCCGGTGTCGGTCAGCGCCAGCAGCACGATCACGTTGATGCCGCGCGTTGCGAGCCGCGCCAGCCGGTCGACCAGCGCATCCGCATCGCCGCCTTCATAGAGGTCGGTGATCAGGATCAGATGCGCCTTCGCCGGCCGTTCGATGCGCTCCTCGCAATAGGCGACGGCGCGGTTGATGTCGGTGCCGCCGCCGAGCTGGACGCCGAACAGCACCTCGACGGGATCGGCGAGCTCTTCGGTCAGGTCGACGATCGCGGTGTCGAAACAGACGAGCTTGGTCGCGACCACCGGCAGCGAGGCCATCACCGCCGCGAAGATCGAGGCATAGACGACGGAGGTTGCCATCGACCCCGACTGGTCGACGCACAGGGTGACCTCTTCGAGATCGACGATGCGACGCTGCTGGCGCAGGAAGCCGATCAGCCGTTCGGGCACCACGGTGCGGTGCTCGGCCTGGTAGTGGCGCAGATTGGCCTTGATGGTGCGCGGCCAGTCGATGTCGGCAAAGCGCGGGCGATGGGTGCGCAGCGAGCGGTTCAAGGCGCCGCGGACCGCGTCCGCGGTGCGCCGCTCGAGCCGTTCCATCAGCTCGGCCACCACCTTGGCAATGACGATGCGGGCGGTATCCTTGGTCTTCTCCGGCATCACGCCGCGCAGCGCGATGAGATCGGCGATCAGGCTCACATCTGCCTCGACGGTCGCAAGGAATTCGGGCTCGACCAGCATCTGGCGCAGACCCTTGCGCTCGAAGGCGTCCTTCTGGATCACCTGCACCACGGGCGCGGGGAAGAACTCCCTGATGTCGCCGAGCCATTTTGCGACGCGCGGCGCCGAGCCGCCGAGCCCGCCGCGGCCCTTCTTCGGCGCCTCGTCGCCGTCGCCATAGAGCGCCGTCAGCGCCTCCGACATGCGGCGATCGCTGGCGGACAGGGCTGGGCCGTTCTCGGCGCCTTCCGCGTCGACGCCGAGGGCGAGCGTCCAGCGGCGGCCGCGTTCATCGGCTTCGCTCATCGCGCAGCTCCCGAGGTGAGAAGTTCGAGCACGCGGACCTGATGCGCGGACCAGATATCACCTGCGCCGGCGAGCAGCCGATATCCTTTGGCGGCATCGGTGCTGCGCGCGAACAGCGCGTCCATCAACCGCCTGCGCTCGGTTCGGTCCAGCGCCGAGAAGACGCGGCGGAACAGCGGCAGGCTGGCGGTGAAGGCGTCCTCGTCCAGCGTCATCAACCAGGCGTCGACGGCGCCGCGCAGCGTTGCATCGTGGATCAGCCGCTGGCCGGCGCCCTCGAAGAAGCCTTCGAAGAAGCCGGCGGCTTCCGCAACGGGCGTGCCGGGCGAGAGCATCCGCGTCAGCAGGTCGGCCGCGTGATCGGCAGTCAAGAGCTCGGCCTCGTAGAGCAACCGCGCCGCGGTGCCGGCGATCAACCGGGTGGCCTGATCATCGTTCAGCAGCGCGCTCAGCGCATCGCGCCAGCTGGCGACGATTTCGGGCTCGATCTGGGCAAGCTGGATCGCTGCGTCGGCTGCGAGCAGCGCGCCGCGCAGCTTGGCCGCCGCGGGTCCGTCCAGATTGCGCGCGGCATAGGGCAAAGCGAGTGCGGCCTGCACCACGATGCGCGGCATCAGCGCCGCCAGATGCTCGACCGTGCCGGCGCGCGCCTCGCCATAGCGCAGGATGTCGGCCATCGGCGGCAACGCACCGAGCAGAGACTGTCCGTCGCTGGTCAGCGCCGCCTTGGTCTCCAGCGCCGCGATGCCGAACGCGGTGGCGCGAGACAAGTCGGCGATCATGGCGTTGCGCACCAGCGTCGCGAGCGGAGCCAGTTCGGCTTCCTTGCCCATCGCTTCGATCAGGCGTCCGCCGGCAGCCTCGGCGATGGTCGAACCGTGGAGCAGATTCTCCACGAGCCTGACTGCGAATTCCGGCTCCCAGCGCAACTGCCAGTTCTCGCGAAACGTACCGCGGCTGCGACCCGCGTCGGTGAGCCGTCCCCAGGGCACGTCGAGCGCGTTCAGCCGGTGCAGCAGCGTGGAGCGCATCAGCCCGCTTTCGCTGCGCAGATCGAGCGTCAGCGGCCGATCGAGCGCCTCCGGCTTGAGCCGCGTCGCCTTCTGCTGCCGCTGGAGATCTTCGAGCAGCGGCGCGAGCGGTGTCGCGGCCGGGATCGCGCCGACACCTGCGCCGATCAACAGCTCGGCTGAAATATTCTCCCACATGGCGCGCTCGCCGTTGCACAGGCACGCGATCGCCGCCTCGCGCAGCTCTGCGAAACCCGGCGCAGGGCGGCCGCGCAGCGCCGCGAGGGCAGTGCCGAGCCGCTGCGCCTCGATCACCGAGGCGGTCGATACGAAGTGGCCGCGATCGCGCAGCACGCGCGTCGCCTTGGCAAGCCACACCGCGGCACGATCGCGGTCGCGCGTATCCCAGACATGGGCGCACCATCCCGGCGCCACCACGCCCGCGCCATAGCCGCTCGCGCGCGCCAGGCGCGGCGCGGTCCAAGGCGCCCAGGTCGCCTTGATCTTGGTCTTCGGCCGGCCCTTGAGCAATTCGCGATCCGCAGCAAGGCTGCGACGCTCGGCAAGCGCCGGCACGTGCCAGGCGCCGCAAAGGACCGCGATGGCGCCATCGTGGTCCTTTGCCGCCTTCGCGATCTCGATCCGCATATGCGCCTCGCGCGCGGCCTCGCGGGCCGACAGCGATTTCTCGTCTGCGCGCAGCGCCGTCATCGCATCGGCAACGGCGGCGAAGATCTGGCCCGTTGCAGGATTCTCCTCGATGACGTCGGACCACCAGGACTCGCCGTCGTCATAGCCTGCGGCGGTGGCGAGCGCCCCGATCGGGTCGTGGCTGACTGGATCGGCCTCCGCCCTTGCCGCAATCTCTTCCGCAATGTCGCCGTCGGTGGCACCCAGCCGGTCCGATGCCGGCAGGTCGATGAAGCGCAGGGTCGTGCCGTGGCGTACCGCCCAGCGTGCGGCCTGGTATTCCGGCGAATAGTCGGCAAAGGGAAAGAAGCTGGCGTTCGCCGGATTGTCCTCGGCGTAGGTGAGCAGCGCCACCGGCGTCACCATGTCGGGGTCGGCGAGCATCGGTAGTAGCTCCGATGCATCCGCCGGGCCCTCGATCAGCACCGCGACCGGCTTCAGCGCGTCGAGCGCTTCCACCAACCGCCGCGCGGAGCCGGGGCCGTGATGCCGGATGCCGAAGAGGGAGACCTGGCCTGCCATCGCTCGCGCCGCGCTGTCAGATCCGGTCGGTCAGCGAAGCATAATAGCCTTCGAAGCCACGCCGCTTCTTCAACACGGTTTCGAGATATTCGCCGAGCACGGCCGTATCCTGCACCGGATCCTTCACGACGGCACCGATCATGTTGCTGGCGAGCGTCTCCGGCGTCAGCTTGCCGTCGTTGAAGAAGGTCGCCTGGCTGATGCCGCCGATCATCACCGCGATCGCTTCGGCTGTCGACAGCCCGCCCGAGGGCGACTTCAGCGCGACCTTGCCGTCCTCGGTCGACCCGGAGCGCAGCTCGCGGAAGATCGAGACGACGCGCGCGACCTCGTCGGCGACGTTCTTCGGTGCCGGCAAATCGAGATTCTGCGCCATCTCGCCGACACGCTTGACGATGATCGCCACTTCCTCCTCGGCGCTGTCGGGCAGGGGCAGCACGACGACGTTGAAGCGGCGCTTGAGCGCGGAGGACAATTCGTTGACGCCCTTGTCGCGGTTGTTGGCGGTGGCGATGATGTTGAAGCCGCGCTGGGCATAGACGGCAGTGTTGAGTTCCGGAACCGGCATCATCTTTTCCGACAGCACGGTGATCAGCGTGTCCTGCACGTCGCTGCCCATCCGCGTCAGTTCCTCGAAACGGCAGAGCTTGCCGCCCTCCATCGCACGCATCAGCGGCGTCGGGACCAGCGCTTCGCGGCTCGGCCCGTGGGCGAGCAATTGGGCATAGTTCCAGCCGTAGCGGATCTGGTTCTCGTCGGTCCCGGCCGTGCACTGGATCACGAGCGTGGAGTCGCCGGTGATGCCCGCGGCGAGGTGCTCGGAGACCCACGATTTGGCGGTGCCGGGCACGCCCAGCAGCAACAAGGCGCGATCGGTCGCAAGTGTCGCGACGGCGGTCTCGATCAGCCGCTTGTCTCCGACATATTTCGGCGTGATCACGCTCCCGTCGGCGGCCTTTCCGCCCATGAGGTAAGTCACCACTTGCCGCGGCGAGAGCGCCCAGCCCGGCGGACGATGCCCGTCGCCCGCGGCAAGCGCCTTCAACTCGGCGGCATAGCTGTCCTCGGCGGGCAAGCGCAGTTTCTCGCTCATGGTTTCGCTCCGTTGTCGTCCAACGCGGCGTTGAGCCGCAGCATGTCGAGGCGCGGGTCTCCTTGCAGGAGGCCCGCAGCCGTCAGTCGTTGCAGTGATTGTCGCGCGCCGTCTCGCGAGGCGAGAAGGCCGAGCGCGTGAAGCTCCGAGACCTGATCGCCGGGCCTTGCGTCATCGCGATGAAGCGCGGCGAGCAGGGTCTTGCCGGCGGGCGCGGAGAGCGGATCGTCCAGCCGTGCCGCTGCGCCTGCGAGCTGTCGGGCCAGCTCGAAGCTGATGCCGTGGGTGCGCAGCGCCGCCTCGGCATGCCTCGTGCGTTCGGCGGGCGCAAGGCGTGGCGCGAGCGCGGCAACGAGGCCGGTGGCATCGCGTTCGCCGATGGCGTCCGCCGCTTGCGCGACCAGCGCATCCGTCCCGGTCGCGACGATCAGGTTGATCAGCGACATGTCGGCGGCATGGTCCACGTTCCAGTCCCAGGCGGCGATCAGCTCCTGCGGCGCAAGCCCCAGCGCGCCGGAAAACGAAGCGAGGTCGGCGCCGTCGAACAACGCCTTGCGGCGCTGCATCTGCGCCGGCGTCTTGAGTGGTTCGGCCTGGATCACGCGCGAGCGGCGTAGCAGCCCCTTGGTCTTGACCGAGAAGAAGCCGGCAAGCTCGGCGACGTCCTCGCCGGCCGCAGGGCCGCGGCCAAGACGCGCGAGCAGCGAGACGGCAAGCGCCTTGACCTTGGGGGCGCGATCGTCGGCCGCGATGCGCTCGAGAAAGGCGATGTCGTCGTCGGATAGCCGCTCCGACAGCAGCAACAGCAGGCGCAAGCGTGTGTCGGCAGTCTCGCTCGCGAGCTTGGCCTCCAGCACCGCGCGTGCGGCGGACGGGTCGCGCCGCCTGAGTTCGGCCAGTGCCGCCTTGCGAGCAGCGGGCCAGAAATCGTCCCAGTTCTCGGCGGTGAGGCTGTCGTTGGTTTGCCGCCGGGTGGCGCCGTCGGAGTCCGCAATCGTCGCCCAGTCGCGCCAGCTGGCATATACGTCCGGCGCGTCGTCATCGTCGGCTGCGGGCATCCAGTCGGCCGGATGCGTTGTCCAGCCGCGCGCCGCGAGGAAGTGGACGAGTTCGGTCCCGGCGTGCGCCTGCTTCTTCGCCGCGAGGATCCGACGCACGAGCGGACGCAGCTCTTCGGGCACCGTCGGCAGTGCAAGCGTCGGGATGTCGGGCAGGGCGCGGAGCACTGAAGCCGGCTCCATCGTTACCGAGGTGCCGAGAAACTGGCCGGAAAGCGCCAGCAGCCGCAATTCCGCTTCGGCGGGATCGTCGCCGAGCTCGGTACGCCAGAACGTGGCTGCGGGCGCGGCCGCGGATCCCATGGTCCAGCGCGTGAGGACTGAACCCATCACATCAAGGATCGTCTCGGCCCTGGTTGCCTCAGTCATGGCCGCCGATCCGCCCCCAGGGGGTCTGCGCGGCGAGGATCGCGAGCCGACTGCCCGACCAGATCGCGGCGGTGCGCGCGAGATCGGTGCCGCACAGAATGCCATTGACCTCGGAGGCCACCGGCAGCGTCGCGAGGCCATCGGCCGATCGCCACCATGTGTGTCCGGCAGCGTCACGCGCGATGCGCCCGTGCGGCAGCAGCAGCGGAATGTCGATCACCCAGGGCTCTGTCAGCAAGGGTCGCGTCAACGCCTCGGAAAGTGCTTCGTCTGGCACGGGCCATCCCGGTGCCGGCATCTCCTGTGCGGCGTCGCGCCGGACGAGCAGGGCGCGGAGCGGCTGCGCCGACGGATAGAAGACGAGCTCGCCGTGAAAGCGCTCGCCGGGCGTGAACACCGGACCGCGCCGTCCGGCGCTTGCCGGGAAAAAATCCAGCAGCGTGGCGAAGCGCGGACCGGTCGCGGCGAGATTGAGCAACCAGGTGGTCTGCGATACCAGGCCGTCGCGGCGCGTCTGCACCTGCTCGGCAAGGACCTCCCAGTCCGCATCGACCCGCAGCGCATCTGGATCGGCCAGCACCGTCTCGCGCGTCTCGGATGCCGCCACGGCGCGGCGGATCTCGGTGTTGCGTGGCGCGGCGCGGAAGGCGCGCGCGAGCAGTACCAGCTTGCCGAGCTCGACCACGGCGCCGCGCGGCCGGTCACCTGCAGAAAGCGCGAGGAGGCGGGACGGCAGCTCGTCGATCCGGCCTGCGAGCACCGCGGCCTTGCCGTCGACCAGCCGCGCCGCGATCCGCCGGCACCGTGCCGTGGCGTCGTCGATGAAGCCCGACAACCCCATGCGAAGCTGGTCGCCGATCCATTGCTCGAGCGCATCCAGCGCATCGAGAATGGCACGCTCGGTTTCCTCGTTGCGCTTGGCCGCCTGGGCCTCGCGCCGCGCCACGTCCTTCGGATCGTCGGCGACCTCAGGTTCGGCGGCGCGCGCGGCGCCCAGATCCTTCTCGCCGCCGGATGGCGCATTGGTCGCAGGCTTTGCCGCGGACGTGCCGCGCCGGCGGCCGAGCCAATCGCTGACCCAGGCCGGCGTGTCGGCGGGCGTGAACGGCACCACTGCTTCCGCATTCAGCCACAGCAGGCCGAGCACGTGCTTGCAGGGAAATTTGCGCGACGGGCAGGTGCACTTGTTGCCGAGGTCGCGCAGATCGGCCATCACGCGGTACGGATTGGCGCCGGAGCCCGCGCATTCGCCCCAGATCAGCGCGCCATCGCGGCTGCCGCCGACGCCGGACCATTTGGCGGGCTTGGCAAGGCCGGCGGCGGCCTTGAGCGAGGATTGATCGGTCGCGAGTTGCTCGACCGCCTTCAGATCAATCGCCACGCCGATGTCCTAAATCGAATCCACGACCGCCAGTATATCGGGGAAGAATGAAAGCTCAATGTTGCCGCGAGTGGCCGGCTGGCTACACGCGGTGATCGTCGCGCCGGCCGCTCCCCGGCGGGGCGAGCCCCAGTTCCTTGCGGGCCTTCCGCGTGAGCTTTGCCACGATCAGCGCATGCGCCTCAGTCAGATAGGCCGTGAGCTCGGCGTCGGGCAGCGCGCCGTTGCTGACGAGCTGCACCCATTTGGCACGCGCAAGGTATGGCGCCGGTCGCGCCACGCCGTGCTCGATCAGCATCGCATAGGCCATATCCGAGGTCTTGAACATGTAGCCACCGGTACCAGCGGCAAAGCCGCCGCCGAGCGCGAACATCTTGCCGCCGATTTTGAAGACGGAGGTGCCTTCCCACTGCACCACTTTGGTGACGGCGGGCAGGCGCAGGCAGCGGGTTTCGAAGGATTTGGGTGTCATTGCCGGAGCGATAGCAGGTTGCGTGCGGCTTGCAATGTGCATGCTGGCGGCCTTGCGGGCAGACGCTCGATTGTATCGCTCGGCAATGGCGAAGTTGATGCCGTGTGCCGCCCTTTGTGAGTTGTGCCGGGACCGCAGGTCGCTACCATGTGCCAACTGCCGTGGAACACGGGAGCGAGCACAAGCGGAGGCGACATGAGCGGACAGGAGCGCAAGGTGAAGGGATCGGACCTGTTTGTCGCCGCGTTGGAGAACGAAGGCGTCGACCGTATCTTCGGCGTCCCGGGCGAGGAGAATCTCGATCTCGTGGAATCGCTGCGCACCTCCAAGATCGAGCTGGTCCTGACCCGTCACGAGCAGGCCGCCGCCTTCATGGCCGCCACGCATGGGCGGCTGACCGGCAAGCCCGGCGTTTGTCTCTCGACGCTCGGCCCCGGCGCGCTCAATTTGTCCACGGGCGCGGCCTATGCGCATCTCGGTGCGATGCCGATGATCCTGATCACCGGCCAGAAGCCGATCATGAGCAGCCGGCAGGCGCGCTTCCAGATCGTGGACGTCGTCGCGACCATGAAACCGCTGACCAAACTGTCGCGGCAGATCGTCAGCGCCTCCAGCATCCCGACCGTGGTGCGCGATGCCTTTCGCGTCGCCATGGAGGAGCGCCCGGGGCCGGTGCATCTCGAATTGCCCGAGGACATCGCGGGTGACGAAGTGCCTGACGTTCCCGTGATCCCGGTCCATCCGATCGAAATCCCGGTCGCCCATCGCGCCGCGCTCGACCGCGCCGCCGAGATGATTCTGTCGGCGAGACATCCGCTGGTCATGATGGGCGCCGCGACCAGCCGGCCGCGCGCGACCCATGGTATCGCCAGCTTCGTGCGGCGGACCGGCATTCCGTTCTTCACGACGCAGATGGGGAAGGGCACCGTGCCCGGCGGCACCAATCTCTACATGGGGACGGCCGCGCTGTCCGAGCGTGATTATGTCCACGACGCCATCGACGCCGCCGACCTGATCATCGCGATCGGTCACGACCCCGTCGAGAAGCCGCCCTTCATCATGGGGCCGTCAGGGCCGAAGGTCATTCACGTCAGCTACACCTCGGCCAGCGTCGAGCTGGTCTATTTTCCGGACGCGGAGGTCATTGGCGACGTCGGCCCCAGCCTGGAGCTGCTCGCCGACCGGCTCGAAGGCAAGCTGCCGCAGGCTGCGGCGCTGCTGCCGTTGCGCGAAGAAATCCTTGGGCACATCGCCGACCGCGCCACCGAGGCGCGCTGGCCGCCGACGCCGCAGCGGATCGTGCACGACATCCGGCAGGTGATCCCGGAGAACGGCATCGTCGCGCTCGACAACGGCATGTACAAGATCTGGTTCGCGCGCAACTACCGCACCCGCCTCGCCAACACGCTGCTGCTCGACAATGCGCTGGCGACGATGGGCGCCGGCCTGCCGTCGGGGATGATGGCCGCGATGCTCTATCCCGACCGCCGCGTGCTCGCGGTCGCCGGCGACGGCGGCTTCATGATGAACAGCCAGGAGATGGAGACCGCCGTCCGCCTCAAGCTCAACCTCGTCGTGCTGGTGCTGGAGGACGGGGCCTACGGCATGATCCGCTGGAAGCAGGCCGTCGATCATTTCGCCGATTACGGCATGACCTTTGGCAATCCCGATTTCGTTCTCTACGCGAAGGCCTACGGGGCGAAGGGGCATCGGATCGAGAGCATCGACAGCTTCGGCCCGACGCTGGATGCCGCGTTCAGGGAGGGCGGCGTGCATCTGGTCGTGATCCCCATCGACTATTCGGAGAACGTGCGGGTGCTCGTGGACGAGCTGCGGGCCCATGAGAAGGCAAAGGGGTGATGTTTGGTCTCGTGCCCCGGACGCAGCGCAGCGCTTCTTCAGCGTTGCGCTGCAGAGCCGGGGCCCATGCGTCAGCCACCTTCGCGGCCTCCTGGGTCCCGGCTCTGCGCAGCAACGCAAAAGCGTTGCAGCGCGTCCGGGACACGAGAGGGGCTTGTCTGGAGAGACTCGATCACCCACACTCCCAAATACCGAACAAGCACAGGACAACAAAATGACTCGTGTTCGTTGCGTCACCGAGATGGGCATGGGCGTCGATGTCCACGGCAGGGACGCCACCAAGGCGGCCAAGCGCGCGGTGTCGGATGCCATCAGGCATTCGAGCCTCGGCTTCTTCCGGATGATCGGCAAGACCGCGAACGACATGTTCGTCGACGTCACGATCGCAGTGCCCAATCCGGAAGCCGTCGACAAGGAGGCCGTTGCCAAGGAGCTGCCTTACGGCACCGTCACCGTCACGGCGGTCAAGGGTGGATTGGAGATTCCCTCGGCGACCGAAGTGGCCAACGATCCCATCCTCATCGCCAATGCTGCCGTCATCGTCAGCTTCGACAAGGACTAGGCCGGTGTCCGACAGCGATGAGGTGCTGCTGGATCGTCCGATCTGGAGCGCGCTGACGACCAGTCACAAGCATCTGGCCGAGGGCGGGCCGCGGGCGCTACGGTATCCCGTCGACATGACGCCGTTTGCCGACATGGTCGACATGTCCGCGGCGAGCTTTGCCGCGCTCGGTGATCTGCTGTCGGGTTCGCAGGTCGCCGCATTGTTCACGCCGGATCCGGTCGACGTCCCCGCCGGTTTCAAGGTCGTGATCGCCGGGCCTTGCGAGCAGATGATCGGCTCGCCCGCGGCCAGTCCGCTCCGCGATGCCGAGATCGTCACGCTGGGGGCCGACGACGTCCCTGCCATGATGGCATTGACGGAGCTGACGAAGCCCGGTCCGTTCGCGCGCCGCACCCATGAGCTCGGTACGTTCCTCGGCATTCGCGCCGGGGGACAATTGGTCGCGATGACCGGCGAGCGCATGAAGCCGGGCAAGTTCACCGAGATGACGGCTGTGTGCGTGCATCCCGACTATCGCGGCCGCGGCTATGCGCAGGTGCTGCTTGCGGCCGTCGCGCGCGGGATCGAGGCGCGCGGGGAAATTCCGTTCCTGCACGTGTTTTCGAGCAACGCGTCGGCGATCGCGCTGTACCAGCGGCAGGGCATGCGCATCCGCCGCTGCCTGCATGTCACAGCGTTCATGAAGCAGCAATAGGCGCCCTCGGGGGCGCCCTTCATTTCCTGCCGATTTTCGCTATATCCGTCCCAACCACAATTTGGGGGAAGCACATGGACGCCAGAACGACCGATTTTTCCGCCGCACGGACGGCGATGCAGCGCTACGTCGATCAGGAGATCATTCCGGGCGCATCCTGGGCCGTGCTGCGCGGGGGCGAGGTGGTCGACCAGCAATGCGTCGGCTTTGCCGACCGCGAAGCCAAGACTGCGCTTCGTCCCGACCATATCTTCCGCGCGTTCTCCAATACCAAGATTTTCGTCACCTGCGCGATCATGCTGCTGGTCGAGCAAGGTCGCATCGGGCTCGATGACCCCATCGAGAAATTCCTGCCGCAGCTCGCTGGCCGCAAGGTGCTGAAGCCGGGCGCTTCGAGCCTTGCCGACGTCGAGCCGGCGAAGAGCCCGATCACGATCCGCCAGCTCCTGACGCACACCTCCGGCCTCAGCTACGGCATCTTCGATCCCGGCACGGTGCTGTTCAAGGGATACAACGAGGCGCGCGTGCTCAATCCGCTGACACCGCTATCTGACATGCTCGACAAGCTTGCCGATCTGCCGCTGTCCTATCATCCAGGCAGCGGTTGGGAATATTCGGTGGCCACCGACGTGCTCGGCCGTATCGTGGAGGTCGTCTCCGGCCAGGCGCTCGATGCCTACCTGAAGGCGCGCATCTTCGATCCGCTCGGCATGACCGATACCGGCTTCCACGTTCCGGAAGCGCAGCAGGGCAGGCTGGTTGCGCTCTACAATGGCGCTGATGTGCTCGATCCCATGAAGCCCGGCCTCACGCGGGCCGACAATCTGCCGTTTCCGCAAGCCTATCGGCGGCCGTTCCCGCGGCTCTCGGGCGGCGGCGGTCTGGTCTCGACCTTGCCCGACATGCTCGCGCTGGTCCGCGCGCTGCTGCCGGGTTCGGATGCGCTGCTGAAGCCGGAGACGCTGCGGCAGATGATGACGAACCAGCTGCCCGCTGGGCAAACCATCCGTTTTGCCAATCTCGGTCCGATCCCCGGCAAGGGTTTTGGGCTCGGCGGCGCGGTTACCTTCGCGCCGACGCCGTTTGATCCGCCGAACTCCATCGGCGAATTCCAGTGGGGCGGACTTGCCGGTACCCATTGGTGGATCTGCCCGCAGGCCAATACCGCGGGGGTCTTGATGGCCCAGCGTTACATGGGCTTCTGGAATCCGTTCTTCTTCGAGTTCAAGCGCCTGGCCTATCAGGCCGTCGGAGGCTGACCCGCGAAAAAAATTGTGCGCCCCGCGAATCCTTTCCGGCCGGCGCGCCCTCTTGATGGTCGAGGCATTCAGCCTCGGCTCATCTCGGAGGATGCAATGGCATTTTACAGGAAGAACATCGGCGGCCTGCACCAGATGGTGCGGATCGCCTCGGGTGTCGCGGTGGTGGTCGCGGCGTTCGTTTATCTGGCCGGCGCGACGGCGTGGCTGGTTGCGCTGGGCGGCGCAGGGGTCGCGCTGACCGGCTTCATCGGCTATTGCCCGATGTGCGCGATCGCGGGGATCGGGCAAGGAGGGGCGTCGTGAGCGCGGCGGCGATCTCGCCGAAGCTGTTCGAAGCGGCGCGGCTCGGCGATCCCAAGGCGATCGCCTCGCTGCTCGAGACGGCGCAGCCGAATATCCGCCGCTACGCCCGCGCAACCTGCCGCAGCTCGGCGGATGCCGAGGATGCGACGCAGGAGGCGCTGTGGATCCTGTTCCGCCACGTCGGCACGATCCGCTCGCTGCTGGCGTTTTCGGCCTGGCTGTTCAGCGTGGTCCGCCGCGAATGCCTGCGGTTGGCGCGCAAAGCGGGCCTCGCGCGGCCTATCGATGAGAGCGAGGCGGAAGCGCTGCTGCTGACGCGCCCCGAAGCCGATCTGCGGCTCGACGTGGCCGCGGCCTTCGAGGCGTTGCCGCCGCACTATCGCGATGTCGCGCTGATGCGCGACGTCAAGGAAATGACCATTGATGAAATCGCGACCGCGCTCGGCGCGTCCAGGCAGACCGTGAAGGCCCGCCTGCATCGCGCCCGCGCCTTGATGCGCGAATATCTGACGAGATGAAACGTGAGCGCTGTTCGAGCAACATCGAGGCAGCGGCATGGGATGAACGAACGTCGGCAGCGGCGGGGTCGCGCGCGTGAATAGATATCTCGGCCTCGACGGATTTCGCTACGGCTGGGTCGCGGCCTGGATCGATGAGCGCGGTGATCATGGCTTCGACTATTCGCCGGGCCTGACGCGCTTGCTCGCGATGCCGCATGCGCGCGCGATGATCGACATGCCGATCGGATTGAAGACGAGCGGGTATCGCATTTGCGACTTGCGCGCGCGTGAGCTGGTCGGTCCCGCCGTGTTTCTCGGCGCACGCCGCGACCTCTGGCGATTTCCCGACATGGCATCAGCCAATCGGTATTACTGGGAGCATGAAGGCAAGGGCCGGGGCGTCTCGGCGCAGCTCTGGAACATCAGAGACAAGATCAGGGACGTCGACGAGATCATGACGCCGGCGCGGCAGGCGACGATCGGCGAAGCACATCCGGAATTGATTTTCTGGAATCTCGCAGGGCGAGTCCGGCTTGCGAAGAAGGCATCCGTGCTCGGCCGCGAGCAACGCGTCGCGCTGCTGGCACAACATGGCTTTACGCGCTTGCCGAAATGGCTGACGCTTCGCCATGGCACCGGAATCGGCCGCGACGATCTCATCGACGCCTGTGCCTGCGCCATCGCGGCACGCGACAGCACGCAACGTGTCGGCGGGGAGGAGACCGATCCGCGCGGACTGCGTATGGAGATCAACTATTGAGGCTGCCGGCCGATGAGATGGAAGTCGGGAAAAAGTGGCAATTTATTTGACCTATGCAGGAACTGTCGATGGCCGGTCCGCGTTCCCCGTGCGGACCGACGACAGAGAAGCTCGTGCGATGAGGGATGTCAGTCAATTCGCGACCGCAATGCTTGCGCTCGTCTTCACCGGCGCGTTGCTCGTCACCGGACAGCTCTTCATCAAGCAGCGCGCACAGCGCGATGTGATTTACGCCACCAGTCATTTGCTGCGGCCCTTGTGATCTCATCCCGTGCGGGAAATGATGTGACCGCTCGACCTTGCGTCGTTCGTCTGCTCGCCTAGATTAGGCGGCATCGCATGAACGAAGCTGGAGTCCCGATGTCTGATCTGTCCGCCTTTCCCGTCACCAAACGCTGGCCGGCCAAACATCCCGAGTTGCTCCAGCTCTATTCGCTGCCGACGCCGAACGGCGTCAAGGTCTCGATCATGCTGGAGGAGATCGGACTTCCGTACGAGGTCCATCTCGTCGATTTCGGCAAGGACGACCAGAAGACGGCTGAATTCCTCTCGCTCAATCCGAACGGCAAGATCCCGGCGATCCTCGACCCCAACGGTCCCGGCGGCAGGCCGCTGCCGCTGTTCGAGTCCGGGGCGATCCTGCAGTATCTCGCCGAAAAGACCGGCAAGCTTCTGCCCGAGGATGCCGCGCGCCGCTACCAGACCATCCAGTGGGTGCACTTCCAGATGGGCGGCATCGGGCCGATGTTCGGCCAGGTCGGCTTCTTCCACAAATTCGCCGGCAAGGATTTTGAGGACAAGCGGCCCCGTGACCGCTACGTCGCCGAAGCCAAGCGCCTGCTCGGCGTGATGGAGGCGCATCTTTCGGGACGGCAATGGTTCATGGATGACGACTACACCATTGCCGACATCTCCATGCTCGGCTGGGTCCGCAATCTCATCGGCTTCTACGGTGCCGGCGATCTCGTCGAATTCACCCAGTTCAAATCGGTCGGTGCCTGGCTCGAACGGGGCCTCGCGCGTCCGGCGGTGCAGCGGGGGCTGAATATTCCGCAGCGGCCGTAAGATCAGGTCAGTGCCTTGTACGTCATGTAGAGCGCCATCAGCGAGACGAAGGCGATCATGACCCGGCGCAGCACCGATCTGCTGACGCCATTGGCCATGCGTGCGCCGAGATCCGTGCCGATCCAGAGGCCGGCCAGTATGCCGATGATGGCCGGCCAGCCGACCATCAGGCCCTTGCTCCAGTAGATCCAGGCCGCCGGCAGGTTGGTCGGGATGACCGAGAAGACGAGGCTGACGAGCTGCGCCTGATGCTGCGGCACGCGCAGGCCAGCAGCAAGGCCGACCGTGATCGCCAGGCCCCCGCCGATGCCCATGAAGCCGGAGGAAAATCCGGCAAGCAGGCCGATGAGGAACAGCGGCAGCCTCGGCAGTTGGTCCCGGTCGCCGGATTCGTGGCTGAAATCCTTGCGATCGCGGCGCAGGATCAGCAGGGCGATCAACGCGACGAGATAGACGACATAAGTCCATTGCAAGGCCTGGTCGGAAACCGCCGCCGCGGCGTAGCCGCCACCGGCGCCGCCGACGAGAAATCCGATGCCGATCCAGACGATCCACGGCAAGGGGCTGCGATTGCCGCTCTGCCAGTAGCGGCGGGCGCCGGCGAGGCCCGTCGGCGGGACCTGTGTGATCAGCGACGTCCCTTGCGCGACGTGCTGTTCCGCGCCGAGCAGCAGCACGCTGAAGATCACGAGTCCGCCACCCGGGCTCGTTCCCATCAAGCCCGACGTCAATCCGCTGACCAGGCCGACACCGGCGCCGGCAAGCAGGTCGTGGACCCCTGACATCGCTTACGTCCTGCTTCGCCGCTTGATGCCGGGCCGGGTCGTGCGAAAGCCGTCGATCACCCCAGCCACGGCCGCCATGCAGGCCTCGACGTCGAATGCGTCGCCCCAGCATTTTTGCAGCACAAAACCCTGGAAGATCGCGATCAGCACGCGCGCGATCGCTTCCGCACCGAGGTCGCGCCTGATGAGGCCGTCGTGCTGGCCGCGCTCGACCAGCGCCACGATCAGAGCGCGCGGCATGTCGATCCCCTCGACGACGCTGGTGCGGACGCGGCGATTGCGCAGGGCTTCGGCCCAGCCGTGAATGCCGACACGGCGGCGCGGTTCGCCGGCGGGGTCGGTCAGCCATTGCGCGTAGACGCGGATCAGCGCGTGAAGTCCTTCGATCGGATCGCCGGATCCTTGCGCGACCGAATTGAGCACGGCTTCGCGGCGATGCCGGTCGTCGGCGAGCGCCTCGATCAGATCGTCCTTGCTCTGGAAGTAGAGATAGACCGCGCCGTGGCTCAGTCCGGACCGTTTCACGATGTCGGCCATGCCGGTCTGGTGAAAACCGTCTTCGGAGAAGCAGGCGAGGGCGGCCTCGAGAATTTGCTGCCGCCGGCTTTCGCGTTGCTTGTCGCTGATCTTGGGCATCTGGCCGTCCTCAAATAACTGACAGATCGATCATTTTACCGTCCGTTCCGGCCGATCCTGCCGTAAGCAGATTGATATAAAAAACGATCAGTCAGTCATTTTTATTGTAGAGGAGGATTCTGGTCAAGTCCGCGGGGCCGGGAAGGAGGAGGATGATGTCGGTGCGAATGCCTCGCCAGAGGCGACGCTGCGCTCGATCGCGCGCGGCTAGAACAGCCGTCCGCCGTTCGGCACCGGCTTGCTCGGCTGCATCAGCACGACCTTGCCGTCGGCATCGGGGAAGCCGAGCGTCAGCACCTCCGAGATGACAGGTCCGATCTGGCGCGGCGGGAAATTGACGACGGCCGCGACCTGTTGTCCTACCAGCGTCTCGAGCGGATGGTTCTCGGTGATCTGCGCCGAGCTCTTGCGCACGCCGATCACCGGGCCGAAGTCGATCCACAGCCGAAAGGCCGGCTTGCGCGCCTCCGGAAACGGTTTTGCGTCGACGATGGTGCCGACGCGGATATCGACCGCGAGGAAGCTGTTGAAGTCGATGGTCGGCGTGGCGGCGGCTGCGGGATCGTGGGTGACGTGCATGGGATGTCCGTTCGGCGAGTTGGCGTCGTTCGCAATATTGTCGCGCGGGGCGGAGTTTCGTACAACGCTGCGAACATCACGATACGCCATGCGCGAGGAACATCTTGCCCAACACCATCTACGGCATCAAGAACTGCGACACCATGAAGAAGGCGCGCGCCTGGCTCGACTCCCATGGAGTCGCGTATGAATTCCACGACTACAAGACGGTGGGCGTGGACAAGGACAAGCTCAAGCAGTGGAGCGACAAGGTCGGCTGGGAGACTCTGCTCAATCGCGCCGGCACGACGTTCAAGAAGCTGCCCGATTCCGACAAGGAAGGCGTCACCGAGAAGAAGGCGCTGGCGCTGATGCTAGCGCAACCATCGATGATCAAGCGGCCGGTGCTGGAGATCGGCGGCAAGCTGCTGGTCGGCTTCAAGCCGGACATCTATGCCAAGGAAGTCGGCGCCAAGACGCGTTAGAGACTAGTTCAGCTCGATAATCTCGTTGGTGACGCCGGGAGCCGGCTGGTCCGCGAACTCGACGACGTCGGCCGTCGCGATGCGGCCAGGCGCGCGATGGAAGAGATCGCGATCGATCACGGCACGCAGTTTCGGGCGCGGCAGCGCGTCATTTCCGCGCATCAGATTCTTGATCTCGAAGCCGCCGTCCTCGCAGAAGGTCTTGACCGAGGCGATGACGTGGCAGACCTTGCCGTCGGTCTGGAAAGGCAGCAGCAGCCGTTCATACGCGACGATGCGTCCGTAGATGTCGTCGACGTCGGCAACGCTGTAGACGGGCAGCCCACGCGCCACGCATTCATAATAAACCGGCATCACGAAGGGGGCGAGTCGCGGCCCGAGATAGTCGTCGAGCAGAACGCCCTTGCCGGTATGTCCATAGGCGCGGGAGATGCGCGTGTTTTCGCTCTGGATGGTGAGGCGCGGCGCCGGCGTCGAAGCGTCCACCGTATAATAGATGAGATCGGACAGCTCTTCCTCGAGCCGCGCAGGCTGATATTCCCAGACCGCCGGCGCGATCTGCTGGCGCGCATAAAGTCGCAGCCACGTGTTCAGGAGATCACGCTGCCTGATCGACTTGACGACGGAAGGAGCGGCGCTTGCGAAATCCAAAACAATAATCCCGGAACGTCAAAACCCGCACATGATGCCGCCTGCGGGAAAATTTTCTATGAAGGCTGGCGCGCCGGACCAAAGACCGTTAACGACGGCTTGATGACCGGTGCCTTGCGAACCGGGAGGCCGGGCAGGCACGACATCAAAACATCTCCGACTAAGGGAGCATTTATATCCCGGCCGGAGACCTGATCTGCTCAGCTTTCCGCCTTGCCTAACCCCCGTCACCTCCGGCATATTCCGCGCCCGGAGGCGGCGTTCCGGATGGGCTTCAGGGCCTCCGGAAAGCCGAAGCAACAAGGATAGCCACGCGGCTGGCGCGGGCAGGGGGAAATCTGTTTGGCCGATGAGTTTATTCTCGAAACGGAAGGCTTGACCAAGGAGTTCGCGGGCTTCTTCGCCGTCCGCGACGTTGCGCTCAAGGTTCGCCGTGGGAGCATTCATGCGTTGATCGGCCCGAACGGGGCCGGCAAGACGACCTGCTTCAATCTTCTGACCAAGTTCCTCAAACCGTCTGCCGGAAAAATCCTCTACAAGGGGCAGGACATCACCGCGATGGCGCCGGCCGACGTGGCCCGCATGGGGCTGGTTCGTTCGTTCCAGATTTCGGCGGTGTTTCCGCATCTCACGGCACTGGAAAACGTCCGTGTTGCGCTTCAGCGCCAGCACGGATCTTCATTCGATTTCTGGCGCTCCAAGTCGGTGCTCAACCGCTTCAACGATCGCGCGCGCGAATTGTTGAACGATGTCGGCCTCAACGAGTTTGCCAACACGCCCGCGGTCGAAATGCCCTACGGGCGCAAGCGTGCACTTGAGATCGCAACCACGCTCGCGCTCGACCCGGAGATGATGCTGCTGGACGAGCCGATGGCCGGCATGGGCCACGAGGACATCGACAAGATCGCGGCGCTGATCAAGCGCATCTCGGCGAAATACACCATCCTGATGGTGGAGCATAACTTGAGCGTCGTGGCCAACCTGTCCGACATCATCACCGTGCTGACGCGCGGGCAGGTGCTCGCGCAGGGCCATTACAGCGAGCTCACCAAGGACGAGCGCGTCAAGGAAGCCTATCTGGGAGCCGGTCATGCCTGACACTGCGATCGCCGAGGCTCCGGCCAAGGCTGCGACCGGCGGAAACATTCTTCAAATCCGCAACCTGGAGGCCTGGTACGGCGAGTCCCACATCCTGCACGGGATCAACTTCGACGTGAACGCGGGCGAGGTCGTCACCCTGCTCGGGCGTAACGGCGCCGGCAAGACGACCACGCTGAAATCGATCATGGGCATCATCGGCAAGCGTACCGGGTCGGTGAAGTTCAACAACCAGGAGATCATCCGCGCGACCTCCGACAAGATCGCGCGCATGGGCATCGCATTCTGCCCGGAAGAGCGGGGCATATTCTCCAGTCTTGACGTGCGGGAGAATTTGATGCTGCCGCCGGTGGTCCGTGCAGGCGGGCTGCCGCTCGAGCAGATCTTCGACCTGTTCCCGAACCTGAAGGAGCGGCTCAACAGCCAGGGCACCAAGCTGTCCGGCGGCGAGCAGCAGATGCTCGCGATCGCGCGCATCCTGCGCACCGGCGCGAGCTTCCTGATGCTGGACGAGCCGACCGAGGGCCTTGCGCCGGTCATCATCCAGCAGATCGGCCACACCATTGCGCGGCTCAAGAAGGAAGGTTTCACGATCCTCCTGGTCGAGCAGAATTTCCGCTTCGCGTCCACCGTCGCCGACCGCTACTACGTGGTCGAGCACGGCAAGATCATTGACGGATTTTCCAATGCGGAGCTTGCCGCCAACATGGACAAGCTCCACACCTATCTTGGCGTCTGAGCGGCGCAGGCCGACTGGTCGTTACGTATAACTGCTGAAGGAATATTGGGAGCGGATCATGAAGCATAGCATTTCGGCCATGTTGCTTGGTACGGCGTTGGCCTTGGGCACGGCGGGCGGCGCGGCCGCGCAGGACAAGAACGTCAAGATCGGCGTGCTCACGGACAATTCGGGACTGTATGCCGACCTCGGCGGTCCCGGCTCGACCGTGGCGGCGCAAATGGCGATCGAAGATTCCGGGCTCGCGGCCAAGGGCTGGAAGCTGGACTTGATCTCCGCCGACCACCAGAACAAGCCTGACATCGGCACCACGATTGCGCGACAGTGGATCGACGTCGAGAAGGTCGACATCTTCATGGACGTACTGAACTCCGGCGTGGCGCTGGCGGTCAACAACGTCGTCAAGGAGAAGAACTCGATCCTGATCGACACGGGCGCGGCGACCTCGGACCTCACCAACGCGCAGTGCACGCCGAACACCGTTCACTGGGTCTATGACACCTACATGCTGGCCAACAGCACCGGGCAGGCGCTGGTGAAGGCCGGCGGCGACACCTGGTACTTCCTCACCGCCGACTACGCCTTCGGTCACGCGCTCGAGCGCGACACCACGGCGGTCGTGGTCAAGTCGGGCGGCAAGGTGATCGGCACTGTCAGGCACCCGCTCAACACCGCCGACTTCTCCTCGTTCCTGCTCCAGGCGCAGGCCTCGAAGGCCAAGATCGTCGGCATGGCGAATGCCGGCGGCGACACCACCAACACCATCAAGCAGGCCGCGGAATTCGGCATCGTCGCGGGCGGGCAGAAGCTGGCGGGCCTGCTTCTCTTCATCACCGACGTTCACGCGCTCGGCCTGAAGGTGGCGCAGGGGCTGAACTTCACCGAGACCTTCTATTGGGACATGAACGATGGCACCCGCGCGTTCTCCAAGCGCTTCTCCGAGCGCATGAAGAACAAGGCGATGCCCTCGATGGTGCAGGCCGGCGTCTATTCGGGCCTGCTGCATTATTTCAAGGCGCTGGAAGCCATGGGCGGCAATCCGCATGACGGCGCCAAGGTGGTCGCCAAGATGAAGGAGATGCCGACCGACGACCCGCTGTTCGGCCAGGGCTCGATCCGCGCCGACGGCCGCAAGCTGCATCCGGCCTATCTCTTCGAGGTGAAGAAGCCCGAGGAATCCAAGGGTCCCTGGGACTATTACAAGCTGGTCGGCACGACCCCGGCTGACCAGGCCTTCCGGCCGCTGTCGGAAAGCGCTTGTCCGCTGGTGAAGAAGTGAGACCTGCCGCGCCCCTCGGCGCAGCAGAGTGAAATGGCACGAGACCGGGTACGAGATTGATCGATGCAGGCTCTTTACGCTCAGCTACTGGTGGGACTGATCAACGGCTCGTTCTACGCGCTGCTCAGTCTCGGGCTTGCCGTGATCTTCGGCATGCTCAACATCATCAATTTCGCCCATGGCGCGCTCTACATGATGGGCGCCTTCGTCGCCTATTTCCTGTTGAGCCTCGGCGGCATCAACTACTGGTGGGCGCTGCTGATCGCACCCGTGATCGTCGGCATCTTCGGCATGATCCTGGAAAGGACCATGCTGCAATGGTTGACCGGGCTCGACCATCTCTACGGTCTGCTCCTCACCTTCGGCATCGCGCTGATCGTGCAGGGCTTGTTCCAGAACTATTTCGGCTCCTCCGGGCTGCCTTACGCCATTCCGGACCAGCTCAGGGGCGGCATGAATCTGGGCTTCATGTTCTTGCCGATCTATCGCGGCTGGGTGGTCGTGTTCTCGCTGGTCGTGTGCCTGGCGACCTGGTTCCTGATCGAGAAGACCCAGCTCGGCGCTTACCTGCGCGCCGCCACCGAAAATCCGACGCTGGTGCGCGCCTTCGGCATCAACGTGCCGCGCATGATCACGCTGACCTATGGTCTCGGCGTCGGTCTTGCCGCGCTCGCGGGCGTGCTCTCGGCGCCGATCAACCAGGTGCGGCCGCTGATGGGCGCCGACCTCATCATCGTCGTGTTCGCGGTGGTCGTGATCGGCGGCATGGGATCGATCATGGGCTCCATCATCACCGGCTTCGCGCTGGGCGTGATCGAGGGGCTGACCAAGTATTTCTACCCCGAGGCCTCCAACACCGTCGTGTTCGTGCTGATGGTGCTGGTGCTCCTGGTGAAGCCAACGGGATTGACGGGAAGGGCGGCCTGATATGACAACCCTGACGGACGACACGCTGCCGGTGACCCCTCGCGCGATGCGCGACGAGATGATCGCTTTCGTAGTGATGGCGCTGCTGCTGGCATCGGTGCCATTTACCGGCGTCTACCCGTTCTTCGTGATGCAGGCACTGTGCTTTGCGCTGCTCGCCTGCGCTTTCAATCTGCTGATCGGCTATGGCGGCCTGTTGTCGTTCGGCCACGCCATGTTCCTGGGGACCGCCGGCTATTGCTGCGCGCATGCGCTGAAGGTGTGGGCGCTGCCGCCCGAGCTCGGCATCCTCGTCGGCATCGCCGCGGCTTTCGTGCTCTCGCTCATCACCGGCTATATCTCGATCCGCCGCCAGGGCATCTATTTTTCGATGATCACGCTGGCGCTGTCACAGCTGCTGTACTTCATCTACCTCCAGGCCCCGTTCACCCACGGCGAGGACGGCATCCAGGGCATCCCGCAGGGACACATGTTCGGCGTGTTCGATCTGTCCAAGCCGACGGTGCTCTATTACGTCGTGCTGGTCGGGTTCCTCGCCGGCTTCCTGCTGATCTTCCGTGTCATCAACTCGCCATTCGGCGAGGTGCTGAAGGCGATCCGGGAGAATGAGCCGCGGGCGATTTCGCTAGGCTACCGGACCGACCAGTACAAGTTCCTGGCCTTCGTGCTGTCGGGAACTCTGGCCGGTTTTGCCGGTGCGCTGAAGGTGTTCGTGGCGCAGAACGCCTCGCTCACCGACGTCCATTGGTCGATGTCGGGCGAGGTCGTGCTGATGACGCTGGTTGGCGGCCTCGGAACCATCTTCGGCCCCGTGGTCGGTGCCTTCGCGATCATCGCCATGCAGCAATATCTCGCCGGCTTCGGCCAGTGGGTGACGGTGATCCAGGGCTCGATCTTCGTAATCTGCGTGCTTACCTTCCGCCGCGGCGTCATCGGCGAAATCGCGCATTACTTCCGGCGATCGCTCTAACCAACTGATTCAAAAACGATTTCCCGGCCGCTTGAAAGCGGTGGATGATCCGGCTCCGCGCGCGCGAGATGACACGCGCGCGGATCGAAAATGGTCTATGACAGTTTCATGACGGCCCTGACAGGGCCGGGCCATTTCCAACCGGTAACCTACCCCCATGATGCGATGGTTTCGTGCTTTCCTGCCCAAGGAAGAACGGTTCTTTGACCTGTTCGACCGGCATGCCCAGACGGTGATCCAGGGCTCCATCGCGCTCCAGGGCATGCTGAACGGGGGCGAGGAGACGCCGGTCTATTGCCAGCGCGTCAACCAGTTCGAGAATGATGCCGACAACATCACCCGCGAGGTGCTGACGGCGGTGCGCCGCACCTTCATCACCCCGTTCGACCGCGGCGACATCAAGAACCTGATCACGTCGATGGACGACGCCATCGACCAGATGCAGCAGACGGCCAAGGCGGTGATGCTGTTCGAGGTCCGCACCTTCGAGCCGCCGATGCGCGAGATCGGCGGGCTTCTGATCGAATGCGCCAATCTGGTCGGCCGCGCGCTACCGCTGATGCAGTCGATCGGCCCGAACGTCGCCATGCTGACCGCTATCACGGAAGAGCTGGGGAAGCTGGAAGGCCGGGTCGACGATCTCCACGACATCGGGCTGAAGGAACTGTTCCTCAAGCATCGCGATGGCAGCGCGATGGACTTCATCGTCGGCGTCGAGATCTACGACCACCTCGAGAAGGTGGCGGATCGCTTCGACGACGTTGCGAACGAGATCAACAGCATCGTCATCGAGCAAGTTTAGGGCAGGCCGCTGTGGATGCCGCGTTGGGTCTTCCCGTCCTGGTCGGCTTGATCGCCGTCGCGCTGCTGTTCGATTTCCTGAACGGCCTGCACGACGCCGCCAATTCGATCGCGACCATCGTCTCGACCCGCGTGCTGCGGCCGCAATTCGCGGTGATCTGGGCCGCGTTCTTCAATTTCGTCGCCTTCATGGTGTTCGGCCTGCACGTCGCCCAGACCATCGGCACCGGCATCATCGATCCCTCGATCGTCGACGCCCAGGTGATCTTCGCGGCCCTGGTCGGCGCCATCGTCTGGAACCTCGTGACCTGGGCGCTCGGCATCCCGTCCTCGTCCTCGCATGCGCTGATCGGCGGGCTCGTCGGCGGCGGCATGGCCAAGGCCGGGATCTCGGCTGCGGTGTGGAGCGGATTGACCAAGACGGTGCTGGCGATCGTGCTGTCGCCGCTGATCGGCTTCCTGCTCGCGATGATGCTGGTGGCGATCGTGTCCTGGGCCTCGGTGCGCTCGACGCCTTTCGCGGTCGATCGCGCCTTCCGTATCCTGCAATTCGCCTCCGCCTCGCTCTATTCGCTCGGCCATGGCGGTAACGACGCGCAGAAGACCATGGGCATCATCGCGGTGCTGCTGTATTCGCAGGGCCATCTCGGCAGCGACTTCTCGGTGCCGTTCTGGGTGGTGCTGTCCTGCCAGGCGGCGATGGCGCTGGGCACGCTGATGGGCGGCTGGCGCATCGTCCGCACCATGGGCCTGCGCATCACCAAATTGACCCCGATGCAGGGCTTCTGCGCCGAGACCGGCGGGGCCGCGACTTTGTTCATGGCGACCTATCTCGGGGTTCCCGTCTCCACCACGCACACCATCACCGGCGCCATCGTCGGCGTCGGTGCCGCCCGCCGCGTCTCGGCGGTGCGCTGGAACGTTGCCAGCTCGATCGTCTACGCCTGGGTGATCACGATCCCGGCCTCGGCCGTCGTGGCGGCGCTGACCTGGTGGGCGGTCGAGATCTTCGTCAGGTAACGAGCTTCAGCCCGACGATCCCGGCGACGATCAGCCCGATGCTGGCAAGGCGGAGGGCCGTGGCTGGCTCGCCGAACAGGATGATGCCCAGTGTTGCGGTGCCGACCGCGCCGATGCCGGTCCAGACCGCATAGGCGGTTCCAACGGGCAGGGATTTGAGTGCGAGCCCGAGCAGGATGACGCTGCCGGCCATGGCCGCGAGCGTGACGACGGACGGAACAGGCCTGGTGAAGCCCTCGGTGTATTTCAGGCCGATCGCCCAAATGATCTCGAGAAGGCCCGCGACGAACAGGATGCTCCAGGCCATGACGACCCTCCATTCAAGGCAGGGTCGTCCCCGCGTCTGACGTGCTGATGGCCGGGGAGGCCGTCCTCCCCCCAAGGCCAGTATGGCCAAGGCCGATATGGGGCTGGCCGGAAGGCTCCGCAATCACCAAATGAGGCTTGATCAGGCCCGTTTTCCCTGCCACACGCTCCCGCCATGTCCGACATCGCCACCACCACAGCCGAATCGCCGGCCCGTTCCCCGCTTGCCGCGGAAGTGGCGCGGCGGCGCACGTTTGCGATCATCTCCCATCCCGACGCCGGCAAGACCACGCTGACCGAAAAGCTGCTGCTGTTCGGCGGCGCCATCAACCTGGCCGGCCAGGTCAAGGCCAAGGGCGAGCGGCGCAACACGCGGTCGGACTGGATGAAGATCGAGCGCGAGCGCGGCATCTCGGTCGTGACCTCGGTGATGACCTTCGAGTTCGAGGGCCTCGTGTTCAACCTCCTGGACACGCCGGGCCACGAGGACTTTTCGGAAGACACCTATCGCACGCTCACGGCGGTCGATTCCGCCGTGATGGTGATCGACGCCGCCAAGGGCATCGAGGCGCGCACCCGAAAGCTGTTCGAGGTGTGCCGTCTTCGGGATATCCCGATCATCACCTTCATCAACAAGATGGACCGCGAGAGCCGCGACGTGTTCGAGCTGCTCGACGAGATCGAGAAGACGCTGGCGCTCGACACCACGCCGATGACCTGGCCGGTCGGACGCGGCCGCGACTTCCTCGGCACCTACGACGTCGTCAATGGCGGCGTGCGCCTGCTCGAAGGCGGCGGCGCCAAGACCGGCGCGGCGCAGCAGATCGAGATCGCCGAGCTCGCCAAGCTCAATGCCAATCTCGATGTCTCCGCGGTCAAGGACGAGCTCGAGCTCGTGACCGAAGCGTCAAAACCGTTCGACCTCGACGCGTTCCGCGAGGGCCATCTGACGCCGGTCTATTTCGGCAGCGCGCTGCGCAATTTCGGCGTCGGCGACCTCTTGGAGGGCCTCGGCAAGTTCGCGCCCGAGCCGCGCGCGCAGGACAGCGACCAGCGCAAGGTCGAGGCCACCGATCCGCGTATGAGCGCCTTCGTGTTCAAGATCCAGGCCAATATGGATCCGAACCACCGCGACCGCATCGCGTTCGCGCGCCTCTGCTCGGGCAAGCTCAGCCGCGGCATGAAGGCCAAGCTGGTGCGCACCGGCAAGAGCATGCCGCTGTCCAGCCCGCAATTCTTCTTCGCGCAGGACCGCTCGGTCGCGGACGAAGCCTTTGCCGGCGACGTCGTCGGCATTCCCAATCACGGCACGCTGCGCATCGGCGACACGCTGACCGAGGGCGAGGATTTCAACTTCGTCGGCGTGCCAAGCTTCGCGCCGGAAATCGTCCGCCGCGTTCGGCTCACCGACGCGATGAAGGCGAAGAAGCTGAAGGAAGCGCTGCAGCAGATGTCGGAAGAGGGCGTGGTGCAGGTATTCCGTCCGCGCGACGGTGCGCCGGCGCTGGTCGGCGTGGTCGGCGCGCTGCAGCTCGACGTGCTGAAGGCGCGGCTGGAGGCGGAGTATTCGCTGCCGGTCGAATTCGAGGTCAGCGAATTCCAGCTCGCGCGCTGGGTCTCCTCGGAGGACCGCAAGAAGCTCGACACCTTCATCGCCGCCAACACCTCCAGCATCGCCGACGATGTCGACGGCGATCCCGTGTATCTGGCGCGGAACGAGTTCTATCTCGGCTACACCAAGGAGCGTGCCGAGGGCATCGAGTTCACCAACGTCAAGGACGTCAAGAAGAAGGGGTAGGGGCGCCTGCCGCTCGTACGCGAGCATGTGAGCGCGCGCGCACTTGACGCGCTCATGGACAACGCCACTTTTACTCGTGATCTTGCGAGTTCATCCCATGTGGCGCGGCATTCTCGTCTTCATCCTGCTGGCGATCTCGACGACCACCGCCGACGCGCGCCCCCGCCAGATCAATCCGATCCCGTTCGCGCACGAGCCCTGCAGCGTGCTCGACGGCCGCCCCTGCACGCCGTCCTATTGCAGCCCGCTCGAGCCCGGTCCCTGCATTCCCGAGATCGACTATCCCTACGGCCAGAATCTCCAGCTCACCATCCAGAGCGTCCCATCAGAGGCCGATCGCGCCAAATATCAAAAGCCCGATCACGATCTCGACACGATCGGCGACCTCTTCGCCGAGTTGCGCAGCTGCTGGTCGCCGCCATCGGACAATGCGCGCGCGGGCATGCAGATGTCGGTGCGTTTCAGCTTCAACAGGGCCGGAGGCCTGATCGGCCCGCCGCGCCTCACATTCGCGACCGCCGGCGTCCCCGCCGACACCCGCACGACCTATCTGAAGGCGATCAACGCATCGCTGAATGCCTGCCTGCCGCTGAAATTCACTGGCGGGCTCGCCGGCGCCCTGGCCGGGCGGCCGATCGCGATCCGGTATGTCGACAATCGGCAGGTCGCTCAGTAGCGCGCGAGTTGCGGCCTGCGGTCAATCGATGATACGCCATTGGCGGGGGCTGCTTGAGGGGAGGATGTCGTGGGTCTGCTGGTCATGATCCTGGGGCTTGCGCTGTTTTTTGCGACCCATGTGTTCACCACCAAACGTGAGGCGCGCGCGCAGGCAATCGCAAGGCTGGGCGAGGGGACCTACAAGATCCTCTATGCCGTGGTCTCGCTCGCGGGGCTCGCGTTGATCATCTGGGGCTTTGCCCATTACCGCAGCTCCGGCTGGATCGACGTCTGGTATCCGCCGAAGGCGATGAAGCACATCACGCTCGCGCTGATGCTGCCCGCGGTCATCCTGGTGGTTGCCTCTTATCTGCGCGGCCGCATCTACGCGACGCTGAAGCATCCGATGCTGGCCGGCATCAAGCTGTGGGCGGCGGCGCATCTGCTCGCCAACGGCGATCTCGGCTCCATCATCCTGTTCGGCTCGTTCCTGGGCTGGGCGGTATACGACCGCATTTCGCTCAAGCATCGCACCGATAGCGGTGGCCCGCCGATCCCGGTGGGCGGCGTCAGCAATGATCTGATTGCAATCGTCGTCGGCGTCGTCGCCTATCTCGCGCTGGCCTTCGCGTTCCATCCGGTCGTAATCGGTGTTCCCGTGATCGGGGTCTAGCCGGTCAGCACAAGACGAAACCCGATGTCCATGCGCGGAAGGCAATAAGAGCAACAAGCCGAGGGCCCTTCGATGGACTGGTCGCAATCTCAGATCCCGCCGATGCGGTTCGAGGCGCGCTTTGGCGATCGGGTGGTGCCGGCCTTTTGCGACCGGCCGGCGAGCGTGTGGGAGATGATCGCGCAAGCCCGCGCCCGCAATGCCGATGGCGAGGCGCTGATCGCAGGCAATGTCCGGCTGAGCTGGCGGCAGGCCGCGGAGCAGGCTGCGCGGATCGCCGCGGGTTTCCGCAAGCTTGGCCTGCAGCGCGGCGACCGCGTCGCGATCCTGCTCGGCAACCGCATCGCATTTCCGCTGCTGCTGTTTGCTGCCGCGCATGAGGGGCTGGTCACGGTGCTGCTCAGCACGCGCCAGCAGAAGCCGGAGATCGCCTATGTCCTCGCCGATTGCGGCGCCAGGATCCTGATCCACGAAGCAGGGCTCGCAGAGCGGCTGCCCGATGCGCAGGAGGTGCCCGATGTGATCCACCGCATCGCCGTCGACGACGATCCGGCTCGCTCGCACTTCGCCGCGCTCGCCGACAACCCGCCGGCGCCAGCGCCGGTCGAGGTGAGCGAAGAGGACACCGCGATGATCCTCTACACCTCGGGCACCACAGGCAAGCCGAAGGGCGCGATGCTGGCCCATTGCAACATCGTCCATTCCTCGATGGTGTTCGTGTCCTGCCTGCAATTGACGCAAGCGGATCGATCGATCGCGGCAGTGCCGCTCGGCCATGTCACCGGCGTCGTCGCCAACATCACGACGATGATCCGCAGCAGTGGGGCGCTGATCATCATGCCTGAGTTCAAGGCGGCCGATTATCTCAAGCTCGCCGCGCGCGAGCGGGTCACCTACACGGTGATGGTGCCGGCGATGTACAATCTCTGCCTGCTGCAGCCCGATTTCGACAGCTACGATCTGTCGAGCTGGCGCATCGGCGGCTTCGGCGGCGCGCCGATGCCGGTCGCGACCATCGAGAAGCTCAAGACGACGATTCCCGGACTGAAGCTGATGAACTGCTACGGTTCGACCGAGACGACGTCGCCTTCGACGATCATGCCGGGCGAGCTGACCGAGAGCCACATCGACAGCGTCGGGCTGCCGTGTCCCGGCGCGCGCATCGTGGCGATGGATCCGGATGGGCGCGAGCTGCCCCATGGCGAGATCGGCGAGCTCTGGATCCAGAGCGCCTCCGTCATCAAGGGCTATTGGAACAACCCGAAGGCGACCGCCGAAAGCTTCACCAGCGGATTCTGGCACTCCGGCGATCTCGGCTCGGTCGATGCGGAAGGGTTCGTTCGCGTGTTCGACCGGCAGAAGGACATGATCAATCGCGGCGGGCTGAAGATCTATTCGGCCGAGGTCGAATCCGTGCTGGCCGGCCATCCCGCGGTGATCGAGAGCGCGATCATCGCCAAGGCCTGCCCGGTGCTGGGCGAGCGCGTCCACGCCGTGGTGGTGACACGCAGCCCGGTCGCCGACAGCGACTTACGGGCTTGGTGTGCGGAGCGTCTGTCCGACTACAAGGTTCCCGAGACAATGGCGATCACACCAGACCCGCTACCGCGCAACGCCAACGGCAAGGTGCTGAAGCGGCAGCTCCGGGAGCTCCTGGGCGCTTGAGCCGGGCAGGCGCCATCCGGGCTCTCCCGGGTGGTTAACGCCTTGATCGGGCTCGCTTTGCCTTGCCAGCGCCATATCGTTAGGGTACCCCGCCGCCACGTGGGGGACGGGATTCCTGACGCGAACGCTTCCGCGCGCGTACCCGGATGGGCATGGGATTAGCATAAGTGTCTGAATTATTTGACGAAGTCGACGAGGAAGTACGTCGCGAACAGCTCAAGAAGCTGTGGGATAGATATTCGATCTACTTCATCGCCCTGATGGTGCTGGTTGTGGCCGGCGTCGGCGGCTGGCGCGGGTATCAATATCTGGAGGCCAGGAAGGCCGCCGAGGCCGGCGCCGCCTTCGAGAAGGCCGCCGAGCTGTCCGACCAGGACAAGCATGCCGAGGCCGAGGCCGCCTTCACCGAGCTCGCCGCCAAGGCTCCCTCGGGCTATCGCACCCTGGCGCGGCTGCGTGCCGCGGCCGAGGCGGCCCCCCGCGACGCCAAGGCTGCTGCCAAGATGTATGACGACATCGCTGCCGACCGCAGCGTCGGTGGTGAGTGGCAGGATCTGGCCAAGGTCCGCGCCGCCGGCCTGCTGCTCGACAGCGCGTCCTATGCCGACATGCAGCAGCGGCTCGAGCCTTCCGCAGCGCCCAAATCGACCTTCCGCCACAGTGCCCGCGAGATGCTGGCGCTGTCGGCCTGGCGCAACAACGACATGACCGCGGCCCGCAAATGGCTCGACGCGATTAGCGAGGACGGCGAAACGCCGCCCGGCCTGCGCTCGCGCGCCGAGGCGCTCCAGGCCCTGCTTCCGCCCGTCGCCAAGAGCTGAGCAAAAAGAGCTGACGACGGGCCCTCAGACGTAAACGAGACACACAAGATGCGCCGTACGCCACGCTTGATCGCTGCCGCCGTCCTGATCGCCTTCACGGGTGTCCTGGGCGGCTGCTCCAGCTTCGATCCAAGCGACATGCTCGACTTTCTCGACACCAAGAAGAAGCTGCCGGGCGACCGCAAGCCGGTCTTCCCGGAGGGCGTGCCGGGCCTCGAGCAGGGCGTCCCGAAGGACATGTACAAGGGCGCGCAGCAACAGCAGCCCGATCCGAACGCACCTGCCGTCGCGGCTTTGCCCGCCGAGCCGCCGCCTGAGGCCAAGCCGGCGAAGGGAGCCAAGGCGAAGCACACAAGGCAGCCGGCCGCCGCAGCCGTCGCGCCCGCCGGCGAAGTCGACGGCGAGGCCCAGCCGGAGGCGGCGCCGGCCACGGCCGCTGCGCCGCCCAAGCACAAGATCGTCCGCAAGCGCACCACCGCACCGCCGCCGGATCAGCCGGTCCAGCAGGCGCAACCGACCCAGACCACGCAGCAGCAGACGCAGGGCGGCTTCCCGGCGCCGCTGCCGAGCGGCAGCTTCTCGCGCTAATAATTCCACCTGCATTGACAGGCGCAGCCCCGGCAGCGCACGAATGACCGATGTCCTTCACGATTGCCATTATCGGCCGGCCCAATGTCGGCAAATCGACGCTGTTCAACCGCCTGGTCGGACAGAAGCTCGCGCTCGTCGACGACCTGCCGGGCGTCACCCGCGACCGCCGCGAGGGTGAGGCGAGGCTCGGCGACCTCGAGTTCACCATCATCGATACCGCCGGTCTCGACGAGGGCGCCAAGGGCTCGCTGACCGCCCGCATGCAGGAGCAGACCGAGACTGCGATCGCGCAGGCGGATGCGCTGTTCTTCGTCATCGATGCCCGCGTCGGCCTCACGCCCACCGACCGCGCCTTCGCCGATTTCGCCCGCAAGGCCAACAAGCCCGTGCTGCTGGTTGCCAACAAGAGCGAGGGCAAGCACGGCGATGCCGGCGCGATGGAAGCCTTCGCGCTCGGCCTTGGCGATCCCATCCAGATCTCGGCCGAGCATGGCGAGGGCATGGGCGAGCTCTATGATGAGCTCGCCAAGCTGATGCCGGAGCCCGTCGACGACGACGAGACCGAGGACGACGAGCCGCTCACCGAGGAAGAGGCCGCGACGCGCCCGATCCGGGTCGCCATCGTCGGCCGGCCCAATGCCGGCAAGTCGACGCTGATCAACCATCTGCTCGGCGAGGAACGCCTGCTGACGAGCCCGGAGGCCGGCACCACGCGCGACTCCATCGCGGTCGAGATCAACTGGAAGGGCCGCGAGTTTCGCGTGTTCGACACAGCAGGTCTCCGCCGGCGCTCCCGCATCGAGGAGAAGCTGGAAAAGCTCTCGGTCGCCGACGCCCTGCGCGCGGTCCGTTTTGCCGAAGTCGTCGTGATGATGATGGATTCGCAGAACCGCTTCGAGGAGCAGGATTTGCGCATCGCCGATCTGATCGAGCGCGAGGGCCGCGCGGTGGTGCTCGCCGTCAACAAATGGGACCTGATGGAGAGCAAGGGGGGCGGCGCGATCTCGGGCCTGCGCCGCGATGCCGACCATTGGCTGCCGCAGATCAAGGGCGTGCCGATCGTCGCGGTCTCGGGCCTGATGGGCGAGGGCATCGATCGGCTGATGCAGGCAATCCAGGACGCCTACGCGCTCTGGAACCGGCGCGTGTCGACCTCGGCATTGAACCGCTGGTTCGAGCAGGCGGTTCAGGCCAATCCGCCGCCCGCCGTGTCCGGCCGACGGCTCAAGCTCAATTACATCACGCAGACCAAGGCGCGGCCGCCGAGCTTCGTGCTGTTCTGCTCGCGCGCTGACGCGGTGCCGCAGTCCTATCTGCGCTACCTTATCAATTCCATGCGCGAGACCTTTGAGCTGCCGGGCACGCCGGTGCGCATTACTCTCCGTGAAAAGGCCAATCCCTTCGCCCACAAGCGCAAGCGGCCGTCGTGAGTGACGGCGCCGGCGAGGCGACGGCGCAAGGCGCTGTGCCGGCGAGGCGCGGCGCGGTCGCCTTCATCTTCGTCACCATCCTCTTGGACATGCTCGCGCTCGGCGTGATCATGCCGATCCTGCCGAAGCTGATCGAGGGCTTCGTCGACAACGACACCGCGCATGCGGCCCGCATCTTCGGCCTGTTCGGCACCGCCTGGGCGCTGATGCAGTTCGTGTTCTCGCCGTTGCTCGGCGCGCTGTCGGATCGTTTCGGGCGGCGACCGGTGGTGCTGCTGTCGAATTTCGGCCTTGCCGCCGACTACGTGCTGATGGCGCTGGCGCCGTCCCTGGTGTGGTTGTTCGTCGGCCGCGTCATTTCCGGCATTACCTCGGCGAGCATCTCGACGGCCTTTGCCTATATCGCCGACATCACGCCGGCGGAGCGGCGCGCGGCGGTCTTCGGCCGGATTGGAGCGGCGTTCGGCGCCGGCTTCATCCTGGGGCCAGCGCTGGGCGGCCTGCTCGGCGATATCGATCCGCGCCTGCCGTTCTGGGCGTCGGCGGCCCTCAGTTTCGCCAATGCGCTCTACGGGCTGTTCGTCCTGCCGGAATCGCTCGCGCCCGACAAGCGCGCGCCGTTCCGCTGGAGGAGCGCCAATCCGGTCGGTGCGCTCCGCCTGCTGCGCTCCAATGCGGTGCTTGCCGCGTTGTCCGTCGTCAATTTCATTGCGCAGGTCGCGCATGTCGTGCTGCCCTCGACCTTCGTGCTCTATGCGACCTATCGCTACGGCTGGGATTCCAAGACCGTGGGACTGACGCTCGCGATGGTCGGCATCTGCGCCATGGTGGTGCAGGGGCTCGCGATCGGCCCGATCGTGCGCGTGCTCGGCGAGCGGAACGCGCTGTTGCTGGGCCTGTGTTGTGGCGCGCTCGGCTTCGTGGTCCTGGGCGCTGCGCCGACCGGGCCGCTGTCCTGGATCGGCATTCCCATTCTGGCGCTGTGGGGCATCTCGGGTGCCGCCTCGCAAGCGCTGATGACGCGGCTGGTCGCGCCCGATCAGCAGGGCCAGCTCCAGGGCGCGACCGCGAGCGTGCAGAGCGTGTCGCAGCTCGTCGGCCCGTTCCTGTTCACGCTGACCTTTTCCTATTTCATCAGCGCCGGCGCGCCGCTGCATCTGCCCGGCGCACCGTTCCTGCTCGCGGCTGTGCTGATGGTGGTCTGCGTAGCGATCGCGGTGCGGACGCTGGGTGGGGCGAAGACAGGATCGTAGTCTCGTAGGGTGGGGAAAGGCGCACAAGCGCCGTGCCCACCATCTCTCCGCGACTTCGAAGGGTGGTGGGCACGCTTCGCTTTGCCCATCCCACGACAGCGATTTCCATGGCCTCAAACGTGAATGCCCGGGACAAGCCCGGGCATGACGTCGGTGATGCTGTGCGCGACGCTACGCGGTCACTTCTTCACCAGCGGACAATCGCTGTCCTTGAGCGGCTTGGCCGCATCTTCCGCCGAGATCGTGGCGATCTGCTTGTAATAGTCCCACGGTCCCTTCGACTCCTCGGGCTTCTTCACCTCGAACAGGTAAGCCGGGATGAGGCGGCGGCCGTCCTGGCGCAGCGGGCCGTTGCCGAACAGCGGATCGTCGGTCGGCAGCTCCTTCATCTTGGCGACGACCTTGGCGCCGTCATGCGGATTGCCGCCGAGCGCATCCATTGCCTTGAGATAATGCAGCACCATCGCGTAGTTGCCGGCCTGCGTCATCGACGGCATCGCGTTCTTGTTGGCCAGCGCCGAGAAACGCTTGGACCATTCGCGGGTCTTGTCGTTCAGGTCCCAGTAGAACGATTCGGTGAAGGTCAGGCCCTGGGCGGTCTTCAGGCCCAGCGAATGCACGTCGTTGATGAACAGCAGCAATGCCGCGAGCTTCTGGCCGGCGGAGACGATGCCGAATTCGGCAGCCTGCTTGATCGAGTTCGTGGTGTCGCCGCCGGCATTGGCAAGGCCCACAACCTTGGACTTGGAGGATTGCGCCTGCAGCAGGAAGGACGAGAAGTCCGCGGTATTGATCGGATGCTTGACGCTGCCGAGCACCTTGCCGCCGTTGGCGGTCACGACCGCCGTGGTGTCGCGTTCGAGCGCGTGGCCGAAGGCGTAATCCGCGGTCAGGAAGAACCAGCTGTCGCCGCCGGCCTTGGTCAGCGCCTTGCCGGTGCCGTTGGCCAGCATGTAGGTGTCATAGGTGTAGGAGATCGTGTTCGGCGTGCAGGCCTTGCCGGTGAGGTCGGCGGAGGCGGCGCCGGAATTCAGCAGCACCGCATTCTTTTCCTTGACGAGGTTGCTGACCGCCAGGGCGACACCGGAGTTCGGCGTATCGGCGATCGCGTCGACCTTCTCGTTGTCGATCCACTGCCGGGCGATGTTGACGCCGACGTCGGGCTTGTTCTGGTGATCGCCGCTGATGACGTCGATTTTCCAGCCCTTCTTGAGCAGGCCGGAATCCTCGACCGCCATCTTGATCGCAACCACGGAATTGGGGCCGCCGATGTCGGCATAGAGGCTCGACATGTCGTTGAGCACGCCGATCTTGACGGTCTTGTCCTGCGCGTAGGCGGATGTTGCAAAACCGAAGGCGGCACAGGCCAGAAGGGCCGCGGAGCGGCGCGCGAACGTCGTCGTCATAAACGTTTCCTCCATTGTCAAATATGCGGACGGCTCTCTTGTGGAGCCTTGTTCCGGCTGATGGCTCTAGCCTGTCCCAGGGCCGGCGGCAATGCGCCTAAAGCCGGATGACGCTGCGTCGTAGCGTCATCCGTCCGTTAACTTTTGGGCAAAATGCGTTGAGACGCTATTTAAGCGCGTCCGATGTCAGCTTGAATTTCTGGATGCGCTTTCCGGTATCGACCTCGGCGGTATAGACGTTACCCCTCGCGTCGATCGCCATGGCATGCACCCAGTGGAATTGACCGGCGTTGCGGCCGTTGTGCCCGAAGCTGCCGACCACGCTGCCATCCTCGCGCTTGATGACCCTGATCTCGTTGTTCTCGCCGTCGGCGCTGAGCAGATAGGTCTGCTTCGGATCGGGCCAGATCGCGATGTCCCAGACCGCGCCGTTGCCGAGCGTGTTCTTCTCGAAGAAGAACTCCTTCACGAAGCCGCCGTCCTTCCTGAACACCTGGATGCGGTTGTTGATGCGGTCGCAGACATAGACGAGGCCGTCATTGGCAAGCTTCACGCAATGGACGGGATTGCCGAATTGCTGCGCGACCGGCGCCTTGGGATCGTAGGGCGCCTGCTTGTCGTCGTTGGGCTTGTTGCCATAGGCACCCCAGTGCCGCTTGTAGGCGAGTGTCGTCGCGTCGAACACGATGACGCGGCGGTTGCCATAGCCGTCGGCGACGTAGATCTCGTTGGCCTCCTTGTCGAGTGCGGTCTCGGCGGGCTTGCCGAGCTGCGTCGTGTCGTTGCTGCCGAGGCTGGGGGCGAACTTGCCGATCTGGGCGACGAACTTGCCGTCGAGCGTGAACTTCAAAATGGCGTTGTCGTTGTCGGCATTGCCGCCGACCCAGACGAAGCCGCGCTCGTCGACCTCGATGCCGTGCTCGCGGCCGACCCATTCATAGCCCTGGCCGGGACCGCCCCAGGACCGCAGCAGATTGCCGTCGACGTCGAATTCGAGCACGGGCGGCGCCGACACGCAGCATTTCGAGCGCGGCGGATTGAGGCTCGCGCCTTTCTCGTCGTCGGTGAGCGAGCGCGGGCGATGGATCACCCAGATATGGCCCTGCCAGTCGACCGTGATGCCGCCGACCTGGCCGAGGATCCAGTTGTTCGGCAGCTGCTTCGGCCAGGAGGCATCGACCGCGAAGGTCGGGACGTCGCCGGCGTTCGACGCAACCGGAAACGCGAAGGCCGCGATCAGAATGGAGAGAGCGTGACGTGCGAGCGCAGACGCAAAGCCTGCGCGATCATGCCATGGCGCCATGGCAACCTCCCTTTTTTGGCGCGCGGCTTGCTGCCGCTTGCGCGCGGGCAGTCAATCGCGGGGAGGCAGTCGAGTCAATCAGGCAAGGACATTACGCAGGCGAGCGGAAGCTCATCAGGCTGCGCGTCTTGTAGTCGTAGAACTTGCCGGTCTCGGTCCAGTCAGGTGCGCACATCGGCACGATGAATTCGGCGACCTGCTCGGGCGTGTCGAGTGTCGCAGGGTCTTCGCCCGGCATCAGCGTCGCGCGCATGCGGGTGCGGACCGGGCCGGGGTTGAACAGATTGACGCGCAGCTTCGTGTTCGCGGTCTCCTGCGCCCAGGCGCGCGCCAGTGTTTCCAGTGCGGCCTTGGAGGCGGCGTAGGGGCTGACATAGGCGGTCGCCTTGTTGGCAGCGCCCGAGGTGACGAACACGGCGCGGCCGGCGTCGGACTGCTTCAGCAGTGGCTCCATGCAGCGGATCAGCTGGAAGTTCGCGGAGACGTTGACGGCCATCACGTCGGTGAAGGTCTTCAGCTCGATATGACCGATTGGCGAGGAGGGGCCGAGCACGCCGGCATTGCCGACGAGGATGTCGAGCTTGCTGTAGCGTTCGTGGAGCCCTGCGCCGAGCCGCGCGATGCCGTCGGAATCGGTGAGGTTGAGCGGCACCAGGGTGGCGCTGCCGCCGTCTTTGCGGATCTCGTCGTCGAGCTCTTCCAGCCCGCCCTGCGTGCGCGCCACCGCCACGATATGCGCGCCGGCCCTGGCGAGCGCGATGGCTGTGGCATAGCCGATGCCGCGCGAGGCGCCGGTGACGAGAGCGATGCGGTCGGCGAGGGGTTTTGTCATGGCGGGGTTTTACAGGCGTGGATGGCTGGGACAAGCCCCCATCCGCATCTGTCATTCCGGGATGGTGCGAAGCACCAGACCTCAGATGCGCAATTGCGCATCGGGGAATCTCGAGATCCTCAGGTGCGCAATTGCGCACCACAGCTCGATGCTTCGCATCGCCCCGGGATGACGCTTTCAGCGTCAGCTCGCCTCCGCCAGCAGCGACAATTGCCGCGGCTGCTGCTCGGTCTGGGTCTGGTCGGTGAGGTGGGTCGGATAGGCGCCGGTAAAACAGTGATCCGAGAATTTCGGATTGGCGGGGTCGCGGCCGGGCTCGCCCATGGCGCGGTACATGCCGTCGATCGACAGGAAGGCGAGCGAGTCGGCGCCGATGATCTCGCGCATCTCCTCGAGCGAGTGCGTCGCGGCCAGGAGGCCGCCGCGATCGGGCAGGTCGATGCCGTAATAGTCGGGATAGAGGATCGGGGGCGAAGCGAGCCGGAAGTGCACTTCCTTGGCGCCGGCATCGCGCATCATGCGCACGATCTTCTTCGAGGTGGTGCCGCGCACGAGCGAGTCGTCGATCAGGATGATGCGCTTGCCTTCGATCGCGGCGCGGTTGGCCGAATGCTTCATGCGCACGCCGGATTCGCGGATCGCCTGCGTCGGCTGGATGAAGGTGCGGCCGACATAGTGGTTGCGGATGATGCCGAGCTCGAACGGCACGCCGGAATGCTGGCTGTAGCCGACCGCGGCGGGCACGCCGGAATCCGGCACCGGCACGACGACGTCGATCGGCACGTGGCTCTCGCGCGCGAGCTGCGCACCGAAGGCCTTGCGGACCTCGTAGACCGAGCGGCCGTGGACGATGGAGTCGGGACGGGAGAAATAGATGTATTCGAAGATGCAGGGACGCGGCGCCATCGGCGGGAACGGCTTGTGGATGTCCTGGCCGTTCTCGTCGAACACGATGACTTCGCCCGGCTCGATGTCGCGGATGAAGCGCGCGCCGATGATGTCGAGCGCGCAGGTCTCCGAGGTCAGAATCGGGCAGCCGTCGAGCTCGCCGAGCACCAGCGGGCGGATGCCGCGCGGATCGCGCGCGCCGACCAGCTTCTTGTTGGTCAGCGAGACCAGCGCATAGGCGCCCTCGATCTCGCGCAGCGCATCGATATAGCGCTCGATGAAACGGCTGCGCCGGGAGCGCGCAACCAGGTGCAGGATCACCTCGGTGTCGGTGGTCGACTGCATCATCGCGCCGTTCTTCACGAGCTCGCGGCGCAGCGTCAGGCCGTTGGTGAGGTTGCCGTTATGGGCGACCGCGAGGCCGCCGGCATTGAGCTCGGCGAACAGCGGCTGCACGTTGCGCAGGATGGTGGCGCCGGTGGTGGAGTAGCGGACATGGCCGACGGCCATATTGCCGGGCAGGCGGTCGATCACTTCGCGGCGGGAGAAGGTGTCGCCGACGAGGCCGAGGCGGCGTTCACTGTGGAAGCGGCTGCCGTCGTAGGAGACGATGCCGGCGGCTTCCTGGCCGCGGTGCTGAAGGGCGTGCAGACCAAGCGCGGTGATGGCGGCGGCGTCCGGGTGACCATAGATGCCGAAGACGCCGCATTCCTCGCGCAGCGTATCTCCTTCCAGGTCGTCCTGAACCTCTAGTGCGGCCGGGCCTGGGCCGGCGTTTGGATCGAGATCAAGTTGGGCGTCCTGGTCAGGGTATCGCATCTCGTCCGCGCCTCTCTTTAAGGGCAATCAACGCGCCGCAGGTTTCTCGATCAGTTTCTTCAAACTGTCACGAGCAGGTTTACTGTATCCGTCGCCACTGCCCGAAGGCTGCTGCTCGGATTCAGCTTGATCATCATCTGGTTTGTTTTTCTTGAATCTCTTCAAGATGGTGTTCTCGGGGTCGTCAGGCAAGAGGGCCATCAGCCAATCCCCGGTTCCCTGGAGCACCACGCGGGATTTGGCCCCCGTGACCCAGTCCGGGCGCTGCTTGTCCGGAACCAGCCAGGTGAAGAACAGGAAGGCGACCACCACGATCAAAAGCCCGCGAGCCAGGCCAAACAGGAAGCCGAGGGTGCGGTCCAGCGCGCCGATCCTGGAATCCAGGATCATGTCGGAGATCCGGACCGTGATCACGGAGACCACGACCAGGGTGCCGACGAAAACGCCGGCGACGACGACCACGCTCGCGACGGTATCGTTGTTGAAATAGCTCTTGGCGGTCGGCAGCAGCTTCGAGAAGGAGTACAGCGTCACGATCGCCGCAGCGCCCCAGGCCGCGATCGACAGGATTTCACGCATGAAGCCGCGGACCATCGCGAGCAGGCCCGAGATCAGCATCACACCGAGCAGGATCAGGTCGAGGAGTGTTACTGGCATCGGCTGGTCTGGTCCGCTCGTACGTCGAAGGTGCTCTAGCGAATCGGTGTTTGGCCGCTGCCCTAAAAGAGGGGCAGACGGCGTTCCCGGCAAGGCCGCAACCACGCAATCCCATGCTGCTTTTGTGACGGCTGTATAGCGGCGGGGGCCTCCGACGTCACCTCCACCTAACCCTCTCCACGGCGGAATCTTGCCGGTGTGGCATTTTTCTCTGCCGGCGCGTTCGATTCGCCCCGGCGGGAGCCGCGGGCGGCGATCTCGGCCACCAATGTCGTCAGGCTGTTGACCGCATTCAGCGTCAATCCGGCGTCACCGCCGGCATCGCCGCCTCGTGCCGATTCGGGCAGCACGGCGCGCTTGAAGCCGAGCTTGACCGCTTCCTTGAGCCGGGCCGGGGTCTGCGCCACCGGGCGGATGACGCCGGAGAGCGAAATCTCGCCGAAATAGACGGCATCCGTGGGTAACTGCGCGTTAACCAGGGACGACACCAGCGCGGCCGCGGCCGCCATGTCCGCCGCCGGCTCGTGGATGCGCAGGCCGCCGGCGACGTTCAGATAGACGTCATGGCCGGACAGCTTGACCCCGCAATGGGCCTCCAGCACCGCCAGCACCATGGAAAGCCGGCTCTGATCCCAGCCGACCACGGCGCGCCGCGGCGTGCCGAGCGAGGTCGGCGCCACCAGCGCCTGCAATTCGACCAGGACGGGCCGCGTGCCCTCGATGCCCGCGAACACTGCGGTGCCGGGCGTGCCGAGATCGCGCTCGGACAGGAACAGCTCGGAGGGATTTGTGACCTCACGCAGGCCAAGCCCCGTCATCTCAAACACGCCGATCTCGTCGGTCGGGCCGAAACGGTTCTTCACGGCGCGCAGGATGCGGAATTGCTGCGAGCCTTCGCCCTCGAACGACAGCACGGCGTCGACCATGTGCTCGACCACGCGGGGGCCGGCGATCTGGCCGTCCTTGGTGACATGGCCGACCAGGATGATGGCCGCGCCGGTCTTCTTGGCAAAGCGGATCAGCGCCTGCGCCGAGGCGCGCACCTGGGTCACCGTGCCGGGCGCGGACTCGACCGTGTCGGTCCACATGGTCTGGATCGAATCGATCACGATCAGCCGGGGCACCGCGCCCTCGGACAGCGTCGAGACGATGTCCTCGACCGAGGTCTCGGCCGCAAGCTGCACCGGCGCATCCGACAGCCCGAGCCGTTCGGCGCGCAGGCGCACCTGCGCGACCGCCTCTTCGCCGGAGATGTAGACGATGCGGTGGCCGGCGCGTGCCATCATGCTGGTGGCCTGCGTCAGCAGCGTCGACTTGCCGATGCCGGGATCGCCGCCGACCAGCAGCACCGAGCCGCGCACGAAGCCGCCGCCGGTGACGCGGTCGAGCTCGGTCATCCCTGAGGACAGGCGAGGCGCATCCTGGGTTTTCCCCGACAGGCTCTCCAGCGCAAACGTCCGCCCCTTGCGCTTGGAGCGGATCGACACCGGCACGCTGCCGGTCGCGTCCTCCTCGGCGAGCGTATTCCACTCGCCGCAGGACTCGCACTTGCCCTGCCAGCGGTTATAGGCCGCGCCGCAGTTCTGGCAGACGAAGGAAAGCGTGTTCTTGGCCATGGGGACAGATGAGTCGCGGTTTCGGGTTTGCTGATAGCACGGAAGGCCGATCGCCGGCGCTTCGATGATCTCAATTCGGCACGATAGATATACCTTTCATTAGCTCTGTGCCCCTGCGGCCGGGCGGATTTTGCGAAGTGTTAGCGGACCCGGGTCCAATCTCGGAACCATCAGGGGCGGCGAAGAGAAATGACGAGATTCCTGCGAATATTGCTCGCGGCGGGCACGGCCTGCGGCGCTTTCGCGTCCGCGGGCAGTAGCCTTGCCAAGCCCTTTGCCAAGCCCCTCGACATCGTCTTCGTCAATCCCGGCAAGACCGGTGAGGTCTACTGGGACATGGTCGCGCAGACCATGCAGGCCGCCGGCCGCAAGCTCGACGCGCATGTCGAGGTGCTGACCAGCGAACGCAATTATCGCACCATGCAGGAGCTCGGCTTCGGCGTGGTGGCGCGTCACGACAAGCCGGATTTCCTCATCCTGTCGAACGAGGAATCCGCCGCCGTGCCGATCGTGGAGGCGGCCGAGGCCGCGGGCGTCAAGACGCTGCTGCTCTCGAACACGCTGATCGGCGAGGATGCGGTGCGTCTTGGACCGCCCAGGCAAAAGCTCAAGACCTGGCTCGGCGACATCACGACCGATCTTCAGACCGCGGGCGCACGGATGGCCGATGCCCTGATCCGGACCGCGCGTGCCGAGAAATGGCAGAGCCCGGACGGCAAGATCCACATTCTCGGCATCGGCGGTGACGAGATCACGCCCGCCTCGATCGCGCGCAACGCCGGCCTCAAGCTCGCGGTAGACGCCGCGCCCGACGTCGTGGTCGACCGGCTGCTGTTCGCCAACTGGACGCAGTCGGAGGCCGAGCAGGTCACCAAGAATTATCTCGACTGGGCCTCGCGCAAGAAGATCCGGCCCGCCGGCATATGGGCCGGGAACGATCCGATGGCGCTCGGGGCGCTGCGCGCGGTGACCGCCGCCGGCCTTGTGCCGGGCCGGAACATCGAGGTGGTCGGCCTCAACTGGTCCGAGGATGCGCTGCGCGAGATCAAGGCGGGTCGCCTGCTCTTGAGCGACGGCGGCCACTTCCTGCTCGGCGGCTGGTCGATCGTGCTGTTGCGCGATTACGCCGATGGCTGCGATTTCGCTGCGGTCTCACCCCGCGTCGAGGTCAAGACGTCTGCGATCACGCGCCAAAATCTCGCCTCGGTCGGCGACCTCATCAAGACGCGCGCCTTCGACCGGATCGATTTTACGCGGTTTCGGGCCAAGGCCGGACGCTGCGGCCAATATGATTTCTCCCTCGATGCGCTGATCTCGTCGCTGGCGCGTCCCGAAGGCGTCGCGGACTGATGCGCGATGATGAGACGATGACCGATCCGGATCGCAACCAGCAGGCCGCGCCAACGCGCTTGCGCTCGGTCGTCCGCGCGATGATCTGGGCTACCGTGCCCGTTCTGCTGCTGGTGCAGCTGCTCGCCTCCGCCGGCGTCGAGGCCTCGAGCTTCTGGTCGCAGACCAGGCAGCTCGACGCCCGCATGGCCCGCGTCGCCGAGAGCCGGGCCGAGCTGATCGCCGAGCCGCTCTGGAAGATGCGCTACGACCAGGTCACGGGCGTGCTCAACGAGATCATGCACGACGAGACCATCGCGGCGGCGGCCGTCTATGACGACACCGGCGCTGCGATCGCCCGCGTGGTGGCGCGCCCCGAAGGCGAGGCGGTCGCGGAGGTCTCGCGCCCGATCCACTACAGCAACGGCAACATGGCCGTTCAGGCCGGCCGTATCGCGATCGCCTATTCCCACGCGACGCTATACGCGGACGCGGGCAGCCGCCTGGTGCTGTTGCTGGTCGTCGGCCTGCTCGCGACGTTCGCGACCCTGATCGCGATGCGGATTTCCGCCAACGTCTTCATCGGCAGGCCGCTGGCCGCCATGATGTCGGCAATCCAGCGCAGCAAGCAGGACGGCCGGGCCTATCCGGCGGACGTCAGATCCTCCAACGAATTCGGCCAGCTCGCGCGCGCCTTCAACGCCATGCAGCATACGACATCGGGCGCGCTCGACCGGCTCGGGCACATGGCCGGGCACGATCCGCTCACGGGGCTGCCCAACCGGCGCTCCCTGACCGAGCGGCTGGCCGTGGCGAGCCGCGATGGAGGCAGGCCGGACGCGCTGGTCGCGTTCTGCTTCATCGATCTCGACGACTTCAAGGGCATCAACGACACCTTCGGCCACGAGGCCGGCGACAATTTCCTGGTTCATATCGCCGAGCGTCTTCGCAGCGCGGTCGAAGCGGAGGATTGGGTCGCCCGGCTCGGCGGCGACGAATTCGTGGTCATTCGGCCTGAAGTGAGCAACGAAGCCTCGGCGCACGCATTCGCGCAGCAGGTGCTGGACGCCATTTCCGAACCGATCCGGCTCCACGACAAGCAGGTCGTGCCGCGCGCCAGCATCGGCCTTGCCGTGCGCCGCGCCGACGATCCGGAGCTGTCGCATCTGCCGACGCTGGCCGACATCGCGCTCTACCATGCCAAGAGCAAGGCGCCCGGCACGGTCGCCGTGCTCGACGAAGCGCTCCAGCGCGACTACCGCCGCCGCAGGGATCTCGAGCTCGCCATTCCCACGGGCTTTGCCGAGGGGCAGTTCGAGGTCTGGTACCAGAGCCAGGTCGACCTCGAAAGCCACGATGTCGTCGGCCTGGAAGCGCTGATCCGCTGGCGCCATCCCGATCACGGCGTGATCGGTCCGGCCGAATTCCTGCCGCTGATCGAGCGCAGCGGCAACAATGCGCGGCTGACGCGTTACGTGCTCACCGATGCCTGCTGGGCGCTGCAACGCCTGGCCGCCGCCGGCAGGCCGCAGATCCGGATCGCGATCAATCTGCCGCCGTCCGAGCTTGCCGACCATTCGCTCGCCGCCGAGCTGCGCGCGACCTGCGCGCGCTTCGACGTTGCTGCCAGCTCGCTCGAGCTCGAGATCACCGAGGGATCGCTGATCAACAACATCGCCAGCGCTACCGCGACGCTGCATCGCCTGCGCCGCTTGGGTGCCACCATCGCCCTCGACGATTTCGGCACCGGCTACAGCTCGCTCGCTCATCTCAGGCGCTTCCCGCTCGACAAGGTCAAGATCGACAAGGCCTTCATCAGCGAGATTCCCGATAGCGCGGAAGACAAGGCGATCGTCGGCGTGATCGCATCGCTCGCCGGCACGCTGGGACTGACTTTGGTCGCTGAGGGCATCGAGCGGCCCGAGCAGGCCGAGGCCATGCGCGAGATGGGCGTGAGGTTCGGGCAGGGCTATTTCTACCAGCGGCCGCAGCCGCTCGATGCCGTGCTGCAATGGCTCGAAAAGCCGCTCGCGCCGGACAGCCGCATCCTCGCCGACAGCCCGCCGATCGCACCCGAATTCGCCTGATCGCGGCGGCTTATGGCTGCGTCGCGTTCCACAGCATCGAGAGCCCGGCTGCGACCATGATCGCGTCCATCAGCAGGCGGAACATGTCCGGCTTCAGGTGCAGCACGAAGCGCTTGGCAATGAAGGCGCCCGACATCAGCGAGGCGCCCGCGATCAGGCCCTTCATGAAGACCTCGCCGGTCAACGCGCCGAAACGTTCGAAAGTGACGGACTTTGCGAAATAGAGGCCGAGCGAGCTTGCGGCCTCAGTGGCGAGGAAAGCGCCCTTCGAGAGGCCGTAGAACAGGAACAGCGGCACGCTGAGCGGACCGGTCGAGACCACGATGCCGGTGAGATAGCCGATCACCGCGCCGCCGATCGCCAGATGCCAGAGATTGGCCTTGAGGTCGTGTCGCGCCAGCCAATGCCGCACCGGCACCATCGCGATCAGGAAGATGCCGATGGCGAGATCGACGGCGTGCGGGGGCAGCGCCAGCAGCGTGCGCGCGCCCAGCACCGCGGCCGGAATCCCCGTGACCGAATAGGCCGCGCAGGCCCGCCAGTCGACCTCCCGCCACCAGGCCAAAATGCGCGAAAAGTTCGCCATCACGGACGCGACCGCCATGACCGGCACCGCTTCCTTCGGCCCATAGGCATAGACCAGCACCGGCATCAGCATGATCGACGAGCCGGTGCCGACGATGCCTGAGATGGTGCCGGCGACGAGGCCGACGATGAGGACGAAGAGAAAGGCCAAAACGGTCTCCACGAATCGAGAGAGTTTAGCCGTGGCCGTCAACCCGGGCGATCCCTCCTAAGCGAAGGAGCCGATTGCGCTGCGCCCTCGCACCGACTGGCTTAGGGCTTTCCGCCGCAGTCCTGCCGAACGCGCTCACGCCGGATCATGCACCGCGGCTTGCCCCGACTGTCGGTATGGCAGACGTTCGTTTCGGTCGTCCCCCAACATGAACGGCCACGAGGGGAGGGCTGCGGGGTCTTTTGAGGTGGGATGATGGTCGGGGGACAATAGTGGTCGCGGTTTGGCGCTAGCTCTTCCCGGGTGCTCTTGCACTCATATCGGTAGCTGAACCCGATATCGTTGAGCTGAGTTTGCGCATCGGCAAGAAGGTGCTTTTCTCCTCCCTTGTCTTGGACCGGGGGAATGGCAACGCCGGGCGAGCATACCGTTGCGCGGCCCAGCCCGTTGGTCTGATCTGCTTCGCAGCGATACTGACACCACCTCCATTGCGGGTCGGAGTTCTGGAAGCGCATCTCGAAGAGATGGTAATTGTTCACGTTGCACTTGAACGTCACGTTCTGCGCCTGTACGGCACCAATGCAGGCGAGCGACATCGCCGCAATCAGAATAATTCGCATCGTGAGCAATCTCGGAATAGATCTGGTGGGCTAAGAATTATCGCGAAACTGGCGAAACCATAGCTTTCGTGTCGAACACCGTCCAGTCCCTCAGGGTTCGCAAACCTTCTCCTGTTCGGCCAAAGACGGCAGCGATTGTGTTCGATCTTGCGGCGCGCTCTCCCAGTTGCAATCATCCCTGCAAACCGGATTATGATGCAGTGACCCTGACGTCCATGAGAAGCAGCGTTCGCGGCCTTTACGAGGGTGCAACGCCGAGCGGCGTGCGCTTCCGCTACGCGCTGCTTGCCTTCGATATCGTGACGGTGCTGTTCATCATCGCAACCTCGTTCCTGCCTCCCAGTGAGATCATCGAGACGCTCGACGTTCTGTTCGGCATGCTTCTGCTTGCCGATTTCTCGGCACGACTCCTCGTCGGTCGGCATCCCTTTCGGAAGTTCCGTCAGATTGCGATCTGGGCTGACATGGTGGCAATCGTATCTTTCCTGGCACCGCTTGCCGGCGAGGCGGGCGGCTTTCTCCGGATCCTGCGAACGCTGGGGCTGCTTCGCGACTACCAGATGCTGGCGAGGCTCCGCATCGATTCTTCGTTCTTTCGTCGCAACGAAGAGGTCATCTTCGCGGTGACGAACCTCGCCGTTTTCATATTCGTCATGACCGGGATCGTCTACGAGACCCAGAAGTTCCGCAACAATGAGATCCACAACTATGCCGATGCGCTGTATTTCACGGTCACGGCGCTGACGACAACCGGTTTCGGCGATATCACCCTGCCGGGCACGCTCGGTCGTCTCATCACGGTCGTGATCATGATTTTCGGGGTCACACTGTTCTTCAATCTTGCCCGCGCACTCCTCAGTCCCAGTAAGGTGCGATTTCCCTGTCCGGCTTGCGGGCTCCAGAGGCACGATGCCGACGCCGTGCATTGCAAGGCTTGTGGCACGGTTCTCAATATTCCCGACGAAGGCGCGACCTGAACAGCTTTCACGCCCGGCAACGCCGGTGGACGTCTCTCATGCCGATATTGCGGCGGGGTTTTGCCGGGGCGAGGGCAAGCCGACATTCGGCCACCGTAAGTCATTGAATCGACAGGGGGTGGCTACTGTGCATGGGGTTGTTTTTCATATTTTGGTTGAGGAGGCGCCCCGCTGCTGACAGCATGTTGGCAGCAGGCACCGGCTACGACCACCTCCTGACAAACGGAGGGAGCGGGTCATGCCGATCGAGGCAAGCTGTCATTGCGGTGAGACGGTGTTCGAGGTGACGGAGGCGCCTTTGAGCGTCACGCGCTGCACCTGCTCGCTTTGCGCCAAGCGCGGCGCGCTGTGGGCCTATTACACGCCGGCGCAGTTTCGCCTGCTGTCGCCGCCAGACGACGTCGCGACCTATCTCTGGGGCAGCCGCACGGTCAAACATCATTTCTGCGCGACGTGCGGCTGCGGCACCTATTCGGAGTCCCCGGACTGGTCGACCGGCAAGCCCGATTTCGACAATCCCAAGGTCGCGGTGAATGCGCGCCTGTTCGACGATTTCGATCTGGAGGCGGTGCCGGTGAACATGATCGACGGAAAGAATCTGTGGTGAGCACGCAAGCGCGGGGACTTCCGTTGCACGCTCGTACTCTTGAGACCGTTCTGAAAAGCTGATTTGGTTCCGGCCCTGGAAAAAGGAGGAAGCCATGATGCGTCTTTTTGCGCGAGTGATGCTCGCAATGTGTCTGGCCGTTGCAGCCGGCTTCAACGCACAGGCGCAGACCAAGCCGAAGATCACTTCGCTCGGACCAGACTTCCCCAAGGCCGCGCTGTTCGTCGGCAACAGCTTCTTCTACTACAACAACGGCATGCCCGGGCATCTCACCTTCATGGAGCGGGCCGTGGATCCCGCCAACAAGGCGGTGTACCGCAACACCATGGTGACGATCGGCGGCTCCGGCCTCGACTGGCACGACATGGACAATCTGCTGCGTCCGGGCGGCCTCGGCGCTTATTCCTTCGACGAGCAGAACAACGTCATCTTCAGCAAGCCGGGCCGGCAGTACGACGCCGTCGTGATGATGGATTGCAGCCAGTGCCCGATCCATCCGCAATTGAAGGACGCGTTCGTGACTTTCGCAAAGAAGGACAGCGAGATCGTCCGCGCCCACGGCCTGCGGCCGGTGCTGTTCATGTCCTGGGCCTATGCCGACAAGCCGGAAATGACGGAAGCGTTGGCCGAGGCCTATACGATCGCGGGCAATGCCAACGATGCGCTGGTCATTCCCGCAGGTCTTGCCTTCGCGCGCGTGCGCAAGCTGCAGCCGGAGCTCAATCTCTACGCGCCCGACAAGCGGCATCCGAGTCCGGCGGGGACGTATCTTGCGGCATGCGTGACGTTTGCCGCGTTGACGGGCCGTTCGCCCGTCGACAATTCCTATATCATGGGCCTGGATGCGGAGACGACGCGGCTTCTGCAAAGGGCGGCGTGGGACACGGTGCAGGACTATTACGGGCGGTGAAGCTGCGTGATCTCGTAGGGTGGGCAAAGCGAAGCGTGCCCACCAACGGTTTATCGGCTCGGAACGGTGGGCACGGCGCTAGCGCCTTTGCCCACCCTACGGCATCAACGTTCTTTCAACACCACCCATGCCGGCGCGTGATCGCTGGCACCATCCTCGCCGCGAACCTTCTTGTCGACACCAGCCTTCGCCAACCGTGAGACCAGCGCAGGGCTGAGCAGGAGATGATCGAGCCGCAGCCCCGCATCGCGCGGCCAGCGGTTCCGCTTGTAGTCCCAGAACGTGTAGATGCGCTGGTCCGGATGCAATTCGCGGATCGCGTCGCACCAGCCTTGCTCGACCAGCGAGGCAAAGGCCGCGCGGCTCTTCGGCTGGATCAGCGCATCCTTGTCCCATGAGCGCGTCGGATAGATGTCGATCTCTTTAGGCGCGACGTTGTAGTCGCCGGCGAGCACGACCGGCAGATCCTGCTTGATGAAGCCCTTGGCGTGGCGCTTGAGGCGCGCGAACCAGTCCAGCTTGTAGTCGAATTTCGGTCCCGGCTGCGGATTGCCGTTCGGCAGATAGATGCTGGTGACGATGATCCCGCGCACCGCCGCTTCGATATAGCGGGCTTCGAGATCGCTGGGTTTTCCAGGCAAGCGGTCGCGGGTCAGAATGGGCTCCGCATTGCGGGCGAGGATGGCGACACCGTTCCATGTCTTCTGTCCGCGCCACACCGCGCCATAGCCGGCCTTTTCGATCTCGGCCGCCGGAAATTCGCCATCACTTGCCTTCAATTCCTGAAGCGCGACGACATCGGGCTTTGCCGCGCGCAGCCATGCCAACAGATTGGGCAGGCGGCGGTTGACGTTGTTGATGTTGAATGTCGCGATCTTCATGTAGAGCTACCGGCTCCTGCCTTCCGTACCCGGAGATACAATGCCCAAGTTGAACTTTGCCGCTCTCGTCGTCGCCCTCGCGTTCTCCGGGGCCGCGTCGGCACAATCGTCCGACCCGCGCGGTGCGTGCAAGGCAGACTATGACAAATTCTGCGCCGGCATCGCGCCCGGCGGCGGCCGCGTCGTCGCCTGCCTCACCGAGAAGCGCGACCAGCTCAGCGCGACCTGCAAGGCGGCCCTGGACAACAGGAAGAAGAAGTAAGCCTCGTGTCCCGGACGCGCGCAGCGCGAGCCGGGACCCAGAAGGCGGTACGATCCGATGTTGAGAGATGGGCCCCGGCTCAGCAGCGCACCGTCGAAGCGACGCTGCGCTGCGTCCGGGGCACGAGAGTTCAGCCCGGCAGCGGCGGCGGGGCTGCCGGCTGCTCGATCGGCGGCGGAGAGGGCGGTTGCTCGGCGGCCTGCGCTGGCTCCGGCTTCACCAGCGGCTCCTCCACATTGCCGCCCTTGTAGAGTCGGGCGTAGCGGTGGCCGAGGCTGGTCAGCACCTCATAGCCGATGGTGCCGAAATGATGCGCGAGCTCGTCGACGGTGATGCCCTCGCCGAGCAGCGTCACCATATGGCCGCGCCGCGCCGCGTTTGGCGGCAGATCGGTGATGTCGATCGCGATCAGATCCATGGAGACGCGGCCCGCGACCGGGCAGCGCTTGCCGGCCACGATCACCTCGGCGCCGCGGGTGCCGTCATTGGAGCTGGCGGCTCGGAAATAGCCGTCGGCATAGCCGACCGCGATGATCGCGAGCTTGGTCGGCCGCCGCGCGGTCCAGGTGCCGCCATATCCGACGCTCTCGCCGCGCTCGACATTGCGGATCTGCACGATGCGCGCCTTGAGGTCGACGACCGGCTGCATCGGATTGTCGGCCTCCGGCGTCGGGTTGACGCCGTAGAGCGCGGCGCCCGGCCGCACCAGGTCGAACTGGAAGGGCGCGCCGAGGAAGATTCCGGATGAATTGGCGAGCGCCGCCGGCACGCCGGAGAATTCGCTGGCGATGGCGCGGAAGGAAGCGAGCTGCTTGGCATTCACCGGGCTGTTGAGCTGCTCGGCCGAGACCAGATGGCTCATCACCAGCGTGATGCCGTGATCGCCGGCGTTGATGCGGGGGATGATGGCCTGCGCTTCCGACAGCGTCAGGCCGAGGCGGTTCATGCCGGTGTCGATGTGAATCGCGGCGCCGCCGGTCCAGCCGGTGCGGCGGCAGAACACGTCCCATTCGGCGAGCTCGTTGAGGTCGCCGATCACCGGACGGCAATTGATCCTGGCGTAGTGCTCACCGGTGTTCTGGAAATAGCCGCCGAGCACGTAGATCGTCGGCTCCGGCACGGCTGCGCGCACCTTGCGCGCTTCCTCGATGGTGGCGACGAAAAAGGTCTTGCAGCCGGCCTTGCTCAGCGCACGCGCGACCTCGGCAGCGCCGCAGCCATAGGCGTCGGCCTTGATCACGGCCGAACACTCAGCCGGCACCGCCGTCTTCTCGAGCTTGCGCCAGTTGGCGATGATGGCGTCGAGATCGACGGTCAGCACGCCGCCATAGGCAGCGAGCGCGGCAGCCTGATTGGCCTCCACGGAAAGAAGGACGGATTGCGGGTTCATTTTCGGGTCGGACGCCATTGTCATGGCGTCGTTTTACGCAAGAGGCAGGTCCTGTTCAAGGAACTCAGTAGTCGTTGCCGCTGCGAGCCGGCAACTGACTGTCAGGCGCGAGGTCGCCGAACCGCGTGATCGAGGCCTCGAAGGCCAAGTCAACGGTGCCTGTCGGGCCGTGGCGCTGCTTGCCGATGATGACTTCGGCCTTGCCGTGCGCAAGACTCATGTCGAGCTGCCACTTCTCGTGTTCAGGCGTGCCCGGGCGCGGTTCCTTCATGGCGAGGTAATATTCCTCGCGATACACGAACAGCACGACGTCGGCGTCCTGCTCGATTGATCCGGATTCACGCAAGTCGGAGAGCTGCGGTCGTTTGTCGTCGCGGGATTCAACCTGGCGCGAGAGCTGGGACAGCGCGATGATCGGAACGTTGAGCTCCTTGGCGAGCGCCTTCAGGCTGGTCGTGATCTCCGTGATTTCCTGCACGCGATTATCGCTCCGCTTGCCCGAGCCCGACAGCAGCTGGATGTAGTCGATCACGAGCAGATCGAGGCCCTTCTGTCGCTTCAGCCGGCGCGCGCGCGCCATCAGCTGCGCGATCGACAGGCCGCCGGTCGCGTCGACATAGAAAGGCAGCGATTGCAGCTCGATCGAGACCTCACGGATCTTTTCGAAATCGGCTTCCGAGATGCCGCCGCGGCGGATGTGGGAGGAGGGAACGCCGGTGCGCTCGGCCACGATACGCGTGGCGAGCTGGTCGGCCGACATTTCGCAGGAGAAGAAGCCGATGACGCCGCCATTGGCGGCCTTCGTGGTGCCGTCGGCCTGGAGTTCCGGAACATAGGCTTGCGCGACGTTGTAGGCGATGTTGGTCGCCAGCGACGTCTTGCCCATGCCGGGACGGCCCGCGACGATGATGAGGTCGGAGTGCTGCAGGCCGCCCATCTTGGTGTCGAGGTCGCGCATGCCCGTCGAGATACCCGACAGCTTGCCGTCGCGCTGGAACGCCTTTGCAGCGAGATCGACCGCGACCGCCAGCGCCTGCGAGAATTTCTGGAAGCCGCCGTCATAGCGACCGGATTCGGCGAGCTCGTAGAGGCGGCGCTCGGCGTCCTCGATCTGCGCGCGCGGCGCGAAGTCGACCGGAGCGTCATAGGCGACGTTGACCATGTCCTCGCCGATGCCGATCAGGTCGCGGCGCAGCGCCAGATCGTAGACGGTGCGGCCGTAGTCCTGGGCGTTGATGATGGTGGTCGCTTCGGCCGCGAGGCGTGCAAGATATTGCCCGATGGTCATACCGCCGACGTCGGTGTCGGCGGGCAGGAACGTCTTCAGCGTCACGGGCGTGGCGATCTTGCCCATCCGGATCAGGCTGCTGGCGGTCTCGTAGATGGTCTGGTGCAGCGGCTCGAAATAATGCTTCGGCTCGAGGAAGTCGGAGACACGGTAGAACGCATCGTTGTTGACCAGGATCGCGCCCAGAAGGCTCTGTTCCGCCTCGATATTGTGCGGCGCGCTCCGGTAGGTGGGAGTGCCGGGCTCGGGCGCGAGTTTGAGGACGTTCGAATCAGTCAGGGCCATGGTCGGACGTGCTTAGCAATTTTGTTGGGCGGATGCGGGGCCGGGATAAAGCGCCGCCTGGGTGCAAAGCGGAAGCGAAAGCTGACCGCTATCAACCGCTCAGTTAAAATGGTGGATGATTAGCCCTCGCAGCACCCGCCACGCTTGACGGATTTTCGCGGAACCGGCTCCGGCGCTGGAAGCGGCCGCGACCGTGCCATGGAAAATCCTGAAACCATGAGCCTGATGGCGTGAACCTTATGGATTGGCGCGCAGACGAATCCAGAAGCGCGCGAAATGACGCACGCTGGCGGCTTTGGGCTCGCCTTCAGACCAGCAGGAGGTAGACCAGCGCAACCAGAGCCGCCCCGACGCCGGTAACGATCAGGGCGTAATCGGTGCGGAGGTCGTCCTGCACGTCGAATGAGGTTTGGGTCTCTTTGCTCATGGCGACGGTCTAAGCCAGGCCCGACCAGACTTATGTGAATTGGATCACATCTCCCCGGATTCTTTCGGGGGTATGACGGGAACAGGAAGGCGGGGAAGGGAATTGTCTCCCGCGATCCGCCAACAGGGAACGAGGCAGGCGATGCGGCCAGAACGGCAGCACCAGATTTGGCGGAGCGAGGCAGGTAGCCGGCTTTGGCTCTCGGGGCTGATTGCGGCCATGGAGCACGCGGAACGGCCCGAAATACGTCGCCAGCCTGTCGCCCCCGAGATCCTGGTCGAGCTGAGGGCGCAACTGGCGTTAACGGCCAGTTTCCGCTCCTCCCAGATGTCGACCCTGCGTCACTAGGATCTATTCACCAGCCAATTTCAGCCTGGGCTTGCTCGCGCGTTCGCGAGCTCGCAGCCGGGCTTCTTCACGCGGCATGTAGTCGCGGGTCATCGGCACCACGCCCTGGCGCCGGGTGAGCTGGATCTGGAAGTTCATCATGGCTTGCTTGCGGAACGTCATCTCGCAGGCCGCCAGATAGAATTCCCACATCAGTGCGAAGCGCTCGTCGTAGAGCTGCACGGCCTCCTCGCGCCGCGCCATGAAACGCTCGCGCCAGGCTTTCAGCGTCTCCGCGTAATGCAGGCGCAGGATCTCGATATCGCAGACCAGGAGGCCGGCGCGCTCGATCGCCGGCAGCACCTCCGACAGCGCCGGGATGTAGCCGCCGGGGAAGATGTATTTGGCGATCCATGGATTGGTCGAGTCCGGGCCCTGCGAACGGCCGATCGCGTGCAGCAGCATGATGCCGTTCTCGCCCAACAGCTCGGCGCAGCGTTGGAAGTAGGTGTCGTAGAAGCGGGCGCCGACATGCTCGAGCATGCCGACCGAGACGATGCGGTCGAACGGGCCTTCGGTGTCGCGATAGTCCTGGAGCAGGAATCTGGCCGAGCCGGCCAGGCGCTTTTCGGCCGCACGCGCATTGGCGAGCTGCAGCTGCTCGCTCGACAGCGTCACGCCGGTGACGTTGGCGCCCGCGATCCCGGCGAGATAAAGCCCGAGCCCGCCCCAGCCGGAGCCGATGTCGAGCACGCGCTGGCCGGGCTTGACGAGCAGCTTGGCGGCGATGTGCCGTTTCTTGGCGAGCTGCGCGTCGTCGAGTGTCGTCTCCGGCGTCTCGAAATAGGCGCAGCTATATTGCTTGTCGGCGTCCAGGAAGAGCGAATAGAGCCGGGCGTCGAGATCATAGTGATAGGCGACGTTGTGGCGGGAGCGCGAGCGCGGATTGAACTGCTTCAGATGCCGCGTCAGATAGCGCAGGCACCACCAGGGTTTTGCCCACTGCGGCAATAGGTCGGGTTGATCGAGCAGGATCGCGAGGGCATCAGCTATGGTGCCGCGCTCGACGACGAACTCGCCGTCCATATAGGCCTCGCCAAGCCCGAGCTCGGGATTGAGGAGGATCTTCCGCTCCGCCTCTGCGGTGACGAAGCGCACCGCGACCGGCGCGCCAGTGCCGTCGCCGACGGTGAATTTCGATCCGCTCGAGCCGGTCACCGTCATCGACCCGCGGCGGATGAATTGAGACAGGAATCTACGCAACAAGAGGTCCATCGACACCTTCCTCTCGAGCGAACCCGAAGAGATGCGACTAACCCGGCCTTCACTTCTGACGCCCAGGTGACGCAGCGGTTCCTATGCGTTTGCATCCAAATCTAGGGAGGCAGGATCGGCTGCGCTAATGCGCTGAGTTCACAGCCGATATTCGCAAACCGCTTAATCACATCCTTGCGCGTGGTGCCTGCTTCCATTCGCGGCTCAATCGGATAAAAGGTGACCGCTGCCGCGCCGGATGCCGGCTGCAACTCTCGGAATTCAATGGAGATGATGGGAATGTCGAGCCGAGCGCTCAGCCTCGCGACGGTATTGCTTCTGATCGGCTTCGGCACGGCCGATACCGTTTTTGCGCAGGCGACCAACCTCGAGGCCGGCAAAACCCCGTCTCAGCTTTTCGCGCAGACCTGCAATGCCTGCCACAAGAGCCCGCGCGGACTTCTGAAATCCGTCGCGCCGGGTTCGCTGCCGGGCTTCCTGCGCCAGCACTACACCACGAGCTCGGACATGGCGGGTATCCTCGCCTCCTATCTCGTCTCCAACGGTGCCACCGACGCCCGCTATCAGGCCAAGGACGGCAAGAAGGACGGCGCCAAGGAGAAGGACGCGAGCTCCACTCCCGAACATCAGGGCCGCCGCCCGCGCGCCCAGGACGCCGCCAAGCCGGACGGCGAGGCTGCTGCTCCCGCAGCGGAAGGTGCGCGCCAGAAGCGCGCCGCACGTCCGGCCGAGGAGGGCACGAAGCCCGAGGGCCAGGCTGCGCCCGAGGGACGCAAGGGCAAGCGCCGCGGCAAGCCCGGCACCGAGGAGGCGCCGAAGGTCGACGCCGCCGCGCCAGCCACTGACGAGAAGAAAAGCGAATCCAAGCCCGAGTCCAAACCTGAGTCCAATCCCGACACGGCCAAGGTCGAGCCCGGTCGCGACGAGGCCAAGCCCGACAGCGGCAAGGCGTCCGAGAAGCCGGTTGAGACCCGGCCTGACAGCGCCAAGGTCGAGCCCCGCGGCAGCGAAGCTCCGGCGCTGCGGCCCGATCCGGTCCCGGCAGTGACGCCGGCTGCACCGGCCGCCGCGAAGCCTGCCGAGCCAGCCGCACCCAAGCCGGCGGAAGAGGCTGCTCCCAAGCCGGCCGCGCCTGCGGCCAGCTCCGAGCCGGCGGCCAAGCCGCAGCAGCCGGCGCCACCCGCGACCGCTGCAGCCCCGCCTGCCGCGCCGGCCGAGCAGTCCGGTCCGCCAACGCCGCCGATCTCGCGCTAAGCCGGCGACATTTTTGATCGACATGCGGAGGCCGCGTTTCATCGCGGCCTCCGCATTGCATTGACCGCGTCTAGAGTATTACTCTAGAGTATTGCTCTAGGAGAGGTCGATGGTGGCGAGCGTGCGCGACGATCTGTTGGCAGCCGGGCTGATCGTGTTCGACCGCGTCGGCTTCGAAGCCGCGACGGTGGCCGCGATCCGCACCCGGGCCCGCGCCTCCAATGGCAGCTTCTTTCACGTCTTCGGCTCGAAGCAGGAGCTCGCCGGTGCGCTGTTCCTGGAGATCCTGCGGCACTATCACGCCGCGCTGCTGGCGGCGCTCGATCCCGTGCCCGATGCGGCGCAGGGCATCGATCGGCTGATCCGGGCCCATCTTGACTGGGTCGTGACCAGCCGGCGCGAGGCGCGCTACCTGTTCGAGATCTCGCGAAGCGAGTGGGGCGAGGACGTTCGCGACGCCCAGCGCGCGCAGAATGCGCGGCTCGCCGACGGCATCGAGCGCTGGCGCGCGCCGCTGGTTGCAAACGGCGAGCTCTTGCCGATGACACCGGTGATGTTCGTGAGCCAGCTCATCGGGCCGGCGCAGATCTTCTGCCGCGCCTTCCTGTCGGGACGCGACCGCGCCGATCCGCGCGTCGAGGCCGACACGCTGATCGCCTGCGCCGGCCGTGCGCTGCGGCCGCCCGAACGCATCAACAGGACATAAGGAGAGGTCTCATGCATGCCGCAGCAGATCCCGAATTCGCCGCCGTGGCCGAACGCATCCACGCCAATGTCGGCCGGCAGGGCTTCATGAACCTGGTCGGCGCCGAGCTTTCGGAATTGTCGCGCGGCATCTGCACGATCGCTGTGGATCGCCGGCCGGAGCTGCTGCAGCAGCACGGCTTCTTCCACGGCGGGGTCACCGCCTTCCTGGTCGACAACGCCACGACGATCGCAGCCGCGACCTCGCGCGGCCAGCCGGCGCTGACGGCGGAATACAAGCTCAACCTGCTGTCGCCCGCGGTCGGCGAGAAGCTGATCTGCCGTGCCCGGGTGATCAAGCCGGGCCGCCAGGTGTCGGTGGTGGCGGCCGACGTGTTCTGCGTCAGCGACGGTGTCGAGAAGCACACGGCAACGGCGCTGGCCTCGATCGCGATGTTGAGCGAGGACGTCGCCGCCAAAACGAAAAGCCCGGCCGCCTGAGGCGACCGGGCTTCGCTTCGCGCAGGAATGCGAGGCTTACTTCTCTTCCGCGGCCGGCGCCGGCTCGGTTTCGTCGGGCTCGGCTTCCGGATCGAAGAACTCGCCGGCGGCGGCGATCGCCTCGGCGGCCGCATCGCGGTCCTCGTTGCGGGTCGAGATGTCCTCGCCGCGGTTGATGCGCTCGGCCTCGTCCTGGCTGCGTGCGACCGTGACGGTGATCTCGACCTCAACCTCGGGGTGGACGGCAACGGTGATGGAGCGCTTGCCGATGGTCTTGATCGGCGCGTCGAGCTGGACCTGCGGGCGGGCCAGCGAGACGCCGTCCGCTTCGAACGCGACGACGATGTCACGCACGTTGACCGAGCCGAACAGCTGGCCGGCTTCCGAGGCCTGGCGGATCACGATGATGTTCTTGCCCGCGATCTTCTCGGCGACCTTTGACGCCTCGCCCTTGCTCTGGAGGTTGCGGGCCTCGAGCTCGGCCTTCATGCCGTCATACTTGGCTTTGTTGTCGGCGGTGGCGCGCAATGCCTTGCCGCGCTTGAGCAGGAAATTGCGGGCATAGCCGTCGCGAACCTTCACGACTTCGCCCATCTGGCCGAGCTTGTTGACGCGTTCCAGCAAAATGACTTCCATATTCGTTCTCCTTTTGAAGTGCTCTGTAGGGTTTCGGTTTCGGGGTTGAACTCAAGGGGCCGGCAGCGGCGGCGGTTGCCGGCTGCGCAGGAAGCGTTCGCGGAAGCCGAACACGGCGTCCGCCAGGCCGAGGATCACCATCGCGATCACGGGCCATCCGAACACGACCACGACGGCGTAGGTCGAGCCGAGCCAGAAGGTGCGGCTCTTCAGCGTCAGCGTGAGCGTATGCAGCACGGCAAAGCCGGTCAGCGCATAGCCCATCATCAGCGCGGCCGCGGTGATCTGTGCCGCGATCGCGAGCAGCCCGCCGGTGAAGCAGAAGGCGAGCGCGATGCAGAGCGCCACCAGCGTCATCGGCGGCAGCTCCGCCGTCATCATGTCCGGCCACGGGCGCCGTAACCGGCCCGAGGTCGCCGTGATCTTGGCGCTGAGCCAGAGGTTGAGCGTCAGTGTCATCATCGCGATGATGGTCGCCGCGGCCGGTGCGATCCGCACCAGCGCGTCGACGAACTGGCCGGCTTCGCCGGAGCTTTGCGGGTCGGTGGCCCGGAGGAGGCGCATCAGGCCGCGCCGCAGCGTGCCGATGATGGTCTCGGCGTCGGTCCCGAGCGTGAGCAGGGCGGCGATCGTGGTCAGCGTGGCGAAGCCGGCGAGCCACAGCAGGATGCGGCCGACCGGATACCATTCGAGTTCAGGTTCGGCGGGCGCGGCGCCGTCTGGCGCGGCATGTCCCACGGCAACCTTTCCCACAGGACGGCTGAGCAGCACGAGATGGCCGAGCCACCAGGCCGGCAGCGCGACGGTGACGGCGAATGCGATGCAATAGGGCAGGCCGAACAGGGCACCGAGGCCGATCGCAGCGGCGATGCCGCCGAGGCTTGCGCAAAGCGGTCCCCAGCCGATCGCGGCGACCATCAGCGGCAGCGGTGCGAGATAGAACAGGACGAGCGAGATCAGCGCGCCCGAAATGATCGAGGCGAACATCAGAGCCGACGCAGCGCCGGCGATCAGGGCTATCAGCACAAAGGCCATCATCAGCTGTCCCGCTCCCTTCGAGCGGTTAGAGGCGTCTTGCCCCAACCATCGGCGACCGGACGACCCGGAAGCCTTATGAAATCAAACAGTGCAGCCGGCGGCGATGTCGCCGCCGGCTGAATTCGTCTTAGCGAATGACGTAGGGCAACAAGCCCAGGAACCGCGCGCGCTTGATGGCGCGGGCGAGCTCACGCTGCTTCTTCGCGGACACCGCAGTGATGCGGCTCGGCACGATCTTGCCGCGCTCGGAGACGTAACGCATCAGCAGCTTGGAGTCCTTGTAGTCGATCTTGGGAGCATTGGCGCCCGTGAACGGGCAGCTCTTGCGACGACGGAAAAATGGGCGGCGTGCACCAGCTTCAGCCATTGTTCTTACTCCCCGTCCGTCGTGGTGGTGGTTTCAGCTTCTTCGCGCGGACGGCGCGGGCCGCGGTCACCGCGGAAGCCACCACCGTCACGATCGCCACCACGGAAACCACCCTCGCGGTCGCCACGGAAGCCACCGCCTTCGCGATCGCCACGGAAGCCGCCGCCACGGTCGTCGCGCTCGCGGTCACGGTCGGCCTTGCGCATCATCGCGGACGGGCCTTCCTCGAGCTCCTCGACGCGGACGCTGAGATAGCGGATCACGTCTTCGCTGATGCGCTCCTGGCGCTCGATCTCGGCGATCGCCGCGGACGGCGCGTCGATGTTGAGCAGCACGAAGTGCGCCTTGCGGTTCTTGTTCATGCGGTAGGTGAGGGAGCGTACGCCCCAATTCTCGGTCTTGGTGACCTTGCCGCCGAGACCCTCGACGATACCGGTCATCTGCGCAGTCAGCTCTTCGACCTGCTGCGTGCTCGCGTCCTGACGCGCGAGAAAGACATGCTCATAAAGAGCCATGGTGGTCCTTTCCTCGTGTTGGCGCATCGCCCGGCGTCAAGCCCTTAAGAGGCCTTCGGAAAGGACTCTGGGATTAAGCTCAGAAGGCGGAAACACGGGACGACGGGCCGACTGGCCCTGCCACACCAAAATCACGAATGATTTGCTGAGACCGTCCGTTCAGCTCCCGGCCGGGGTCTGCGGATGCGCGCCTTATACGGATTTTGGCGGACTTGGCAAGGTTGGAGCGCCTCGTTTCGGCCAGACGATGTCAGCAGCGGCGGCCCAAACCCACCCTCCCGTACCTGCTTGACCTCTTTGTTTGTATGTCATACAAATAAGGGGTCGGGAGGTGCTGATGACGGGTGAATCGGTCCAGGCTCCATTTGAGGCGTCGGCGGGCGACCCGAAGCACGCTGCCCGGGCCACACGGTCGGCCGGCCGCAAGATGCGCTCGCTGCTGCTGGATGCGGCAAGCCCGCTGTTCCGGGAGCGGGGTCTGTCTGGCACGGCGATCGCCGACATCGCGGCCGCCGCGGACGCATTCCCGAGCCAGATCACCTACTACTTCCGCACCAAGGAGGCGCTATTCGTCGAATGCGCCTGCCGCGAGCTCCTGTATCTGGCGCGTGCGACCGAGCAGGCGGCGCTGAAGGCGCGCACGCCTCGGGACTACACGCATGCGCTGGCGGAGACCGTGACGGCGAGCGATTCAGTGGCTTTCTTCGCCGAAGCGCTGACATTGACGCGGCGCCGCCAGGATCTCGCACCGCTCGTCGAGCGCACGATCGAACGCCTGCACGGCGAAGGCGCTCGCGCCTATGCGAGCCAGGTGGCGCGGCACGGCTGGCGCTCGTTGCGCGCGCCCGACGAAAGCTCGCGACGGTTCTGGGCCGTCGCCATCGGCGTCATTCTCGAAGGCTACGCCATGGGCCGTTCGCCCGAGGCGCTCTGCGCCGAGATGCTGCGCGTGCTCGGCGAGCAGGCGAAATCCGATGACACGGCGCGCTTGCGTCTCGTCGAGAGCCGCGACGCGTCAAGCCATTCGAACGAGGAAGGCTAGGCCATGACCGCGCTTCGCATGCGTGCCCGCGATTTCCTGACCGACGACCAGCTTGCCGACGTGCGAGAGCGTGTGACCTGGAAAGGTGTTGCGCTAATCGCGCATGCCTGGGCGCTGATCATTGGCGCGATCGCCTTGGTCGCGTGGTGGCCCAATCCGGTCACCTATGTCCTCGCCGTCGCGATCATCGGCTCGCGTCAGCTCGGACTTTCGATCCTGATGCACGACGGCGCGCATGGCTGCCTGTCCCCTGATGAGAAAACCAATCTGGCCCTGAGCCAGTGGTTCTGCGCCTATCCGCTGTTTGCCGAGACGCGCAGCTACCGGCGTTACCACCTTCAGCACCATGCGCGCACCCAGCAGGAGGATGATCCCGATCTCGTGCTGTCGGCGCCGTTTCCGATTACCAAGCTCAGCTATCGCCGCAAGTTCATTCGCGACATCACCGGGCAGACCGGCTACCAGCAGCGCAGGGCGCAGCTGCTTAATGCGCTCGGTCCGAAGGACTGGCCGTGGCGGCAGCGTCTGGCGCATTTCTGGGACAAGCTCGGCCCGCAATGCCTCCTCAATGCAGCGATGTTCGCCGCGCTTGCGGCGGCCGGCGTGTGGTGGGCCTATCCGCTGCTATGGCTGGTGCCGCTTCTGACCTGGATGATGGTCATCACCCGCATCCGTAACATTGCAGAGCATGCCGTCGTCCCCGACAGCAGCGATCCCCTGCGCAACACCCGCACCACGCACGCCAATGTTCTCGAGCGCCTGTTCATCGCGCCGTACTACGTGAACTATCACCTCGAGCATCATCTGCTGTTCTACGTGCCCTGTTACAATCTGCCGAAGGTCCATCGCCTGCTGAGCGAGAGCCGGCACGCCGGCCGCATGGAGGTGCAGCCGAATTACGCGGCGGTGCTGCGGCTGGCGACGGCAAAGCCTGACAGGGAGGATCGGCCGGGGCAGTTGGCGAGCAGCGCGCGCCGCGCGCAGGCCGGAGCGGAGGTCGACGCCAACCAGACCGCCGGTGGGTTTTGAGGGGAGCGCATCCCCAGTTGAATGCTGCTCGAAGTTCCCATCTCGGCTTGACAGTCCGGCCCCGGACAGTGTCTACGGCCCCCTTTGGAGCACGATCCGGAACCATGGCCTAAGGCCGCGCGTAATCGGCTGCCGGTTCTCGAGAGGGATCATGCCCGACAAGCAGGGAGCGCCGATGACGGCTGCATTCACATTTCCTGGGCAGGGTTCCCAGTCGGTCGGCATGGGCAAGGCCCTGGCCGATGCCTTTCCGGTGGCGCGCGCCGTGTTCGACGAGGTCGATGCCGCGCTAGGCGAGAAGCTGACGGCGATCATCTGGGATGGTCCGGCCGAAACCCTCCAGCTCACCGAAAACGCCCAGCCGGCGCTGATGGCGGTGTCTGTCGCCACCCTGCGCGTGCTGGAGGCTGAGGCGGGATTTTCCGTGGGACGAGATGCGGCCTTCGTCGCCGGCCACTCGCTCGGTGAATACTCGGCGCTGGCCGCGGCCGGCAGCCTGACGGTCTCGGACACCGCCCGTCTGCTTCGCACCCGCGGTCTCGCAATGCAAAAGGCCGTCCCGGTCGGTGCCGGCGCGATGGCCGCACTGCTCGGCCTCGACTACGAGGCCGCGATGGCGGTCGCGAGTGAGGCGGCGCAGGGGCAGGTCTGCCAGGCCGCCAACGACAATGGCGGCGGACAGGTTGTCGTCTCGGGCGACAAGGCTGCGGTCGATCGCGCCGTCGAGATCGCCAAGACCAAGGGCGCCAAGCGCGCGATGCTGCTGCCGGTGTCCGCCCCGTTCCATTGCAAGCTGATGCAGCCCGCCGCCGACGCCATGGCCGAAGCGCTGTCGAAGGTCACGATCAAGGCCCCGGCCGCGCCGCTGGTGTCGAACGTGCTGGCGAGTGCCGTCACCGATCCCGACGAGATCCGTCGCCGCCTGGTCGAGCAGGTCACGGGCACCGTGCGCTGGCGCGAGTCGGTGGCCTATATGGCAGGGCAGGGCGTCACCCGGTTCTTCGAGATCGGCGCCGGCAAGGTGCTGACCGGTCTCGTCAAGCGCATCGCGGACGGCGCCGTCGGCGTTTCAGTCGGTGGTCCCAACGACATTGCTGCCGCCAAGGATGCGTTGGCCGCTGCGAAGCAGGGCTAGAGGAGTTTTTCGATGTTCGATCTGACTGGTAAAAAGGCGCTCGTCACCGGCGCGACCGGCGGCATCGGCGGCGCGATCGCGCAGGCGCTGCACGCGCAGGGTGCGACGGTTGCGATCTCCGGAACGCGCAAGGAGGTGCTGGATGAGCTTGCCGGCAAGCTCGGCGAGCGCACCTTTGTGCTGCCCTGCAATCTCTCCAAGGCCGACGAGGTCGAGGCGCTGGTGCCCGCTGCGGAAGCGGCAATGGGCCAGGTCGACATCCTCATCGCCAATGCCGGCATCACCCGCGACAATCTCTTCGTGCAGCTCCGGGACGAGGATTGGGACGAGGTCATCAACATCAATCTGACCTCGACCTTCCGCCTGGCGCGCGCCGCCACCAAGCTGATGATGCGCAAGCGCTTCGGCCGCATCGTCGCCATCACCTCGGTGGTCGGCGTCACCGGCAATCCCGGGCAGGGCAATTATACTGCATCGAAGGCGGGCCTGATCGGCATGATCAAGACGCTGGGGGCCGAATACGCCAAGCGCGGCGTCACCGCCAACTGCATCGCGCCGGGCTTCATCAAGACGCCGATGACCGATGCGCTCAACGACAAGCAGCGCGAAACGATTCTGACCAAGGTTCCGGCCGCCCGCCTGGGCACGCCCGAGGACATCGCGGCTGCCGCGGTCTACCTGAGTTCGAACGAAGCGGCCTACGTCACCGGTCAAACCATCCATGTCAATGGCGGCATGGCCATGATCTGACGGTCTCGTTCCGCATTGCCCACATGGGCGGTGCGGGATGCGGCAAACGGCCGTTTCCGGAGCGAAATGAGGCTTGTAGTCAAGGCAATTGAAGTATGATAACCGGACGCTCAACGGATGGGCAAAGAACGCCATTGCAGGTTTTTGAAACCCTGTATATTGGCGATGCGGAGCCTTGGCCGTCGTTCGCCGGGCCCTGTATCGGTTAGGATGGGGCCAAATCAAAGTTCGTAAGCGAAGGCAAGTAACACGACCACGACGGCTCGTATCGTCCCGGGGGGTCGGGTCTACAGGGAACAACACGAGGTTATGCAATGAGTGACATTGGCGAACGGGTTAAGAAGATCGTGGTCGAACACCTTGGTGTTGAACCCGAGAAGGTTGTCGACGCCGCGAGCTTCATCGACGACCTCGGCGCCGACAGTCTGGACACCGTCGAGCTGGTGATGGCGTTCGAAGAAGAATTCGGTTGCGAGATTCCGGACGACGCTGCGGAAACGATTCTCACCGTCGGCGACGCCACGAAGTTTCTCGAGAAGAACGCGAAGAGCTAAGGCTCTTCATTTTCGCGGGGACAACATTGAAACCGGACGGGCCGCTTCCCAGCGGTCAGCCGGTTTCTTGTTATTGGCCGTGAATCTTTCGATGCGGAGTTTTCGGATATGAGGCGGGTTGTCGTCACTGGTCTCGGCATGGTGTCGCCACTCGGCTGCGGCGTCGAGCCGACCTGGAAGCGCATCCTCAACGGCGAGAGCGGTGCGCGCAGGATCGAGAGCTTCGATGTCTCCGATCTTCAGACCAAATACGCCTGCACGGTCGTGCGCGGTGACGGCACCAACGACACCTTCAATCCCGACAAATGGATGGAGCCGAAGGACCAGCGCAAGGTCGACGACTTCATCATCTTCGGCATGGCCGCGGCCGGCCAGGCGCTCGACGATGCCAACTGGCATCCCGAGACCGAAGAGGACAAGTGCGCGACCGGAACCATGATCGGGTCGGGCATCGGCGGCCTCAACGGCATCGCCGAGACCGCGATCCTGCTCAAGGAGCGCGGGCCGCGCCGGGTGTCGCCGTTCTTCATTCCGGGCCGCCTGATCAATCTGGCGTCCGGCTATGTCTCGATCGCGCACGGGCTGAAGGGACCGAACCATTCGGTGGTCACGGCCTGCTCGACCGGCGCACACGCCGTCGGCGATGCCGCCCGCCTGATCGCGCTCGGCGATGCCGACGTGATGGTCGCAGGCGGCGCCGAGTCGCCGATCAGCCGCATCGGCATTGCCGGCTTCAACGCCGCGCGCGCGCTGTCGACCGGTTTCAACGAGACACCCGAGAAGGCCTCGCGTCCCTACGACAAGGACCGCGACGGTTTCGTGATGGGCGAGGGCGCCGGAGTCCTGGTGCTCGAGGAGCTCGAGCACGCCCGGCGCCGCGGCGCCAGGATCTATGCCGAGGTGATCGGCTACGGTCTTTCGGGTGATGCCTATCACATTACGTCGCCTTCGCCCGACGGCGATGGCGGCTTCCGCAGCATGTCGGCGGCGCTCAAGCGCGCCGGACTGACCGCGTCCGATCTCGACTACATCAACGCGCACGGCACCTCGACGCCGCTCGGCGACGAGATCGAGCTCGGGGCCGTCGAGCGTCTGCTCGGCAATGCCGCCTCCAAGGTTGCGATGTCCTCGACCAAATCGTCGACGGGTCATCTGCTCGGCGCGGCCGGTGCGATCGAGGCGATCTTCGCCATTCTCGCGATTCGCGATAATGTCGTGCCGCCGACCATCAACCTCGACAATCCGTCGGTGGAGACTGCGATCGATCTCGTGCCGCATACGGCGAAGAAGCGAGAGGTCAACGTCGCCTTGTCGAACTCGTTTGGTTTTGGCGGTACCAATGCGTCGGTGATCGTCCGGCGCTTGGCCAGTTAGTTTGAGTTTAAGACGAATCCACCGTTTTGCCGTATTCGGCGATAGTCATGGAAGTGGGCGCGTGCATTTGGCAGGGCAAGCGATTGTCGGGCCGCGATTGAACCGGCAGGATTCAGGTTGTTTCGATGAGTGAAAGGCCGCCCATTTCGCCCCGGAGTCCGCGGGCAGCGCTCGAGCCCGAGCAGGTCCCGCCGCCGCCGAAGCGGTCGGACCGTGCGCGCAATCCGTTCGTGGTCGTCGGCAACGCCATCATCACCCTTCTGCTGATCGCCATGCTCGGCGCCGGCGGCGTCTACTATTACGGCCGGCAGGTGCTCGAGGCGCCCGGGCCGCTGAAGGACGACAAGATCGTCAACATCCCGCAGCGCGCGGGCAAGCGCGACATCGCCGAGACGCTGAACCGGGAAGGCGTGACCGACGTCAATCCCTGGGTGTTCATCGCCAGCGTCGCCGCCTTGAAGGCGAGCTCGGACCTCAAGCCGGGTGAATACGCGTTCCAGAAGAACGCCTCGCTCCGCGACGTCATCGCCACCATCGTCGAGGGCAAGGTGGTGCAGCATGCCGTGACGATTCCGGAAGGGCTCACCTCCGAGCAGATCGTGGCGCGCCTGTCCGACAACGACATCTTCACCGGCAGCGTGCGCGAGCTGCCGCGCGAGGGCACCCTGCTGCCCGAGACCTACAAATTCCCGCGCGGCACCCCGCGTGATCAGGTGGTCCAGCGCATGCAGCAGGCGCACAAGCGCGTGCTCGCCGAGATCTGGGAACGCCGCAATCAGGACATTCCGGTCAAGACGCCTGAGCAGCTGGTGACGCTCGCCTCGATCGTCGAAAAGGAAACCGGCAAGCCGGACGAGCGCAGCCGGGTCGCCGCGGTGTTCACCAACCGGCTGAAGCAGCGGATCAAGCTGCAGTCGGATCCGACCATCATCTATGGCCTTGTCGGCGGCAAGGGCACGCTGGGCCGGCCGATCAAGCGCAGCGAGATCACGCAGCCTTCGCCGTACAACACCTATGTGATCGAAGGCCTGCCGCCGGGTCCGATCGCCAACCCCGGCCGCGCCTCGCTGGAGGCCGCCGCCAATCCGGCCCGCACCCGCGACCTCTTCTTCGTCGCCGACGGCACCGGCGGGCACGCCTTCACCGAGACTTACGACGCCCATCAGAAGAACGTCGCCAAGCTCCGCGCGATGGAAAAGCAGATCCAGAACGACACGGTGGAGCCGGCCGAGGATGCGCCGCCGCCCGCCGCCGCCGCGCCCGGGGCGGCCGATACGCCGACGGCGACGACGCCGGCGCGGCCCAATCAGCAGAAAAAGCCGCCGGCGGCACGCCCCGCTGCTCCAGCACCGGCGCGGCAGGGCGCGGTGCAGCCCTCGCCGCCGGTGGTCCAGCGCTAGGCGCGTTGCAGACCTGCTTGCGGGACTTTGCGGATTCCACTTTCCTGCAAAATAGTCTTAAGATTCGCGTGGCTTGATGCCTCGCGAATCCCGTGTTTCTGGAGAATTTGACCTGATGGCGCTGTCGTCCATGACCGGCTTTGCCCGAAGCCACGGCGCTAGCGGGCCGTACACGTTCGAATGGGAATTGAAGTCGGTCAACGCCAAGGGCTTTGACCTCAGGGTGCGGCTGCCGCAGGGGTTCGACGAGCTCGAGGCCCACGCCAAGAAACGCGCCGGCGAGCTGCTGTCGCGCGGCACCGTCTACGCCAATCTCACCGTCAAGCGCGCCAATGCCGCAGCCTCCGTCCGCGTCAACGAGGATGTGCTCAACGCCGTCCTCAAGGCCGCCGCCATGATCGCCGGCAAGGTCGACGCGGTGGCGCCGAGCATCGACGGCCTGCTCGCCATCAAGGGCGTCGTCGAGGTCGCCGAGCCCGAGGGTGACGAGGAGGAGGACAAGGCCGCGCGGATCGCCGCGGCCGAAGCCTTCGACAAGGCGCTCGCCGATCTCGTCGAGATGCGCAAGCGCGAGGGCACGTCGCTCGGCCAGATCCTGACCCAGCGCGTCGACGAGGTCGAGCAATTGGCGAAAAAAGCGGAAGCCGCGCCCGGCCGCAAGCCGGAGGCGATCAAGGCGAGGCTCGCCGAGCAGATCGCGAGCCTGCTCGACACCTCCGACCGTTTCGATTCCGACCGCCTGATGCAGGAGGCGATCCTGATCGCCACCAGGGCCGACATCCGCGAGGAGCTCGACCGCATCGCGTCCCACATCGCGCAGGCGCGCGAGCTGATCGGCAAGGGCGGCCCGATCGGCCGCAAGCTCGACTTCCTGGCGCAGGAGTTTCACCGCGAGGTCAACACCTGCTGCTCGAAGTCGAACGACATCGAGCTGACCAATACGGGCCTCGCCATGAAGAACGTGGTCGAGCAGTTCCGCGAGCAGGTCCAGAATCTGGAGTGATCGATGACAACGGGCGGTCACGGAACTGACGGTGTCGAGCGGCGCGGATTGATGTTCGTGCTGTCCTCGCCCTCGGGCGCGGGCAAGACGACGCTGTCGCGTCTTTTGATCGACCGCATGTCCGGCCTGAAAATGTCGGTCTCCGCGACCACGCGGCCGATGCGGCCGGGCGAGGTCAACGGCAAGGATTATCTGTTCGTCGACAAGCCCCGCTTCGAGGCGATGGTGAAGGGCGATGAGCTGCTGGAATGGGCCACCGTGTTCGACAACAGCTACGGTACGCCGCGCAGCCCCGTCGAAGCCGCGCTATCGTCCGGGCAGGACGTGCTGTTCGACATCGACTGGCAGGGCACGCAGCAGCTGCGCGAAAAAGCCCGCGCCGACGTTGTCAGCGTCTTCATCCTGCCGCCCTCGGCGGCGGATCTCGAAAAGCGCCTGCATTCGCGCGCGCAGGATTCCGACGAGGTGATCCGCAAGCGCATGAGCCGGGCCAGCCACGAGATGAGCCACTGGGCCGAGTACGACTACATCGTGATCAATCACGATGTCGACGAGGCCTTCGCCGAGGTGCAGTCGATCCTGAAGGCCGAGCGCCTCAAGCGCGAGCGGCGGATTGGCCTCGTTGGCTTCGTGCGAGGTTTGCAAGGTCAGCTTCAGGGCTAGGCTGCGGCAGCCGCGGCCCTTGCTTCGCCAGCCGTTCCAGCATCGCGGTGATCACGTCGACGTCGACGGCATCCTCGGCCGGCGCATCTTCATGCGCGTCTACCTGCACATCTTCATGGCGATCGACGGGCTCTGCGTCGGCGGTGTCTTTCGCCGCGAGCCGGGGCGGCGATGCCTCGATCTCGAACTTTCCGTTGAAGATGTCGGCCTTGTCGAGCTCGGCGGCCTTGTTGCGGATGGAGGCGGATTGCGCCGCGATCCTGCCGATCTCCTTGGTGAAGGCCGCGATTTGCGCGGTCTGCTTCGGCCGAGCTTCATCGAAGTCGACGGGGCCCGGCTGTGCGCGCGGCGTGACGGCCGGCTCCGCACCGAGCCAGGGCGCGCGGCTTCCGTCCTGGTCCTGCGGCGCCCAAGCGTCCCAATGCCCGCGGCGGTCGGCGGCCTGGACGCGGACGCGTCCGCCGGCGAAGCGGTAGATGACGCTGGCGAGGATGCCGGCGAGCGCGAGCGCGCCGCCGATCACGAGCAGCAGCATCTGCAGCGAGCCGGTCGGCTTGTCGGCGGTGTTGTCTGCCGCGGCCAGGGCCACCGGCGCGGGAGGCTTTGCCGGCTTTGCGCTCGGCGGCGCGGCGGCCGCGACGGGAGCTGGCCGCGGCGCTGGCGCGGCGGAGGCCGGGGAGGCCTCGGGCCAGCGCGCGGTCACGGCCGGCTGCTGCGCGTTGGTCTCAGGGGTACCGCTTGGCGGCTGCTGTTGGGCGACCGGCGGCGCGTTGGTTGCGGCCGGCGCGGGCGCAGCCGTGTTCGGGACGCCTGGTGCGGCACTCGTCTGCGGCGCGATGTATTCGGCGCGTGCGTTCTGCACCGCTTGCGGGCTTGTGGAATCCGGCTCGGGCGTGTCGTTCGCGGCCTGGGCGCTCTGGGTGACCTTGCCGCCTTCGGCGCGCAGATACCAGCACTGCCGCTTGGTCGTGCGGTCGAGACGATAGTACCAGTGCTGCCCCTGCGGCGCAGCGCCCTTCGGCGAGGCGAGGCAGTCGGCGGCCGCGTTGGCCGTGCTCGGTGCGCTCGGCGCGTTCTGCGACACGGCGGCCAGTGGTGCGCCGGCAATGATGCTGCCGACCAGCGCGGATACGAATTTTGCGGTGCGGTTGCCCATCCTGGTCTCCCGGTTACGCATGACGCAACTCTTAACCACCCCTTTGTCATCAAAGACTTGGGTGGCAATGAGCCGCAAATCCGGAGAGGATGTGGCTTGAATTGGGCTCGCGGCATGTTCGTTCCGCCGCGAGATCAGGCATTTCCTTGGGCGTTACTGCTTCGCTGAGCTCCAGGTTCCGCCGCAACCGTCGGAGCGCCGCCAGGTTCCCGAACCGCTGCGTCCCCCGAGACGGCCGGAGCCTGTGAAGGTCACGCCGTCGCCTTGACCGACCGTGCTGACCGCGCCGCTCGGGCTGACGGTGCCAGTGACACCCTGGCCGATGACCTTGCCCGAGGAGACGACGACCGCACCGGACGTGGTGCCGCCGCAGCCGACGCTGGTGACCACCCAGGCGCCGTCAAACCCTCCACCGCCACCGCCGCCGCTTCGCCGCGACGACGAGCGTGGCTCTTCAGCCGCCGGCCTGCTTCGGCGCGCCGAGGGCGCAGGCTCGGTCGAGCGGTCTGACGACCGATCCTGGCGCGAGCCGGACATCGACTTCTCGTCATTGCCGATCGAACCGCCGGCGCTGCCGGATTGGGCGTAGGCCGACGATGAGGCGATGGCGGCGCTGAAGAGGACGGCGAGGGCAATCGGACGGATGACGGCAATGGGCATGAGCAAACATCCAAATTCAAAAAATTGTATCAGCGGCCGGAGCCGTCGGCGCAGACGGATCCGATAATGCGGCAAGATTTGCCAGCCTTGCCGCATTCGTCAAGCGCGGCGTCCCTGGCGCGCTGCACGCCCTCGCGCTGGACCAGCGACCAGGATTTGTCGGAGATCGCGAACGCGCCGCAGCTCTTGCCGTAGAAGGAGAGCTCGATCGGACATTTGGCGCCGGCGCAATTGCCGCGCGCATCCGCCACCGCCGCGCGGCGCGAGGCGTGGTTCCAGGAGATGCCCCATTTGCTGTTGTCCGGCCCGTAGACGATCGATCCCCAGGGCTTGAGATCCTCCATCTTGCGCATGCGCAGCAGCAGGCCCTCGGTCGGCTCCCCATTCGGCGGCATCGAAATCCGCTGCTGAAGTTTTGTGATCGCGCGGGTGAGGCCGTCGGGGGTATCAGGATCGAAATTGAGCTCGTAGAGCCGCTCGCTGAGCTCACTGAGCAGGGCGGCATCGCGCAACGGGGCGCGGTCGGGATCGGCGCGCAGGCGCTCCGCCGGCAGCGGATCGGGCTGCATCGCCGCGATCCTGGGCGGGGCGGTTTCTGTCGGGGCCACGAAATAGAAGGTGCCGTCGATCGGCGAGGACGACACCCAGGGCTGCTGCGCGCCCGCGGTGGCACGCTTCACGGCAAGGCCGACCTGGTTGAAGGTCTGGAACACGTCGAGGCCCGCGGTCCGGATCGTCGTCGCCAGCGCCTTCGTATAGGGGCTGTGACCGTCGCTGCCGTCCTGGGCGACATTGCCGGGCTGCGTCGCGTAGGAGATCAGAGTGCCCTCGGGCGCGCGCATCTGCGCCAGGCCGCCGTCCGAGGAGCGCAGGCCGCGTGAGCCGAACGGGTTGTTGCGGCAGGCATCGAGGATCACGAGGTTGAGGCGCGTGCCCGAGCCCTGCATCTGGCGCAGCACGAGGTTGACGTCGGTCATCTGGAAATCGACGTCGGCCTCGCGCGTCGGATTGGCGCCGACAGGCACGAGATAGTTGGAGCCGGCGACCTGCACGCCGTGGCCGGCATAGTAGAACAGCGCGACGTCGGCGCCCTGGACCTGTCGGCCGAAGTTCTGCACCGCGATGTCCATCGCGCCCTTGTCGAGATCGAGCTGGGCGCGTCCGCCGACCAGCGTGAAGCCGAGCATGCCCAGCGTCTCCGCCATCAGGCTCGCATCCTTGGAGGGATTGTCCAGCGGCGTGATGTTCTTGTAGGCGGAGTTGCCGACCACGAGCGCGATGCGCTTCTCGGCCGATGCCGGCTCCGCCCTGACGACAAGCAAGGCCAGCGCTGCCAGCCCCAGAACGCGAATGAAAATGCTCGCGCGCATCAATATTCCCCAAAATAATGCCACCAGTCTACCAGCCCGGCGCGCGCGCGAAAAGTGGTGTGAGAGACGGTGGTACCCACACACGTGTCCCGGGCAAGCTGCAACGCATATGCGTTGCGGCGCAGAGCCGGGACCCAGCGCCCAGGACTCCGCTGCGACATGGGCCCCGGCTCTGCAGCGCACCGTCAAAGTGACGCTGCGCCGCGTCCGGGGCACGAGAGGGGACTTCGTAGGATGGGTAGAGCGAAAGCGAAACCCATCGTGCCCTGTTTTGCGCCGATACATGATGGGTTTCGCAAGAGCTCTACCCATCCTACGGCCTTGCTGGATTGCTTCGTCGCAAGAGTTCTTCGCAATGACAGCGCAAGGTGCATCGTCGGAATCCTCCGCTTTCAGCTCAACTTGCAGTCACGCCTTCGCGCTCTCGCGGCGCGTTTCGCCCGAGGCTTGCTGTCGTTCGCGCTCCTTGAAGACCAAAGGGCGCAGGGAAGGCCGGGCGCCGGCGGCACCCGCAAGTCCGTGCGCGACGAAGATGCACACGGGGTGGACCACAGGTGTGCCGGTCGCCCGGCCTTCCCTGCGCGGATGGTTTTAACGGTGTCCTTCGTGCTCTCCTCGGGGAGCGTTGCACTATTGCCCCCGTCGCCTTGCGGATGGCTGATGCGCGTGCCCGGTCGGGTCGCCGCATCACCGCAAGCCTTGACGCACAGACCCCGGGCGTCAGGACCACACGACTTCTCCGTCCGCGGACGATCCCGCCGGAATACCCGAGGGCTTGCGTGTGCCCGCCCTCTGGCATCGACGAAACCGCTGTGACCGCGCCGTGTCGTATCGCGTCGCCTGAGGACTCACGGTTGCCCGCCCTGTCATCATGCTGATCCGCGCCGGCGCTACCGCGTCCACCGCCACCCGGCCCGCATCTCGTGACGATCGCGAAGCGCCCCTTTGGCAGGGGCCGGGATGAGCGAGGGTATGCCACAAATCCGAAATTCGGGAAAGTGGAATATTTTTGCGCCAAGGGCTTGACCGGGTGTTTTGCCCGACGCCTCGCGGGAGCCGCCGTCAGTTCTGCTTGACGTTCTGCATGGCGCAAACCCGGCCCATCGCCGCGAATGACCCAAGCGGCCCGCGTGGGCGTGCTCGCTTAGTCGGCGCTCGTCCAGGAAGGTTCACGCGATTTCAGAAAATTTCGCGGCTCCTCAGGGCTCGTGTGCAGTCATAGGATCGGATCATCGGCGCGAAGATGCTGCAATTTCCAATCCCGTTCATTCCGGTCTCGTACGTTGGCGGCAGAAGCGCATCTGCTCGTCAAGGCGGGGACGTAGCCACGAATAAAAGCGCAAGGGGGGACCATTATGTCTGTGTTGTCACGCCGCGATTTCCTGGCATTGTCGACGTCAGCCGCAGTTGTCGGCCTCGCCGCGCCCGCCGGCGCCGCGATGGGGCCGAACGACAAGTACGATCTGGTGATCCGAGGCGGCGAGGTGCTCGACCCCAGCCAGTCGCTGCGCGCCAGACGCGATATCGGCATCCGCTGGGGCGTGATCGAAACGGTACAGGAGGCGATCCCCGCCGAGCGCGCGCTGAAGAGCATCGACGCGTCAGGCAAGCTCGTGATGCCCGGTCTCATCGATCTGCATAGTCACGTCTACCCCTACGGCTCGGCAATCGGTATTCCCGCCGACGAGCTGGTACAATTCCAGGCCACGACGACCGTCGTGTCCGCGGGCGACGCCGGGGTCAACAATCTGGCGGCGTTGCGCCGCTTCATCGTGGCCCAGACGCGGGCGCGGATGTATGCCTTCGTCCATATCGCCAATAACGGCCTGTCGGCGTTCCCGGCCGCCGAGCTGTACAAATCGACGTCGCGCAGACCGAAGCCTGCGCGATGGCGCTCGCCGAGAACGCTGATTTCCTGCTCGGGGTCAAAGTGCGGATGTCGGAGAACGTGATCTATAAGCACGGGCTCGAGCCGCTGAAGCGCGGCATCCAGGCTTGCGAGATGTGCGGCTGGCCGGCGAAGATGATGGTGCATATCGGCGGCGTCGAGTCCAAGGAGCTGATGTCGCAGATCCTCGATTTGCTCCGCCCGGGCGACGTGCTGACGCATGCCTATTCGGGCGCCCCCAACATGTCCAACGTCTTCACCAATATCGTGCAAGAGGGCAAGCTGCTGCCTGCGGCCCTGGCGGCGAAGCAGCGTGGCGTCATGTTCGACGTCGGTCATGGCGGCGGCAGCTTCGATTTTACCGTGGCGGAAGTCGCGATCCCCGGTGGATGCACACCGGACACCATCTCCTCCGACATCCACGTCTTCTCCGGCAATTCGCCGGGCATCCCGTTCCTGCCCAACGTGATGAGCAAGTTCATGACGCTGGGCTTCACGCTGGAGCAGGTGGTCGCGATGGCCACCACGGCGCCGGCGAAAATCATCGATCGCGCGCCGAAGATCGGCACTCTGCAAGTCGGAGCGCCCGGCGACGTCGCCATCATGGAATTGGTGGAGGGGCCGGTCAGCTTCGTCGACACCCGCAACAACAAGAGGGAGGGGAAGGCCTATCTCAAGCCGGTCCAGACCGTGATCAACGGTGTGCCGTTCGGCCGCCCCTATCAGGCGCCGTTCGCAGTGAGATAGAGAGCCGGCCGGTTGGTCTCAGCTGGTGTTGAGACTGCCGTTCCCTCGTTCCAATCCTTCACCTCTGCGCCGGCCCGGGAGACGGGCTCGGTGCTCGCGGCTGCGCTTCCTGCAAATGACCGGACCTCGGAAAACGACCCAGCGAAACCGTAATATTCCAGGCCTTGCAGTCATCGATTGTTAGGGAGGCTACGGTAAACCGCAGGCTGCGGGAGATGGACCCCGGCAAGGCGTCAATCGTGATCGAGCGACTGACAGGGGAGCGCGATGGCTGTCGTCGATCAATACGACTGCCCCGACAAGACAGGCAGGGCGTCGTCGGGACATTTGGGGGCCGCTGCCCGGATTCAACCCACAACGGTGGCCATGCTCGTTTGGCTGGGATTGCTTGCGATGGAGATCATCGCGGTCCTGGCGCTGTGCGACTTCAGGCTCTTCTTCACGCTGGACGATGCGTATATCCATCTTGCGGTCGCCGACCAGATCCTGTCCGGCGGATATGGGGTCAACGCCGGGGAGTATTCATCACCTAGTTCATCGATCATCTGGCCATATTTTCTGGCTCTGACCGAAGCGCTTCATCTCGGTGCATTTGGTCCGTTGTTGATCAACGTTGCAGCCGCAGGCGCGACGATCTTGGCGATCATACGCCTCGTGGAGACGAGCGGCCTGTTCGATGGCGTGGGCGAGCTTCCGTTCGCTTGCGTGATCGCGCTGCTCCTCGTCTTCAGTGCCAGCGCGGTCGCGCTGCCCATGACCGGCATGGAGCACAGTGTTCACGTCTGGGCCTCAATCGTGACCTTTGCGGGTCTCGTGGCGGCGGCGCGCGGGTTCGCGCCGACATCGCTCCATTTCCTCGCCCTGGTGCTGCTTCCGCTCATCCGCTTCGAAGGGATCGCATTCGCCGGTGCCGCGATCGCGGCGTTCGCGCTGCTGGACCAGCGCCGCTTCGCGGCCGGCGCCGCGCTTGTCATTGTCGTCACTCTGTCGGGCTATGTCGTTCTCATGGCCTCGCGTGGCCTGCCGTTGCTGCCGAGCTCCGTCTTGTTGAAGGGCTATCTGACGACCCTTGATCAGCCCGCGAGCGAGCTGCCTGCCATCGTCAGGAACATGCTGCGGAGCGTGTCGACGTCGTATGGATTGCGGCTCATCGCACTCGGTCTCGCCGTTGCCTGGTGCGCCAGTCTGCTACGCGCCGATCGCAAGGTCCTGATCGTGCTTCTGACCGTCATCGTTGCCGTCGGAGCCCATCTGGCGTGCGGTCAATACGGTTGGTTCAATCGGTACGAGGTATACATCATGGCTCTCGCGGCGACCGCATTGCTGTGGGGCGTCGCACAACTCAAGCCACGGCTCTCCGCGCTGCAATGGTCTCGTGTGAAGATTGGCGTGGTGTTCGGGCTCGGCACCGCCGCGATTCCCTACATGACAGCGGCAGTGATCTCGCCGCTGGGTGCAAGCGATATCTACGAGCAGCAATACCAGATGGCTCGTTTCGCCAAATCGTTTTACAGAGATGCGGTTGGCGTCAACGATCTCGGCCTGGTTGCATATGGCAATACCAACTACACGCTCGATCTCTGGGGCCTTGGTTCGGAGCAGGTGCGCAAGGCGAGAATGGCGGAAGCTTATGGGCCGGCCGAGATGGCCGCCCTTGCCGACGATCACCACGTCGGTCTCATCATGATTTACGAGGGCTGGTTCGAGAAAGGCGTGCCGTCGAGCTGGACGAAGGTCGCCGTGCTCGAAACGAGAAGCGTGACCTTGTCGCGGCAGAATGTCGATTTCTATCGCACGCCGCTGGCCGATGCGGCGGCGATTGATGCAGCGCTTCGGGCGTTCAAGGCAACGCTGCCGTCGCGGGACAGGCTGGATATCATCACGCCGTAGCCCAGGACCGGATCCGTCTTCGGCTTCAACGACGGCGGAGGTGGCGGATAGTGCGGCCGCGATCGCGACGCATTGCGCTCAGGTCAGATAGTCGGGCGTGAAATCGGCAAACCTGCGCAACTCTTCAGGCTGCAGCAGCTCGATCTCACTGCCCTCCCAGGCGATCAATCCACGATGCCGCAGTTCCTGAATAGTGCGATTGACGTGGACGATCGACAGACCGCAGGTATCGGCAACATGCCGCTGCGTCATCGGCATCTGGAAGCAGCCGTCCTTGAGAAGGCCGACGACCTCCAGCCTTGCCGCGAGCTCGCAGATGAGGTGCGCGACCTTCGGCAGGGCTGCCTGCGCGCCGAGGCGGGCGATCCATTGCCGCGAGATCGCCGCATCGATCAACGTCTCGCGCCAGAACGCGCGGGTCAGATGGTTCGAGCCGTCGAGCAGCTGGCGGAGCTGGCTGTGCCCGACATAGCCGACGATGGTCGGGCCGAGGCCGACGAGGTCCGCATCCATCGGCGAGACCAGCAGCGTGTGCAGGCATGGCATGTCGCCGGGAACGTGGAACGCGAGGATCTGGCTGCGGTCGCCGACGATGCGGGCCTGGTAGAGGAAGCCGCTGACGACGTAGACGCAGCGCGAGGCGGTCTCGCCCTGGCGCAGCACGATCTCGCCGTCCGCGACCTGGCGCAGCGTGGACGGCAGGCCCGCGATCTGCCGGCGTTCGTCCTCCGACAGGCCTTCGATGGCCTGGAGACGCGCGATGAACTTCGGATGCGGCATCAGCCTCGCGACGTGTTTCGGCCGTCTCGCGGCACTTCGATGAAGCGCCGCGAGAGCTTTGCGATGGTCCGGTCGGAGACCTCAGCGCTGCGGAACTCGCGGATGGCGCAGGCCAGTTCCTGATCCGACATCGGACGCGCCGGCTCGCGCAGCGTGCCGGTCTTGAAGGCGTCGCTGATGCGGTCGAGGTGTTCGCTTGTATCGGATGCGAACAGGCCGCGGATGCGCTCCAGGATCGTCGCAGGGCTCATGAGAAGGGCCGGCTCGGTTGATGATCGAGGTGATGGCCAGGGTGCGACCCGTACGATCCGCAAACGGGTTAGCAACCTGTGCCTTCGTCTCGCGTTCTAGTCCGCTGACCCGGGGCCAGAAGTATCATTTGATAGATCCCGCGCGATTTTTGGCGGTCTCATGGAAAAAGCCCACGACGTGCTGATCCGGAACCTGAGCGAGCACACCGCGCTCACCGGGGAGGATCTCGACGAGATCCGCGCGCTCACCTTCACGCAGCGTGATGTCGCGCCCAACGAGGATTTGATCCGCCAGGGTGACGAGCCCGAACATTCGGCGCTGGTCGTCTCCGGCATGGTGGCGCGTTACCATCTGCTCGGCAGCGGGGGGCGGCAATATCTCGCGTTCCATATCTCCGGTGACCTGCCGGATTCCCAGGGCCTGTTCATCGACCAGATGGACCATGGGCTCTCCGCGCTCGGGCACGCCTCGGTTGCCTTCATCCCGCATCGCGAATTGTTCACGGCCTTCCGGCGCCGGCCCACTTTCGCGCTCTCGGTCTGGCGCGAGACGCTGCTCGATGCCTCGATCTTCCGCGAGGCCATCACCAACAACAGCGCCCGGCCGATGCAGGCGCGCATGGCGCACCTGTTCTGCGAGCTGTTCTACCGGGCCCGCGCCGCGCAGCTCATCCGCGGCAATCGCTTCTGCCTGCCGATCAGCCTGGTGCAGCTCGGCGAGACGCTAGGCATGGCGATCGCGACGGTGAACCGGACGCTCGCTGACCTCAGACGGGGCGGCGCGATGGATCTGCGCGACGGGGAGCTCATCGTCCTGAAATGGCGCGAGCTGCAGCGGCTCGGCGATTTCAACCCGGCCTATTTGCATTTGAAGCGTCAGTCGCCGCCGGAGGCGTGAGGGGGCTAGCCATCGGCTGGGGCCGCTCCGCCCAGCACCTCGTCGAAATGCTTCCTCACCCAGTCGTTGCAGCAGCAGGCTCTGGCTTCGAGCGCTGCCCCGTCGAGGATCAGGATGGCGCCGCGGCGGGTGGCGAGGATGCGCCTTGCCTTGAACATCTGGATCACACGGCTGGCATAGCTGCGGGAGACGCCGAGCATGCCGGCGAGCTGCTCGTGGGTGAGGGGGATCTCGGCCCCGCCGATGCTCGCTTTCGCGGAGAGGATCCACTTGGCGGCGCGCTGCTCGATCGAATGGGCGGCGTTGCAGGCCGCCGTCTGCAGCAGCTGCGCGAATTGGCAGTCGGCATAGCGCGAGAAGGCCTCTTGAAGAGTCGCCGATCTCTGCTGCGCCTGCTCGAGCGCGCGCAGCGGCAGCCGGACCAGGCTGCCGCCCAGCTTCACGACGATGCGCGAGTAAGCGAGCGAAGGGCTGCGGCCTGCGGCAATGCCCACCGCACCCTCGCGGCCCACCAGCAGGCTCTCGACCTCGCGATCGTCCTCGACCGGCACGGCGAACGACACGAGTGCGGGACCGCAGGGAAAGTGCACCGCTGCCACGTCGTCGCCGGCGTGATGCAGGACGTGGCTCGCTGCGAGTTCGACCGGCTGGAGGTGAGGCGCGAGCAGTTCGAAATCCTGGTGCGTGAGCTGCCGGAGCAGATCGTTCGGGGGCCGACCGGTCACAGTTTCTTCTCTTGGCTGGCCGGGAATCGGCTCCAGCCAGAACCCTACGTTTCCGTGGCGGAACCGACGGTTCCAAAGTGCACACAAGCGGCCGTCGATGGTCGAGATGTTGGCGCGCGGCTTGGCGTAGCGTCTGGCGCCGGGCGCCGTACCCCGTGCGCTTTGCCCGAGGACCGCCGGCCTCAATCCGTCAACACGCCGCCGGGCCGGCGGCCGAGGGCGGTGATCATCACCCGAAGCGTGCTTGGCGATCCCACGAGGATCGGCGCAGCGTCGCGTGCGCGCGGTAGGCGTCGATCGCTCTGTTGGCGAGCATCAGCTGCCGGCGTTCGCCGGTTTTGAGCTGGGCTTCGATGGCGTCGAGAATGACGTTGGCGCTCTCGTCCGGCGGGCCGAGTTCGCCGCTCTGCTCGAGGCAGCTCCAGGCGATGAAGAATGCGCTTTCGACGGTGCAACGAATGGACATGGGCTGCCAACGCGGCGGGGCAGCAGGCGTTCCGTCACGCGGGCCCAACTTGCGTTGGGCCCGCCGCAGCGATGAGTCAGTTCTTCAACACGATGCGGCCGACGACCTTGCCGGCACGAAGCTCGTCGATCCATTTCTGGACGTCGCCCATCGGCTCCTCGCGCATCGGCGTCGGCTTGATCTTGCCGGCGCGCGCCAGCGCCATCAGCTCCTGGGCCTCGGCGAGCGTGCCGACCATGAAACCTTCGATGGTCATGCGCTTGTAGACCCATTGCACCATCGGCAATGTGAACTGGCCGCCCATCAGGCCGGAGACCACGATCTTGCCGCCGCGCGCGGCGACCGCGACCGCAAAGGCCATCGACTTCTCGTTGCCGGCGAAATCGACGATCTCGTCAAAACCGCCTTCGGTCTCCTTCAGGATGCGCTTGATCACGTCGGGCTCGGACGGGTCGTAGGCATTGGCGGCGCCATTCTTGAGCGCGGTGTCGCGCGCGGCCGGCGAGAGGTCGGCGACCGTGATCGGCTGCTTGAACATCGCCTGCGCGAACGACAGGCCCATCATGCCGACGCCGCCGAGACCGATCAGCAGCAAATTGCGCTGGCGCGGACGGTCGACCAGGCGCTTGAGCGCGCCATAGGCGGTGACGCCGGAGCACATCAGCGTCGCGGCCTGGTTGACGGGCAGGGGATCGTAGTCGAGCAAATATTTCGCGTCGGGCACCAGCACGTGGGTGGCGAAGCCGCCGTCGATGGAGACGCCGAGGAAGCGCTGCTTGACGCAGAGGTTCTCGTCGCCATTGGCGCAGTCGCGGCACTGGCCGCAGCCGATCCAGGGGAAGACGGCTTTCTTCGCGCCGACGAGGCCGGCGGCGACGTCCGGGCCGACTTCGTCGACGACGCCGGCAATCTCGTGGCCGAGCGTGAAGGGCAGCGTCATGCCGCGCGTGGTGTCGAGCTTCTTGCCGCCGCCGAGATCGGCATAGCCGTCCTGGATGTGCAGGTCGGAATGGCAGAGGCCGCAGCGCTCGATGCGCACCAGCACTTCGGCGCCTTTCGGCTTCGGCGTATCGACGATGGTCTCGCACAGCGGCGCATCGAACTTGACCAGGGACTGCCGACGCATCAACGCCATATTTCTTCCTCCGAAATTATCGCTCTGTTTCGGTTCGTATATTGGCCAATTCACAGGCCATGGCAACAAAGCCTGAGATCGGAATGGTCTCGGCGCGCCGCGTCGCATCGACGCCAGCGGCTTGCGCAAGCCGCGCCGGATCGACGCCGAGCGATTTCAGGCTCTGGCGCAGCATCTTGCGGCGCTGGCCGAAGGCGGCGGCCGCGACCTGTTCGAGCATCCTGCGATCGCAGGCCAGCGGCTCTGCGCGCGGCGTGAGGCGGACGACCGAGGAGGTGACCTTGGGCGGCGGCACGAAGGCGGACGGCGCAATGTCGAACAGGATCTTGGTCTCGCAGCGCCAATTGGCGAGCACGCCGAGCCGGCCGTAGGCCTCCTCGTCCTCGCGCGCGACGATACGCTCGCCGACCTCGCGCTGAAACATCAGCACCATCATGTCGTACCAGGGCGGCCATGGCTCGGCGGTGAGCCAGCCGATCAGGAGCTGGGTCGCGATGTTGTAGGGCAGGTTGGCGACGATCTTCGCGCGTTCGCCATTGAGCAGCGGGCGGGGATCGAAGGTCATGGCATCGCCATGCACGATCTCGAGCCTGTCAGGGTAGCGCGCGGAAATATCCTGCAAGGCCGGGATCGCCCGCTCGTCATGCTCGATGGCGATGACGCGCCGCGCGCCGAGCGCGAGCAGTGCGCGCGTCAGCCCGCCCGGGCCCGGGCCGATCTCCACGATCGTGGAATCTTCGAGCGGCACTGCTGCGCGCGCGATGCGGGCGGTGAGATTGAGGTCGAGCAGGAAATTCTGGCCGAGCGATTTGCGCGCCGATAGCGCGTGCTGGCGAATGACCTCGCGGAGCGGCGGGAGGTCGTCGATCGCGCTCATCAGGTGGTCGTAGCCGCCATGCGGCTTGCAAGCTTGAGCGCCGCGATCAGGCTCGCCGGATTGGCCTTGCCGGTGCCGGCGATGTCGAAGGCGGTGCCGTGATCGGGCGAGGTGCGGATGAAGGGCAGGCCGAGCGTGACGTTGACGGCATCGTCAAAGGCGACGGTCTTGATCGGGATCAGCGCCTGGTCGTGATACATGCAGATCGCGCAGTCATAGGTGCTGCGCGCGGCCTCGTGGAACATGGTGTCGGCGGGCAGCGGGCCCCTGGTCTCGATGCCGTCGCCACGCAACGTCCTGAGCGCCGGGGCGATGATGGTCTGCTCCTCGTGGCCGAGCGAGCCGTCCTCGCCGGCATGTGGATTGAGGCCGGAGACCGCGATGCGCGGCTGCGCGATGCCGAAGCGGGATTTCAACTCGGCTGCGACGATACGAACGGTCGAGACGATCAGCTCGCTGGTGAGCTCTCCCAGCGCATCGCGGATCGAGACGTGGATGGTCACGGGCACGACCGCGAGCCGCGGCGACCACAGCATCATCACCGGCTGCGGCACGCGGCCGCCTTCCGCGGCAAGCTCGGCGAGGAATTCGGTGTGGCCGGGATGACGGAAGCCTGAGCGGTAGAGCACGCTCTTGGCGATCGGATTGGTGACGACGGCGCCGGCGCGGCCCTCGCGGACATCGGTGACCGCCTGCCGGATCGAGGCGAGCGCAGCCGGTGCGCTCGATGCGTCGGGCTTGCCGGGCTCGGCGGTCGCGCGCTCGCCGGTGGCGACCACGGGGAGGGCCTCGGTGAAGGCGGCCTCGGCCTCGCCGGGGCTCACCGCCGCGGTCCTGACGTCGGCACCCAGCGAGGCGGCGAGCGCCCTGGCGCGCCGGGCGATCAGCGCTTCGTCGCCGAGCAGATAGAAGGCGGGCAGGTTCAGCTCACGGCGCCGGAGCCAGGCTGCGATCGTGATGTCGGGGCCGATGCCGGCGGGCTCTCCCAGCGTCAGGGCAAGGGGAAGGGTATGCGGTTTGGCTGCGCGATTGGCCATCAGCGGTTGCGATATTCGATCATCGCCGCCTTGCGGAGCTCGTCGAGATAGGCCTTCTGGGTCTTCTCGTACTTCTCCTGATACATCTTCTCGCGGACCTCGCGCTTCTTCGGCGTGTCGATCATGGTCGGCTTGCGCGCGCACAGCACCACCATCTCGATGCCGTTCTTGGTCATCTCGGGCGCGGTCAGGTGGCCGATCGGGGTGTCGTCGAGCACCTTGCGCAGCGCCTCGGGCAATTCCGCGGTGGTCTTGGTGACGCTGTCGCGGATGGTGGCGTTCGGCGTCGAGCGGAACAGCGAGTTGGCTTCCTCGCAGCTTCCGACGCGCGCGCGATAGCTCTCGGCTTCCTTCTTCCGTGTCTCCAGGAACGCCGCGGACGAGCCGCGCGGCACGATCAGCACGATCGGCTGCATCTTGTATTCGGTGCCCTCGATCTGGAGCTTGTCGCCGGTCTGGGCCTGCACGGCCTGCGCGACGTCGCGCTCGCCGACGAGCAGCTTCTCCTTGAAGCGGCCGCGCACGAGGCTGGTCCAGACCATCTCGGCCTTCATGCGGCCCTTCAGCGTTTCGGGGCGGACGCCCTTGGATTCGAGCGACTTGGTGAGCTGGTCCGGCGTGATGCGCATGCGCTGCGCCATGCCTTCGTAGGACTGGTTGATGTCGGAGATACCTGGATCGACCCCGTACTTCTTGCCTTCCTTCGTCTTCACCTTGTCGTCGATCAGCTCGTTGATGACCTCCTGCCGGCTCGGGGTCTTCTGCGTCGTCAGCTGGTCGAGCTTGGAGCGCTGCTCGATGTCGAAATCGGTGATCGGGTCGCCGTTGACCATGACGACGATGTTCTGCGCGCGCGACGGCGAGGGCAGTCCGGTCAGGATCAGTCCGGCAGCGATGGCGAGGAGGAGGCGGAAGACGGGCAATGGGGTCGTCATGATTGTCGCTCGCATGTCAGCCGCGTCGAGCCTGTGATGGGGGCAAGCGCGGCCGGCACTTCAAACCGTTCACTGGAGGCCGGCGGAACTGCTGGTCGTCGACGAGGTCGCCAGCGTGCGCAGGCCGATCTGGAACATGAACGCATGGCTCAGCACGGGCGGCGCGGTGCCCGCCGAATAGCTATACGAAGTTACGTAGTTCGCCGCCAGCACGAAGCAATCGTCGACATAGCCGGCGCCGAGCACATACTGGTTGATCTTGTTGGCCTCGAGGTCCCACCGCGCCGAGCCCGACACCACCCAGTTGGTCGCGATCTTCAGCGAGCCCGAGGTCAGGATGCCCTCGCGGCGGGTCAGATAGCCGAGCTCCGGCTGCGCCGCGTAATTGCCGTACAGCACGCTGACTGCCCAGCGATTGAAGTTGGCGCGGCCTTCCGCCTCGAAGCGCTGCACGTTCCAGGTCTCCTCGTCCATGCGGGAGCGGACGCTGAACGTGTAGGTGCTGTTGGGCGAGTAGCTGGCGCTCGCGACGTAATCGGAACGCGGCTTGTCCAGGCCGGAATTGAGGCCGGTATTGATGGGGTCCTGGACCGCGAAGGAGTTCATGCCGAACAGCTGGTAGGACTGGCCGAACAGGGCCTTAACGGCGCCGCCCTTGTCGAACTGCGTGGTGGACTGCACGCCGACATTGGCGCGGCCGCCACCCTCGACGCGGTCATAGCCGGAGAACTTGTCGACGCTGAACAGGTTCGAGGCGTCGAACACCATGCTCTGGGCGTCCTCGTTCGGGAGCTTGCCGGCATAGGTCTCGTTCGGCCGGATGATGATCTGCGCGATCGGCTCGACGGTGGTCGAGCCCCAGGGCTGAACGTTGATGAAGGGGTAGCGGTATTCCAGGCCCACGGTCGGCATCAGGCGGAACGCCTGGGTGTCGCCGACGGGAAGATAGTTCGACACGCCCGGCTGGTTGGAGACCGAGGAGTTGATCGCGTCGGCGCGCAGGCTGGCGAACGGCGTCCAGATCTGGCCGAGCGGATCGGTGAAGGATTTGCGCCACTGCGCCTCGGCCGTGAGGCGGGTATAGCTGCCGGGGAAGCCGCGCAGCAGGCACTGCGACGGCGTGCGGGCCAGCGGATCGGCCGACGCCGTCGTGCACAGGCTGTTGGTGTTGGCGATCGTGGTGATCGGATCGAACACCGCCTGGTCGCGCGACAGGTTGACGAAATTGGTCTTGTAGCTGAACTCGCCGCCGAAGACCGGATAGTTGAGCACGTTGGAGTAGTCGATCACCGGATAGACGATCGGCACCTGGCTCTGGTTACCCGAATAGCTCAGCCAGTACATCGTGCGCGCGTCGAAGAAGCTGCGGTTGCCGACGCCGGTCAGATAGAGCTGCGACAGCGCTTCCGTCGGCAGCAGCAGGAACGAGCCGAGCGGATCGCGGTACTGGTAAAGCCGGTAGTCCGAGAAGAAATAGTAGTCGGACATCAGGACGCCGTCCCAACCCCAGACCCATTTGTCGTTCAGCGCGAACTGACCCTTGGTGTCGACGGCGCCGCGGAACTGCTTGTCGCCGGGCTGCCCGGAGAACGCGCCGGGATCGAGCTGGTCGATGCCGTAGGCGCGGATCTGGTAGGCGCCGTCGATCAGGCGCTGACGGAATTCGCCCTGCAGCAGCACGCCCTGCCGCGACATGAAGCGGGGGGTGATGGTTGCGTCCATGTCGGGCGCGATCGCCCAGTAATACGGAACCTCGGCGCCGAAGCCCGTGTTCGTCGTGCCCGGGAAATAGCCCGGCATCAGGAAGCCGCTCTTGCGCTTCACGGTCGGGTCGGGCGTCGAGAAATAGGGCATGTAGGCGAGCGGCACACCGAAGAATTCGATCTGCGCCGTCTCGAAATACAGCATCTTCTCCTGCTGGTCGTGGATGATGCGCGCACCTTTGACCTGCCACAGCGGCGGCTTCTTCGGATCGTCCTTACACGGCGCGCAGGCCGTGTAGACGCCGTTCTCGAACACCGTGTAATTGCCACTGGAGCGATCGGCGCGGCTCGCGGCCATGCGGGTCTGGTCGGCCGTGTCCACACGCAGCGAATCGACGAAACCGTCGCGGTAATCGTCGGAGAGATCCATGATCTCGGCATAGGTGATCTTGCCGTCGGCATCCGTCATGCGGATGTTGCCTTCGGCATGCAGCCGCTTGGTCTTCTGGTCGTAGATGACCTTGTCGGCCTCGACGCTGGTGCCGTTGTAGAACAGCTGGACGTTACCGACCGCGGAGACGCGCGAATTGTTGTAGTCGTAGTCGACCTCGGTCGCCTGAACCAGCATCTGGTTGTCGTTGGCGGCCTTCGGCGGCTTCGGGCGCGGCGGCAGCGGATTGTAGGTGAAGCTCTGGGCCGAGGCGGGGGCCACGGCGGCAACATCGATCAGCGCGCCGAGCGATGCCACGGCAGCGACAGCCATCATGAGCCTGCGAAGAGACAAGCCGCACCCGTTCGCGCGCATCACGATGCGGCGCGTCAAACGAGACACGGGTCCTCGATGGACGGCAGTCACTAACCGTCCTCCTGGTACAACAAGGCCAAAAAGCCGGTGAGGCCGCCCACCACCACGGGCAACCACGCCGCAGCGATCGGATGCATCAACTCAGCCTTGCTCAAGTCTTCAGTCACTTTCGACAGAACGTAGAGCAGAAAGCCTGCGCCCACGCCACTCAAAACCATCTTCTGCACGCCGCCCATCCGGAAGAAGCGCAACGACACCGAGGCCGCGAGCATCACCATGGCGGCAAGCAAAAACGGCTGTGCCAGAAGCTTCTGATACTGGAGTCGGTATCCTGCTGTCGCGAAGCCCGAGCTTTCGGACGAGCGGATGTAGCTCGGTAGTTGCCAAAAGGACACAGTCTCGGGGGTGGAAAAGCTGTTGCGGACCTGCGCCTCGGTCAGCGTCGTCGGAATCACCAAGGTGGCCTGGTCGATCGGGGGGGAGTCCAGCGAGAAGCGGCGAACGGATTTGAACAGCCAATGGCCAGCTTCCAGTGTCGCCTCGCGCGCCTCGATCCGCTCCTTGAAGTGACTGTCTGTGTCAAAGCGGAACAGCGTCAGGCCGGTGAGTCGGACGCCCTGCTGCTCGCTGCGCGCGGCGTTGATGATGGTCTGGCCGTCGCTGGTCACCTGATTGAGCCAGAAGCCGGAAGCGTCCTGGATGCCGCCGCCGGGCGCCGAGCCGAACAGCTCGGCTTCCATGCGCTTGGAGAGCTCGCGCAAGTTCGCCGACATCGGATTGTAGCCGATGGTGGCGATCACCCCGATCAGCAGCGCGCTGCCGAGCGCCGGCGAGATGAACTGCCATGCGGAGATGCCGGCGGCGCGCGCAACCACGAGCTCGAGCCGTCGGGAGAGGGCGAGATAGCAGGTCATCGCGCCGATCAGCATGCAGAACGGCGTCAGCTTCTCCAGGAGCTGCGGCACCCGGAACAGCGAGGTCTCGGCCACCATGAGCGCCGAGGCGGATGCCAGCCCCGAGGTCTTGCGCACCATCTCGATGTAGTCGACCAGCACCAGCAGCAGGAAAATGCCGGCGAACACGCCGAGCGCCGCGACCACGAAGCGGCCGGCGAAATAGCGTCCGAGTGTGTTGGTGAGCATGCTCATGCGGTGGCCGGCCGTCCGAACAGCCGCGCGATGCGCGCATTCGACCTGTTGATGGCCTCCATGAGGCCAGGCGGCGGCTCGACCACGACGCCGCCGATGATCATCCACAGCCCGACGCCGATGGCGCCAAAGACCATCGCGTATTGAACCAGCACCGGCCCCGGCGACTTCACCGCCATCACCGAGCAGGCAAAGCCGGCCATGCGCAGGCCGAACACCGCAACGACCGAGCCGCCGATCGAGAAATTGCGGCTCTGGCGGGTGGTGCGGGGCGCTCCGAGGAAGGCGAAGGTCAGCACGGCGAAGGCGAAGCAATAGATCGGCGCGAGCAGGCTGTCATGCAGCGCCGAGCGGAATTGGCCGGGGATCTGCTTGTAGACGGGGTCGTTGTCGGACGGCGAGAGCAGCTCCCAGAGATAGCGCTCGCGGATGCCCAGGGTGACGTCGCGGCCCTGGTTTGAGAATTTCGACATGTCGAAGCCGTAGCGGCCGAAGGCCACCAGCGCGGGATCGCGCTTGCCCGCCTCGAAGCGCTGGAGATTGCCGGTCTCCAGCACCAGGAACGAGCCGGTCTCGTTCTTCACGACCTCGCCGTGCTCGGCGACGATTGAGACGCGCTCGTTCGGATCGCGGCGGTCGTCGATGAAGATGCCCGCAAGGATGCCGCCGGGCTGGCGCTCGCGAATCCGGATCGTGAGATTCTGGTCGAGCTGGGCGAAGCGGCCGGGCTGCAGGATGTTGGTGAGCACGTCCGCGGTGATCTCGGCATCCCACTGCTTGATCCGCCGCATGCCGTCGGGGGCGAGATAGGCCGCGATGAAGGCCACCAGCAGCGCCACCACGCAGGTGGCGTAGAAGAACGGATAGAACAGCCGGAACGGCGACAGGCCGGCGGCATTCATCACGATGATCTCGGAATCGGTCGCGAGCTTGTTCAGCGTGTGCGAGATCGCGATCATCAGCGCGATCGGCGAGATGATCAGGACCAGGGCGGGCACGACGAGGCTGGTGATGCCGAGGAAGGTGAGGATGGTCTGACCCTGGCTCGTCATCAGGTCGATGCCGCGCAACGCCTGCGTAATCCAGATCACGCCGGTGAGGCTGACCAGGATCAGCGCAAACGACGCCAGCGTCGTGCGGAAGATATACCTATCGATCGACCCCATGCGCTACCGCACGAATCCCACCAAGTCCCCAATGTCGGCCGAAATTCCGCTGTCCAACCAATCCCGGATCAGGGGATCCCCAAGGTTGGCCAGCGCCTCTTCCGCCAGCTCACTCTCTCACTACCATCCCTTTGATCCGTCAACAAAATGGCTGCCCCGTGGCACCCTCATTATATGGTTAATATTTCCCTCGTTGTGGCCTTGAGGCCACGGGGGGTGCTTGGCATCTGGCGGGGCGCTGGCCCATAGTGCGGAAGACCCAGTGAATCGCCGTTCAGGTCCGGCCCTGGCCAGGGACCGTGAACAGCAAAAAGACCAAGATTTTTGAAGGAGTTACTCATGTCCGATGCCATCAAGGTCGGCTTTGTCCCATTGTCTGCCGCCGCCCGTGGCATCCTGGTCGTGTTCTGCGACGACAGTCTGAAGGTCGGTCCGGCGACGGCCAAGGCGCTGGGCGGCGCTATCGAACTCGTGAAGCGCGCGGCGGCCGCCGCCGCCTTCAAGGGCAAGAGCGGGGCAGCGCTCGACATCCTGGCGCCGGAAGGGGTGAAGGCCACCCGTCTGCTCGTGATCGGCGCCGGCAAGGCGGCCGGCCTGAAGGCGAACGATTTTCTCAAATTCGGCGGTGTAGCGGCGGGCAAGCTTGCCGCGGGGGCGGCCGCCATGACCATCATGGCGGAACTGCCCGGTGGCGCGATGACGAGCGAGCAGGCGGTTGCGATCGCCTCGGGCCTGCGCCTGCGCGCCTACAAGTTCGACCGCTACAAGACGAAGAAGAAAGACGGCGAGGAGGGCGGCTCGCGCGCCGACATCTCGCTGGCGGTCGGTGATGCCGCTGCCGCGAAGAAGGCGTTTGCCTCGGCCGGCCACGTCGTCGACGGCGTGATCATCGCGCGCGACCTCGTCAACGAGCCGCCGAACGTGCTCTTCCCCGAGGAATTCGCACGCCGCGCCAGTCAGCTCCGCAAGCTCGGCGTCAAGGTCGAGGTGCTCGACGTCAAGGCGATGCAGAAGCTCGGCATGGGCGCGCTGCTCGGCGTCGGCCAGGGCTCGGCACGGCCGAGCCGCACCGTGATCATGCGCTGGGACGGCGGCAAGAAAGGCGAAGCGCCGGTGAGCTTCGTCGGCAAGGGCGTCTGCTTCGACACCGGCGGCATCTCGATCAAGCCGGCCGGCAGCATGGAGGACATGAAGGGCGACATGGGGGGAGCGGCCTGCGTCGTCGGCCTGATGCACGCGCTTGCCGCGCGCAAGGCCAAGGCCAACGTGGTCGGCGCCATCGGTCTCGTCGAGAACATGCCCGACGGCAATGCGCAGCGGCCGGGCGACATCGTCACCTCGATGTCGGGCCAGACCATCGAGATCATCAACACCGACGCCGAAGGCCGCCTCGTGCTGGCCGACGTGCTCTGGTACGTCGCCAAGAAGGTGAAGCCGAAATTCATGGTGGATCTGGCGACGCTGACCGGCGCGATCGTGGTCGCGCTCGGCACCGAGCATGCCGGCATGTTCTCCAACAATGACGAGCTCGCCGAACGCCTGCTGGCGGCCGGCATCGAGAGCGGCGACAAGGTCTGGCGCATGCCGCTCGGTCCCGAATACGACAAGCTGATCGATTCCCAGTTCGCCGACATGAAGAACACCGGCGGCCGCCATGGCGGCTCGATCACCGCGGCGCAGTTCCTGCAGCGTTTCGTCGACGGCACGCCCTGGGCCCATCTGGACATCGCCGGCACCGCCATGGGCGCGCCGAAGACCGACATCAACCAGAGCTGGGCAAGCGGCTATGGTGTCCGCCTGCTCGACCGCCTGGTCGCCGATCATTACGAGCGCAAATGACCTGAGATGACCGAAGTCCTGTTTTATCATCTGCAAAACATGACGGTGGAGAACGTGTTGCCGCCGCTTCTCGAGAAATCGCTCGAGCGCGGCTGGCGCGTCGTGGTGCAGTCGACCTCGGAAGAGCGCGCCGATGCGCTCGACGCGCACTTGTGGACCTATCGCGACGATTCCTTCCTGCCGCACGCGACATGGCGTGTGAACGATGCCGCCGATCAGCCGATCGTGCTGGCGATCGAGGAGGGCAATCCCAACGGCGCCCATGTCCGATTCCTGGTCGACAATGCCGCCCTGCCGCAGGATTCGCAGGGTTATGCGCGCATGGTGCTGCTGTTCAACGGCGACGATCCGGATGCACTCGCACTTGCCCGCAGCGCCTGGACGGATTGCAAGGAGCGGGGATTTGATGTCACCTATTGGCAGGCCGACGAGCGGGGCCGGTGGCAGCGTCGGAATTAGCGGCCCTTCGCAATTAATGATAATTTGCACTTTTCGGGCGATGCTGGCTTTTGTCACCTTCGTGCCGCAAAGTGATGTTGGGACAATCGCTTAGGGCTGGTCCTTCACGCGGGGAATTTGGTTTATCGTGCGACATCAAAAGCTTCCCAAGTCGCTCATAGTTGCGTTGGCTGCCGTAGCACCGCTGGTCGCGGGCTGTTCGGGGACCGATCTGCTGTCCAAGGACGCACAATGGTTCAACACGCCCAGCCGGCTGTTCATCAAGAACATCTCGATCGAATCCCCGCCGCTGACCCCCGACAAGCCGGTTGGAGCTGAGGATCTCGTCAGCGCCGACGGCGGCTGTCCCGGCATGGCACCGCCTCCCGGGCCGGCCGATGCCAATGCATCGACGACGGCGCCGGCTCCGATGGGCGGCACGGTCGCGCTCGGCCATACCGAATGCGACGTGGTGCGCGGCATCGGCGCGCCCTCGAACGTCAATCTCTCCAACGACGGCGCCGGCCGCCGCGTTGCCGTCGTCACCTGGGCCACGGGGCCGCGCGCGGGAATCTACACCTTCACGGCTGGACGGCTGTCCTCGATCGAGGGCAATCCCGATCCGCAGCCGGTGCCGAGGGCGACCAAGCCGAAGCCGAAGAAGCACGCGTAGGCGAGGATCGCCTGCACCACGGCGGATCGGCTGCGTGCATCGGAGAAGTTATCGTACTGCTCCATGGATCGCCGTCCGCTCAAATAACGCCCTCGATGCCGTGGGAAGGACGCGGGCGAGCCTGGGCGGATTCGATCGGAAGCCCGCTTTGCGCGCGCCCCTCAGAGCATCGGCTTGGTGTCGAAGCGATCGCGTTGGCGAGTGCGCAAGCGGCCCTTCATCTTGAAGCCGTCACGCATATTGAGGCCGAGAAGAGCGATGTTCGCCGCGCCGGCAAACAATTCGAGAGTCTGCACTGCGTAGAACGTGGTGTCGAACTCCGCGGCGTTTGCCTTGGAGGCAAGAAACAAGGCGGCGGGAATGAGAACGAGGATGCCGTTACCCGCGATGAACGGCATGCGCTTGATCTTCGCGCCGATCAGGCCAGCGCGCCGTCCCTTTGCCAGAAAGAAACCCGAACCTCCCGTCACCGCCAGCGCCGGAACCAGCAACAGGAAGCCCCAGGGGATGGCTGTCTTCACCAGGGTTACGCTCGCGTGTGACGCGAATAGCTCGGAGAGAGCCGTGGAAAGCCAGAAGGTCGCAATGGTCGTCAGCGCGACGACGCCCGCGACGGGGTGAATCATCTTGGTCATCGGGTCCTGCTGTTCTTTAAGGCGAGCTACGCGACGCAGATGCCCGGCACGGCGACCTTCTCGAACAGGTGCGGAGAGGCGACGGCGGAGGAGGGGTAGGCCGAGATCTTCGATCTGAACTCAGGGTGCGTGAATGCAGCCCGGAGGTGGGCCGTCGATTCCCAGACGGCATAGTTCAGATATGTCGGGCTATCGCCGATCGCGCGGTGAAGCTGGGTGGCGATGAAGCCCGGCTGCCGTTTCATGAAGGCCGCATCGTCTCGCCAGACCTGACGTTCGATGGGAAAGTTGGGGTCCAGAGGGCGAAGATGCGCCATGGCGGGCTCCGTTCGATGTGGCATTATGATGTCAATGTGGTACTATGAGCAAAGTAGTTATTTGACATCATGATGTCAATAATGGTTTATGGTGACGAATGCGGAAATCCCAACGAACGCCAGCCGGCGATGCGCTGTCGAACCTCGTGCTCGACTTGTTCCGGCTGAACAGCCTGCTCTTGACCGCAGGAGACCGTTTGGTGGCTGGGCTCGGGCTCACGAGCGCGCGCTGGCAGATTCTCGGGGCGATCGTGCACGCGGAGCGCCCGCAGCCGGTGGCCTGGCTTGCCCGCGATCTGGGTGCCAATCGCCAAAACGTGCAGCGGATCGTCAATGACCTGCACGCGGAAGGCCTCGTTGCCTTCGAGGCCAACCCGCATCACCGCCGAGCGCAGCTTGTCGTCTTGACTGACAAGGGGCGGCGCGCATTCGATGCCGCCATGGCTTTGCAGGCGCCCTGGGTCAACGGTCTTTCGGAGGGGCTTTTGGTCAAGGACCTGCAAACCGTGCATCGCATCGTCGCGGACCTGCGGACGAAGCTTGAGAGCCAGACAGAGGCCGGGACCTAACGCACGGCGAGCGAGCGAGAGTTCACGAGCTCTCCGCGACGTGTTATCGGAACGCCTCCGTGGCCGGACGCCTTGCGATGGAAATCACCGGCCGCACGAGTTCATCGCGGCGGCTACCCGGCTTCCTGCCCGCACCCGAGCAACGGCGTCGCGAGCATGACGTGATCGTGACACTCCTGATGCGTCGCTTTCGCCATGGCCGCGCGCTCCGGAATGCGCTTTGATGGCATCAACAACAATCCGGAGGAGACTATGCGGTTCTCGATTGCCCTCGTATCGGCTTTGCTTCTGCCGCTCGGCGCGGCGCTCGCCCAGGACTATCCAACCCGGCCCATCACCATGCTGGTGCCGTTCGCCGCGGGCGGGCCGACCGACACCATCGCGCGCCTGACGGCCGCAGGCATGGGGAAAGCGCTGGGACAGCAGATCGTCGTCGAGAACGCGACCGGCGCCGGCGGCACCATCGGGACGACCCGCGCCGCGCGCGCCCAGCCCGACGGCTACACGCTGCTGATCCATCATGTCGGCATCTCGACCGCCGCGACGCTGTACCGTAATCTCAGCTATGACACCAAGACGGCCTTCGCGCCGATCGGCCTCGTGACCAATGCGCCGATGACCATCATCGCGCGTCCGGATTTTCCGGCTGACACGCTCAAGGAGCTGGTCGCCTACGCCCAGCAGCAGGGCGACAAATTGACTTACGCCAATGCCGGGCTAGGTGCGGCCTCGCATCTCTGCGGCATGCTGTTCATGACCGCGATCCAGAAGCAACTCACCACGGTGCCGTACAAGGGCAACGGCCCGATCATGAACGATCTGCTCGGCAAGCAGATCGATCTCACCTGCGACCAGGCGACCAACACCACCGGGCCGATCACGGCCAAGCAGGTCAAGGCCTACGCGATCACCACCAAGGAGCGGCTGAAGAGCCTGCCCGATCTGCCGACGGCCGACGAGGCCGGCCTCAAGGGGTTCGAGCTCGGCGTCTGGCACGGCCTCTATGCCCCCAAGGGCACGCCACCGGCGGTCGTTCAGAAGCTTACGGCCGCGCTGCAGACCGCGCTGAAGGATCCGGCGCTGATCGCCCGGTTCAACGACATCAACACCGAGCCGGTCCCGCAGGACAAGGCGACGCCGGAGGCGCTGGGCGCGATGCTGACCAGCGAAGTCGACCGCTGGGCCCCCATCATCAAGGCGGCCGGGCAGTTCGCGGACTAAGCAGATGGTCCCATGAAGAGTAGCTCGGTCAGCTACTTCGTGCAGGGTAGTTAATTACCGCTACTGTGCATGGGGTTGTTTTCCAGATTTGGAGTCAGCCCGCAGCCTCGTCGAACTGCGTGCTCGCCTCGAGCCACTGCTCCTCCGCGCGCGCCAGCGCATCGGCGGCATTGGCGCGTGCCTTTGACAGCTGTGCGGCCTGCTTGGGGTCGCGCGTAAAAATGTCGGGCAAAGCGAGGGCCGTGTCGATCTTGGTGATGATGTCGCTGACGCGGGCGATCTCGGCTTCGGCTTCGGTGATGCGCTTCTTCAGCGAGCCGCGATTGTCTGATCTTGCACGCTGCGGCTTTTCGCTGGCCGTGCTGCGCTCGCGCGGGGCGGGTTCGCCGTTGCGGGTGGACAGCACCAGGCGGCGATATTCGTCGAGGTCGCCGTCGTAATTGGTGACGGTGCGGTCGGCGACGATCCAAAGTTGGTCGGCACAGGCTTCGATCAGGTAGCGATCGTGCGAGACCATGATGACCGCGCCGGGGAATTCGTTGATGGCTTCGGCAAGCGCGGCGCGGCTGTCGATGTCGAGATGGTTGGTCGGCTCGTCCAGGATGATCATGTTGGGGCCGAAGAAAGTCGCAAGGCCCAGCAGCAGCCGCGCCTTCTCGCCGCCCGACAGTTTGGCGACCTTGGTGTCGGCCGCCTTGCCGGAGAAGCCGATCGCGCCGGCGCGCGCCCGCACCTTTGCTTCGGGCGCTTCGCCCATCAGCTTGCGGACGTGGTCGTAGGTGGAGGCGTCCTCGTTCAGCTCGTCGAGCTGATGCTGCGCGAAATAGGCGATCGACAGCTTGTCGGCGCGCGTCACCTTGCCGGAGAACGGTGCGAGTCGTCCGGCGAGCAGCTTTACAAGTGTCGACTTGCCGTTGCCGTTGGCGCCGAGCAGCGCGATGCGGTCGTCATTGTCGATGCGCAAGGTGACGCGATTGAGCACGGGGCTAGCCGGATCGTAGCCGACCGAGGCGTTGTCGACCGCGATGATCGGCGGCGACAGGATTTTCTCCGGGGCAGGGAAGCTGATCTCGCGGACGTCCTCGGTGACCAGCGCCGTGATCGGCTTCAGCCGCTCCAGCATTTTCACGCGAGACTGTGCCTGCCGGGCCTTCGAGGCCTTGGCCTTGAAGCGGTCGACGAAGGCCTGCAGGCGGGCGCGTTCGGCCTCCTGGCGCTTGACGGCCTTGGCATCGAGCAGCTCACGCGCGGCGCGCTGCTCCTCGAATGAAGAATAGGTGCCTTTGTAGAGCGTGAGCTTGCCGCGCTCCAGATGCAGGATCTGGTCGACCGAGCTTTCGAGCAGGTCGCGGTCATGGCTGATCACGATCACCGTGCGCGGATAATGCGCGAGGTGATCCTCCAGCCACAACGTGCCCTCGAGGTCGAGATAGTTGGTGGGCTCGTCGAGCAGCAACAAATCGGGCGCGGCGAACAGGGTGGCGGCGAGCGCGACGCGCATGCGCCAGCCGCCGGAGAATTCGGCGCAGGGGCGGAGCTGATCGGCGGCGGAGAAGCCGAGGCCGGAGAGGATCGCGGCGGCACGGCTCGGCGCCGAATGTGCGTCGATGTCGACCAGCCGGGTCTGGATCTCGGCGATCCGGTGCGGATCGGTCGCGCTTTCGGCTTCGTGAAGCAGCGCGTCGCGTTCGAGGTCGGCCTTGAGCACGACGGAGATCAGGCTTTCGGGTCCGTTCGGGGCTTCCTGGGCGAGGCTGCCGACGCTCCAGCGCGGCGGCAAGCTCACCGAGCCGTGCTCGGCCGCGAGCTCACCGCGGATCACCTTGAACAGCGTCGACTTGCCGGTGCCGTTGCGTCCGACCAGGCCGACTCGCGATCCCGGCGTGATCTGCACGGAACTCTGGTCAATCAGAAGGCGTCCGGCGAGGCGGATGGAGAGGTCGGTGATCCCAAGCATGCGGCCTTGTCACCGCAAGGCGCGTCGAACGCAACCCGTTTTTCCGGGCCCGCTGTTCAGTGCGGGTCGCGGTCGCGCTGCCTCAGCTCGTTCATGAGCTGCTCGAGATGGGTCGGCAGCTGGGGGTCGGGACGCAGGCTCTGCTGGAGCCGTTCGCCCACGGCATCGCAAATCGAGCGGCTGGTCCGCCGGTCGATCTGTTCGCTGTCATTGGCAAGAAGGCCAGCCATCGCGGGTTCCGTGTTCTCAGAGTATCGACACGGTACCAAGTCATTGGCCCCCAAAATGGTTTCGCCGCTTTTGGGACAATGCCGGCATTCTCGTCAAAATTGTAAGAGCCCCGTCACATCCGCCCAAAATGCGAAGTCCCGGCGGGGGGATCGCCGGGGCTTCTCTTGGAAGGCAACCGTGGGGGGGCGGTAGCCTTTAAATCAAGGTGCTGTCGGGCTCAGTAGCAGCGGTTGACCATCCGCCAGCGGGGGCCCCAGGGGGTCGGGACCAGCCGGCGCACATAGCAGCCGCCATAACCGTAGGAGACCGGGGCATAGAAGCGCGGACCGCCCCAGCCGTGGCCGTGGTGCCAGCCACCGCCGCCGCCGTGCCAGCCCCAGCCGCCACCGTGCCAGTGGGCGGAAGCCGAGGTCGGCGCCAGCGCGGCACCCAGCGCAACCGCAGCGACAGCGGCAAGCGAAAGTTTCCTCAACATGGTGATCTCCTCAAAACTGCCGGCGCGGGGCGATCGCGTCCGATGGAAAGGCCGCCGAAACGGTCCGCCCAGCGATCGGGCTTCGGTTTCGATGGGGCCAACCCTACGCCGGCGAGGCTGAACCGAACCCTGACAGGGGCTTCAGATTGGGTTCATCTGGGTGAAATTGTCGTAATCCATGTTGAAACCGCACCCTCCGGTCCTGCGGCGAAGCGCCTGTGACGTCATACCGGCGGTCGCTTGCCGGATCGCAAAGGCGCCGATATAAGCCCGGCAACTCCGAACCACCGCTTTTCTTCCCAAGGACAAGATTATGGCCATCGAACGCACCTTCTCGATCATCAAGCCCGACGCGACCGCGCGTAACCTGACCGGCGCCGTCAACGCCGTGATCGAAAAGGCGGGCCTGCGCATCGTCGCGCAGAAGCGCATCCGCATGACCAAGGAACAGGCCGAGACCTTCTATGCCGTCCACAAGGCGCGGCCGTTCTTCGGCGAGCTCGTCGAGTTCATGACCTCGGGCCCGGTCGTCGTCCAGGTGCTGGAAGCCGAGAACGCCATCGCCAAGTACCGCGACGCGATGGGCGCGACCGACCCGTCCAAGGCCGCCGACGGCACCATCCGCAAGCTCTACGCCAAGTCGATCGGCGAGAATTCCGCGCACGGCTCGGATGCGCCAGAGACCGCCGCGATCGAGATCGCGCAGTTCTTCTCGGGCAACGAGATCGTCGGCTGATCCATCAGCCGATAAGTTAAGACCGACGGGGCGAAAGGACTTACTGTGAACTGGCTCTGGCAGATCTTCGATCCCGCGACGATCGGGGCATTCTTCACCCAGTTTCGCAACGAGATGGCCGAACCGACCTTCTGGATTGCGGTCGGCAAGATCATCTGGATCAACATCCTCTTGTCCGGTGACAATGCGCTGGTGATCGCGCTCGCCTGCCGCGGCCTCTCGCCGCGACATCGCCTGTGGGGCATGATCTTCGGTGCCGGCGCAGCTGTGCTGCTGCGCATCATCTTCACCGGCATCGTCGCAACCCTGATGGAGCTGCCGTACCTCAAGCTGATCGGCGGCCTCGCGCTGATCGTGATCGCGGCCAAGCTCCTGGTGCCGGAACACGACGACGATGACGACGTCGACGCTGCCTCGCATCTGTGGCAGGCCGTGCAGATCGTCGTGGTCGCCGACATCGTCATGAGTCTCGACAACGTCATTGCGGTCGCAGCCGCCGCCAATGGCAGCGTGCCCCTCCTGATCCTCGGCCTTGCCATTAGCGTGCCGCTGATCGTCGCCGGTGCGGCGCTGATCATGGCGTTGCTGGAAAAGCTCCCGGTGCTGGTCTGGGCCGGTGCTGCGCTGCTCGGCTGGATCGCGGGCGAGGTGATCGCGACCGATCCGGGCGTCGCGCCCAAGCTGCACACGCTGTTCGAAGGTCCGTTCGGCGCCTCGCTCGACACCATGCTCGGCGCCTTGCGCATCCCGCCGCAATTCGGCCATGGCGGGGCAGGCGGCGAATATTTCTGCGCAGCGCTCGGCGTCGTCGTCGTGCTGGTGGTCGGCACCATCTGGCGCCGGCGCAAACTGACCTCTGCCGCACTGGAATCGTCCGAACGGCACGCCAGGGCTTCGGCAGAGTAGGCCCGCTCAGTCGATCGTGCCGAGCTCCGTCACGGGTATCGTCCAGTAGACCAGTTTGGTTCCGGCGAACGCAACCCGCAGACGGTCGAGCAAGCGGCCGGCATCTGTCCCTGCGAGCACCACCTGCACGACGGCCTGATCGGCGTGGCCCTTCACGCGCTCGGCGGCCGTATGCAAGCGGACCTCTGTGCCGTGACCGGCGCCCTGCGAGGCCGTGAATCCCGAAACCAGATCAGTCTGTTCGGCGAGATGGTCGAACACCTCGTCGCGGAGCTGATGCGGCACGATCAGCGTGAGACACACCGGCTGCTCGATCATTTGGCCACCTTCGACGATCCGCCATAGCGGCGATACAGGATCGGCAGGAGAATCAGGGTGAGCAGGGTGGAGGACAGCAGTCCTCCGATCACGACGACGGCGAGCGGTCGCTGCACCTCGGATCCCGGGCCGGTGGCGAACAGCAGCGGGATCAAGCCCAGCGCCGTGATGCTCGCGGTCATCAGCACGGGGCGAAGCCTGCGCATCGCGCCTTCGACGACGATGCGATCCTCGGGAAGGCCGTGGGCGCGGAGCTGATTGAAGTAGGAGACCAGCACGACGCCGTTGAGCACGGCGATGCCGAGCAGCGCGATGAAGCCGACCGAGGCCGGCACCGACAGATACTCACCCGTCACGACCAGGGCGAACACGCCCCCGATGAGGGCGAAGGGGATGTTGACGAGCACCAGCAGCGCCTGGCGGATGGCGCCGAAGGTGGTGAAGAGCAGCACGAAGATCAGGCCGATCGCGACGGGGACCACGACGGACAGTCGCGCGGCGGCGCGTTGCTGGTTCTCGAACTGCCCGCCCCAGGTCAGCCGGTAGCCATTCGGGAGCGGAAGTTCGGTCGCGACCTTCTGGCGAGCCGCTTCGACGAAGCCGACCATGTCGCGACCGCGGACGTTGGCGCGCACCACGCTCATGCGGGCGCCGTCCTCGCGGTCGATCTTCACCGGACCGTCGACGCGCTGGATACGGGCAACCTGCGACAGCGCGACATGCCGGCCGGACGCCAGCGTCAGCGGCAGGCTCGCCAGCAGCGTCGGCGCTTCCCGGGTCGTCTCGCTGCCCCGGACGAGGATCGGCGTGCGGCGTCCTTCCTCGAGCGCGGTCCCGATGGTTCGGCCCTCGATCTGGGTACGAAGCGAGTTGACGATGGAATCCACGGTCAGGCCGAGGCGGCCGGCCTCCATGCGATTGACCGCGACCGTGTAATATTGAGCGCCTTCGTTCAGCGTGGTGTAGACGTCCTCGGCGCCGTCGATGCTGGACAGGATCGCCGACAGCTTGGCCGCGGTTTCGTTCAGCTTGGCGATGTCGGGGCCGAAGATCTTGACGGCGACGTCGCCGCGCACGCCGCTGATCATCTCCTGCACGCGCATGTCGATGGGCTGGGTGAAGCTGAGCGAGATGCCGGGAAAGCCGGCCAAAACCTCGCGCAGCTTCTGCAGCAAGGCCTCGCGATTGTCGGTCGCGCGCTCGGCGGCCGGCTTGAGCACCAGGAACGTGTCGGTCTGGTTGGGGCCCATGGGATCGAGGCCGAGCTCGTCCGACCCGGTTCGCGCGACGATGCCGGCAATATCAGGTACGGCCAGAAGCGCGGTCTGCAGCCTTGCATTCATCGCAAGCGACTCGTCGAGATTGACGGACGGAAGCGTCTCCACGCTGACGATGACGTCGCCTTCGTCCATCGTCGGCATGAAGGTCTTGCCGAGCTGAGTATAGGCGAAGCCTGCGGCGACAAGGCTGATCAGCGCCGCAGCCATGACCTTGCGCTCGTTGTTGAGGGCCCAGTCCAGCGCCGGCGCGTAGACCCGTTGGGCCGCACGCACCAGCAGGGGATCGCGATGTGACGCCGACTTGAGCACGAAGGAGGTTGCGACCGGGATCACGGTGAGCGCCAGCAGCAGCGAGCCGGCCAGCGCGAAGATGATGGCCAGCGCGACCGGGATGAACAGCTTGCCCTCCAACCCCTGCAGCGTCAGCAGCGGGACGAACACGATGATGATGATGAGCACACCCGAGGCGACCGGTTCCAGGACTTCGCAGACCGAACGGTAGATCAGGTGGATCAGCGGCGCGGTTTTGCCCGGCTCGTGCTTGCCGAGGTTGCCGACGATGTTCTCGACCACGACGACCAGCGCGTCGATCAGCATGCCGATTGCGATCGCAAGTCCGCCGAGGCTCATCAGGTTGGCCGACATTCCCACCACGCGCATGATGATCAAGGCGATGACGATGGCGAGCGGCAGGCTGAGCGCGATCACCAGCGAGGCCCGCCAGTTGCCGAGGAAGAGCAGCAGAAGAACGATAACGAGGGCGGTGGCCTCGCCGAGGGCCCGCACCACGGTGCCGACGGCGCGGTTGACCAGGCGGCTGCGGTCATAGAACACGTTGATCGACACGCTCTTCGGCAGCGAGGGTTGCAGCTCCGCGAGCCGCGCACGCACGTCGCGGATGAGCTGACCCGCGTTGGCGCCGCGCAAGCCGAGGACCAGTCCCTCGACGGTTTCGCCGCGGCCGTCCGCCGTGACGGCGCCATAGCGCGTCAGCGTGCCGACTTTGACGCTCGCGACGTCGTTGACCAGGATCGGCACGCCGTCGCGGGTGTCGACGACGATGGCCTTGATGTCCTCGATCGACCGGATGCTGCCTTCGATCCGGACCAGGGCGCTGTCCTCGCCCTGATTCACCCGTCCGGCGCCGTCGTTGCGGCTGTTGGCTTCGATGGCCCGGCGAAACAGATCGTAGGAAATGCCGCGCGCGGCCAGCGCATCGTTGCGCGGCACGATCTCGAAGGCGCGGACATAGCCGCCGAGCGCATTGACGTCCGCAACGCCGGGGACCGTCCGCAGGGCGGGGCGGATTACCCAGTCGAGCAGGGTCCGGCGCTCGGCGAGCGAAAGCTCGGGACTGTCGATCGTGAACATGAACATCTCGCCGAGCGGGCTCGTGATCGGCGCAAGCCCGCCGGTCACCCCCTCCGGGAAATCGCGCGAGATGTTCGACAATCGCTCCGAGACCTGGTTGCGCGCCCAGTAGATGTCGGTGCCGTCCTCGAAATCCACGGTGATGTCGGCCAGCGCATATTTCGTGGTCGAACGAAGCACCTTCTTGTTCGGCAATCCGAGCAATTCGAGCTCGACGGGAACGGTGATGCGCTGTTCGACCTCTTCGGGGGTAAGGCCCGCCGCCTTCATGATGACCTTCACCTGAACCGGCGAGACATCGGGGAAGGCGTCGATCGGCAGGCTGGGCAGGAGCACGGCGCCGGCGCCGATCACCAGCAGCACACTCAGCAGGACGAACAGCCGCTGCGACAGTGCGAACGCAACCAGGCGCCGGAGCATTTACTGCCCCAGTCCGGAGAGGATGCCGCGAAGCGCCGAGATGCCGCCGATCGCGATCTCATCCCGATCCGTGACGGCGCCCGCCACGACGACATGGTCCTGATCTTCCGCAAGCAGCTTGACCGGGACCAGCCGGAAGCCGCCGTCGAAGGCGACGAAGACCGACGTTTGCTCGCCCCGCCGGACCAGCCCGCTGTAAGGGATCTCCCAGGCGCTTTCGCCGGCCGAGAGAAATCCGATGCGGGCTGCGGTGGTCTGGCCGGGATGCAGCTCGCCGTCATTGGGGACTTCCGCGCGAACCAGAATGGTCTGGGTGGCAGGATCGATTGTCTCTGAGACCAGCACGACCTTGCCGGGAGTGGGATAGCCCTCGATCTCGACTTTCGCGCCGGTGCGGATCGCTCGAATATTGGCGGCAGGGACCGCGATTTCGGCCCATAGCGGTGAGAGCCGCGCCAACTTGACGAGCGGGGCGGATTGTTCGAGCCGCTGCCCTGGCGATACCGCGACCTCGACCGCGGATGCGGCTTGCGGCGCATTGACCGTGAGCGTTCCGCTGATTGCCGCTTGCTGCGCCAGGCGGGAGATTGCATCGTCGGACATTCCGCTCAGATGCAGCATCTGGCGCCGTTCGGCGACGACGAGAGCGGCTTGGCGCGCTTCGGCCTGGCTGGCCTCCAGCACGCGTTGCGGCACGGCCTTGCCCTCGAACAGATCCGCGTTCCGATTGAGCTGCTGGCTGGCGAGGTGCTCCTGCGCGATCGCGTGCAGATAGTCGCGTTGCTGGGAGACGAAGCTTGGACTCTCCAACGTGACCAACGGCTGGCCGGCCGTGACGCGGTCACCGCGCCCGACCAGGAGATTGGCGACCATGCCGGCCACCGGCGCGCTGACGACCCACAATTGCTGCGTGGGGATCATGATCTGGACGGGATAGGGCAGCGTCAGATCGGTCCGGCTCGCGACTGGATGGGTCACGCGCACCCCGAGATTGCGCGCCTGCGCATCGCTCAGCTTCACCTCGTCCTGTGCCATGGATACGGAAGGCAACAAGCTCAATGCCATCGCAAAGAGCGTACGCGCGAGCGCGCCCCCGGAAGTGATGGGAAGGAGGGTTCCGTGACGGACTCGCATGAGGAATGTCCCCCACTCACCGGTAAGCGAAGCGCTGATCGATTGCAGATTTCGCTTAACCCACCCGCGCGTTGGTGAGTTGATTTGCCTCAATCGGCTCGAGCGGGCGAGCCGCTTCGGAAGGCGGATTGCCGTCGAAACCAACCGGACTTGCTTCGCATTTGCATCAAGAGAACCTGTCGTATCAGGCCTGGCCACGCTCATGATGGACGCTTCCTCCCGGTGATCATCGCCTTCACCAGGCTCTCGCGGTGCTCGAAGCTCGCCACGAGGACGCCAAGCACATGGACGACGACGAGACCGATCGTGAGGTTGGCGAACGCCTCATGGACCTCTTCCACCCATTTTGCTCCCCAGAAGCTGCCGGTCGTCATCATGTAACCGGTGGCGCAGGTGCCGAGCAGCATGACGATCAGCGCCACGACCATCGTGCCGCCGGCAGGATTGTGGCCGAGATAGCGTGGCGCCCTCAGCAGCGCCACGTCGCGCATGTAGGCGAGCACCGTGCGCGGCGAGCGCACGAAGTCGCTGAAGCGCGCATGGCGCGGCCCCACGAAGCCCCACACGATCCGTAAGCCGAGCAACCCCGCAATCGTGTAGCCGGCGGCGATATGGACATTCTCGATTTCGTCACCGGTCGCATAAGCGAGCAGAAACAACCCGGCCAGCGACCAATGGAATAGGCGCACAAAGGGGTCCCAGACCTTGACGGTGGCCGGCGGCTTCTCGCCGCCGGCCACGATCGCGTCGTGAATGGTGCTCATGGCGGCCTCTTACAGCTGACCGACGATCTGGCCGCTGGTCGGATCGACGAACAATTCGACCCGGCTGCCGGACTTGTCGATGGTGTAGAGTTCGCCACAGGCGTTCTTGAGCTTGGCCTTCTGGACTTTGTAGCCCAGGGCTTCGACCTTGGCCTGCAGTTGCTCGAGCGGCAGCCAGCTTGTCTGCGGCGCTGCGGTGCAGGGGCGCCCGAGGCTGCCGGCATGAGCGGTCGCGGCGGCTGCGAGCAAGGCGGCGGTCGCGGTGAAGATGATGATGTTGCGCATGGTTCTCTCCGGCTTGTGGCGCCCGGCCGCGTCATGCGGCGAGGCGATGGACGGACACTGGCAGACGAGCGCTGACGGCCACCTGTTGATCCACGTCAGCGTTCTGTCAGGTCGATTAGGGCATTCTCTGCGAATGCAACCCGCCAGCTTCCTGGGATTCCTCGCCGTGCCATTGCTGGCAGGCGTCATGCTCGCGCCGGTGCCTGCCGCGGCAGGCGGCCACGATAAAAACGCGCCCGACGCGGTTCGCCGCGCAGTCGAGGCGGGTGAGATCAAGCCGCTCGCCGACATTCTCGCATCCATTCGCGGCAAGCTGCCGGGTGAGGTTGCCGGCGTCGAGATAGAGCGCGAGCGTGGACGCTGGATCTACGAGTTTCGCGTCGTCGACGACAAGGGCCGCCTCTACGAGGTGTACGTCGATGCGCGCAGCGGCGAGATCGAACGCGTCAAGGAGAAGTGATGCGCCTGCTGCTCGTGGAGGACGACCGACGGATCGCGGCCGATGTGGAGAGGGCGTTACAGGCGGCCGGCTATGTGGTCGAGACCGTCCGCAACGGCGAGGAAGCCTGGTTCCGCGGTGATACCGAGGATTACGGCGCCGTCATCCTCGATCTCGGCTTGCCCGGCATGGACGGCCTGGCGGTGCTCAAGCGCTGGCGCGCGAACGGACGCTCGATGCCGGTGCTGATCCTGACGGCGCGCGGCAGCTGGGCCGAGCGCGTCGATGGTATCGACGCGGGCGCCGACGATTACCTGCCCAAGCCGTTCCGCATGGAGGAGCTGCTGGCGCGGCTGCGCTCGATCGTGCGCCGCTCGGCGGGCCATGCCTCCTCACGGATCGTCGCCGGCGACGTCGAACTCGACGAGCGTCAGATGAAGGTGACGTTGCGCGGCGCACCCGTCGCGTTGTCGCCGCTGGAATATCGCCTGATCGCCTTTCTGCTGCACCACCGTGGCCGTGTGGTGTCGCAGCACGAGCTCGACGAAAACGTCTATGGCCACGGCGAGGACCACGAGTCGAACGCGCTCGAGGTGCTGGTCGGCCGGGTGCGCAAGAAGCTCGGCGCCGATCTGATCGAGACCAGGCGCGGCTTCGGCTATCTGATACCGGAGACGACGCCGTGAGCTGGGGCTCGTTGCGGCTGCGACTGGTGGCCGGCGGCGTCGTGGCCATCCTGGTTGCGCTGACCATTGCCGGCGCCGGGCTGACGCTGCTGTTCGAACGCCACGTCACGCGCACGATCGGCAACGACCTCGACATCTATTTGAAGCAGCTCCTCGCGGGTATCGACGTCGATGCCCAGGGCAAGCTGGTGGTGGGCCGGCCGCCGGCGGATCCGCGTTTTGCCGATCCCCTTTCGGGCCTGTACTGGCAGGTATCGGACGACGGCGGTCAGGTGCTGCGTTCGCGTTCGCTGTGGGACACGGCGTTGGACCTGCCGCTGGATGAGCCGTCGCCTCGCGAATTGCACCGTCACGTCATCCCCGGGCCGGCGAACGCGCGGCTCCTGGTCAGTGAACGCCGCGTGCTGCTCACCGTGGGCGACCGCCGCGTTCCGGTGCGCGTCGCGGTGGCGGCCGATCTTGCCCGCGTGTCGGTCGCCGCCTCGCAATTCGCCAGGGATCTGGCGCTGGCGCTCGGCCTGCTGGGGCTGGTGCTGGCGGCGGCCACCTCGATCCAGGTCGGACTGGGCCTACGTCCGCTCGATGCACTTCGCCGCGGCGTCGCCGACGTCCGCTCAGGCCAACGCAAGCATCTCCCCGTCGACGTCCCTGCCGAGGTGAAGCCGCTGGTGGAAGAGATGAACAATCTGATCGACGCCCAGGAAGGCGAGATCGAGCGTTCGCGCAGCCGCGCCGCCGACTTGGCGCATGGGCTGAAGACGCCGCTCGCCGCGCTCGCGGCCGACGTCGCGCTGTTGCGTCAGCGAGGTGAGCAGGACGTTGCCAAGGCCATCGAAGCTGTCGCCGATGCGATGAGCCGTCATGTCGATCGCGAACTGGCACGCGCCCGGGCGCGAGGCACGGCACGACAGCGTGGCGGTATTTCCACGCCGCTCAGACCGCTTGTCGACTCCCTGATACCGACGCTGGCGCGCACGCCTGCTGCGCAGAGGCTTGAATTCAAGGCCTGCATCACGGGCGAGCCGAGCGTGCCGCTCGATCGCACCGATCTGGCCGAAGTGCTGGGCAACCTCCTGGAAAATGCCGCCCGTCACGCCAAGAGCCAGGTGCGCATTGGCGCGGATGCCATTGCGGGCCCGGCGATCACGGTCGAGGACGACGGTCCGGGCATCGCGGCCGCCGAACGTTCGCGCGTGCTCGAACGCGGTGCGAGACTGGATGAGCGCGGCGAGGGCGCCGGCCTCGGCCTCGCGATCGTTCAGGACGTGCTCAGTGCCTATGGATGGCAGCTTGTCCTCACCGATTCCGAGCTCGGCGGACTGAAAGCCGTTATCGCGCCAGGGGCAGCCGCGATCGAACGGCCGCTGCTGGTTGAAGCCCCTAAAGCGCGATGCGATTAGGATGAAACGTCATCGCCCTTCAGGTTGTTGTTTGAGCATGATCTTTTCGGAATACCGCTGCGCCCTTTTCCGGATCATGCCTTAGCCGCTCGCTGGACGCACTGTCCTTGTGTGTCAGCGCCGCACGATCGAGCCGGCGCGGGCGACCAGGCGGGCGAGCGCGCGGAAGCGGCTGCCGACGCGGTCGGCGACGAGGTCGCCGAGACGATGCTCGAACACCAGCATCAGCTTGCGGCCCTGGCTGCGGAAATGGGTGGCCGGCAGCACGCCCGGACGCGCCGCCGAGATCAGATGCGCGACGCGGAACGCAGCGCCCAGGAGGCGCGCGCGTTCGAGCTGCGCCGGCGTCAGCAGCTCCTGCATGGTGACCGGCGGCTGGTTTTCCTCGCTCAGGCCCGCATAGCGATAGAACACCGACAGGCCGACGAAGGCGCGCTCGGTGTGGGTGATCGCGCCGAAATTGCCGTTGACGACGAGGCTCAGCGTCTGCTCGCCGCGGTGATCGGGATGCACGCGCCAGCCGATGTCGGACAGCAGGCACGCGGTGTGGCGCAAGCGGCGGTCCTCCTCGGTCTCGCGCAGCTTCACCACACGCGCGAGGCGGTCGGTCCAGGCGATCAGCTCGTGGGCGTGCTTGGCCGAGCGCGACAGCAGCTGGTTCAGCTCTTCCGCGGCGCAGATCAGGCCGTCCTTGTTGCGTTCCGCCTCCGACAGCTTCTCGTGCAGCAGGCCCTCGCGCACGCCGAAGGTCGAGAACACGATGGTCTTCGGCTTCGCCACCCGGATGATGTGCTCGAGCACCAGCGCCGCATAGGTGAGGAGGGGGCGGCGCGCGTCCGCAACGCTCTCGATGTCGGCGAGCATGTCCGCGGCCGCCAGGCGACGGAGACGACGCGAGAAGTCGAGCGCTTCAGCCGCCGACAGCGAATAACCGTGCATCACCTGGAGCGGATAGCCGCTCTGGATGATGTGAATGCGCGCGAGTGCGCGCCAGGTGCCGCCGACGGCGTAGAAGGTGCGGCCGCTGCCGGCGGTGAGCTGCGGCACCTCGTCGAGCTCCTCGCGCACGATGCGGTCGGCACGCTTGAGCGATTTATGCGCGAGGTCCTGCAGCGCGAGCCCGCCCAGCGGCAGCGTCACGCCGCTGCGCACGCTGTTCTTGCGCACGTCGATCAATTCGAGCGAGCCGCCGCCGAGGTCGCCGACGATGCCGTCGGGATGATGGATGCCGGAGATCACGCCGAGGGCCGACAGCCGCGCCTCGCGCGGGCCCGACAGGATCTCGATCGTCACGGCGCAGATGCGCTCGGCCTTCGCGATGAAATCGGGGCCGTTGGAGGCGTCGCGGCAGGCCGCGGTCGCGATCGCGAACACGCGTCCGACCTGCATCACACGGCACAACGCCCGGAAGCGCCTCAGCGAGGTCAGCGCCTTGTCGACGGCGTCGGGCGCGAGCAGGCCGGTGCTCTGCACCTCGCGTCCGAGGCCGCACAGCGTCTTCTCGTTGAAGATCGGAATGAGGCTCCGCGTCAGCCCCTCGTAGACGACGAGACGGACCGAGTTGGAACCGATATCGATGACCGCGACGCTCGAGCCGCGCTTGCGCGGCCGCTTCACGTCGAACATCCCCGATCAGGATTGATGGCGTTCGTTCCGGCGCGTGAGACGACGCGGCGAGGATTCCTTGAGCGACTTTCCACGGCCAGACAGACTCGGATTTGTCATGAAGTAGTTGTGGACGTTGAAAGGCTCCTCGCCCTTCGCGGTCTTCATACGCGTTGAGGACCCGTCCGGCAACAATTGCCAGCTCTGCTCATTGTCCTTGAGATTCGCGACCATGATCTGTTCGAGAACCTGCTGATGCACCGTTGGATTTTGCAGCGGACACAGCACCTCGACGCGGCGGTCGAGGTTGCGCGGCATCATGTCGGCGGAGGAGATATACACAGCCGCTTTGGCGCTCGGCAGGCCCTGGCCCATGCCGAAGCAGTAGATTCGGCCGTGTTCCAGGAAGCGTCCGATGATCGACTTGACGCGGATGTTCTCGGACAGGCCGGGAATGCCGGGGCGCAGGCAGCAGATACCGCGCACCACGAGCTCGACCTGCACACCGGCCTGGGAAGCCTCGTAGAGCGCGTCGATGATGTCGGGGTCGACCAGCGCATTCATCTTCATCCAGACCGCGCCGTGGCGACCGTGGCGCGCATGCGCCGTCTCGCCCTGGATGTGCTCGATGATGCGCTTGCGCAAGGTCAACGGCGACACCGCCATCTTCTCCAGGTCGCTCGGCGCGGCATAGCCGGTGATGAAATTGAACACGCGCGCGGCGTCGCGGCCGATGGTCGGATCCGAGGTGAAGTAGGAGAGGTCGGTATAGATGCGTGCTGTGACCGGGTGATAGTTGCCGGTGCCGGTATGCACGTAAGTCGTGAGGCTGCCGCCCTCGCGGCGCACCACCATCGAGAGTTTTGCGTGCGTCTTCAGTTCGAGGAAGCCGTAGACGACCTGCACGCCGGCGCGTTCGAGATCGCGGGCCCAGCGGATGTTGGCTTCCTCGTCGAAGCGCGCCTTCAGCTCGATCAACGCCGTGACTGATTTGCCGGCCTCGGCGGCTTCCGCCAGCGCGCGCACGATCGGCGAGTTGTTGGAGGTGCGGTAGAGCGTCTGCTTGATCGCGACGACATCGGGGTCGCGCGTGGCCTGCTGCAGGAACTGCACCACCACGTCGAAGGATTCGTAGGGATGATGGACCACGAGGTCCTTCTGTCGGATCGCGGCAAAGATGTCGCCGCCATGCTCGCGCACGCGCTCAGGGTGGCGCGGTACGTAGGGGGTGAATTCGAGATCGGGCCGGTCGAGGCGGGTGAGCTGAGACAGCTCGTTCATGGCGAGCACGCCGTCGACCAGGAACACCTCGTCGTCGGCGGCCGAGAGCGCGTGTTGAACGAAGCTGCGCAGCTCCTCCGGCATCTTGGCGTCGATCTCGAGCCGGATCACCGACCCGCGGCGGCGGCGCTTGAGCGCGGTCTCGAACAGGCGGACGAGGTCTTCCGCCTCTTCCTCGATTTCGAGCTCGGAGTCGCGGATGATGCGGAAAGCGCCCTGGCCGTGCAGATTGTAGCCGGGGAACAGGCGGTTGATGAACAAGGCGGTCGCCTGCTCCAGCGAGATCAGCCGGACGGCCTTGCCCTCGGTCGGCAGGCGGATGAAGCGGTCGATCTTGCCGGGCATGCGGATCAGCGCGTTCATCTGCTTGCCGTCGGCGGCACGTGTGAGCTGGAGCGCGATGGTGAAGCCGAGGCTCGGGATGAACGGGAAGGGGTGAGCCGGGTCGATCGCCAGCGGGGTCAGCAGCGGGAAGACGTTGCTGAGGAAGTAGTCCTCGATCCAGGTCCGTTCCGCCTTGGTGACCTCCTTGCCCTCGACGAGCACGATGCCGACATCGGCCAGCGTGCCGCGCAGGTCGCGCCAGATCGCCTGCTGGTCGGAGGCGAGCTCGGAGACGGTGCGGTTGATCAGCGCGAGCTGCTCGGATGGCGTCAGGCCGTCGGGGCTGCGTTCGGCAATGCCCTCGCGCACCTGGGCCTTGATGCCGGCGACGCGGACCATGAAGAACTCGTCAAGGTTATTCGCCGAAATCGACAGGAATCGCACCCGCTCCAGCATGGGGTGGCTGGGATTGACCGATTCCTCCAGAACGCGGCGGTTGAAATGCAGCCAGGAGAGCTCGCGGTTGATGAATCGCTCGGGACTCGATGCGATCGCCGGCAGACTCTCGGTCTCTGGGGCTTTTTCTTTAGTTTCAACGGCTTGCGCAGAGTCCATCAGAAGTCGGTCCATCCAGTTCGCCCCAATTTGCGACTTATGCGCAAAACCGGCCGGAGCATGTGTTAGAGCGATGACGTTTCGATGACATTGATGTTCCGCCGCTTCGCCGCGTCAAGCGGGCTTGGCGTGGGTCTGGAGGCGGCCGCGGAGGCCGATCAGGCGTCGCGGAGCAGCTCGGCGGCCAGCGCCCGGGTGACCGGGCGGCCGAGCCTGAGGGCTTCGCTGTCGAGCAGTTCCACGGCCTGGCGGGCGGCGGCCGAGGACCGTTCCAGGCGGGTGGCGAGGTAGCCGACCACGCTCTCGTCCACGGTGAGCTGGCGGTCGGCGCAGAATTTGACGATCAGGCCGCGGAAGAGCTGGTCGTCGGGCGGCAGCAGCGCGACGACCGGAACGGCGCGCAGACGCGAGCGCAGGTCGCGAAGCTCGATCTCCAGCGAGGCGGGCACCTCGCGTCCCGTGAACAGGACGTAGGCGCCATCCTCGCGGGCGAGGTTCATCAGATGGAAGAGGGCGCGTTCGTCAAATTCCCTGGCCTTGAGATCCTCGACCACCAGCGCGCCGGTGGCGAGCGCGCCCGGAACGCCCGCGGCGGTCAGCGCATTGGCGGTGGTGGAGCGGGCGCCGGCTTCCTCGGCCCAGATCGCGGCGAGATGGCTCTTGCCGCTTCCTTCCGGGCCGGCCAGCCACATGATCCGGTTCGGCCATTCCGGCCAGCTGTCGATCAGGCCGAGCCCGGCCGCGTTGGCAGGGCCTTCGAGGAAATTGTCCCGGCTGAGGCTCTCCGCATGCGGAAGCGAAAACGCCAATTGTCGGGGGTGAACGCGGCCTGGCACGCTTGCTTTGCTCCATGCCGGCGGGCCGGCGTCATTTGAAGAGATCGGACATATCGAGCGGGAGTTGGCCTTTTGCGGGGCCGCATCGCCTCTCATTTGGCCTCGATCGTGCTACTTGGCCTCGATCGTGCTCATGTGCCGCAGCCACTCCACCAGATAGAGCGACACCGAGGAGAGCGTGAAGACCGTGACGAGGCCCATCAGGATGATATCATAAGGGGCCGGCTTGAAGCCGAAGGCAAGCGCCGCCAGCACCAGTGCCGCGAACGCCACTTGTGCCACGGTGTTGAGCTTGGACACCTTCGACGGCTTCATCTCGACGGGCCGGTCGAACAGCCAGGACACGATCACCGCGGCGACGATCATGATGTCGCGCGAGACCACCAGGATCACGATCCAGCGCGGAATTGCGCCCCAGATGCCGAGCGCCATGTAGATCGAGACCAGCAGCGCCTTGTCCGCGAGCGGGTCGAGCAGGGCGCCGAGCTCGCTCGTCATGTTGAAGCGCTTGGCCAGGAAGCCGTCGACGGCATCGCTGATACCGGCGATCAGGAAGACGGCGAACGCCACCTCCATTTGGCTCGACACGATGGCCCAGACGATGATCGGGACCAGCATGATGCGGCCCAGGGTAATGATGTTCGGAATACTCACGAAAGCGCTTCCCGGCACCCGGTCTGACCTCGAATCCGGCCTCTCGGGAGGCTGAACCGGTTGATATCTCTACATAGTATAAGGCGGGGCGCCATGCGAGCCATTGCGCGTCCCCGGAATTCGACGTAACCAGCCGCAAACCCATTGGAAATCGGGCATGACCGACCGCAAAAACGGCCTCACTTACGCCGATTCAGGCGTCGATATCGATGCGGGCAACCGCCTGGTCGACCTGATCAAGCCGATGGTGCGCGCCACCGCACGGCCCGGCGCCGACGCCGAGATCGGCGGCTTCGGCGGCCTGTTCGACCTCAAGGCGGCCGGTTTCAAGGACCCTGTCCTCGTGGCCGCGACCGACGGCGTCGGCACCAAGGTCAAGATCGCGATCGAGACCAGGCTGCACGGCGGGATCGGCATCGACCTCGTCGCCATGAGTGTCAACGACCTCGTGGTGCAGGGCGCCGAGCCGCTGTTCTTCCTGGACTATTTCGCCTGCGGCAAGCTCGACCCGGAGGCGACGGCCTCGATCGTCGCGGGCGTCGCCGAAGGCTGCCGCGAATCCGGCTGCGCCCTGATCGGCGGCGAGACAGCCGAGATGCCCGGCCTGTACAGGGATGGCGATTACGACCTCGGCGGCTTTGCCGTCGGTGCTGCGGAGCGGGGCACGCTGCTGCCGCGCAAGGACATCGCGGCCGGCGATGCCGTGATCGGCCTCGCCTCGTCGGGGGTGCACTCCAACGGCTTCTCGCTGGTGCGCAAGATCGTGGAACAATCAGGCCTCGGCTTCGAGGCGCCGGCGCCTTTTTCTCCCGTGATGACCCTTGGCGGCGCGCTGCTGACGCCGACGAAGCTCTACGTCAAATCCTGCCTGCGCGCGATCCGCGAGACCGGCGCGGTGAAGGGGCTCGCCCACATCACCGGCGGCGGCTTCACCGACAACATTCCCCGCGTGCTGCCGAACAACCTCGGCGTCGGCATTGACCTTGCCCGCCTGCCGGTGCTGCCGGTGTTCAAATGGTTGGCGGCGCAAGCCGGCATCGCCGAGCTGGAGATGCTGCGCACGTTCAATTGCGGCATCGGCATGATCGCGATCGTCGAGCCTGACAAGGTCGATCAGGTCGTGCAGGTCTTCACCGACGCCGGCGAGACCGTGGCGCAGCTCGGCACCGTGATCCCGGCCGAGGGCGAGCACCGCGTCGTCTACAACGGCCATCTCGACATGGCACTGTAATGACTGGCGCTGTGATGAAGCGCCGTGTCGCCATCCTGATCTCCGGCCGCGGCTCCAACATGTCCGCGCTGATCAGGGCCGCCACCGCTGCGGATTTCCCCGCCGAGATCTCGCTCGTCATCTCGAACAAGGCCGATGCGCTCGGCCTTGAACGGGCCAAGGTAAGCGGCGTGAACACGCTAGTGATCGAGAGCAAGCCGTTCGGCAAGGACCGCGCCGGTTTCGAGAAGGTGCTGCAGGCGGCGCTCGACCAGCACGGCATCGAGCTGATTTGTCTGGGCGGCTTCATGCGCCTGTTCACGGCCGAGTTCACCAGGGCGTGGTACGGGCGGATGCTCAACATCCACCCCTCGCTGCTGCCGTCGTTCCCCGGCCTCGACCCTCACGGCCAGGCCTTGCGCGCCGGCGTAAAACTGTCCGGCGCGACGGTGCACTTCGTGATCCCCGAGACCGATGCCGGCCCGATCGTGATGCAGGGCGCGGTTCCCGTCAGCGATCACGACACGGGCGATACGCTGTCGGAGCGCATCCTCGAAGTCGAGCACCGCATCTATCCGGAAGCGTTGCGGCTGCTGGCCACCGGCAAGGTCCGGATCGAGGGTGATGTGTGCAGGACGGCGGGAAGCGGGCCGTCGGAGAATTTCCTGGTGGCGCCGGTGGTGAGCTGAAGCGCCGTCCTCGCTGCGGCCGTCACAAACAAAATCCCCCGGCAGAGCCGGGGGCAACGTCATGATCTCTCGCGCTTTGGCTTGAGAGATATCAGGAGACCTTGAGGTTCTCCGCGGATGCTTTGCCGCGGTTCTCCACGAGGTCGTATTCAACCACCTGGTTTTCGTTGAGGGTCGAGAGTCCGGCACGCTCGACGGCGGAGATGTGGACGAACACGTCCTTGTCGCTGCCGTTCGGCTTGATGAACCCATAGCCCTTGGTCGGGTTGAACCATTTGACGGTGCCCTTTTGCGGCATCGCTAGTCTCCTCCACTAGATATAAAAAAGACGCGGCCGCTTTTCGCGTGCCACGCCACAAACGGGCTTCCGGGAGTCTGTTCGAGTCTTGAGTCTCAATGTCGCGAAACGCACAGCCGAGCGGCCAATTCCGATTGTGTCCAACATTGCAACATGAAAATCGCCCGTTAGCAAGCTGCGCCTAAATTTCAAGACCGAGGCGGGCATGGCGGTCTGCTATTTGCGACCTGTGGCCGTGGAACCACAATCGAGGGCAATCGCCCCTGTCTCAGCGCTCCAACCGGTTGACGCTCCGTGGCAGTTCAGCACAAATCGCCCCATGCGGCCGCGCGTCGTGTTGTATTTTTGCGCGTCGCGCTTTGCTTTGGGATGAGTCGTCATGTGCTGCACCGCGCAGCTCTCCGGGACACGGCAGATGATCGGGCAGGGCCGCGTTCGCAGGATCGCGGCATCGGTCACGATGGCGCTTGCGCTGGTGCTGGCTGTGACGATCTCGGCGGCGACGCCCGGGTTCGCGCAGACCCCGACACCGGCTGCGTCTCCGACGCCCACACCGTCGCCGACCCCGGTGTCGACGTCGATCGCCTATGATCGCTCGGCCGGCAACAGCGCGCTCGATCTCGGCTCGAATTTCCTGGAGCGGCTCGGCAACCAGGCATCGAACGGTTTCAACCGGGCGTTCCGGACCAATCCCGGCGGCGGCGGCGCGGCGGCCAGCACCGAGGATCCGCGCTACCGCACCTGGTTCGAGGGCTACGGCATCTCGGTCCGGACCGATCCGCAAGGCGACTTCGTCGGCGATAGGCGCAAGACTGTTGGCGGCGTCGCCGGCTTTGGCGCGCGCGTGGCCCCCGGCGTCAATCTCGGCTTCTCCGTCGACCAGAGTCACACCGACATCGACGTGCCGCTGGCGCTGCAGTCGGCGACCCTCGACCTGACGCAGATCGGCTTCAACGGCTCAGTCGACAAGGGGCCGTGGACCTGGGCCTTTGCCGTGGTGCACGGCTTCGGCAAGGTCCGTTCCAGCCGCGACACTGGCCTTGGCCTTGCGACCGCGAGCTATCGCGCCGCGGTCGACGGCGCGTTGACCGAGATCAGCTATTACTGGACCAAGGACCAGATGCGCATCGTGCCCAAGGGCGCGCTGGAATATGTGCGCGCCACCAGCGCGGCGTTCCAGGAGGCCGGCGGCCTCGACCCGCTCAACGTCGGTTCGACGGCGCTCTCCCGCGCACGCATCATGATCGGGGCCGAGATCGGCCGCTACTTCATCATCGACCAGAAGATTCTGGATCTGTCCGCCTACGGCAAGTTCGTCGACAATTTCCATCAGGATCTGGGATCGGTCCAGGTCAGCCTCGGCGCCCAGAACATCGTCGTTCCCGGCATCGGCGAGAGCCGTTACGGCATGGATGCCGGTGCTTCGGCTTCGCTCAGCCTGACCAGCGTGGCGCGGCTTTACGTCAATTACGACGGCAAGTTCCGTAATGAGCTGACCTCGCACCAGGGCACTGTCGGCTTCGAATATAGATGGTGAGCTGAAGCTCGCCCGCGCCTAGGTCGGCGTCGCCGCGACATATCCCGTCAGCCCAAAGCCCTCGCGTGCAGCCGTCATCATCGGCACCAGCGCGTTCGGATGGATGAACTCGTCACGGAAGCAGGGATAGGTCTTGGGATCAAAGATCTTCTTCAGCCAGTCGACCACGATCTTGTGGCGCTCGGAGGTTCGGAACTCCTTGTGATAGGTGAGCCAGAGGTCAGCGTGGTGGCTGACGCCGAGATCGACGGCGATCAGCGGCGCGCCGAGCGCGATCGAGACCGTCGGCAGGAAGCCGATGCCGGCGCCGCGCTCGACGGCATAGAGCACGCCGACCGAGGAATTGGTCTTGATCCCGACGATGCCCTCGAGCGACTTTAGCCCGAGCACGCGCGCGTAGGCGCCGTCGTCGACCTGCGGCGCGCTCTGCTTGATGATGCGGTGGTTCTTCAGGTCGGCCAGGGTAGCCGGCACGCCATAGAGATCTTCGTATTCCTTGGAGACGAAGGGATAGATGTGCAGGCGGCCGAGCTTGGCGACGATCAGGTCGGGATTGGTCGGAGGCTCGAGCTGGATCGCGACGTCCGATTCAAGCCGCGCGACGTCGGCCTGCTCCATCGCGCAGCGCAAATCGACGGTGATCTTGCGGTACGTCTTCTGGAAGTCGATCAGTCGCGGCAGGATCCAGAAATTGCCCGGGCCTTCGGTCACCGCGACGCGCACGGTGCCAGATGTGTCGTTCGACGACCGCGAGGCGCGCCGGAAGACGTTGAAGGCATGACGCTCCATATGCGCAACGTCGGCGATCATCGCGGTGCCTTCATCGCTGAGCGTGAGTCCGCTCTGGTCGCGCAGGAACAGCTTGCAGCCGATGCCCTCTTCGAGCCGGTCGATCCGGCGCATCAGCGTCGTGGAGGTGAGCCCAAGCTCCTCGGCGGCATTGCGAAAACTTTTATATTTTGCGCACGCTAAAAACAGTTTCAAATCGTCCCAGGACGCATCCAGGGCTTCTTCACGGTGCTGCATCATCGCAGCACCCCGGTGCAATAACTGCTGCATACTCCTGATCCCCAGCCGCTAAGCTCATCGGCATAGCGGGGCACGAAAGCCCCGGACGATAGAGGCGCGATATGGCTATGGAAAGGGGCTCGTTTGCCGCAAGGCATGATTTCGATGCCTTGCCGCTGAGCCCGGATGTGGATGTCCGCTGCGCGCAATTTTCCGAAATTGCCGCGCTTTCGCAGATGGCGCACCGGCTGGTGCCGGGCGTGCAAATCGGGACAGCCGAGCTTGCGCATTATTTCACGTTCGATCCTCAGAGCATCCTGACGTTCAGCAGGAAGGGCCAACTCGTCGGCGGTATGGCTTTCCTGTTCCTCAATGACCGCGGGCACGATGCGCTGCTGCTCGACGAGATCTGCCTCACCGCGCCCGAGACGCGCTATCTCGCTTCCGCGAAGGAAGAGGTCGCTGCCATCTACATCTGGGCGATCGCGGCGACGGGGCGCGGTATCGCCGGTCTCGGCAAGGCTGCAGCGCATCTGCGACAGCTAAGGTTCCGCAGCGCCGATTGCTATGCGCAGCCGTCAACGGTGGCCGGACGCGACATCATGAAGGCGACCGGCTTTGCGCCGGTCCCGAGCTTCCAGCCCGACCTCTGGTGCTACGAGCGGCCCTGGCATCGCCAGCCGCTGCGCATGTCGGGCGCGATCATCCAAGCAAGGAGTTTTGCAGATGCACGGTACTAGGATTCCTGTCGCCAAGCCCTGTTCCCGCGCCATCACCATCCGCCTTGCGCGCGATCCAAGCGATCTCATGCTGGTCACCGCCATTCGCTCGGCGGTCTATCTCGCCGAGCAGGATTGTCCGTTCGAGGAGGAGTTCGACGGCAACGACATGGTCGCCGCCCATTTCATCGGCTTCGTCGGCAACGAGCCCGCAGGCTGCCTGCGGGTGCGCTTCTTCGGCGATTTCGCCAAGGTGGAGCGGCTTGCGGTGCGTCACCAATACCGGCGCTCGCGCGTCTCGTTCAAGTTGGTGCAGGCCAGCGTCGACTATGTGAAGCGCAAGGGCTTCCGCAAGATCTACGGCCAGGCGCAGGACAGGCTGGTCGATTTCTGGGCCCATTTCGGCGCCAAGCCGCTCGGCCATAATCGCAAGGTCACCTTCTCGGATTTTTCCTACACGGAAATGCTGCTGGAGATCGAGCCGGGCCCGGACGCGATCACGCTGGACAGCGATCCTTACGTGATCATCCGCCCCGAAGGCGATTGGGACCGGCCGGGCGTGCTCGACGCCTCGGCGGGGCGGGCGGTGACCTCACCGCTGCGGGATCTCGCGCTCGCCGACCGTTGAAATTGGTGCAGCTCTGCGCAAGACAATGCTGGCTTCCATCCACGATGATCCGCCGATCCTGGTCTGCGCGGATCTGCAGGTCGAGTATCTGACCCCCGGGCGCCGCCACGTCATCCTCGACGGCGACGCCGTGACGACGCGCTGCCTGGAACTCCTGACGTTGTGGCGCGGCAATCTCTGGCCGGTGATGCATCTGAAGCGCATCGCGCAGGCGGCCTGGTTCAATCCGGCATCGAGGCTGACCGATTGGATCGCTGAGACGAAGCCGCGGCCCGGAGAGATGACGTTCGAGCATCCGTTGCCGTCTGCCTACAGCTCGTCGCGTTTTGTGGACTTCATGTCCAATATCCGCACTGTGCGTTGCATTTTGATCGGTTTTTCCCTGGACGAGACGATCCTGGCCACCGCCGTTGATGGGTTTCACCGCAGCCATCGCTACCAGGTCGTCGCTGACGCCGTGGCTTGCCGGCAGCCGGGTACGGGCGATGCCGCCGCCTATAAGCATGCGGTAGTGAATGTCATCGGGAATTTTGCTACAATCCAGTCCAGCGCCGAACTGATCAGAACCAGCGGCGCCGTTGCGGTGTAGGCGGCCGCGACCGGCGGATGGGGTGAGAGATTGTCACGGGGAGACGAGCTCAAGGAGCTGGCGAGCGATCTGTCGCGTGCGGCCGAGAGGGCGCGCAGGCTTGGTTTGCCGACGACGGTCTATCTGCTCTCGATGGCGCTGGTGGAGGTGAGGGAAGCCGCTGCCGGCACTGACGACGGGCATGACGACGACGCAGCGTGAGAGCTGCTCCACGTGCTGCTTCGTCATGAGCGGATTTGCCACGAGCGGATTTGTCATGTGCAGCTTTGTCGCGTGCAGCTTTGTGCATCGCTGCTGAGCGCTTGCTGCCGACGAATTGGCGTTGCAAGTCTTGCGCTGTCGCAATAGCCAAGTAACTTGATCATCGAGTGATGACGCTGGCTGTGCCTGCGACGTGACGCTTTCAAGGATCTTCGCAAATGTCCATGCTGCCCAATTCGCAAGAGGCCCGGGATGTGGCCTATCAGCTCCATCCGTACACCAATGCGCGCACCCATCAGCAGGCCGGTCCCCTGGTGATCGAGCGCGGCGAGGGTCCCTACGTCTTCGATGCGTCGGGCAAGCGCTATTTCGAGGCGATGGCCGGCCTGTGGAGCGTCGGGCTCGGCTTCAACGAGAAGCGGCTGGTCGAGGCCGCGCACAAGCAGATGCTGGCGCTGCCGTTCTATCACACGTTCTCCGCCAAATCGCACGGGCCCTCGATCGACCTCGCCGAGAAGCTGGTCGCGCTCGCGCCTGTGCCGATGAGCAAGGTGTTCTTCACCAATTCCGGCTCGGAAGCCAATGACACCGTGCTGAAGCTGATCGCCTACCGCTCCAACGCGCTCGGCCAGCCCCAGCGCAAGAAGGTGATCAGCCGGATGCGCGCCTATCACGGCGTCACCATCGCCTCGGCGAGCCTGACGGGCCTGCCGAACAACCACCGCTCGTTCGATCTGCCGCTGCCGAACATCCTGCACACGGGTTCGCCGCATTTCTACAAGGACGGCGCGCCCGGCGAGACCGAGGAAGCCTTTGCGACGCGCCGGGCCGAGGAGCTCGACGCGCTGATCCAGAAGGAGGGGCCCGATACGATCGCGGCGTTCTTCGGCGAGCCGGTGATGGGCGCGGGCGGCGTGATCGTGCCCCCGGCGACCTATTGGGACAAGATTCAGGCGGTCTTGAAGAAATATGACATCCTGCTGGTCGCCGACGAGGTGATCTGCGGCTTCGGCCGCACCGGCAAGATGTTCGGCTGCGAGACCTACGGCATCAAGCCTGACGTGCTCGTGGTCTCCAAGCAGATCACCTCGAGCTATTTCCCGTTCTCGGCGATCATCATGAACGACCGCATGTTCGAGCCGATCGCGGACGAGAGCAACAAGATCGGCGTGCTCGGCCACGGCTTCACCGCGGGCGGTCATCCCGTCGGTTCGGCGGTTGCGCTGGAAAACCTCAAGATCATCGAGGAGCGCGGCCTGGTCGCGCATGCCGCCGAGCTCGGCGCTTACATGCAGGGCCGCTTACGCGAGCTTGCCAGCCATCCGCTGGTCGGCGAGGTCCGCGGCGTCGGCATGATCGCTGCGATCGAGCTCGTGCTCGACAAGGGACGCAAGACCGCAGCCGCGACGCCGGGAGCCGTCGGCGGCATCGCCAGCCGCATGCTCCAGGAGCGCGGCGTGATCTCGCGCAACATGCTGGACGCCATTGCCATCTGCCCGCCGCTGATCGTCACCAAGGCGCAGATCGACGACCTCGTCGCCGCGATCTCTGGCGTGCTGAACGACATGAAGGCGGAAGTGGCCAAGCTGACGCCGGCGTAAGCTCTTGTCTGGGCGCTCAATCTAACACCGTCACCCTGAGGTGGCCGCTTCTTCAGCGGCCCTCGAAGGGCGACGGCCCGGCTCTCTCGGAGCGGCGGCAGTGGGGCCGCTCATCCTTCGAGGCTCCGCGCGCGGTGCGTTGCACCGCACGCCTCGCACCTCAGGATGACGGGCTAACGGCTATTTCGCGTCGGCGGTTCGGGAGCTAACCGTCTCCGCCCGCTGCACCCCGATCACGCGGCCTTTCTCGACCGCCAGCGCCAGCTCGCCGCGCTTGAGCTTCAGGGCGGCTTCGCCGAACAGCTCGCGGCGCCAGCCGCGCAGAGCGGGGACGTCGGCCTCGTCGTCGGCTGCGATCTCTTCGAGATCGTCGACGGTCGCGATCACTTTGCTGGCCACAGCATGCCGCTCGGCGGTCATGCGCAGCAGCACCTTCAACAGCTCGACGATGGCGGCGCCGTTGTTGTTGTTGCGCGGCTTCTCCAGCTTCGGCAGCGTGGCAGGATCGCGCGCCAGTCCGCGGGTGACCGCGGCGACGATGTCCGCGCCCCATTTGGATTTCTCAAAGCCCTTCGGCACCGAGCGCAAGTTTGCGAGCTTCTCCAGCGTGTTCGGCGCATGGGTGGCGATATCGCTGACGGCCTCGTCGCGCAGCACGCGGCCGCGCGGCACGTCGCGGCTCTGCGCCTCCTGCTCGCGCCAGGCCGCGACCTCCATCAGGACCGCGAGATCCTTCGGCTTGCGCACGCGCGTCTTCAGCCGCTCCCAGGCGCGCTCGGGGTGGAAGTCGTAGGTCTTGGGCGAGGTCAGGACCTCCATCTCGATGGAGACCCATTCGCTGCGGCGGCGCTTCTTCAAATCGGCATCGAGCGCCGCGAACACGTCACGCAAATGCGTGACGTCGGACACGGCGTAGTGCATCTGCTCCTTGGTCAGCGGCCGGCGCGACCAGTCGGTGAAGCGGTGGGTCTTGTCGGGGCGGTGGCCGGTGACCTTCTCGACCAGCGCGTCGTAGGCGATGCTGTCGCCGTAACCGAGCACCATCGCGGCAACTTGGGTGTCGAACACCGGGTGCGGGATGATGTTGGCCTGGTGCCAGATGATCTCGATGTCCTGGCGGGCGGCGTGGAAGACCTTCAGCACGGCCTCGTTGGCCATCAGCTCGAAGAACGGCTTGAGGTCGATGCCCTGAGCCAAGGTGTCGATGACAATCGCTTCCTCGGCGCTGGCCATCTGCACCACGCATAGCAGCGGGTAGTAGGTGGTCTCGCGCAGGAACTCGGTATCGACGGTAATGACGGGGTGCTTGGCCAGCCGGCTGCAGGCAGCCGCGAGGTCAGCGGTGGTGGTAATCAAATCCATGAACGACCCATGACACGTGATATCAGCCGTTCTGCCGAAAGTGCTGTGATGTCAAGGGGCTCGATGCGAATTCGAGCCTTGCATTTGGGCCGGAATCGCTTTTTCCGACGAGAATCCTATTCGTAGCGGACCCGGTGCGAGGATTTGCGGGCACAGGGCAACGCCACCACGACCACGCACATGGCGACCAAAGCCAATCCCAGGAACTCGAAAACCAACAGATCCACGGCGAAATCTCCAGAAACATTGATAGATTTGTCGGGGGTGCGTTGAGGGTCTGTTAATTGCGATGGTTACCGGCGGTGCGGGCCGCCGGATGGTGGACGGGGGGTTAATACGGGCGGCCGCCTAGAACGAAATCGGCGCCCCGCATGACGGAGCGCCGATGGTCGTTGGCCGATGCAGCGATCCTTACGGCAGCTTCAGCGATGTCTCCGCGTTGTACGGCTTCAGCGTCTCGTCCGCGGCCTTCTGGGCGGCGACCAGCGCCTCTTTCGGCTGCTTCTTGCCGTTGAGGACCAGCATCACCTCGTCCTCCAGCGTCTTGCGCACCGGGACGGTCTTGTAGGTCGCAAACCAGGGCTTTGCGACGTCGAGCTGCTCGACGGCGGTCTTGGCATCCGGGTTCTTGCTCAGGAAGTCGACCATGTCAGGCGTCTTGTAGGCGGCCATGTTGGGCGCGAAATAGCCGGTGGCGCGGCTCCACCAGCCGCTCTTCTCGGGCGAGGTCATCCACTTGATCAGCGTCCAGGCAGCCTTCTGCTTGTCGGCCTCGAGCCCGGCCGGAATGATCAGCGAGGCGCCGCCGATCGGCACGGCGTTGCGGACGTTGCGCGGGATGAAGGCGACCTTGTAGGCGAACTTGGCGTTGTCGCGCACGTAAGTGAGCGAGCCCGTGGACAGCATCATCATCGCGGCGTTGCCGGAGATGAAGGAGGTGCTGACGGCAGGGCCGGGCGTGGCGCCGGGCGCGTGGACCTTGTGCTTGGTGACGAGGTCGTTCCACCAGGTGAGCGCGCCGAGCATCGAGGGCGTGTCGTAATAGACCTCGCCGCCGAACTCCTCGTTGTAGTAGCGCCCGCCATTGCTCATGGTGAGCGTTTCCATCATCCAGCCGCAATAGTCATACGCGCAGGGAATCGTGATGCCCCATTGGGTCACCTTGTCGCCCTCGCGCTTGGTGAGCTTCTTGGCCCAGTCGGTGAGCTCGACCCAGGTCTGCGGCGGCTTGTTTGGATCGAGGCCGGCTTCCTTGGCCTTGTCGGCGTTGATGTAGAGCAGCGGCGTCGAATTGTGGAACGGCACGCCGTAGACCGAGCGGTCGATCACCGCGTTGCCCTGCAGCGCGGGGAAGAACTGGCCGAGGAACTGCTCCTTGGTGGTGCCGTCGGCCTTGATCAGGGCATCGAGATTGGTGAGCTCGTTCTCGATCTGCATGTCGAGCAGGAAGTTGGCCGACATGATCACGGCGGACGGCGGCTTGCCGGCCTTGATCGCGGCGCGCGTCTTGATCAGCGTGTCGTCATAGGAGCCGGTGTAGACCGCGGTCGCCTTGACGTCCGCATGGGTCTCGTTGAACTCCTTGATCAAGGTGCCCATGTCGCGGGCGAGCTTACCGTCGACGGGGACGGGGAAGAACAGATCGATCTCGGTCGGGCCTTCGCCGGCGAGGGCCGGAAAGGCGAGGGCGCCTGCCATGGTACCTGCCATGGCGAGGCCCAGCATGAGCCTGCGGGAAAACAGCATCGAAGAATCTCCTATTTGATGCCTGAGGTGACGAAAGAGCTGATGAAGCGCTTCTGGAAGATCAGGAAGGTGATGAGCAGCGGCGCGATCACCATCAGCGTGCCGGCGGCGATGGTGCCCCAGGCCTGCGTGCCTTCGGCGGTCTTGGTGAAGACCGAGAGCCCGACCGTGAGCGGTCGCTTGTCAGGCGAGTTGATCACCATCAGCGGCCACAGGAAGTCGTTCCAGTGGCTGGTCACCGAGATGATGGCGAAGGCCGAGAAGCTCGGCACCGACAGCGGCACGTAGATGTGGCGAATGCGCTGGAACAGGCTGGCGCCGTCGATCAGGGCGGCGTCTTCGAGCTCGGTCGGAATCGCTTCGAACGCCTGCCGCATCAGGAACGTGCCGAAGGCGGAGGCGAAGAACGGCATCATCACGCCGGTGAGCGTGTCGTAAAGCCCGAGCTGCGCCACGAGGCTGAGGTTCGGCACGATCAGCAGCACCGGCACCAGCATCAGCTGCATCAGGAACAGATAGAAGATCAGCGTCTTGCCGACGAAGGCAAGGCGCGCGAAGGCAAAGCCCGCCAGCGTGATCGTGACGAACTGCACCAGCAAAATGCCGGCGCAGATGATCGTGGTGTTGAGCGTGTAGCGCGGGAAATCGCCGATCTCCCAGGCATCTCTGACGTTGTCGAGCGTCGGCTTCAGGCTCGGCATCAGCTCGGCCATGGCGTTGATGCCGTCGGAGGCCGGGCGCAGCGTCGCTACGACCATCCAGAGGAACGGGATGAGCCAGACGATCGCGAGCAGCACGGTCAGCAGGAAGCCGAGCTTTGGCGTGATCTCGCCTCTCGTGGCGAGCGGGGCGTCCCTGAACAGGCGGTCGATCAGATTCATGGCCCGCCCTCGCGGTTTGCCATGGTGCGGAAGGAGAGCGCGGTGAGGCCCATCAGCGCGGCGAGCGTCAGCAATGTCGCGGCCGAGGCCTTGCCGACGTCGTAATGCTCGACCGCCTGCTGGTAGATGTAGAACAGCACGAGGTTGGTCGAGTTCGACGGTCCGCCCTGGGTCATGACGAAGACGTGGTCGACCTGCGTCACCGCGTTGAGGATCGCGATGACGGTAACGAACAGGAAGGTGGGCTTGAGCTCCGGCAGGATGATGTGGCGCAGGCGCATGTAAGGCCCGGCGCCGTCGAGATGTGCGGCCTCCATCACGTCCTCGGGCACGGCCTGGAGGCCGGCGAGGAAGAACAGCATGTAGTAGCCGGCGTTCTTCCAGATCGTGATGACCATGATCGCGTAAAGCGCGATATCGGGGTCGCCGAGCCAGTTCGGCAGCACCGGAAGCAAGCGGCCGATGTAGTAGTCGAGCAGGCCGACATTGGGCAGGAAGATGAACATGAACAGCGCGGAGGCTGCGACCATCGGGATCAGCACCGGCAGGAACAGCGCCGCGCGCAGCGCGCTGCTCACGGCGTTGGTGCGCGACAGCGCCAGGGCGAACAGCAGTGCGAGGCCGATGCTCGGGATCGCCGTGCCGACTGCATAGATCAGGTTGTTGACGACGGCGCCGGAGAAGGCGGGATCGGCCAGCACCGCTGCGACGTTGTCGAGACCGACGAAGCGGACCGGCGCCTTCGGCGTGGCGCGCTGGTAGAGCGCATCGACGAGCACGCGGCCCATCGCGCCGTAGGTGAACAGCGCGAGGAAGACCAGCGAGGGCAGCAACAGCAGATAGGCGGGCAGCGAAGCTTTGAAGCGCGTGCCGAGGCGCTTCAGGACGTCCAGGCGCGGCGCCGCCGAGGTCGCGACCGGAAGAGCCGCGGGTTCGGCGAGGCTCATCTCACCGCGCCGGGAAATTGAGTGCATAGTCGCGGCCGTCCGTTCCCACGGGTGGTTCGAACGGGAAGCGCAGACTTTCGTCGAGGAAGTCGTGGCTGTGCACGACGAGATTCTCGTCGTCGATCAGCACGACGCCATAGGCCGGCGGCTCGTGGCTTGCGAGGTGAGGCGCGTTCGCGTCGAGCTCGAACCAGACCTGATGGTTGGTGCCGCGCAGCGTCGAGAACGGGATCTTGCCAAAACTGCCGAAGATCGGCCGGTGCACATGGCCGAAGAAGAGATGGCGGATGCGCGCGCGATAGGGCGCAATCACCTCGGAAAATTCGGCGCTCTGCTTCAGCCCGATCTCGTCCATCGCATGCACGCCGATCGGGAAGGGCGGGTGATGCATGAATACGACGAATTGCTGGTCGTCGGGCGCGGCCGCGAGCGTCTTCGCGAGCCAGTCGAAGCGCTTGGCGCACATCTCGCCGGCGTGGCTGGTCTCGTCCAGCGTGTCGAGGAAGACGAACAGGCCGTGCTCGGTGGTGCGCGTGCCCTGCACGAATCCGTTTGAATCGCGCGGTGCGGCCTTCAGGCTATCGAGGCAAGTCACGCGGCGGTCGTGATTGCCGACCATCGCGATGTGAGGGATGTTCAGCGCCGACATCGCGTCGGCGAAATTGGCGTAGGAGTCAGCCTCGCCCCAATGGGTGAGGTCGCCGGTCACGACCGCGAACGCAGCGTCGGACTGATGCTTGTTGATGTCGGCAATCGCCGCGTCCAGCCGCGCGCGCGGGTCGAGGCCATAGATCTTCAGCCCGGGGTTCGCCAGATGCGTGTCGGTGATGTGGATGAATTTGAAGGGCATGGCGCGCTTTGTCAGGACGGTTGGAGGATGGGCGCTTCCGGCAAGGCGACCCTGACAGGCGGTTAGAGCGGGTGTGTTTCAGTTTGATGACAGCGGTTCCTGCGTCCACAGTGCTCGCTTCGTAGGGTGGATTAGCCGAAGGCGTAATCCACCACTGTGTGAGCCAACTTCAAGTTGTGCTATCGATGGGCGATGTCCGACTATCGCCGCGCATTCGTCCCGGGAGGATGCTGGTTCTTTACCGTGAACCTGCTCGATCGGCGGAAAGCTCTTTTGACCGACCAGATTGAGAGCCTACGAGACGCGGTCGCCGCAACGCGACAGAGCCACCCCTTCGCAATCGATGCTTTCGTGGTTCTGCCGGACCATCTCCACGCAATCTGGAAGCTGCCGTCGGGCGACGCCGATTTTTCGGTGCGCTGGCGCTTGATCAAGTCTCGTTTCGCCAAAGCGCTCCCGGTGACCGAGCGGCTGAGCGCTGTCCGTTTCTCACGGAATGAACGCGGCATATGGCAGCGACGGTTCTGGGAGCACCTGATCCGGGACGAGGCCGACTACGCCCGCCACGTCGAGTATTGTTATTACAATCCCGTCAAGCACGGGCATGTGTCGCGAGTCTGCGACTGGCCGTATTCGTCATTTCACCGCGATGTTCGTGCAGGACTGCTTCCGGAGGATTGGGGCGGAGACACTCAGTTCATCGGCGAGTTCGGAGAGCGGACGTAATAGCCGCGCCAATCTGTAGGGTGGATTAGCGAAGCGTAATCCACCTCTTTACTTTCCGGCTTCGAGAGAAGTGGTGGATTACGCCTTCGGCTAATCCACCCTACGCACCGGGTTTGTGGCTACGTCCCGCAGAACGTCCGCAGCACCCGCTGGTCCGGCAGCGGAGGATCGGCATAGGCGGCGTAATCCGGCTGGTCGTCGAACGGTTTCGCCAGCACCTTCACCAGCTCCTCGAACGGCGCGTAATTGTCGTCGTTGACCGCGGCCTGGATCACGGCCTCGACGCGGTGGTTGCGGGGGATGAACATGGGATTGACGGCGTGCATGGCCGCCTGCCGCTCGGCTGCGGTCTGCGGCTCCAGCGTGATGCGGGCGCGCCAGCGGCCGGCCCATTCGTCGAAGGCCGCGGGCTCCATGAACTGCGCGCGCGCATCCGCACTGTCATCAACGGCGGCGTCGCCCAGCTTGCGGAAGGTGAGGGTGAAGTCGGCCTGGTTCTTCGCCATGGCATCTAACAGGTCCTGGATCAGCGCTTCGTCGCCGTCGCGCTCCGTGAACAGGCCGACCTTTTTGCGCAAACCCGCCTGATAGGCGGCGCTGAACTGGTCTGAGAACGCGCCGAGAATGTCCTGGGCTTCGGCAACCGCCTTCTCCTGCTCGTCCGAGAACAGCGGCAGCAGGCATTCGGCGAGGCGCGTCAGATTCCACAGCGCGATGCGCGGCTGGTTGGCGTAGGCGTAGCGGCCCATCTCGTCGATCGAGGAGAAGACCTGCGAAGGGTTGTAGGCGTCCATGAAGGCGCAAGGGCCGTAGTCGATGGTCTCGCCGGAAATGGAGCTGTTGTCGGTGTTCATCACGCCATGGATGAAGCCGACCAGCAGCCAGCGCGCGACGAGATCGGCCTGGCGCGCGACGACGCCGGCGAGCAGCGCGTGATAGGGCCGCTCCACGTCGCGCAGCTCCGGATAGTGCCTGGTGATGACGTGGTCGGCGAGCCGGCGGATCGCGTCGGTGTCGCGGCGGACGGCGAAGAACTGGAAGGTGCCGACCCGGATATGGCTGGAGGCGATACGCGTCAGCACCGCGCCGGGCAGCGCGGTCTCGCGAATGACGTGCTCGCCGGTGACGACGGCGGCAAGCGAGCGCGTGGTCGGAATGCCCAGCGCATACATGGCTTCACTGACGATGTATTCGCGCAAGACCGGCCCGAGCGCGGCGCGGCCGTCGCCGCGGCGGGAGAACGGGGTGGGGCCTGATCCCTTGAGCTGGATGTCGCGACGGATGCCGTCTTTGTCGAGGACCTCGCCGAGCAGGATGGCGCGGCCATCGCCGAGCTGAGGCACGAACTGCCCGAACTGGTGACCGGCATAGGCCATGGCGATGGGATCGGCGCCGTTGGGAACCGTCTTGCCGGCCAGGATCGCAGCGCCTTCCGGGGTCTCCAGCATATCAGGGTCGAGCCCGAGCTGAACCGCCAGCGGCCGGTTCAGCTTGATCAGCCGGGGGGCGGCGACAGGGGTCGGCGCGACGCGGGCAAAGAAGCTGTCCGGCAGCGCCGAATAGGAGTTCTGGAAGGGGAAATGAACGGTCATGGAGGTAAAGATAGGCGGGGAACGCCTGATGGCAAAGGCTTGAGGTCAGATCGGCCAAAAATGGGCCTTCCGAGCCCAAAACAGCCCGTTCCCTTGGTTGCCGCCTCGGGTCTCGTCGGGTAAACCCTGCCGCAATCTCGGACCGGTCATGACAGGCCGTTCGATTCGCTTCCTCCGACATCATTTTTGGGACGACCATGCATCGCTACCGGTCACATACATGCGGCGCACTCCGCGAGAGCAACATCGGCGAGACGGTCCGCCTGTCAGGCTGGGTCCATCGCGTTCGCGACCATGGCGGCGTGCTGTTCATCGACCTGCGCGACCATTACGGCCTGACCCAGTGCGTGGTCGATCCGGACTCGCCGGCGTTCTCGCTGGCCGAAAAATTGCGCTCGGAATTCGTGGTGCGGATGGACGGCAAGGCCCGCCGCCGCCCCGAGGGCACCGACAACGACGATCTGCCGACCGGCAAGATCGAGATCTATGTCAGCGAGATCGAGGTGCTGGGCCCAGCCGGCGATTTGCCGCTGCCGGTGTTCGGCGACCAGGAATATCCTGAAGACATCCGCCTGAAGTACCGCTTCCTCGATTTGCGCCGGGAGAAGCTGCACCAGAACATCATGACGCGCGTCGAGATCATCAAGTCGATGCGCCGGCGCATGGAGGGGCAGGGCTTCTTCGAGTTCAACACCCCGATCCTGACGGCGTCCTCGCCGGAAGGCGCGCGCGACTTCCTGGTGCCCTCGCGCATCCATCCGGGAAAATTCTACGCGCTGCCGCAGGCGCCGCAGCAGTACAAGCAGCTCTTGATGATGTCGGGCTTCGACCGCTACTTCCAGATCGCGCCCTGCTTCCGCGACGAGGACCCGCGCGCCGACCGTCTGCCGGGCGAGTTCTACCAGCTCGACGTCGAGATGAGCTTCGTCACGCAGGAAGACGTGTTCGCGGCGATGGAGCCCGTGATCACCGGCGTGTTCGAGGAGTTCGCCAAGGGTAAGCCGGTGAGCAAGAACTGGCGCCGGATTCCATTCGCCGAAGCGCTCCGCAAATACGGCAGCGACAAGCCGGACCTGCGCAACCCCATCGAGATGCAGGACGTCTCCGAGCATTTCCGCGACTCCGACTTCAAGGTGTTCGCGCGCATGCTCCAGGACCCCAAGAACCAGGTCTGGGCGATCCCCGCGCCGGGCGGTGGCAGCCGCGCGTTCTGCGACCGCATGAACTCGTGGGCGCAAGGCGAGGGCCAGCCCGGCCTCGGCTACATCATGTGGCGCGAGGGCGGCGAGGCCGCCGGTCCGATTGCGAACAACATGGGAGTGACCCGGGCGAGAGCGATCCGCGACCAACTCGGCACCAAGGAAGGCGATGCCGCCTTCTTCGTCGCCGGCGATCCCGACAAGTTCTGGAAGTTCTCAGGATTGGCCCGCAACAAGGTCGGCGAGGAATTGAACCTCACCGACAAGGAGCGGTTCGAGCTCGCCTGGATCGTCGACTTCCCGATGTACGAGTACAACGAGGACGACAAGAAGGTCGACTTCTCGCACAACCCGTTCTCGATGCCGCAGGGCGGCCTCGATGCGCTGAAGGGCCAGGACCCGCTCACCATCAAGGCGTTCCAGTACGACATCACCTGCAACGGCTACGAGATCGCATCGGGCGGCATCCGCAACCACGTGCCGGAAGCGATGGTGAAGGCGTTCGAGATCGCGGGCTATGGCGAGCAGGAGGTGGTTGACCGCTTCGGCGGCATGTACCGCGCCTTCCAGTACGGCGCCCCGCCGCATGGCGGCATGGCCGCGGGCGTCGACCGCATCGTGATGCTGCTGTGCGGCACCACGAATTTGCGCGAGATCTCGCTGTTCCCGATGAACCAGCAGGCCATGGACCTCCTGATGGGCGCACCGTCGGAAGCCACGACGAAGCAGCTCCGCGAGCTGCATGTGCGGGTGAACCTGCCGCAGAAGTGAGGGGGGCGTGCCCCGGACGCAGCGCAGCGCTTCCTTGGCGATGCGAAGCATCGTCCAGTTCAGCGGTGCGCTGCAGAGCCGGGGCCCATGTCTCGGCGAACGACAAGCATTCTGGGTCCCGGCTCTGCCTACAACCCCGTCGACGCCTCGATCCTGAACCGCGCGAGTGCGATCGCCGGCTCGCTGTTCAGGGCATCCATGAGCTGAAGCACCGGCAGCTTGCCGAGCGGGGTCAGCTTGATGGTGAGCGTCTGGCCTGACGTCTCGACGAAGCCGGCGAACGCATCGACCGCGGCCTTGGCATCGAGATTGGAGGCCGCGATCTTCTCGCCTTGCGCCCGGATCATCTCGACGATGGCGCTGCGTGCGGTGTCGCGGCTGACATTCTGCATGCGCGCGAACTGGGCCACGACGAGATCGACCACGCCGCTGTCGTGCAAGGAGAGCTCGATCGGGCCGGTCTCGATTTGCCCGGCCTGGCTCATGGCCTGCGCCGGATCCGTCGTGAACAGGCCGCGCGGCACGTTGGCGAGCGCGAGGCGGCCTTGCGCCTTGGCGAGGTTGCCGAGATCGATCGTGGCAGGCGCAAACGCAAAGGCGCCCGACGATTCCGTCCAGGCCGCGCCGAGATCGAGGTTGATCGCGAGCTTGTCGATGCCGGCCATGGTCAGCGGCAGCTGCGCCGGATTCGAGGGATCGGTGGGAGCGACCATCTTCACGACCAGACTAGCCTTGCTCGGAATCGATCCGACCAATTGCCCCCAGCTCAGGCTGATCGTGTCGATGGTGACGAGCTGCCGCGTATTCTTGTAGGGCGAGACCACGCCCTTGATCTCGGCGCCTTCGAGCACCCGGAACAGGCCGAGCATCTGATCAGGCGAGGGCGGTTGCCCGGGCGTTCTAAGGCTTGCCGCCCAGCGCATCAGATTTGCCGCGCTGAAGGATTTCAGCGCGAAGCGCTCCATCTTGAGCTGGCCCTGCGGCAGCGGCATGTCGAGGCCTTCCAGCGCGATGGTGTCCTGATCGTATTTGATCGCGCTGAGCCGCCCCGTTCCTTGCGGCGTCTCGACTGTTTGCTTGCCGATTTCGACCTTGCCGATCTGGAAGCCCTCGAAGAAGTCGGCCACCTTCTCGATCATGTCGCGCGACTGCGCCGGCGTCAGGATCGTGCCGTCAGCCGGCACCAGGGCGATGATCCCTGCCGGGCGGAATTTCGAGGGCCGGATCGCGATGTCGTCGAAGCTGATGCCGTCGACCTGCACGCGCACGCCCGGAGCCGTCGTCACCACATACGAATTGACCGAGATGCGTCGATAGACCTTGTGAAAACTGTCGTCGCTCGACCCTTGCTGATCGAGCGCGGCCCTTATGGCGGTTGCGTCGAAATCGTAAGCGGCCAGGCCGGACAGCTCGCCGGTCATCTTCGCGGGTTTGCCCGGCTGGGTGAGGTCGAGCGAATAGGTGATGCGGTCCGTCTTCGCCGTTTCGATCTTGCCGCGGTTGACGTTCTGGACCGACAGACCGGAATAGACATAATCGCCGCCGCCGGCGTTGCCGGTGCCCGCATCGACGTTGACCGCGACGGTCGGCACCGCGATCGAGGATGCCGAAACTGTCGCGTATTGCGCGAGCATGAAGCGGTACATGTCGATGATCGAGCCGGACAGCGGCGCGGCGGCTGCACGGGTCGGACCGGAAAAATCGCGCGCGCTGATCTGCGGGATCTTGTAGTTTGCTTTCAGCTTCGCCCGCTCGGTAGCCGTGAAGGCGATCTCGACCCCGGACACCTCAATGCTGTCGGCCGTGAAACGGGCCTCATCCGGCTGGCGTACGCCGACGGCCGTGACCTTTGCGACCTTGACGTTGGCGAGCTGTGGCTGGGCGGGCTCGACACTGATGTCCTCGATCGTCAGCGTCCGGGTCCCGAGCTCGAACCCGATCTTGCCGTGGCTCGCCTTGCCGCCGCCTGCGCGGATCTGCTCGAAGGCCGTCTCGACCTCGCTCGTCGCCCGGTGCTGGACATAGAGGTTGAAGCCAAGCCATCCGCCCGCGCCGAGCACGGCAAGTGCGATCAGGCCGATCAGGATTCGCTTCATTCCCAGCTCCAGTTGCTCATTTTGCACCGCGCAACCTGCCATATTCGCGAAACGCCGCGTGGTCCAGGGAAAGCTATGGTTTTCAAATATTTGACCGCGCGCCCTGTTGATGGGCGCGCAATCGGATGTTGCCACCGGGGCGCCCGGCGTGCTTCATCCCGTTTCCATGACCCGGAAATACGGTCCGCTTGGACAGCCGCTTTCGGATCGTGCATTTTGAGGCCGGTAACGCGAGGCGAAACACCGCATGTCGTCCTATTCTGATGATCTCCACCAGGCGGCGCTCGCCTACCACCGTCTGCCGCGCCCCGGAAAGCTCGAGATCCAGGCAAGCAAGCCGCTTGCCAACCAGCGCGACCTCGCGCTGGCCTATTCGCCGGGCGTTGCCGCGGCCTGCACCGAGATCGCCAAGAACCCGGCGGAAGCCGCCACGCTGACGACCCGCGCCAATCTGGTTGCCGTGGTCTCCAACGGTACCGCCGTGCTCGGCCTCGGCAATATCGGACCGCTGGCCTCCAAGCCGGTGATGGAAGGCAAGGCGGTCCTGTTCAAGAAGTTCGCCGGCATCGACGTGTTCGATATCGAGATCGCCGCCGACACCATCGAGCGCGTGGTCGAAACCGTGGCGGCGCTCGAGCCGACCTTCGGCGGCATCAATCTGGAAGACATCCGCGGGCCGGAATGCTTCGAGATCGAGGCGCAGCTCAAAGAGCGCATGAAGATCCCGGTCTTCCATGACGATCAGCACGGCACCGCCATCATCGTCGCCGCCGCCGTCACCAACGCCCTGCGACTCAACGGAAAGAAGCTCTCCGACGTCAAGATCGTGGCGTCGGGAGCAGGGGCTGCCGCGATCGCGACACTCAATCTGCTCGTGTCGATGGGCGCGCAGCGCAAGAACATCTGGGTGTGCGACATCGACGGCCTCGTGCACGAGGGCCGCAACACCACGATGGACCGCTGGAAGGCGGTCTATGCGCAGAAGACCGACAAGCGCACGCTCGGCGACGTCATCGGCGGTGCCGACATCTTCATCGGTCTCTCGGCGCCGGGCGTGCTCAAGCCGGAGATGGCCAAGGCGATGGGCGACAAGCCGCTCATCATGGCGCTCGCGAACCCGACCCCGGAGATCATGCCGGAGGAGGCGCGGAAGGTGCGCCCTGACGCCATGATCTGCACCGGCCGCTCGGACTATCCGAACCAGGTCAACAACGTTCTCTGCTTCCCCTTCATCTTCCGCGGTGCGCTCGACGTCGGTGCCAGCGCCATCAACGAGGAGATGAAGCACGCCGCCGTCGAGGCCATCGCGCAGCTGGCGCGCGAGGCGCCGTCGGACGCGGTCGCGCAGGGTTTTGACACCGGCGAGACGCAAGGTTTTGGGCCGGGTTCGCTGATCCCCAGCCCCTTTGATCCCAGATTGATCCTGCGCATCTCGCCGGCGGTGGCGAAGGCGGCGATGGAGTCCGGCGTCGCGACGCGCCCCATCACCAATTTCGACGAATACACCGCGCTGCTCGAGCGCTTCGCCTTCCGCTCCGGCCTCGTCATGAAGCCGATGTTCGCCAAGGCCAAGACCCAGCCGGTCCGCGTGATCTACGCCGAAGGCGAGGACGAGCGCGTGCTGAGGGCCACGCAGGTGGTGCTTGAGGAGAACCTGGCGCGGCCGATCCTGGTCGGCCGTCCTTCGGTCGTAGAGGCGCGCATCAAGCGCTTCGGCCTCTCGATCCGCGCCGGCAAGGATTTCGACCTCGTCAATCCCGAGGACGATCCGCGCTACCGTTCCTACGTGCAGTCCTATGTCGAGGTCGCCGGCCGCCGCGGCGTGACGCCGGATGCGGCGCGCACGGTGGTGCGTACCAACAACACGGTCATCGCTGCGCTCGCGGTGACGCGCGGGGAGGCGGATGCGATGCTCTGCGGCGTCGAGGGCCGCTACATGAGCCATCTGCGCCATGTCCGCGAGATCGTTGGTTTTTGCCCGGGCATCAGCGACTACGCGGCGCTGGCGCTGCTGATCACCAGCAAGGGCGCCTTCTTCATCGCCGACACGCAAGTTCGCCCCAATCCGAGCGCGGAGGAGCTTGCCGAGATCGCATCGCTCGCCGCGGTCCACGTCCAGCGTTTCAACATCAAGCCGAAGATCGCCTTCGTCTCGCACTCGGATTTCGGAAGCTACGACACCGATTCCTCGCGCAAGATGCGCCGCGCGACCCAGCTGCTCAAGGAAAAGCATCCGGAGATCGAGGCCGACGGCGAGATGCAGGGCGACACGGCACTTTCGGCGGCCGCGCGGAAAATGGTGCTGCCGCATTCCAATCTCGAGGGCGAGGCCAACATCCTGATCATGCCGACGCTCGACACCGCCAACGTCGCCTATCAGATGATCAAGTCGCTGGCGGACGCGCTGCCCGTCGGCCCGATCCTGATCGGCCCGGCGCGCCCGGCGCATATCCTGACGCCGTCGGTGACGGCGCGCGGCATCCTCAACATGACAGCCGTCGCTGTGGTCGAAGCGCAGGAGCGCGCCGCACGGCAGCCGACGCTGTTCACGTAAGGGCGGACTGCAGCGTCGTCTTCGCCTCTCCCCGCGTGCGGGGAGAGGCCGGAATTTGCGATAGCAAATTCCGGGTGAGGGGGCTCTCCGCGAATCCAGTTCTCACCGTGATTGCGGAAGCGGCGCCTCACCCCAACCCTCTCCCCGTAAGAACGGGGCGAGGGAGCGCACCGCCCGAGCCTTGCAGGCTCAATCTTTTCAAAACAGTTCTCCATTTCCCCGTTTGTAAAGCGGCGCGCAACTCTTCATAATCCTTGCGCGTTCCGTGCTTAGCGCTTTGCCAAGAGGCCGATCATGCCAGCGTTCGTGACTTTCGGGCGAATCCTGTTCGCCGTGCTGTTCATCTACACGGGCGCGACCAAGCTCTTTGCCATCCAGGCGACCGCCGACTTCATCGCCACCAAGGTCGTGGTGCCCGACATCGTCGCGCCTTACGCCAAGCAGGTGGAGACGGCCACCGCCATGACCACGCCGCAACTGCTGGCGATCGCGGTCGGCGCGCTCGAGATCATCGCGGGGCTGATGATCGCGCTGAATTTCGGCGCGCGGTTCTTCGCGATGCTGATGATCGTCTATGTCGCGGTCGCGACCGTGCTGTTCGACGATTTCTGGAACCAGGCGCCGCCCGACAATGCCAAGATGGTGGTCGACGCGCTGAAGAACCTGTCGATCATCGGCGCCTTGTTCATGATCATGGGATACGGCCGCACCACGCGTCCGGCCGAGGCGGCCTACGGGGACGTCTGAGGGCCTACGTTCGGCGCCACGGAGTTACGGTCACCTCATGCGCCGCGTCGAGCAGATACGGCGCATCAGGCTGCATCCCGTGGGACGTCAGCACCTCCCGCGGCGTCCGCGCCGGCACGCCGACGAAGCAGCCTTCGCCGCCGGGCAGGCGCACATGCGGGGCTTCCGACAGCCAGAAGGTATCGTAGCGGCCCATGAACATCTCGAACACGGCGGGGCCGCCGATGACGGCGACCATGCCGGTGGTGACATCGGCAAAGGCGCAGGCCTCCTCGAAGCTCGCCTGTTCCGGATTCCACAGCGTCGCGTTCGGCATCTCCGGATCGACGGTGAGCACCTTGATCTTGCGGGTCAGGATCAGCCGCTTGCGCTTCGGCGAGTTCGGCTGCTGCTCATGCGAGTTGCGGCCGTGCACGATCAGCGCGGCGCGATCGAGCGCCTGCTCGAAGAACAACTTGTCGCCGTCGAACTTCAGGCTGTCGGGCATGACGTGGCTCGCGTCGGCGAGCATGCCGTCCGCCGAGACGATGACGTAGCCTTCGATACGGAAAGACAATTGCCGTCTATTCGGAAACGGTCGTCACCACGGAATTGACCGGGCGCTGGCTCACCGTCGGCAGCTTGGCGTCCTTGAGCAGCTCCTGGTCGTACTCCGGCAGCGACGAGGCCGGGAATTTGGCGCGCATCGCCACCACCTTGTAGCCGCCGGCCTTCAGGCGCTTGAGCAGCTCGGGCAGGGCCTCCGCCGTGTGCTTCTGGAAGTCGTGCATCAGGATGATGCCCTTGCCCTTGGTGTCGAGCTTCTTCATCACGGTCTCCACCACCTTCTCGGGCTTGGAGGCCTTGAAGTCGAAGGAGTCGATGTCGCAGGAGAAGATCGCGGTGTTGCGGTTGCCGAGATAGGTGACCATCTCCGGCGGATGCTGAAGTGCCGGGAAGCGGAAGAACGGCGAGGGCGAGATGCCGCCGAGCGCCCACTTCACCGCGGACAGGCCCTTCTCGATCTCTTCCTTGCGCTGCGCTTCGTTGAGCTTCTTGTTGTTGAGATTGGCGTGCGACCAGGTGTGGGTGCCCACGGTGTGGCCGGCCGCATAGACCTGCTTCAGGATCTCCGGCTCGTAGGTCGCGTGCTTGCCGATCGAGAAAAAGATGCCGGTGGTGCATTCGTCGGCGAGCGCCTTCAGCACGGCGGGCGTGTTCTTGGGCCAGGGTCCGTCGTCGAAGGTCAGCACCACCTCCTTGTCGCGCAGAAAGTCGAGCTCCTTGAAGTGCTCGAAGCCGAAGCCGGGACCGCCCGTGGTGTCGATCTCGACGGTGCGGGCAACCCCGAGCGCGCCCGGCGTGTTGCAGGCCGCGCGAGCCGGTTGCGGCGCCTGCTTGGGCGGGGGCGGATTGACGAAGCCTGCCGGCGCGGCGGCGGCCGGGGGAGCAGCTGGCGAAGCGGCAGCAGGCGCGGCTGCGGCCGGCGTCGCCGCGGGTGCGGCTTGCGTCGCCGCTGCGGGCTTTGCGGCCGGGGTCTGCGACCATGCTGCGCCGGTCATCGCAACCGACATCGCGCTTGCCAAAATCAGTCCTGCCGCCACACGCATGGTGTTGTCCTCGAGATTGATCCCGTTGTTCCGCCGCTGCTTTTCGCCTTCGGCAAAACCGTCCTGCCCCAAACGATCCTAGCCTAGATGGAGGGCCTTCGCCATTGCAACGGCTGTTTGGCATCCCGCCACAATTGTGCCCAGCCGGATTGGGGCGCCGCGCGTCAACTGTCGGCCAGCGCCCTGGCAATGGCCGTCTTGATCCGCGTGTCGGCCGGTTCGACCGCGGACGGAAAGACCTCGGCGATGTAGCCGTCGCGGCCGATCAGATATTTATGGAAGTTCCAGCGCGGAACTTCGCGCGGGCGCGCCTCGGCGGCCCATTTGTAGAATGGATGCGCCTTCGCGCCGACGACGTTCGCCTTGGCTGCGATCGGAAAGGTAACACCATATTGGTGGTGCGCGGTCTCGGTGATCTCGCTGCTGCCGCCGGGCTCCTGGCCACCGAAATCGTTGGAGGGCACGCCGATCACGGTGAGTCCACGGACGCGAAACTCGTTCCAGATCTCTTGCAGGCCGGCATATTGCGGCGTGTAGCCACAGAGCGAGGCCGTGTTGACCACCAGCAGCGGTTTGCCGGTGAAGGCGGCAAGCCGGATGTCGTCGCCGGACAGAGCGGGGAAGGAGAAGGCATAGGCCGAGATGCGGCTCATGCCGCCATCGGCGAACGCGCGCGTTGCCGGCGCGAGCATGCCTGCAAGCGCCGTGGTGAGCATGGTTCTGCGATTCATCATGACGGCGTCCCCCGAAATGATCCGGGCCGCATGTTACTCCCCCGGTGCGACCTGCCTCGTCAACACCGCGTTATCGGGGCGCCGTGAAACAGGTCAGTACAGGCGGACGATGAAGTCGGTGCCTTCGCCGGTCTCGCCCTGGTTGATGCCCTGGTCGGAGATGATGATGGAGCCGCCCGACGTCAGCATCTCGTTGATCTTCGCCATGCTGTCCGCAGGGATCGCAATGCGGTCGAGTGCCTCGGCAGGGCTATCGGGGGTGACTACCGGCTTGGCGGTCGCAGGCTTGGCGGCAACGGGGATCACGGCAGCGCCACGCTGGCGGCGCGTGAGCCGGCCGTCGTCCTCGCGGGCCGCCGAACGGGCGGAGACCGGCAGCGACACCACCGACCAACGCAGCGCATTGGAATCGGACTTGTCGAGCTCGGCGGTGAAGATATGCGTGCCGAGCGGCCGCTCGCTGGTGGCGATCGTCACCGGCACCTCGAACAGCGGTGCAAAATTCTGCCGCACGTAGAGCTTGGAATCCTTGCGGCTGATGAAGACGGCGATCTGGCCGGCCCGCTTGGGCGCTTCTGGTTTTGCGGCCGCCGGTTCGGCAACACGACTCTCGTCCTTCTTCGCGTCGGGCGAGGCGGCGAGCGCAGCCGGCGCATCGGGCGTCTTCGCGGGGTCCGCGGCTTCGGTCTTGGCCGGCTCGGCCTTGACGGCTTCGACCTTGTCGGTGGCGGGCCTGTCGTCGCCAGCCGGCTTGGCGGCTTCCTCCGGCTGCGGCTTGGCCGCGTCAGATGCCTCGGCCGTCTTGGCCTTGTCGGCCGGTGCGGCGGCTTCCTCGCGGGCTGACGCATTGCCCGTGGTCACATCCGACATCACGGCGTGACCGACGGAGGTGCGCAGCTCGAGCACGCTGTCGGCGCTGGCAGTTTTGGTCTCGGTGGGCTTGGTGTCGGCGGCTTTGGTTAGCGCGGCGCCCTTGTCGGCCTTGTCGCCGACATTGGTCTGCGGCTCCAGGTTGACGGCAGGCTGCGGCGGCACGCGCACGGAGGCGAGCAGGGGATGGGAGAAGCTGTGCGGCGTCATCTCGCCGGGCGCGACGATGACGCGCGCGCCCATCCTGGTCCAGTTCCACATCTTCACCGCGAACGCCATCGGCATGCGGATGCAGCCATGCGAGGCCGGATAGCCCGGCAGCACGCCGGCATGCATGGCGACACCAGACCAGGTGATCCGCTGCATGTACGGCATCGGCGCGCCGCTATAGATGTTGGAGTGGTGGAATTTGTGCTTCTGGATGACGCTGAACACACCCATCGGCGTCGAATGGCCCTTCATGCCTGTCGACACCGGAGATTCCGCGAACACACCCTTGGTGTCGTAGACCGTGACCTTTTGCCGGTCGATCGAGACGACGATGACGAGCGGCCCTTGTGGCTTGGTGCCGGCTTCCTTCTCGGCGACAGCCTCTTTCTTCACGGCAGCGCCGCGCTTCTGCGGCTTCTGGCGCGGTATCTCGGGATGCCGGTCCTGCCGGGCGTAATAGGACCCGTCGGAATAATCCGTCCAATAATAAAATGCTGCGTCAGCCTGGCTGGTCGTGCCGATCGCACCCGCCGCCGTCAAAATGGCGACCTGCCACAGCCGCGCCGGCTTGGCAGAAAAACCCGACCCGTTCACGCTGTTCATCCTCGAATCCATAATCCAAATCAGAAGTTAGTCTCGCAGAGGGAATACGCGTTCACCAGCAGGGCGGTTCTGCCATCAGCTACATTTGTCCAAGTCGTAGCAAAAAAGCCTCACGGAGCGGTAAACGGCGGCCGCGCTCGTCTGTCCGTTGTCTTCCTGAGCGGCTGCCTCATACCTACATTGTGGCGACTTGTTACCGGAGAACTTCATGTCATCTCGTTTCCTCGGTCTTTCCGGCATCCGCTTGAAAGGCTTAGCTTTCTTCCTCCTTGCCCTGGTCGTGCCGGCGGCGTCCGCTTCGGCTGCCGACGAGCCCGATCTGATCTTCCGCCGCTCCACCGTGTTCAAATGGATGAGTCCGAACGACAAGCTCGCGACCTATGGTCTCGACGATCCCGAAGTCGAGGGAGTCGCTTGTCATTTCACCGTACCGGAGAAGGGCGGCTTCAAGGGCTGGCTGGGCCTTGCCGAGGAGGTCTCGGACATCTCGCTGGCCTGTCGCCAGGTCGGCCCGATCAAGTTCAAGACCAAGATGGAGCAGGGCGACGACATGTTCCGCAGGCGCCGCTCGCTGTTCTTCAAGAAGATGCAGATCGTGCGCGGCTGTGACACCAAGCGCAACGTGCTGGTCTACATGGTCTATTCGGACAGGCTGATCGAGGGCTCGCCGAAGAACTCGACCTCGACCGTGCCGATCATGCCGTGGGGACCGGCGGACGCAAACGTCCAGAAGTGCGGCGAGTTCTTCACGGAGTGACGCGCTAGCGTTTCACTCAGCGCGGCTGGCCTGCGGTTTGACAAGGTGCGAGCCGGTCAGCCGCACGAACGCTTGTGGCGCGGCTTCAAAGCCGCGGCCAGACTGCAACGCCATTGCGCCGGCTGAGACGACGCGATTCGACCGTTGATCTCCGCGGTCCGTCCGTTGGTTCGCCTCGCGCGACATTGCGCGATCTTGCGCCACCATCATGGCCATCCCTCAAGTGAACGCGCCCGATGATCCGGGCGTCCTGGCTTCGATGGCTTGGGTCGCGGCCGACGTGCCCTCGGTTCGACCCAGCCTTCGTTTGCCGTTCCATTCAGCAGAAAAACGTAAAATGCGTGTGAAGCGGGTAAGGCGGGAGCATGACGGCGGCTGCGTCTGGTGTGGTCGCGCACCGCAGCCGGAACTTGGCAGGCTACTTTGAACTGCGGAGAGACCCATCTGAAAAGATTGGTGTTTTCGGAGAATTATGTCGTCGTCTCGGGCTCGACGAAACAATTCTCACGCAAGATGAAACCATTTTGCGCTTTTGGCGCATCACGCGCGAAACCGCCCATGGTTATGAGCTTCACAACGAACGACGGCGCATCGCCGACCACCGAATTGGGAGACAAGACCATGCGCGCGCTCAGCTTCATCCTTGCCTTCGGTTTGGTGATCGCAGGCTCTTCGTTCGCGGGCGCGCCGGACGGCGGTCTCCCCGGTGTCGGCACCTTCCAGTACAGCGGCTCGCCGATCACCCCCACGGCGTCGCAGTCGATCGTGGTTGCCGCGCGCTTCTGATCAACAACAAGAAAATCAGCCGATAAAGGCCGTCATGATCGTTCGATTTTGCGCCGCTGCGTTCGTGTCCGTTCTGACGATCAGTGCCGCCCAGGCGCAGGTGCGCGCGCCCTCGAGGTTACCGGATCCCCGCACTGAGTTCGTGCGCCAGTGCGCGCCGCGGATGCTCGGGCGTTGGGAACATCCCGAGGAAGTCTGCGGCTGCCTGCACGATCACGCCGCAGCGGCCGTCGAGGACCGCGATCTGCGCGAAGCGCTGTTGCGCGGCATCAGCGAGACTGGCGTGCCCACCATCGAGACCGACTGGGTGCCGGCGTCCAAGCAGGGCGAGATCGGTCCGACCTTCACCAAGATCGCCAAGCCGACCTTGCAGTGCATGTTCGATCCGGCGAAGCAGTAACTATTTCGTCTTCGGACCGTACCGCGGCACGCAGGCGCTGGTGCGCGCGACGCCCTTGTCGGTCATCTTCGTTCCGCGCACTTCCTTGACCTGTCCGGCGGGACAGGTTCCGTCATCCACTTGCACGCGCTGACCAAGCTTGAGATCGACGATGTCCTGCTCGCGTCCGACCGTGACGGCATGCGCCGTCGTCACGAGCGCGGCGGAGATCAGGACTGAGAGGCAAGCTGCACGGCGGAAAAGCATGGCGAAAGATCCCGGCATTGATACCGCAATGTAAGGACAGGCTCGCGATTCTGATAGTGAACCTTTGTCAGGGCCGCCGGGCCGTCTTGTTCCTCGTGCGCAGGGCGGCGCGCGATTCCCTTGCGAGCCGTTCGGCGGCGGCGATCAGCTGTGGAACCGCGTGGCCGGAAAATCCCAGCACGAAGCCGGGCAGAGGGCGCGCGCGCGAATAGGTGTCGGCCAAGAGCCAGCCTTCCGCGCCGGCCGCCTGCTTGGCCCGCGCTGCCACCGAAAGGTCGACCGAGCGATCAAACCGGGCGACGAGATGCAGGCCTTGGGATGGCACCGGCACCGATAGCGCGCCATCGGATGCGGCTTCCAGCGTTTCGGCCAGCACATCGCGGGCGTCGCGATAGAGTTTTCGCACGCGCTTGAGGTTGGCGGCGAACGCGCCGGAATTGAGCATGTCGGCCACCGCGCCTTCCATCAGCGTGGCGGGGAAGCGGTCGAGCGCCGCGCGCGCAGCCGTCACATCAGCGATCAGGCGTTCGGGCAGGGCGCAATAGCCGATGCGCAGGCCGGGAAACAGCGTCTTGGCGAACGTGCCGAGGTAGATCACGCGCTGGAGGCGGTCGATGCCCGCGAGCGACATCAGCGGTGCGCCGTCATAGCGAAACTCGCTGTCGTAATCGTCCTCCAGCACGAAAGCGCCGGCTTGCCTCGCCCAGTCCAGCAGCTCGAGCCGCCGCGGCATCGACATCTGCACGCCCAGCGGAAATTGATGCGATGGCGTGACATAGGCCGCGCGCGCGTTGGGGCCGTCCGTGCGTCCCTTGGCGACACGCAAGCCGTGCTCGTCGACCGGAACGGACACGGTGCGATAGCCGCAATGCGCGATGGTTTTTCGCGCGGCGGGGTAACCCGGATCTTCGCACCAGACCTGGTCGCCAGCCTTCAGGATCGCGCTCAGCACGATCCGCAGTGCGTGCAGGGTCCCCGATGTCAGCATGATCTGGTCGGGGTCGCAGCGCAGCCCTCGCGCCGACAACAGATGATCGGCGATCGCCGCGCGCAGCTCGCGGCTGCCGCGGGGATCGCCATAGTGAAGGTGCTCCGACCCGAATGCGCGCATGCGCCGGCCGACGAAAGCGCGGAAGCGCTGCACCGCGCGTTCGTCGATATGGGTGCAGCCGAGCGCGAACGCGCCTTGCCCCGGCGTTTCGACGAGGGCCTTCGGCTTGCTCGGCTCGGCCGTGCGCGCTGGAATGCGCGCGGCGACGTACGTTCCCGAGCCGACGGTCGCCTCGGCGAAGCCGTCGGCGATCAGGCGCTCATAGGCGATGACGACGGCGTTGCGGCGAAAGCCGGTCTGCCCGGCCAGCGTGCGCGACGGCGGCAGCGGCTCGCCGGGCTTGACGAGGCCGGAGACGATCATCTCGCACAGCGCCTGATAGAGCCGGTGTGCGGCGGAGGCGCCTGGCGTGACGTGCGGGCCGGTAAGGTCGAGCGGCAGCTCGGTCTTTGTCGGCAAGGAAGACTTTGTCGGCAAGGAAGACTTGGCCGGCGAGGAGGGGGAATTGGTCGGAATATTTCGCATGGAATTGGAACTATCGCAGACCAAATGCGCCGCTACAACTGCTTCGGATCATTCCAATCCGATCAGGAGCGGCCGTGAGCCAGACTGAGACCAGCAATTCCTATCCGACATCGGCGCGCAACCAGGTGAAGCGTCGGCACGACCGCGGCTTCTACGATCACGAAACCGTCCATCGCATCCTGGATTCCTCGATGCTGTGCCATGTCTCCTATGCGATCGACGGCCAGCCCTATTGCACGCCGACCTTCTTCTGGCGCGAGGGCACCAAGCTCTACTGGCACGGCTCGAGCGCAAGCCGGATGTTGCGTAACCAGACCAAAGGCGAGCGCGTGTGTCTGACGGTGGCTCATCTCGACAGCCTCGTGCTGGCGCGCTGCGGCTTCAATCACTCCGCCGACTACCGCGCGGTGATGGCGTTCGGCACCGCCTATCTCGTCACCGACCCCGAGGAGAAGGAGCGCGCGGTGATCGCTATGGTCGACCGCTTCTTCCCGGATCGCACCGCGAGCCTGCGGGCCAGCAACACGCAGGAGATCAAGGCGACATCCTTCATTGCGATGGAGATCGAGGAAGCCTCGGCCAAGATACGGGCCAAGGGTGTTGCTGACGACGACGAGGACTATGCGTTGCCGATCTATGCCGAGCGCATCCCGGTGCGTACGGTGCTCGGCGCGCCGGAGCCGTGCCCGCGCCTGCGCGACGGCGTGACGCGGCCTGCGACGCTGAATGGCTATTCGGAAGGCCGCCTGCTCGAAGATGCATTGCGGGATGCATATTTTGTGGAGTACCCGAACGGCTGAAATCGGCTAGCTTGCGCACTCCTTGGGACCATTGGAATGCCTGGAGTTGCCTGATGAATGCCGAAACGCAGCAGAGGATTCTTGACGCCGTCGACGCCGGCTTCGAGGCCCAGCTCGCCACCACCCGCGATTTCGTTGCAATCCCCTCGACCCGTGGGGCGGAGGGGCCGTGCCAGGACATGATCGGCGACCTCCTGCGCCAACGCGGCTACGAGGTCGACGACTGGCACATCGATGTCGACGACCTCAAGGATCTGCGCGGCTTCGGTCCGATCGAGCATGATTTCTCCAAGGCGCGTTCGGTGGTGGGCACCTACCGTCCGCAAACCAACGGCGGCAAATCGCTGATCCTGCAGGGCCACTGCGACGTCGTGCCCGCAGGCCCCCTGGAATTGTGGGACACGCCGCCGTTCTCGCCCGTCATCAAGGACGGCAAGATGTTCGGCCGCGGCGCCTGCGACATGAAGTCGGGCACCATCGGCGCGCTCTATGCGCTCGATGCGATCAAGGCCGCGGGTCTCAAGCCGACGGCGCGGATTCACTTCCAGTCGGTGATCGAGGAGGAGAGCACGGGCGTCGGCGCGCTCTCAACGCTGCAGCGCGGCTACCGCGCGGACGCCTGCTTCATTCCGGAGCCGACCGGCGGCAAGATGGTGCGCTCGCAGGTCGGCGTGATCTGGTTTCGCCTGCGCGTGAAGGGGCATCCGACCCATGTCGCGTTTGCCGGCTCCGGCGCGAACGCGATCATGGCCGCCTATCATCTGATCCAGGCGCTGCAAAAGCTCGAGATCGAATGGAACGAGCGCGCCAAGGCTGACAGGCACTTCAAGACGCTGAACCATCCCATCAACTTCAACCCGGGCATCATCAAGGGCGGCGATTGGGCCTCCAGCGTGCCGGCCTGGTGCGACGTCGACTGCCGGATCGCGGTGCTGCCGGGCTGGTCGATCGCCGATCACCAGAAGGAGATTGCGGCCTGCGTCGCCGCTGCGGCGCGCAACCACCGCTTCCTCGCCAACAATCCGCCGGAGATCGAATGGTCGGGCTTCCTGTCGGAAGGCTATGAGCTGACCGATGCCGCCGCGCCGGAGGCCGCGTTCAGCAAGGCGTTCGACAAGGTCTATGGCGGCGTGCCAGAGGATCTCGTCTTCACCGCGCTGACCGACACGCGCTTCTACGGCCTCAACCACGGCATCCCGAGCCTCTGCTTCGGCGCCAGCGGCGGCGAGATGCACGGCTTCAACGAGTTCGTCGACCTGGCCTCGCTCAAGAAGACGACCAAGGCGATGGCGCTGTTCATCGCGGAATGGTGCGGGGTGGAGAAGGCGTAAGGTCTGGTGTCCCGGACGCGGTGCAGCGCGAAGCGGTGCGTCGCCGAGCCGGGACCCATGTTGCGGCAGAGGCGCTGGACCCCGGTTCAGCAGCGCATCGTTGCACGCTGCGCTGCGCCCGGGGAACGTGCCCAACCAATCGTCGCTCGGCCAAGGCACGAACTGCTAGATGCTTTAAGCTTAAAAGAAAGACTAGGATGCTGGCCTGACCGGTGGCAGACTGGCGCCCGGTTCGCTGGACGAGTCCTCTGGGAGTTACGATGCGCGATTGGGATGATGCTTACGCCAACTCGGCCCACATCCCCGGCTCGGACAAGATGCCTGGACAATGGGCTGAGCGGGCGGCCGCCTACCGCGCCGGGCTGAAGGATTTTCGCGCCGACATCGCCTATGGCGCCGGCGAGCGTCAGCGCCTCGACCTGATCCTGCCCGACGGCGACGGCAAGGGCCTCGTCGTCTTCGTCCATGGCGGCTACTGGATGCGCTTCGACAAATCGACCTGGACTGATCTCGCTGAAGGCGCGCGCCATCATGGCTGGACGGTGGCGCTGCCGAGCTACACGCTGACGCCGACCGCACGCATCTGCGACATCACCGCCGAGATCGCCGCGGCGATCGCCAAGGCGGCCTCGCTCGTCTCCGGGCCGATCCGGCTCGCCGGCCACTCCGCCGGCGGCCATCTCGTCACGCGCATGCTGTGCGACGACAGCCCGCTGGAGCCCGCCGTCTACAACCGCATCGCCGGAACGCTCTCGATCAGTGGCCTGCATGATCTGCGTCCGCTGCTGAAGACGAAGATGAACGAGACGCTGCGCATGACCATGGAGGAGGCGGCGCTCGAAAGCGCGGCGCTGCATCTGCCGCGCGGGCATTCGTCCGTCACGGCCTGGGTCGGCGGCAGCGAGCGGCCGGAATTCATCCGTCAGTCCGACCTGATGGCCAATGTCTGGACCGGCTTCGACGTGCCGACGCGCCTCGTCGTCGATCCCGGGCTCAACCATTTCACCGTGATCGACGGACTGAAGGATCCGTCATCGCCGATCACCGCGCGCCTGATCGGCCTCGACTGAGCAAAGCCGGGGAAGATCGATCGAAAGGGCTTGTCCATGACGTCCAGCGATTACGATCCCACCAGCGAAGGGGCCGAGACCGATTTCGCCCGGCGGATGTCCTATGGCGACTACCTCGCGCTGGACGCGATCCTGGGTGCGCAGCATCCGCTGTCGGAAGCGCATGACGAGATGCTGTTCATCATCCAGCATCAGACCACGGAGCTGTGGATGCGCCTCGCCATCCACGAACTGAGTGCCGCACGCCGTGCCATCGCGGGGGACGAGGTGCAGCCCGCCATGAAGATGCTGGCGCGGATGTCGCGCATCTTCGAGCAACTCAACAACGCCTGGGACGTGCTGCGCACGATGACGCCGAGCGAATATACCCGTTTCCGTTCGCAGCTCGGACAGTCCTCCGGTTTCCAGTCGCGCCAGTACCGGCTGATCGAATTCCTGCTCGGCAACCGCAACCACGCCATGCTCAAGCCGCATGCGCACGATGTGGCGACGACGAAGCTGCTCGAAGCCGAACTGGCGACGCCCAGCCTCTATGACGAGGTGCTCAGGCTCGCCGACCGCAACGGGCTCAAGATGCCGCCGGCGGTGCTGGCGCGCGACGTCCGCGAGACCCACAGCTTCAACGAAGGCGTGCTGCAGGCCTGGCGCGTCGTCTACGAGGCACCGGAGACGCATTGGATGCTCTACGAGCTCGCCGAAAAACTGGTCGACTTCGAGGACTATTTTCGCCGCTGGCGCTTCAACCATGTCACGACGGTCGAGCGCGTCATCGGCTTCAAGCGCGGCACCGGCGGCACCGGCGGCGTCAGCTACCTCAAACGCATGCTGGAGGTCGAGCTGTTTCCCGAACTCTGGCGTGTGCGAACAATTCTGTAGAAATGCCCAAGAAATATCCATGACAAGATATCGCGTCTATGACGACACCAAAGCCCTGTTCCATCTGCCTGAAGGCGTGATCTATCTCGACGGCAATTCGCTCGGCGCGCTGCCGCTGGGCGTGGCCGAGCGCGTCAACCGCGTCATCACGACCGAGTGGGGCAATGAGCTGATCCGCGCCTGGAACAGCGCGGGCTGGTACGCGCAGCCGCGCCATGTCGGCGATCGCATCGCCCGGCTGATCGGCGCGGAAGCCGGCTCGGTGATGGTGGGTGATACGCTGTCGCTCAAGGTCTATCAGGCCCTTGCCGCCGCGCTCGACATGAACGCGCCCCGCAAGGTCGTCCTGTCGGACACCGGCAATTTCCCAACCGACCTCTACATGGCCGAAGGCCTGATCGCGACGCTCGGACGCGGCCATCAATTGCGTCTGGTGGCGCCGGAAGAGATCGAAGCCGCATTGTCGGAAAAGATCGCCGTCCTCTACATCACCGAGATCGACTATCGCACCGGTCGCCGCCACGACATGGCGAAGCTCACCGCAATGGCACATGCGCTCGGCATCGTCACGGTCTGGGATCTCGCGCATTCCGCCGGCGCGATGCCGGTCGATCTCGCCGGGAGCGGCGCCGATTTCGCGGCGGGGTGCACCTACAAATATCTCAACGCCGGCCCCGGGGCACCGGCCTTCCTCTACGTCGCGCCGCGCCACGCCGACAGCGCGCGCGCTGCGCTGTCGGGGTGGATGGGGCATGCAAAGCCATTTGCGTTCGAGCTTGGTTATGCGGCCGCCGGCGGTGTCGAACGCATGCGCGTCGGCACACCGCCGGTGCTGGCAATGGCGGCGCTGGAGGCCTCGCTCGACATCTGGGACCGCGTCGATATGGCAGAGGTCCGTACGCGTTCGTTGGCGCTCGGCGACTTGCTGATCGCCGAAGTCGAACGCCGCTGTCCGACTCTGAAGCTGGTGACCCCGCGCGCGCATGACCGCCGCGGCTCACAGGTCTCCTTCGCCTTCGACGGCGGCTACGCCGCGATGCAGGCCCTGATCGCGCGCGGCGTCATCGGCGATTTCCGCGCGCCTGACATCATGCGGTTCGGGATGACGCCGTTGTACATTGGCGAGAGCGAGATCGTGCAGGCGGCGGAGATCATCGAGGAGGTGATCGCGGGCGAGGTCTGGCGGCGGCCGGAATATCAGGTGGTGAATGTGGTGACGTGAGGGAAGCCGTGCCCCGGACGCAGCGCGGCGCGCCGCACTTGCGGCGTGATGCGCTGCAGAGCCGGGGTCCGTTCCGCACCGTGCTCCGTCGCGAGACGGGTCCCGGCTCTGCGCAGCAACGCAGGGGCGTTGCAGCGCGTCCGGGACATGAGAGTGTCGGTGGCCGCGCTATTTGTGCTCATCCCCACAGCGCCGTCACGATCGTATCCAGCCCGTCCGTCAGCGCCGCCGGTCCCGGTTGCAGAATGATCGGCGATTTGATCTCGATGATGCGGTTGTCGCGGACGGCCGGGATGTCGCTCCAGCCATCGCGCGCGCAGATGCGGCCAGGGACGACCTTCTTGCCGCACCATGATGCGAGAATGACATCGGGCGCCGCCTCACGCACGGCCTCCGCCGCAACGATGCGATCCTTCGCCGCTTGCTGATGTCGCAGCTCCGGAAAGATGTCCGTTCCGCCGGCGATCTCGATCAACTCCGACACCCAGCCGATGCCCGAGATCAACGGATCGTCCCATTCCTCGAAGTAAACTCTCGGCCGCGGCGAGGGGCGGGGTGATGCGGCGATCCCCGCCAGGCGCAGTTCCATACCTTGCGCGAGTTCCTCCGCGCGTTGGGGCGCGCCGACCAGCGCACCGAGCGTGCGGATCATCGCCAAAATCCCGGCGACGTCGCGCTGGTTGAAGACGTGGACATTGACGCCGGCACGCACGAGGTCGGCGACGATGCCAGCCTGGAGATCGGAGAAGGCCAGCACAAGGTCCGGTTCCAGCGCCAGGATCTTTGGAATGTCCGCGGAGACGAACGCCGAGACCCGCGGCTTCTCCCGCCGCACCTGGGGCGGGCGGACGGCGTAGCCGGACACGCCGACGATGCGGTCCTGCTCGCCGAGCATGTACAGCGTTTCGACGGTCTCTTCGGTCAGGCAGACGATGCGGCGGGGCGGGAAGTGGCGCATGGCGTTCCATATGCGCAAATGCCGCGGCGATGTCACGGCGGCCATGACCTCTGACGTCATTGTTTTGCCGCCCGAAGCAATTCACGCTGGGACAACAATCGATTGGGAGGACTTTTGATGACGCCGCTCGAGAAACTTAAAGCGATGAAGATGCCGTTCGCCGAGCTCAAGGGCGTCGAGTTCGTCGAGGCAGGGAAGGACCGCGTGGTCGCGCGCATGATGGTCCGTCCCGATCTCTGCACGCTTCACCACACCATCCATGGCGGCGCGGTGATGGCGCTGGCGGATTCCGTCGGCGCGGCCGCGACCGTGATCAACCTGCCTGAGGATGCCAAGGGCACGACCACGCTAGAGAGCAAGACCAATTTCATCGGCGGGGCGAGGGAGGGAATCATGGTCATCGCCATCGCGACCCCGGTCCATCGGGGCCGGCGGACCCAGGTCTGGACCACCCGGCTGGAGACCGAGGACGGCAAGCTGGTCGCCGTCGTCACCCAGACCCAGCTTATCCTGTAAGACTACGGAGCGTTGATTTTATTAACGAATTGGTCGTCTCCCGTGCCTCTAAGTTGGGCAGGTCCTCGTCTTGCAAAAGATGCTGCGATGCACAATATAGGGGGCCTAGGGATTCGAACGCCTCCTCGAGGGACACCAAGAGGAGTTTTGACGTGGTACTTGAAGAGACCGTCCGCACCGCTCCAGGCTATGTGCGGACCTTGATCCAGCAGGAAGAATTGCCGCTCCTGCGCGATCATCTGCTGAGGCTCGATGCCGGAAGTCGGCACGACCGTTTCAACGGCTTTCTCGACGACTCATTCATCGAGCGTTACGCCGCCCGCTGCGCCGAGGACGGCACCGTGATCGTCGCCTATATCGTCGACGGCGTGGTCCGTGGTGCAGCAGAGCTGCATCCGCCGGAAGGTGAGGCCTTGCCTGAAGTCGCCTTCAGCGTGGAAGCCTCCGCGCGGCGTCAGGGTGTCGGCACCGTGCTGTTCCGCCGCCTGATCGCGGAGGCGCGCTGGAAAGGCTACAAGCGCCTGCGCGTCACAACGGGCGCCGAGAATCACGCGATGCGGGCCCTCGCCAGGAAGTTCGGGGCGCATCTGGCCTTCCGTCATGGCGAATCGACCGGCACGATCGATCTCGCCAGGACGCCCGAGGCGGAACTCGCCGATCTTGCGGCTTCGCCCTTCACGGCCGGGCGCGCGCTGCTCAGCCTCAATTCGACCTGCTGGAAGATCATCTCCAGCATGTACGACAGTCGGGCCGCCTGACCTCAAATAGCGAACTGAATCAAAAAGCGGACCGGCATGGCCGGTCCGCCTTCGTTATTCTGGATCGCGCGAAATGAACGCTCAGGTGCCGGTGCGCTTGTCGTTGCCGAAACGGCGGACGACCCGGCGTTCGACCACGACGGAGCGCCGTGCGCCCTGTTCGCCGGCGATCACGCGGGTCGCGGTAATGCGGCTGTTGGTGCGGGCCTGCTTCTTTACCTCGGCCTGCACGACATCGAGCGGCATCCCCATCAAGGCTGCGGCGATCTCGGCCTGCTGCTCGTGATCATCGGTGATGCCGACGGCGGCGAAGATCGCCTCGTCCAGGGTGGGCGGATCATGGCGGACCCGCCGCGTGCCATATTTGGTATTCCAGTCTGCGCTCATAACGGCCTCGTATTGATGCCGGGATACCTAGTGCCCCAAATGTTGCATTGCAATATGAAATTGGTGTGGCATCTCAGCTATGCACCGGTCGGATGTCATGGCGGTGACGCGACACCGGCCTCGATCTCAACCCGTTGTTGTGGCCAGCGCTTCAGGGCGGCATGTCCGGCCTCGGTGAGCCCGTAGATTCCCCGGTCTGCCCGTTCGAACCAGCCATACACATTGTGAAGCAAGATCTTGCCGGCGTCAGGGCAGCGCTCGCGCAATTCGCGCACGGGCCGCGGCCCGTCGGTGAGCGCCGAGGCGCAGGCCAGAGCCTGCTGCCGATAGGCCGTCATGATCGGCGCGCGGGTGCTGCCGCCGAGCACTGGATCGCCCTGGCGGCGCTGGTGTTCGGCGACGAGGCGCGACCGCACCTTGGGCTCGCGGCGCGGCGCCGCCGTCGGCGGCTTCACCAGCACCTCGACCTGGCCGCGATCGGTCACGCCGAGCATGCCGAAGCCCAGGCGGCGGCAGAGATTGCGATAGCGCGCATCGCTCTCGCGTCCCTTGCCCCGGATCGACATTTTGGCCGCAATCCAGACCTCGTCGCCGGCCGGCGCGCGGTCGACCGCCTGGAGGATCAGCTCGAGATTGAAGGCGAGCTTGAGCTCGCCAATCACCACCACGGGCGGATCGCCGGCGCTGAGGCCCACGAGATCGCAGCCGCCGATCTCGCCCTTCACGGTGAAGCCGAGCTCTTCGAGGAAGCGTTTGACGGGGAGGTAAAGCGCGGTTTCCAAAGAACGTGTCCGAAGCTTGCGTTTCGATCGGAGAATCAGTTGCGGGCAGTCTAGAGCCTTCTGTGCTCCGATTGAATCAGAGCTGCCGAGCAGGACCATCCGAACACAACGCGTTTAAACCCGTCCACCGACCGGGATCAGTGCGCCGGTGATGCCGCTGGCCGCGTCGCTGGCGAGGAACAGGATGACCTCGGCGAGTTCCTGCGGCGTTACCCATTTGGAGAAGTCCGCCTTCGGCATGTCGGCGCGGTTGGCGGCGGTGTCGATGATCGACGGCAGCACCGCGTTCACGGTGACCTTGCCCTTCCACTCGCTGGCCAGCGCGTCGGTGAGGCGATGCACGCCCGCTTTCGACGCCGCATAGGGCCCCATGCCGGAGCCCGCCTGGAGCGCGCCCATGGCGCCGATATTGACGATGCGGCCGGCCCTGGACGCTGCGAGATGCGGCAGTGCTGCGCGCGAGGCGTTGAGCGCGGTCAGGACGTTCAGCGCATACATGCGCTGCCAGGTCTTGATGTCGCCATCGCCCACGGTTTCGAAGGCGAAGCCGCCGGCGATGTTGATCAATGCATCAAGCCGGCCGAAGTGATTGGCCGCCGCATCAACCGCCGCCTTCGCCTGGGTCGCGTCGGACAGATCGACGCCGCCGATCTCGATGCTTTCGGGCGTTGTTGAACCCTGTGATGGCGCGTGGTCGATGCTTGCCACGCGCGCGCCGCGCGACCGTGCGATCTCGGCAACCACCTTGCCGAGCGCGCCGTGTGCGCCTGTCACGATCAGGACCTTGTCTTGCATCATCGTTCTCCTGGCACGGCTGCCTATGATTGCAGATAGCGCGCCTGCAGCGCGGCTCGCTCCGCCGTGCCGAGCTTGAGGGCATCGCGCAGATAGGTTTCGAGATCGCCATATTCCTGGCCGACGGCCTCGAAAGCCGCAGCAAGGTACGAGGCTTCGACGCTGCCGATGGCATCGCGTACGTCCTCCGGCAGGTCGAAGGCGGCCGTCGCATCGCGCTTGTAATGCCGGTTGGTGAGCAGGTAGTCCTCGGCAATGATCTCATCGGGGACGCCGAGCGCATGCAGGATCAGCGCGCTGGCGAAGCCGGTGCGGTCCTTGCCCGCGGTGCAGTGGATCACCAGCGGCGCGCGATCTTCGAGGAGATGGCCGAACAGGTTGCGAAAGCTGTTCGTGTGGTGGCGAACGTAGTTGCGATAGGATTCGCGCATGAGCTCCAGGGCGACCGGTGCAGTCAGCGTGCCGCTTGCGAGTTCGGTCCGCAGCGCAGCCACGACGCTCGGCTCGATCGGCAGCGAATGCACCGTGATCTCGCTGACAACGCAGACGCCGGCCGCGCGCTCCTCAACCCCACGGAAATCGAAAGCGCTCCGCACCCCGAGCGCCCTGACGATCTCGATATCGGCGGCGGTGAGCTGGCCGAGATGGTTGGAGCGGAAGATGTGCCGCCAGCGCGTGGTGCGGCCGTCGGTGGTCGGGTAGCCGCCGAGATCGCGGAAATTGCTGGCGCCTTGGAGGGCGAGGTGACGGGCAGGGGAATCTGACATGGGATCAGCTTGGGTTATGGTTCCATTGGGCGCACGAGGGGGCGTCCTTGAAGGCTATTACAGGGGGCGATCATGGGCCGGCACAAGGCCATTCTTTTGACGACCGCCATGCTGGCGGCTGGAATGACCAGTGCACGGCAGACCGAAGCGCAGACGTTCCAGACCTATCGCTGCGCCGATGGTACGCAGTTCATTGCTGGGTTCTATGACGACGACAAGCGCGCCTTTCTTCAGATCGACGGCGAGCCGGTCACGCTGGCGAGGCGGCTGACGGTCGCCGGGAAACGCTATTCCGGGGCGGGTATCACGCTGACCATCGGCAAGACCGGGGGCACCACGGTCAAGCATCTGAAGCGGCCGGTGACGGCCTGCGCGGCGATCTGAACGGCATGGTTCACGCGAGAATCAAAAAGGGCCGAAACATCGCTGTTTCGACCCTTTTCGAACTGCCGCCAGGCGCCTGCGAGAGCGCGGTGGTTTCAAACCAGACTTAGGCATCAGCGATCCCATTTCGGCTTGGCATCGTCGACCGCCTCCTGGTGGTACCAGCTGTCGCTGCAGATCGAGACATTCGCGGGAAGCGAAGCATGATCGGCAGGAAGGCGGGTTTCGCCATAGCGGCGTCCCGCGAGAGCCGCGCGGCCCCCGACCGGGAATTGGTAGATCGTTGCCGATCCGTGACTCAGACCATTGTTCATCATTACGATTTCTCCTTGGTCGAAGCGCCTTGGCCTCCATGGTGCGCCCGACTCGTTCGATTGTGGTTACTGGAATCCCCATATCGGCCGCGCATCCCGAAATGCAAAGTGCTGAAAACGAAATCAGTTGCCGCTCAATTTGTAGGCAGGTGGCCTGCTGCATCCCCTAAGGCACGGTGCGGGTGACCAACGACTGGGCCATTCCAAAGGTTGCTAGGCAGGGGTGCGAAGCTTTACGAAAATTGCCGGACGTTGATGCGCGTTTCATCGGCAACCTCCGACACTGGCCGGCCTGCTTCAGAATCGGGCGTTTTTCGCGGGATTTTTGCGGTGCAGCTACACGCAAAGGTGCGCGGCTATGACGCATGACGAGGTCGACATCACCTCGACACCGGGCAGGGGACAGCCGCGGTGGAGAACCTCCCGCGCTGCGGCCTTTTGGCACGTTAAATGCTTGTAAAGGGCCGGCCGATGATGGCCGGGTACAAAACGTTCGGGGGCCGCCAGGCCCCCAACCTTTCGCATCATCTACAGAGAGGCTCAATGACCAAGTATAAGCTCGAGTACATCTGGCTCGACGGATATACGCCGACTCCGAACCTGCGCGGCAAAACTCAGATCAAGGAATTCGCGTCGTTCCCGACGCTCGAGCAGCTTCCGCTCTGGGGCTTCGATGGCTCCTCCACCCAGCAGGCCGAAGGCCACAGCTCCGACTGCGTGCTGAAGCCGGTCGCCGTCTTCCCGGACGCCGCGCGCACCAACGGCGTGCTCGTGATGTGCGAAGTCATGATGCCCGATGGCAAGACCCCGCACGCCTCCAACAAGCGCGCTACCATTCTCGACGACGCCGGCGCCTGGTTCGGCTTCGAGCAGGAGTACTTCTTCTACAAGGACGGCCGTCCGCTCGGCTTCCCGACCGCTGGTTATCCGGCGCCGCAGGGTCCGTACTACACCGGCGTCGGCTACTCGAACGTCGGCGACGTCGCCCGCAAGATCGTCGAAGAGCATCTCGACCTTTGCCTCGCCGCCGGCATCAACCATGAAGGCATCAACGCGGAAGTCGCGAAGGGTCAGTGGGAATTCCAGATCTTCGGCAAGGGCTCCAAGACCGCCGCTGACCAGATGTGGATGGCCCGCTATCTGATGCTGCGCCTCACCGAGAAGTACGGCATCGACATCGAATTCCACTGCAAGCCGCTCGGCGACACCGACTGGAACGGCTCCGGCATGCACGCCAACTTCTCGACCGAGTATATGCGCAACGTCGGCGGCAAGGAGTATTTCGAGGCGCTGATGGCCGCCTTCGACAAGAACCTGATGGACCACATCGCCGTCTACGGCCCGGACAACGACAAGCGTCTGACCGGCAAGCACGAGACCGCGCCGTGGAACAAGTTCAGCTACGGCGTTGCCGACCGCGGCGCTTCGATCCGCGTGCCGCACTCCTTCGTCAACAATGGCTACAAGGGCTATCTGGAAGACCGCCGTCCGAACTCGCAGGGCGACCCATACCAGATCGCTTCGCAGATCCTGAAGACGATCGCCTCCGTGCCGGCCGACAAGAAGGCCGCAGCCTAAGATCCTCCCGGCCCGGGCTGGGGGCTGGCCCGGGTTGGCTTTCAATCCGCCGGAGCTGCAAGGCTCCGGCGGATTTTTAGCATCTTGATGACAGCCATTCCCGTGACGCAGCAGGGCTACGTCGCGCGAAACCTGTCCATCTCCGCCCAAAGCGGGATAGAGTGCCCGCAGGATGCGCGCAGGGCCGGGGACGGCTGGTGTTTGAAGGCTTCTACAAGGTGAAATTTCAGCTCGGCGACGCCGTCGGCCGGAGCGTGATGCATGCCGGCAACGGCAAGATGCTCGGCGGCAATTCGGCCTTCGCCCATATCGGCTCCTACGAGAAGACCGACAGCGGCGTCGACGTCGTGATCAGCACCGTCCGCCACAACCCCGATCCGAACTACCGCGCCATGGCGGGCACCGATGATGCGACCTTGCTCGCCAAGGGCTGGGCGGATGGCGACTTCTATCGCTTCAAGGGCGAGCTGAAGGAGCTGCCCGGCATTCCCTTCCAGTCGGTGATGACGCCGATCACGGAAGACGAGGTGCCGATCGCCGGTGGCGTCGGCGAAGCCGGCATCGCCGACGGTCTCTATTCCATCCATCTGCGCATGCTCGACGGTCTCGACGGCGGCCTCACCGGCGTGATGCTGCTCAACAGGGGCCGCATCCTCGGCGGCGATGCGTCGTTCTACTATCTCGGCAGCTACACCGCCGCGAACGGCCGCTGGAAGGGCCAGATCCTCAACCAGGAGCACACGCCGGCCAAGGACGACCCGATCTTCGGCGGCCACGAGGTCGGCATCGGCTTCTCCGGCAGCTACGATGCCGAGCAGGCGGTGCTGGAGGCGACCGCGCTTGCCGGCAAGCGCAGCCTGCGCCTGACCGCCGCGCTCAAGCTGATGCATCGCGCCTGATCGCGACGGGAATTGCATATGGACAGAATTCGCATGCTCTCCACGCTCGGCCTGATGGGCGCGATGCGCAGCCTGTCGTCCACGTACGAAGCCGCAACCGGTGTCGGCATCGACGCCGAGTTCGCGCCGACCCTCGCTTTGCTGAAGCGCCTGCGCGACGGCGAGGCCGCCGATCTCGTGATCCTCACGCGCGAGGGGCTGGACGAGATGATCGCGGAGGGGCGCGTGCTCTCAGAGAGCGCCGCCGATCTGGCGCGCTCCTATGTCGGCATGGCCGTGCGAGCAGGGCAGGCGCATCCCGCTATCGGAAATGAAGCCGCACTGCGCAGGGCGCTGCTCGCAGCGCGGTCCATCGCGTATTCGCGGCTGGGCGCGAGTGGCGTCTACTTCGCGCAGCTGATCGTGCGGATGGGGATCGCGGCCGAGATCAACGCCAAGGCCACGATCGTCGAGCAGGGCTTTACGGCCGAGCGGCTCGTCAGCGGCGAGGCCGACCTCGCCGTGCAGCAGATCAGCGAGCTGAAGCAGGTCGGCGGCATCGAGGTCGTCGGACCGATCCCGCACGAGCTGCAGACACCGGCGGTGTTCTCCGCCGGCCGCATGGCAGGGGCGACGCATGCCGCCGCCGCGGACCGGCTGCTGCGTTATCTGGCATCGCCCGAGGTCGTCCCTGTCCTGCGCCAATCGGGACTCGAGCCTTGAATTTGCCGGGGCGGGGACGCAACGTGACGACCATGCGGATTTCTCTCCTTGCCATCCTGCTCGCGCTCGCGGCGCCCGTGGCCGCGCATGCGCAATCGGCCGATCTCGTATTGTGCGACCGGGTGGCGGCCGATCCCAGCGATCCCGACAAGCCGGCCGACGTGAGGGGCGTCGCCGAGATCGCGACCTCCGACGTCGCGACGGCGATCAGGTTCTGCAAGCAGGCCGCGCCGTCCTCGCGCCGTGCGATGTTCGCGCTTGGCCGCGCCTACGCGGCCAATCGGCAGACGGCGGAGGCGATCGCCGCCTGGCGCAAGGCCGCCGACAAGGGATCGAGCGCGGCGATGGTCGAGCTCGGTGTTGCCTATGGCACCGGCTCCGGCATCGCCAAGGACGAGGCGCAGGCGCGAAGACTGTTCGAGAAGGCGGCGCAATCAGGCAACCCCCGCGGCGTCAGCAACCTCGCTGCGCTCGGCGGCGCAGGTGGCGCCGCGCCGGCCGATCCCGCGCAGGCGCGCGCGCTGCTCGGCAAGGCTGCCGAGACCAATGCGGAGGCGCAGTACCAGCTCGGCCTGATGCTTTCCGAAGGCACGGGCGGTGCGAAGGACGACGTCGCGGCGCGTGCGCTGTTCGAGAAAGCGGCGGCGCAAAATCATCCCGGCGCGCTGGAGCGGATGGGGGCCTTCGCACAGGAAGGCCGCGGCGGCGCAAAGGACAAGGACGCCGCGAAGACCTATTACGAGCGCGCGGCCGCACTCGGCGACGAGGACGCCAAGAAAGCGCTGGAGCGGCTGCGCTGTCCCTATGCGATCAAGGACAAGCAGGGCAAGCTCGTCACCACGCTGTGCTTCTGAACAGAGCTGGGACATGACGGAACCTGGCTCGCGCATGCGCCGTTGATGCCCAGTCACAACGGAGCGCGATCATGATCCGTAAACTGGCGTCGGGCGAATACCGCCTCTATTCACGCAAAGTAAATCCCAAGACCGGCAAGCGTCGCAACCTTGGCACCTTCAAGAGCCGTGCGGTGGCCGAGAAGCACGAGCGCGAGGTGCAGTATTTCAAGCGTCACTGAAGCGGGATGCAGTCCGCCGGAGCAAAAATGTTGAAAACAACCCCATGCACAGTAAGCGGGCACTGAAATCACTGCGAAATCCCGGCCTGCTGATTTTGCGAAATTCGATTTGACCCGTCGGGCAGAACAGGGGTATGGTGACATCATGGCAACCGAGGGTTTCGGGCAGGGCCCTGCGCGAAAAAGCCGGATGGAATCGGTGCAGCAGCGGTGCTAGGTAGCCAACGATTCTTTTCCGATTTTGCGGGTTCATTGCGTTGTTGGACGGGCTCTACAAGGTTGAATACGGCGTCAACGATGCGTTCGGGCGCAGCATCATGTGCCTGCATGACGGCAAGATGCTGGGCGGCAATTCGGCCTTCGCGCATCTTGGCAGCTATGTAGAGCGCGACGGCGAGATCATCGCCGAGGTCATCACCGAGCGGCACAACGAGGATCCCCATTACAAGCCGCTGATGGGCGCCGACGTCGCCAGGATCGGCGCACGCGGGCGGTTGACCGGCAATCAGATTCGTCTTCAGGGCGGCGCGGATACCATGCCGGGCGCCGGTTTCTGGGCCAATCTGACCAGGCTCGACGATGGAGCGCTGCCACCACGCGGCACGATCGGGCAGGGCGGCATCGCCAACGGGCTCTACGGGATGGCTCTGCGCGCGCTCGACGGTGTCGATGCAGGGCTCTCCGGCGTGATGCTGCTGATCGACGGCCGTATCCTCGGCGGCGATGCGTTCTTCTACTATCTCGGCTCCTACTCCTCGGCGGACGGCCGCTGGAAGGGCGAGATGCTGAACCAGGAGCACACGCCGGCCAAAGGCGAGAACCCCGTGTTCGGCGGCTATGAGGTTGGGATCGGCTTCTCCGGGACCTGCAACGAGGATAGCGGCGAACTCGAAGGCATCGCGCTGGCGGGCAAGCGCAGCCTGCGGCTGGCGGCTTCGCTCAGGTTGATGCGAAGGGCTTAGGACCTGTGCTCGCGAGGGCAGATGTCCGTTGCTGAGCTGAAGCAGCCCCACGCGTCGGCCCGGCGATGTCAACAAGTAAGTGACCCAAGTGAGACATTGGCGCTCTACTGCGTAACGGTTTACCCGTCGGGACCGCCATCTCCTGCCCACACATGACGTCACGACTTGTTCTGTTTTGCCTCGACATATCGCGCGAAGCTGTCGAGGATAGCCTGCCAACCGCCTTGCTGCTGCTCGACCGAGTGGGTCGGTTCGCTGTCGAAGGCGACGCGGACGACAACGCCCTTTGGGCCAGGCACGAACTCGACTTCCGCCTTTCGATCGCCGAACGCGTATTCGATCCGCTCGTGTTCAACGATCTTCGTATAGGTGCCGGCGAAGTCGAAGCCCATGCTGCCGTCCTTGGCCTCCATGCGCGACGAGAACGCGCCGCCGTCACGCAGGTCGACCGTAGCCCTGGTCGTATGCCAGTCGTCGGACGCGGCGTTCCACTTCACGATGTCGGCAGGTGTCGTATAGGCACGCCACACCTGATCGACAGGGGCTGCTACGTTGGTCTCGACGGTAATTCTCATGGGCATTGCTCCAGGTTCATTTTGACGGCTCGAGGTGACGGCATCACTTCACGTGAGCGGGTCCATACGCGGCCCTTCCGAGAAGCGTCCACCGGAGGACGATCGAAGCCAGCCCATGCCGACATGGTCGCGCCGTTAATGCGTGAAAAAAACGAAAGGGTGTCATCGGGAACGCCTCTGGGCATCCGCTAGCGACCGCGATCAGATCTACGGCCACAATCTATGGCGAGTTCGGTCCAGGCGCCGAAGGCGAAAATCACTGCCTGAAGCGATATCGACGCGTTGAGGAACGGCCTCTGGCGCAGCTTGTTGTTCCGGGAGCAGCCAGGAGGCGTGACCATGGAACGCATCAGCAAGGGCCAGATCCTCCTGCTTGCCGTCTTGGCGATGATCCTGATCTTGACTGGCGTCTGGGCCGTGTCGGTATGGAATGCCAGCAGCGGGGTCGAGATCGGCAGGCACGGCTGGATCGCGCTAGGCCTTGGCACATTTTTCTCGTTGCTGATCGGATGCGGACTGATGGTGCTGATGTTCTTCAGCAGCCGCAGCGGCCACGATGACAGGGCCGATCCCTTCCGGAGCAAGCAAGACAAATCGGCCGAGTGACGTTCGAGGTCGCATCTGGCCCTCAGCCAATTCGTTGCGGCGAACCGATCATGTCGCCTCCAAACTCAAACGAGATGGCAATGACGCGGACGGTCGGGGTTAGTTTGCCCCAAGCTGCGGGGTGAAACGACCGAATTGGCGCCCGCGCGGGCAGGAATCCGTACCCCGCCGGGCTTCCCCTCGCGCCCCGCATGCCCTAATGACGCTGCAACGCAAAATCCCCCCAAAAAAAGCCCCATGATCCGCCTCGACAACGTCAGCAAGCAAGCCGGCCACCAGATCCTGTTCATTGAAGCCTCCGCCGCCCTCAACAAGGGCGAGAAGATCGGCCTGGTCGGGCCGAACGGCGCCGGCAAGACCACGCTCTTCCGGATGATCGCCGGCGAGGAACTGCCCGACGAGGGGCAGGTTTCGACCGATCGCGGCATCACCATCGGCTATTTCAACCAGGACGTCGGCGAGATGTCTGGCCGCAGCGCCGTGGCCGAGGTGATGGACGGCGCGGGTCCTGTCAGCGAGGTCGCGGCCGAGCTGCGCGAGCTCGAGGCCGCCATGGCCGACCCTGACAAGGCCGACCAGATGGACGAGATCATCACCCGCTATGGCGAGGTGCAGCACCGTTTCGAGGAGCTCGACGGCTACGCGCTCGACGGCCGCGCGCGCGAAGCGCTGTCCGGGCTCGGATTCAGCCAGGAGATGATGGAGGGCGACGTCGGAAAACTCTCCGGCGGCTGGAAGATGCGCGTGGCGCTGGCACGTATTCTCTTGATGCGGCCCGACGTCATGCTGCTCGACGAGCCGAGCAACCATCTCGACCTCGAAAGCCTGATCTGGCTGGAAAAATTCCTGCACGACTACGAAGGCACGCTGCTGATGACCTCGCATGACCGGGAGTTCATCAACCGCGTGATCTCCAAGGTGATCGAGATCGATAGCGGCTCGCTCACCACCTATACCGGCGATTACGAATTCTACGAGCAGCAGCGGGCGCAGAACGAGAAGCAGCAGCAGGCGCAGTTCGAGCGCCAGCAGGCCATGCTCGCCAAGGAGATCAAGTTCATCGAGCGTTTCAAGGCGCGCGCCTCTCATGCCGCCCAGGTGCAGAGCCGGGTGAAGAAGCTCGACAAGATCGAGCGGGTCGAGCCGCCGCGCCGCCGCCAGAGCGTGGCGTTCGATTTTCCGCCGGCGCCGCGCTCGGGCGAGGACGTCGTGGCGCTCAAGAACGTGCACAAGGGCTACGGTGCCAAGCGGATCTATGACGGGCTCGATTTCATGATCCGGCGCAGGGAGCGCTGGTGCGTGATGGGCGTCAACGGTGCCGGCAAGTCGACGCTGCTCAAGCTCGTTGCGGGCGCGAGCGAGCCGGACCTGGGCACGGTGGCGGTCGGCGGCAGCGTCAAGATGGGCTATTTCGCCCAGCACGCCATGGACCTGCTCGACGGCGAGCAGACGGTGTTTCAGTCGCTCGAATACGCGTTTCCGACCGCGGGGCAGGGAAGCTTGCGCGCGCTCGCCGGCTGCTTCGGCTTCTCCGGCGACGACGTCGAGAAGCGCTGCCGCGTGCTGTCAGGCGGCGAGAAGGCGCGGCTGGTGATGGCCAAGATGCTGTTCGACCCGCCGAACTTCCTCGTGCTGGACGAGCCGACCAACCATCTCGACCTCGCCACCAAGGAAATGCTGATCACGGCGCTGGCGGATTTCGAGGGCACCATGCTGTTCGTCTCGCATGACCGGCATTTTCTGGCGACGCTGTCGAACCGGGTGCTGGAGCTGACGCCGGAAGGCATCCATCAGTTCGGCGGCGGCTACACCGAATATGTCGCGCGCACGGGGCAGGAAGCGCCGGGGTTGCGGTCGTAGTTTGGGTTGGTAGCCCGGATGGAGCGCAGCGTAATCCGGGTTTTGCTCCGCACGGGCAGTCGCGCGATGCGATCGGTCCGTCCCGGATTGCGCTCCGCTCCATCCGGGCTACAAGGCTCGTCAGCGGAATTCGTAGCCGGGATGGAGCGCAAGCGTAATCCGGGATTCAATCTCCGCGTTCTCCGAAGTTGCCGTTGATCTCGCCGAGGCCTCCCCAATCGGCGGGTAGCAGACCGGCGCGGACGTAGCGATGGAGCGACGAATGCGGCCAGTCAATCGGCGATGCGACAAGGCCGTGCTTGACGGGGTTGAAATGGATATAGTTGGCGCAGCGTTCGAAATCCGCGTCGTCGCGGATGGTGTGCTCCCAAAATCGTCTTTGCCACAATGCGAATTCGCCGCGACGGTTGCGGGAGATGGCGGCACCTGAAACAGCCAGCTGATGCGTGAACGAGCTCTTGATCCGCCGCCATCGACCGGAAAAATCAGCGTCATTATCCGGTAGCGTCATGATGACGTGCAGATGATCGGGGAGGACCACGATCGCATCGATCGTGAATGGCCTTTCGTTGCGAGCTGCCCAAAATGCCGCACGAAGTTTGTCTACGTGATCGGCCAGCGCGGATGATCTCCGATCGTTCAGCGTCGCCGTGAAAAAGAAAGTTCCGCCAGGAATAAGATTGCGACGATAGCGAACCATGCGAGGCCTGTCCCGGATTACGCTTCGCTCCATCCGGGCTACAACCAAATCGCGAGACTGGCAAGAAGCTCGCTTGCTTGCGAGCGATGGCCGCTCTCATTACGCTCCTGCAAAAAAGGGAGTGAAACGGCGATGCAGCAACTCCGGATCGGAGACATCACCATCGACGCCGTGATCGAGCGGGAAGGGCCGTGGCGGCGGCCGCAGGATTTCTTCCCGGGCTATGACGAGGGCGTGTTCGCCCGTCATCTGCCGACGATGGAGCCGGAGGTCTTTGACGCCGCACGCGGCATGATGGTGATCACCTACCAGACTTTTGTGGTGCGCACGCCGCGTTATACGATCCTCGTGGACACCTGCACCGGGGAGGACAAGGGTCATCCGCCGCCGTTCGATTTTCCCGGCAAGGAGCGCTGGCCCAACGAGCTGTTCGCGCTCGGCATCGGTTTCGAGCAGATCGACTACGTGTTCTGCACGCATCTGCATATCGACCATACCGGCTGGAACACGACCTTGCGCGACGGCCGCTGGGTGCCGACGTTCCCGAATGCGAAATACGTCTTTCACAAGGGTGAGTATGCGGCCTGGGAGGCCGAGCACGCCAAGGGCAGCAATCCGCCCGGCACGGTGTTTCGCGACAATTGCCTGCCGATCGTCGCGGCCGGGCAGGCGCTATTGGTCGACGACGACTACGCGCTCGACGACACCGTCACCTTGACGCCGACGCTGGGGCATTCGCCCTGCCATTGCTGCGTGAACATTCTTTCGAAGGGCCAGCGCGCGGTGGTCGCGGGCGACCTCATGCATCACCAGATCCAGTGCCGCGAGCCTGACTGGTCGGCCAAGCCGGATTGGGACCCGAAGCAGTCGGCGCTCTCGCGGCGAAAATTCTTTGCGTCTGTGGCAGACACGGACACGCTGATCCTGCCGATCCACTTTCCGGCGCCGACGGTGGGGTTGATCAAGCCGCTGGACGGGGCGTTTGACTATAAGTTCAAGCGGGACTAAGGGCGGCGAACTAAGTACCGAGGTTCGTGTCCCGGACGCAGTGCGGCACGCAGTGACGCGCTGCTGAGCCGGGATCCATCTTTCCGACGATGCGTGGAGGCGTGGGCCCCGGCTCTGCAGCGCATCGCTGAAGAGCGCTGCGCTGCGTCCGGGGCACGAGAGGGCCCAAATCCGCAGCGCGCCTTACGCGCCGACTTCGCACTTCTTCATAAAGCTGTTCTTGGCGGCGCCGGCGAGCGGCTTGCCGTCGGCGCTGACGGCCTTGGGCGTGCAGGCGTCGGCCTTGCACTTCTTCAGGAACGAGGTCTTGGCTGCGCCGGCGAGCGCCTTGCCGTCCTTGCCGACCGCCTTGCTCTCACAGGTGTCGTCCGCGAAGGCTGAACCTGCTGCAAAGGTGGCAACGATCGCAGCCAGGAAAATCCGCTTCATCATGGGTGTCTCCGTAAACCAGAAATGGCGGAGAGATTGGAGCCGGGAATCGTGGCGCAATCAAGCTGGTTGAAGGCCTGCCGTCCGGCCCGGCTGGCGATTTTTTCGAGCGGGACGTTGGCCAGGCTCGCTTTCTGTTGCGCTGCTCGCTGACCGCGCCGGCCAATGCTGCTAGGCTTGGCCAGCTTAGCCGGACGGAGCATCGTGATGGACGCCGTGATCCCGAAACGCCAGGAAGCCGCCGATCAGCATTCGCATCTGGTTCGGCCTCACGACATGGATTGGCAGACGACGCGCTTTCCCGGCTGCGAGGCCAAGACGCTGCTGTTCGATCGCCGCACCGGCCTGATGACCGCCTTGATGCGATTTGCGCCGGGATCGGTGCTGCCCGATCACGAGCATGTCGGCATCGAGCAGAGCTGGGTGATCGAAGGCGCGCTCGTCGACAAGGAAGGGCCGGCCAAGGGCATCGCCTGCAAGGCCGGTGAATTCATCTGGCGCGAGGCGGGCAGCCGGCATGCCGCCTGGTGTCCGGACGGCGCCCTGATCCTGGCGATCTTCCAGGTGCCGAACAAGTTCTTCGAAGCCGACGGCCGCGTGGTCGACGCCGCCGGTCAGGACTGGGACGAAACCTGGGGGCACACCGCGGCGCAGCGGATGCCGCGCGCCTAAAGCGCGATGCGATCAGGATGAATCGTCATCGCGCTTTAGGTTGTTGTTTAAGCATGATCTCTTCGGAAAACCGCTGCGCACTTTTCCGGATCATGCTTTAGCACCTCCTCACGCGCCCCGCGCGAGCAGGGCCTTGAAGTCCGCGCGGGCGCGCTGCGCTTCGGCGCGCGCGACCTCGGAGGCATCGCCGAGACCAAAATAGCCATGGATCAGGCCGGGGCCCTCATGGTGCTTGACGCGCACGCCGGCAGCCTCCAGCGCCCGCGCATAGGCAGCGCCTTCGTCGCGCAAGGGATCGAACCAGGCGGTGGTCACGATCGCAGGCGCGAGGCCGGCCAGAGAAGCGGCCCGCAGCGGCGAGACGCGCCAGTCAAGGGCGTGGTTGGCATCGGCGAGATAATGGCTGCAAAACCATTCCATGGTGGCACGCGTCAGGAAGTAGCCATCGGCATTCTCGGCGCGTGAGGGATAGCGCGCGTTCTCGCCCGCATCGGCGTAGGCGCCAAGGACGTCGGTCACGGGATAGACCAGCAATTGCCCGGCAAGCTTGATGCCGGCATCGCGGCAGGCAATCGCGGTGGCGGCGGCGAGATTGCCGCCGGCGCTATCGCCGGCAACGCCAAAACGCCGGGCATCGCCGCCAAATTCCGCGACGCGGTTGAAGATGTCAGTTACGGCCGCGAAGGCGTCCTCGAAGGCGCCGGGAAAACGCGTCTCGGGCGGACGGCGATAATCGACCGAGATGACGACGGCGCCGGTCTCGATCGCGAGGTTGCGCGCCTGCCGGTCGTGGGTCTCGATGTCGCCCGCAACCCAGCCGCCGCCGTGGAAGAACACCACGGTCGGCGCGGGCGCGGTGCCGACCCGATAGAGGCGGGCAGGAAGCGGGCCGGCGCCGCCCTTCACTTTGATATCCTGCACGGTCTCGACCGGCGGCGGCGGAATGGCGGCGCGGGAGGCAGCCAGTGCGCGCAAGGAATCGCGCGCGCTCTGTGGCGTCATCGCGGCGGGATCGCGCAGCGGCAGCAGCGGAATGATCTGGGCGATGACGGGATCGAGCGGTGCGGGCATTGTTCCTCACAGGGTTCTTGGTCTTGCTTGCGGGTCAGCATAGATTTTGCGCGCCGCATCGGCAACCGGTGGTCAAGGCCGGACGAACGGGCAGGGGAGGTTCACGAGGTGGAATTCGAAACGCTGGTCCAGTCGCGCCGCAGCGTGCGCGGCTTCAGGAACGAGCCGGTGCCGCGCACGGTGATCGAGGCGATCATCGAGAGCGCCAAGCGTGCGCCGTCGTCGATGAACACCCAACCCTGGCATGTCCATGTGCTCACCGGCAGCCCGCTCGAGGAGGTCCGCCGCCGCAACATGGACGAGATGATCGGCGGGGCCACGGTCAAGCGCGACATCATCAGCCACGGCGAGTACCAGGGCGTGCACCGGACGCGGCAGGTCGATATCGCCAAGAAGCTGTTCGGCGCGATGGGAATCGCGCGCGACGACAGGCCGATGCGGCAGGACTGGGTGCTGCGCGGCTTCCGCCAATTCGATGCGCCGGTCTCGCTGGTCCTGACCTACGACCGCGTGCTGGATCCCGGCGCGGTCTGCCATTTCGATCTCGGTGCGCTCTGCTACGGCATCGTGCTCGCAGCGTGGGACCGCGGTCTCGGCTCTGTCATCAACGGGCAGGGCATCATGCGCTCCGACATCGTGCGCGAGGTCGCTGATATTCCGGAGGACGAGGTGATCATGACCTGCGTCGCGATGGGTTATCCCGACGACGACTTTGCCGCGAACGCGGTGCGCTCGGATCGCGAGGCGAATGACGACTTCGTGCGCTTCGTCGGCTTCGCCGATTGAGGCCGCGCGAGGATTTGATCCAGATCAAACGCGCCGATGCGATCGGTATCATGAGCCCGCACGCGCGTGCGATGCCGTAGTCCTACGGTGCCAATCTGCTGCACAAACGCAGTCGCGCGGCGCGTTTCATAACCGGATGGCAATTTCGAATCCGTAGTTCACTCCTTTGAGACGCTGCTCGCGTCGAACAAGGATATTGCCATGCTCTCGTTCTTTTCCCAGGCAAGTCATAAGCAAGCATCGCCATCGATCGTTCCGGACATTCATGATGAGACGCCGGCGTCCCGCGAGCCTTGCGCGATTCGGGTGCTGGAGAGCGACGACCGCCTGCAGAACATTTCCGAGGGCGACTTCGTCGTCGCGGGCACGCGCGCGCCGCTCGCTCTCGCGTTCATCTCACCGCATTGCGACTTCGCGCGCGTGGTGTCGTCGCTGCAGAGGCTGGCGGGCTCGACGCCGGTGATCGCGATGTCGACCGCCGGCGAATTGTGCTCGGCGGGCAACTCCCTTTACAAGGCGACGGGCGCGAGCTGGTCGTCGGTCGTCGTGCAGGTCTTCCCAGCGGATCTGTTTCAATCGATCAGCATTCATAGCGTTCGCCTCCACAACGAGGACATCCGCAAGGGCGAGCCGTCCAAGGCGCATGATGCGCGCATCGAGGCGATCGCCCGGGAGCTCGGAACGATCCGGACGCCCTTCGTGATAGACGTACGCGACACCATCGCCTTCGCGCTCGTGGACGGCGTCTCCGCGTCGGAGAACTATTTCATGGAGGCCGTGTACCGGAGCGGCAAGTTTCCGTGCGCCTTCGTCGGAGGCTCCGCCGGCGGCAAGCTCGACTTCAAGAACACCTATCTCTACGACGGCAGGCAGATCGTCGAAAACCATGCCCTCATCGTCTTCATGAAGCTGGCGCCGGGCCGGGCCTACAGCATCTTCAAGACCCAGAACTTCAAGAAGACCGGAAAATCCTTCGTCGTCATGGGGGCCGATCCGGATCGGCGCACCGCGTCGGGCGTCCTGGAGGGGAGCGAGATCAAGCCCTTCGCTTCTGCGGTGGCGAAGGCCATGAACACGACGCCGGCGAACCTGATGTCGATGATGACGAAGCACTCCTTCGGCATCGAGGTCGGCGGCGACCTGTTCGTGCGCTCGGTCGCCGGCATCGATGCCGACAGCGGCGTCGTCTCCTTCTTCTGCGACGTCAATTCGGGCGACAGGCTCGAATTGCTGGAAGCCACCGATTTCGTCGACCAGACGCGGCGCGACCTCGAATCCTTCCTGCGCGGCAAGCCGCCGGCGATCGGCGCGATCCTGAACGACTGCATCCTGCGCCGCCTCAACAACGAGGGCCAGCTCCGCAACATGAGCGGAATGTGGCCGATGCCGGTCGCGGGATTTTCGACCTTCGGCGAGCTGTTCGGAATCAACATCAACCAGACCCTGACTGCGATCGTGTTCTTCGATGTTAGGGAGAAGCCGCTGAACGATCCCTTCATCGAGCTGTTCCCGGTCCACTACGCGCATTTCGTCGAGTATTTCACGCGCACCAATCTCAACCGCATGGTCCTGCTGAACCGGATCAAGGACGGTATCGTCCATCGCCTGACGGAATATCTGAGCGCCAGCGCCACGCTGAGCGGCAAGGTCGAGGGCGCCCTGCAGCAGACGGCGTCGATCAACGCGATCGTGGAGGAGATCCGCTCGGTCATCATGGCGAGCGCGCAATCGGCGGCGAAGGCGACCGACACCACGGCATTGTCGCAGGAGTTCGCCGGCCTCACTCAGGCCATGAACGGGCTGCGCGACATCCTCAAGATCATCGACACGATCGCGGGCCAGACCAACCTGCTCGCGCTCAACGCGACGATCGAGTCGGCCCGTGCCGGCGAGGCGGGACGAGGCTTCTCGGTGGTGGCGACCGAAGTGAAGAAGCTCGCGCAGGACACCAGGAGCAGCCTCACGCGCACCCACGCCTCGATCGGAGGCATGGAAACCTCGCTCGAGTCGCTTGGAGCCAATATCAACGACACCCGGGGCCAGTTAATCCAGACCCAGGAAGGCTACAACAGCATCGTGACCCAGATCGAGGACATGTTCAAGAATCTTCAGATGATCAATACGGTGCTGTCGGACCTCGAAAGCTTCGTGCGCGACCGCAACGGGGCATTGACGAGCGCGATGAACGACATCGAGACGTTGAAACGGATCGGCTAGGACGCAGAATCTGCCCCGGCGCAAAATTCGGTGACGACCATTCAGTTGGCTCTTGCAATCTCGTCGCGCTAGCAGGAACAATATGCCTCGTGAGAGGTTTGTTGCTGGCGCGAGGGAATTGACATGCGGCGGCTGGCTAGCCTGGTTCGATGGTTCTTCGGCCCGCGGCTGCGGCGCCCCATCGATGCTGATCCAAGTCTTCCTTTCACGCCCGAAGAGTTCGGCCGGCTGATTCGCAGCGGCCGGCATGAGGACATGAAGCTGCTGGCCGATGGGCTGGCCTGCCGGTCCATCCCGCACCGCGCCAGCCATCGCGCCACGCACTGAACCCGCGTGACGCTCCGACGCGCCACATACCAGGCGCCGCGACGAAGGAAACCGTTCTATGTCCCGGTTTCGTGGTAACATGCGGCCATCATGAGCAATCGCATTCTCGTCCTCTACGGTTCCTACCGTTCCGACCGCATGGGCATCCGCCTTGCGAATTTCGTCATCAATCGGCTGCGCGCGCGCGGCGACGATGTCACCTTCATCGACGCCAAGGCGATCGGCCTGCCGATGCTCGACCGCATGTACAAGGAGTATCCGACGGGATCGGCGCCTGAAGCGCTGGAGATTCTGGCCGGACAGATCCGCGGCGCCGACGGGTTCGTCTTCGTCACCGGCGAATACAATTGGGGCATCCAGCCCGGCCTGAAGAATCTCACCGACCACTTCCTCGAAGAGTGGTTCTGGCGTCCGGCCGCGATCGTGAGCTATTCGGCCGGCCGCCTGTCCGGCGCGCGCGCCGCGACGGCGTGGCACGGCACGCTCTCCGAGATGGGCATGGTGGTGGTGTCGAGCACCATCGGCGTCGGCCCGATCGCGCAGACATTGTCGGCGGACGCCGAGCCGATCGGCGAGGGCGGCAAGGCCCTGGAGCGCTCGTTCCCGCGCTTTGCGGATGATCTCTCGTGGTGGATCGAGGCAGCGAAAGCGCAGCGGGCGCGGAAAGCGCCGCCGTATTGAGCTTGATTACGCCGCCCTGACCTCACCGAGGAAGCGGTCGAACTGGCCGGCGAGATCGCGCGACTGCGTTGAAAGCTGTTCGGCGGCGCCGAGCACTTCCCTTGCGGCCGCGCCCGTGTCGTCGGCGGCGCGCTGCACGCCTGCGATATTGGTGTTGACCTCCTGGGTGCCGCGGGCGGCCTCCTGGACGTTGCGGGCGATCTCCTTGGTCGCCGAGCCCTGTTCCTCGATCGCCGCGGCGATCGCGGTGCCGATCTGGTCGATCTCGCCGATGACGTCGGCGACGTTGCGGATCGCGGCCACGGTCTCGTCGCTGGCGCTCTGGATCGCCGTGATCTGCTCGGAGATTTCGGTGGTGGCCTTGGCAGTCTGGCCCGCCAGCGATTTCACTTCCGAGGCGACCACGGCAAAGCCGCGGCCGGCATCGCCGGCGCGGGCGGCCTCGATGGTCGCGTTCAGCGCGAGAAGATTGGTCTGCTCGGCAATGCTCTGGATCAGCGTGACGACGTCGCCGATCTTCTGCGCGCCCTCGGCGAGGGTGCGTGCGGTGTCGCCGGTGCGGCGGGCGTTCTCGACGGCGCGGGCCGCGATCTCGGTGGATTGTGCGACCTGACGGCCGATCTCGGAGATCGAGGAGGTCAGCTCTTCGGTGGCGCTGGCGACGGTCTGCACGTTGGTCGAGGTCTGCTCCGAGGCTGTGGCGACGACCGCGGCCTGGCTGTTGGTCTGGGCCGCCGTCGAGGTCATCGACTGTGCGGTGCTTTCCATGGTCGAGGAGGCCCGGGACAGGCCGCCGACGAGCTCGGTGACCTTGGCCTCGAACGCGCGGGTGAGCTCGTCGAGCGCCTGCGCACGGCGCATCTTGCCGTCGTTCTCGGCCTGCTTCTCGGCCGCGAGCCGGTCGGCCCGGATCATGTTGTCCTTGAAGACCTGAACGGCTGCAGCCATCGCCCCGATCTCGTCGGAGCGCGCGGCGCCGGGGATGCTTTCCGCAACCTCGCCCTCGGCAAGCCGAGACATCCGGCTCGTCAGGCTGACGATCGGCGCGCAAACGCGGCGGCGAACCATCACGATCAGGCCGGCACTCGCGACGAGCACGGCGGCAAGGCCTGCAAGCGCGATGGTGAAGCTGGTGCGCGCTGCGGAGGAAGCGCCCGCGAGGATCTGCTCGGCATTGTCGTAGAGCGCGTCGCGAACTCCGATAATGGAGCCGAGGCCCTTTTGTGACGCCGCGTAATAGGTATCGACATCGTGCTCATACTTGCCGCTGACGGCACCGTCCTTGACCAGCTTGAGCTCGCGGCCGAACTCCTCGACATAGCGCGAGTTCATCGTCTCCAGCGCAGTGCTGACATTGCCGGGAGTTGCGGGATGGCCGCGCAACTCCATCAGCGACATCACGATCTGGTCGTTGCGTCCCTGCATGCGGGCGACGTCGGCCTTCTCTGCGTCAGTCGCGACCTTCTTGCCGCCGACGAGGTTCTTGTGCACGCTGGCATTGAGGCCGCCGATGTCGCGGAGCGTCATGGCGATGTTCGCGTAGTTCGCCTGCCGGTAGGCATCGCCGTTCAGAATCGCCATGCGGCGAACCTGCTCGTTAAGCAGTGCGGTGACGCCCGCGTTGAGAACGGCGTTGTCGGCGACGACCTTGCGGGCCGCGTCCTTGCGCGCCTCCGCGGGTCCTGCGATCGCCTTGTCGATGGCTTCGCGGAGCGCGGTGAATTTCGCATTGATGGCGTCGATCTCGCTCCCGATGGTGGTGCCGTCGTCGAACGAGCCGGGCAGTTCCTTGCGCAGGGCGTTCATCCTGTCGCGCGCGCCATCGGTCTGCTTGCGCAGCTTGTCCTGCTCGGCCATCTGCGCCGGATCCACCGTCGCAGGCCCGTAGAGGATGTTGGTCGAAAAGCCCCGTTCGGGATTGAGATAGCGCGGAATGTCGCTGGCGGCGCGGACGATCGCGAGCCGGCCCTGGGCCTCACCGATCCTGTCCATGGTCTGGTACTTCGTCACGGCGACGTAGACGGCGAGGCCGCCGCCCACGGTCGAGAGCGAGACGATGGCGGTGGTCAGGAGCGTACCGATTTTCATGATCTGTCCGGCAATTGGCGCGGGGGGAGAAAGATATTCTCCGGAAGTTAGGATGCCCGTGTTAATCTCGGGTTTACGCTCAGGCCGATGGCGCCCTCTCAACTGTAGGTCGCGCTTACCGATCCCAGCGGACCAAAATCGGCAATATAGGTTTCGCCAGCCTTCGGCCGCAGCATGCCAGTCAGCGTGCCCGTGCTGATCGTCTGGCCGGTCTTGAGACCGATGCCTGTCCGCGACAGCTCGTTGGCAAGCCAGGTCAGCGGCACCAGCGGATGGTCAATCGCCTCTGCAGCGGAGCCTCGGCGCCTCTCGGCGCCATTGCAATTGAGGATGACGTCCTGATTGGCGATGTCGCGGTTGCGCCAGTCGGTGATGGGCTCGCCGAGCACGATCGTTCCCGATCCAGAGCCGTCCGCCACGATCGCCGGCATTGCTGGAAATGCCGCATCGTGAACGAAGCGGCACTCCGCTAGCTCGATGCCGGGATGCAACGAGGCGACGGCGTCGCCGACCTCACCCACCGCATAGGGCTTCGCGCGCGGCGGCAGGGCTCGGCAGCGCGGACGCCAAGGAAGGCATTCAGTCCTTCATCGAGCGTCGTGCCGCCGTCTTCCAGGGACGTTGATCAACGCTGAGCTTGCCGATCCAGCTTCGACAGGATCTCCAGCGTCGCGTCATCCCGCTCGCCGGCGAAATAGCGGGCGAGCGCCTCGCCGAACACGGGCTCATCAGACACCGCGCCGAACAGCGTCATCGACGAGCGGAATTTGGCATCGTCAGGTGCACCGAGGATGGCGTTGATGGTTCGCCCCTCGACGGCGAGCACGAGGCGGGTGCATTCGACCAGGCGCCGACCGAGGACGGGATGCGCGAGATAGGCCTTCGCCTCCGCCCGCGAGCCGATGGCGTAGCGCTGCGACATGGCACTGAAGCCGAGGCCGGCGATCTGGGGGAAGACGAACCACATCCAGTGAGTCTGCTTCCGGCCCCGGGCCAGCTCCGCCTGAACGGCGCGAAAAACCGGGTTCTGGGCCGTTACGAAGCGCTCTAGATCGAAAGGATCGGTCATTGGATACCTTAGAAGGACTTGCTGGCCGCGATTATGCCTAACTTTTGGCTCCCAATGTGGTAGCTGGTATAGAGTCTCCGGGCGGGGGTTGGGCCCCCCGGGGGTCGATTTGGGGATCTGATGGTTTCCGACGCAGCACATGCCGAGAGGCTGTTGTCGCGCCGCCGTGTCGGGCGAGCCGAGCGCGTTTTGCTGTCTCTGGCCGCCGTCGCGCTGGCGCTTGGCGCCGCCGCCTGGGTCACGGACATCGGGAATTCGAATCTTGGCAATTCGACCCCGCTGGTCTCCGCGGCGTTGCCGCCGGCCAATGCCCCTTCTTTCGAGGACCGCTTCGCGTCGGCGTCGGGCAATCCGCCGGCCCGCGACCTCGGCCTGCGGACGCTGGAGCGTTCCGCCCTGAGTGCGGTCCAGCTCAAGCTTCGCGACGCCAAGGCGATGCTCGCCCAGAAGCTCCAGGGCGACGATTGGCGCTCGACCCTGACTGATGACGACCGGCACGTGGTTGAAGAGACGAGGCCCTCGCAGCGTGCCGACGCCATCCCGATGCCGCGCTCGCGCCCGACCCAGGCGGACATCTCCGCCCAGATCGCCTCCAGCCAGGCCTATGCCGAGACCAACCCCAGGGTCGACAACCGCAATTTCTTCGAAAAATTCACCGACAAGATCAGGCTGGCCTCGCTGACGCCCGGCGACGGCCTGTTCGGCAAGGCGCCGGATCTGGCCGCCCTCGGCTACGATTCGCGGACGGCGGTCTATGACATCAAGGCCAAGGCGCTTTACCTGCCGAGCGGCGTCGCGCTGGAAGCCCATTCCGGCATGGGCGCACTGATGGACGACCCCGAGCATGTCGACCAGCGCATGGTCGGCGCGACCCCGCCCGCAACCTACGACCTGAAGCCGCGCGAAAAGCTGTTCCACGGTGTCCGCGCGCTGCGCCTGACGCCGACCGAGGGCACCAGCGCGCTCGGCCGCGTCGGCCTTCTCACCCACAATTACATGCTCGGGCCGCGCGGCGATTCCAACGGCTGCGTCTCGATCAAGGACTATGATCGCTTCCTCAAGGCTTACGACAATGGCGAGTTCAACCGCCTGGTCGTGGTGCCGAGCCTGAGCGGATCTGCGACTGCCTCGCAGCGCGCCAGCACCGACTCCTGATATTCGCCTGCTGCGGCGGGGCTGCCGTTTCCCCTTCGTTAAGCCGTCATCGTCCAGAAGCAGCCCATGAGTGATCCATCAAGTTCCGAGACCCCGCTGCGTACGACGTTCAAGATCAAGCTGAACGGTGACACGTTGGCGATCGCGACCGTCGGTCAGGCCTATCAATTCCTCACCAACTTCAAGTCGGTCGAATGGATGGAATTCCGCTCCCTGCACGAGGACGCCGTCGAGGCTCTGGAAGGCGCAGCCGGTAACGCGATGCTGGCGGTGCAGGCAACCAACGCCGTGCGCGCGCTGTTCGTCAGCGCCAAGCTGCTCTGAGGCCTTTCAGCTCACAGTCTCGTAGCCCGGAGGGAGCGCAGCGTCATCCGGGACCCATGTCCTCGCGCATCTTGTCCTCGCGCATCTTGAACTCTGCTTTGGGAACGGGCAAACGGTCCGCGAAGATCGTCGCCGCAAGCCCATATGTTTGAAATTTAGTTCAGGGAGAGACCCATCATGAAACGCCGTATATTCCTCAAGGGCGGCGCGGTTGCCGGCGCGACGACGCTGGTTGCCGCACCTGCGATCGCGCAAAGCGCGCCCGAGATCAAATGGCGCCTGACGTCGAGCTTCCCGAAGTCGCTCGACACCATCTACGGCACGGCGCAGACCTTCGCGAAATACGTCGCCGAGGCCACCGACAACAAATTCCAGATCCAGACTTTTGCCGCCGGCGAGCTCGTCCCGGGTCTGCAGGCGCTCGATGCCGTCAGCGTCGCGTCCGTCGAGATGGCGCAGACGCCGCTCTATTTCTACATCGGCAAGGAGCCGGCGCTGGCTTATGCCACCGGCGCGCCGTTCGGCATGAACCATCGCCATCAGGAATCGTGGTGGCACTTCGGTGGCGGCGCCGACCTCACCAACGAGGCGCTGAAACCGTTCAAGGCGCACGCCATCCTCTGCGGCAATTCGGGCACCCAGATGGGCGGCTGGTTCCGCAAGGAGATCAAGACCGTCGACGATCTCAAGGGCCTCAAATTCCGCATCGCCGGCATGGGCGGCCATGTGCTGGCACGGCTCGGCATCGTGCCGCAGCAGCTCGCGGGCGGCGACGTCTATTCGGCACTGGAGAAGGGCTCGATCGACGCCGCCGAATTCGTCGGCCCCTATGACGACGAGAAGCTCGGCTTCCAGAAGGTCGCCAAGTACTACTACTTCCCCGGCTGGTGGGAGGGCGGCGCGATGCTGCACATGATCGTCAATGATGAGAAATGGGCATCGCTGCCCAAGCAGTATCAGGCCATCGTCAACCAGGCCGCCTCGGCGGCCGGCGCCTGGATGCTTGAGAAATACGACAGCGTGAATCCGGCGGCGCTGAAGCGGCTGATCGCCAACGGCGCGGAGCTGAAGGCGTTCCCGCAACCGGTGCTGGAGGCCTGCTACAACGCGACCCAGGACCATCTGAACGAGCTCGCCGCCAAGAGCGACCTGTTCAAGCGGACCAAGGACAGCCACGACGCGTATATGAAGGAGCTGCTGTTCTATACGCAGATCGCGGAGAACTTCTACGACAACTATCTGCTCAGCAAGATGCGCAACAAGAGCTGATCGCGAGGGGCGCGGTGCTTACGCCGCGCCCAGACCCAGCTTCGCATAGATCCGCCTTGCATAGGCGCCGAACGCGTCGGTCGTCTTGAGCGGCAGGTCGCGCGGGAAGGGCAGATCGATCGGGAAATAGTCGGCCATCTTCGCCGGGCCCGCCGTCAGCACGGCGCAATGCGAGGACAGGAACACCGCTTCCTGGATCGAATGCGTGACGAAGACGATGGTCTTGCCGCTCTCCCGCCAGATCCGCAGCATCTCCAGATTCATCTGCTCGCGCGTCAGCGCGTCCAGCGCGCCGAACGGCTCGTCCATCAGGATCAGCTTTGGGTCGTGAATGAAGGCGCGCGCGATCGCGGTGCGCTGCTGCATGCCGCCGGACAGCTGCTGCGGATATTTCTGCTCAAAGCCGGCGAGCCCGACCAGGTTGAGCAGGTCGCGCGCCCGCTCGCGCGCCGCCTTCATCGGCAGGCCGACGATCTCGGCCGGCAGCAGCACGTTGTCCAGGATGGTCCGCCATTTCAGCAGCAAGGCCTGCTGGAACACCATGCCGATGTCGCGGCTCGGATCGAACGGGCTCCTGGCGTTCCCGATCTTCACCGTGCCGCCGTCGGCGCCATGCAGGCCAGCCAGGATCTTCATCACCGTGGTCTTGCCGCAGCCGGACGGACCGACCAGCGAGACCAGCTCGCCTTCCTGCACGTCCATGGTGACGTCCGACACCGCCAGGAATTCGGCGCCGCCGCTGCGATAGACTTTTCGCACGCCTTGCAGGCTGATGAAGGGCTCGGAGCTCATGCCAGCCATTTGTTCAAGTTGGCTGCGACGAAGGCATCGTCGCTGAGGTCGGCATGCTCGCGAGTGACGCGGTCAATCTCCTCGTTCTGGCCGGGGCTGAGGCCCTCGTTCGGATCGAGGCACCACAGGCCTTGCATCAGGCCCTGGCGCCGCAGCACTTCATGGCAGCCGGCGATACAGCCGTGGAAATTGTTGGCGACGTCGAAGAAGGCGCTGTTGCAGTCGGTGACGCGGGCATCGAGCGCCAGCAGGTCGGCCGGCACGCTGTCCTTGTGCCGCGCCGCCTTGCAGCGTTCGAACTGCTTGATGGCGCTCGCGGTCCAGACCGACCAATGGCCGAGCAGGCCGCCCCTGAAATAGGTGCGCGTCGTGACCCCATTGTCGCGGAGGTCGAAGGGCAGGGTGAGATCGAGCAGGATGTGATCGTCATTGCCGGTGTAAAGCGCGACGCGGTCGAGCGCGCCTGCCGCTGCGACACCGCGCAGCACGTCGAGCGTCCGATAGCGGTTGAACGGCGCGATCTTGATCGCGATGACATTGTCGATCGAGGCGAAGCGCTGCCAGAACCGGGCGGAGAGGATGACACCGCCGACGGCCGGCTGAAGATAAAAGCCGACCAGCGGGATCTCGGCGGCAATTGCCGTGCAGTGCGCGATGATCTCATCCTCGGAGGCGCTCTTCATCGCGGCTAGGCTGAGCAGGCCGGCGTGATAGCCGATGTCGCGCGCGGTGCGCGCCTCGGCAACCGCCTGCGCGGTCGGGCCGGCAAGGCCCGCGACCATCGCCAGCGGACGCTTGGTCCAGCTTGCAGCCGTCTCGGCGGCGAGCTCGAGCACCGGACGGTAGAGGCCGACGTCGCGGATCGCGAACTGCGTCGTGTGCACGCCGACGGCAAGGCCGCCGGAGCCGGCGTCGATGTAATAGCGCGTGAGCGCACGCTGATGCGTCTTGTCGAGTTGGCGCTCCGCGGTGAGCGCGAGCGGATGCGCCGGCAGCACGGTGCCCTCGGTGATCAGGTTGCGGATGTCGCTGTTGATCTGGCTGTGATGCATGATGTCCTATCCGAATTCAGGGCCGGCGACGGCGAATGGCGTTTCCTCGCCCGTGACGGTGGCGGGGCCGAACCGCATGCGCTGGAACGGCCGTTCGATGGTCCAGCCCCCTGCGGTCAATCCTTCCAGGAACGCGTCTTGCGAGGCGACGGCGTCGAGCAGGAGCGGGTTGGTCTCGGAGCGCACGATCGCATCAACCAAAGTCAGCGCCGCCGCGGCATTGTTGGCCAACAACGGGCCGATATGGCGGGCGGTCCGGCCGTCGCGCACCAGCGCGATGGCGCCGTTCGCGCCGACGATGCGCGAGCCGGAACGCTGGGCGAAGGCGGAGAGGAGGGCGGTCCGGTCGAAACCGGTGGCCCGCAGGTCCCGCACACAAAGCGCTTTGATGGTCGCAGATGACGATGGCGGCGCTTCGGTCCGCGCAGGCTTCAACAGCTTCAGGCGACGCAATTGCAGGGTCGGCGTGAACCCCAGTGGTTCGTAGACGGCGGCGCCGTCTGGCGTGGCGTCGAGCCAGCAGGTCAGGCGGTTCTGACGCGCCGTCTCCAGGCAGGCATCGACGAGGCGGGTGGCAAAGCCACGGCGGCGATGCGTGCCTGATACCAGCACCATGCTGATCCAGGCGTTGTTGCCGGAATAGGGCAGCAGTGCTGCGGTTGCGACCAGCCGCATGCTGTCGCGAATGCCGAACACGACGCCGTCGCGCAGGAAGATGCGCCAGTCCTCGTCGGTCTGGTCCCAGTGCGCTTCCGTCGACAACGCCAGCCCCGCGATCGCGTCGTCGACGCCGAGCTGGACGATGGGCGGGGCGTCAGTAACGGCCATCGCGCACCTCATATTTGGTGGGCTTGCCGAGGCTCGGCATGGCGCGCGAGACCCAATCGGCGGTCCAGGCGATCAGCTGCTCGGTGTCGACGACGGGAAGGCCGAACAGCTCGACCGCCTTTGACGTGTCGGTCAGCCACGCCGTCGGCTCTTCCGCGCCTGTCAGCACCGGCGCGCGGCCGAACCTTGCCCCGAATTTAGCAGCGAGATCGCGCACGGCCAGGATCTCGTGGCCGCTGACATTGATCGGCGAGGTCGGCGCGGTGCAGTGCGCGAGGCAGCGCAGCGCCTGCGCGGAGGCGTCGCCCTGCCAGATGAAATTGACATGGCCGAGGCTGACGTCGATCGGCGAACCGCTAAGCACCTTCGTCGCGATGTCGTGCAGCACGCCATAGCGCATGTCGATCGCGTAGTTGAGGCGGAACAGCCGGCCCGGCGTTGCGAATTTGTGCGAGAAATACTCGAACATGCGCTCGCGGCCGACGCAGGACTGGGCGTACTCGCCGGGCGGATTCGGCGCCATGTCCTCGGTCGAGCCTTTGCCGTCGACGGGCACGAAGGGATAGATGCAGCCGGTCGAGAACGCCACGATGCGCGAGGACGGGAAGGCCTGCGCCACCAGCGCCGGCACGTGCGCGTTCATCGCCCAGGTCAGCGACAGATCGCCCTCGGCGCCGAACTTGCGGCCGGCCATGAAGATGATGTTGGGCGCCTTCGGCAGCGCCCGGATGGCATTCTCGTCCATCAGGTCGCAATTGATCGTTTCAACGCCGCGCGCGTGCAGCCAGTCCTTCACGCCGGCGTCGCTGAAGCGGGCCACGCCGATGATCCGGCGATCGGGCGCGGCGGCCTTGGCGAGACCGGCGAGCGTCGGGCCCATCTTGCCGCCGACGCCGAGGATCATGATGTCGCCCTCGACCTCGGCGAGGTCGTCGATCAGGGCCCGCGTCGGCCGGCACAGCAGCTCGTCGAGCGCTGCGATATCGGGGATGGTCTTCGGCAGCGTCTGGCGGGTGAGCAGCATGGATTTGGTCCTTGGTTCTGCCGTTGTCAGGTCTGTCTTGCGTCGCCGACCACGAACATGCGTTCGAGGATCAGAACGAGGCCGTAGAGAGCGACCCCGAGCAGCGTCAGCAGCACGACGGCCATCACCATCGCGGGCGTGTCGAGCGATGACTGCACCTGGATCATGAGGTAGCCGAGCCCGCGCTCGGAGGCGATGAACTCGCCGACGATGGCGCCGGCGACCGCGAGGATGGCGCCGACCTTCATGCCGGAGAACACGTAAGGCAGCGATCCCGGCAGCTGGATCTTGCGGAACAGCGTCCAGCGCGAGCCGCGCAGGGATTTGACGAGATCGAGCAGGTCCGGCTCGACCTCGCGCAGGCCACGTGCGGTGGTGAGCAAGATCGGAAAGAAGCAGATGCTGAAGGCGATCAGGATGTTCGGGATGATGCCGTAGGAGAACCAGACGATGAAGAGCGGGCCGAGCGCGACCTTCGGGATCATGTTCAGCGTCACGAACAGCGGCAGCAGCACCAGGCTGAGCAGCGGCGCCCAACTGAAGATCACGGCCAGCGCGACGCCGACGAAGGCGCCGAGCGCGAAGCCGCCGAGGATCTCGATCGCCGTCACCAGCGTGTTGGCGCCCCAGGCGTAGTTCGCGGTCCCCAGCGTCTGGATCGTCGCGAGCGGCGAGGGCAGGATGAATTTCGGCACGTGAAACGCGTCGACGGCGACCTGCCAGAGCACGAGCACGGCGAGGTGCACGATCAGGATGATCGCAAAGCTGCGCGAGGCGCGTGCGCTGTCTCCTGTCACCGATTGCTCCCTGCTGGTGCGGCGGCGATGCCGCAGGTCGCGAGCCTAGCCGCCTTCCGGGGAAGTTTCAACCAGTTGGTTGATCATGGCCGGAGCGACTGCAGCACCAGATCTGCAACATGGCGGCGGCGGGCGCGCCGCGCCGTGCGGCTCGACAGGTCCTTGCCGAAGATCGCCGACAGCGTCGGCGTGTTGGAGAAGAAGAAATAGCTGAGGCCCGCAATGGAGATATAGAGCTGGACCGGATCGACGCCCTTGCGGAACACACCCGCGCGCACCCCCTCGTTGAGAATGTGGGAGACGCTCTTCACCAGCGGGGAGTGCATCGCCTCCAGCCGCGTCGAGCCGCGGACATGGCGGGCGCCGCCGCGGTTCTCGTCGTTCAAAAGCACGATGAAATCAGGGTGTGCCGCCAGGTGGTCGAACGAAGCCTCGATCAGCTTGCGGATCGCCTTCTCCGGCGGCAGGCCCTCGAGATTGAGCTTCCGCTCCTGCTCGCGGATATCCTCATAGACCCATTCGAGCACGGCGAGGTACAGCGCGTCCTTGTCGCCGAAATAATGGTAGACGAGCTGCTTGTTGACGCCGGCGCGCATCGCGATCTCGTCGACGCGGGCGCCCGCAAAGCCGTGCCGGGCGAATTCCAGCCGCGCCGCGGTCAGCAGCTTGTTGCGGGTGGCGACGGGGTCGCGGCGCTGCGGCACGGTGTCGCCAGATCGTTTTGCGGGCATTTCCAACCAAACAGTTGACAAGTGGGGAGCGGGCTTGTTGCATTGGTATCCTCACAAGGGGAGAGCGACAAGCCGGGTCGCGGCAATGAGGAGAGATGCGATGAAGCGTTTGCAGGCGGCTGTTGTGGCCCTGATGCTCGGTTTGCCGGCGGTGCCGGCGAGCGCGGGCGAGGCGGTGAACCTGATCCTCAACTGGACGCCGACGGCCGATCACGCGCCGTATTATTATGCCAAGGCGCAAGGCTGGTACGAGAAGGCGGGCATCGACCTCACGATCGAGACCGGCAAGGGCTCGGGCGTCTCCGCCGCCAAGGTCGGCTCCGGCGGCTCGCCCTTCGGCGTCGCCGATCTCGCCACCATGCTGGTGGCCAAGAGCAAGGGCGCCGATACCGTCGCGGTGATGAGCGTCTATGCCAATACCGGGCAGACCTTCTACTGGCTGAAGAGCTACGGCGTGAACGGCGTGAAGGATTTTGCCGGCCACAAGGTCGGCAATCCGCCCGGTGATGCCTCGCGCGTGATGTGGCCGGCCTTCGCCAAAGCTGCGGGCATCGCGCCGGATTCCGTCGGCTTCGTCAATGTCGGGCCAACCGCGAAGATCGCGGCGCTGAAGAGCCACACCGTCGACATCATCAGCGACTTCTACAACGAGCACGATCTGAAGGTGATCGAGTTCGGGGCGGATCTCGGCTACGTCAATTGGAAGGACATCGGGCTCAACCCTTACGGCAATTCGCTGATCGTCAACGGCGCCTATCTGCAGAAGAATCCCAAGGTCGTCGAAGAGTTCGTGCGCGTCACGCAGAAGGCCTTTGCGGCCTGCGTTGCCGACGTCGCGCCCTGCCTGAAGGCGCTGCTCGACCAGGTCTCCGGTCTCGACCAGGCGAACCAGGAGCGCCAGTGGGAGCGCATCAAGTTCCTGATGACGGACGAGTTCACGACGACGAAATCGCTCGGTTGGATCGATGGCGAGCGGATGAAGAAGGACTATGAACTGGTCCAGACCTATCTCGGCATGGAGAAGCCGTTCGACGTGACGACGGCGTTCACGACGAAGATGCTGGATCCGAGCATCAAGATGGATGCGAGCAAGGTGAAGAAGTAGGGGTAGGCACCCCCGTCATTGCAAACGCTGTGCGCCGCATTCCTCGTCTCGTGCCCCGGACGCGGCGCAGCGCCTCTTCGGCGGTGCGCTGCAGAGCCGGGGCCCATTTCGCCGGAGCAACCCGTGTGGCTTGGGTCCCGGCTCGGCGCAGCAACGCTTGCGCGTTGCAGCGCGTCCGGGACACGAGAGCTCAATACCGGCTGCTCCCACGTAACCCCACGGAGAATTAACCGGCTGTTAACCATATCCGCCGCATCGTTAACCATTCAATAACTGGGAACGAGTCGGCCGATATGGAGGCTGCAGTCAAACCTCAACGCCAAATGGTGCGCCTGCGCGGGCGCTCCTATGTGGCCTTCGTGTTCACGCCGACGGTTCCGGTGCAGGATTGGCTGCACGAGATCGACGCCACCATCGCGCGCTCGCCGGGGTTCTTTGCCGGCCGGCCCGTGGTGATCGACCTATCCTCGGTCGATCTCAGCCAGTCCGGTATCGGCCATCTGCTCACCAGCCTTCAGGACCGCAACATCCGGGTGCTCGGCATCGAGGGCGTGGAGGAGGCGAGGCTGACCCCGATGATGCCGCCGCTGCTCTCGGGCGGGCGCAGCTGCGTGGTCGAGCCGAACGCGCCGAAGAAGGCTGAGACGAAGGCCCAGGCCAAGCCGACGTCACTGCTGCTGGAGGCCCCCGTGCGCTCGGGTCAGACCGTGATCTTTCCCGAAGGCGACGTCACCATCCTCGGCTCGGTCGGCTCCGGTGCCGAAGTCGTTGCCGGCGGTTCCATCCACGTCTACGGCGCGCTGCGCGGCCGCGCCATGGCCGGCGTGAACGGTCACACGAGCGCGCGCATCTATTGCCAGAAGATCGAAGCCGAACTGCTTGCAATCGATGGGTTTTATCAGACCGCCGACGATATCGACGCCGCTCTTCGCGGCCGGCCGGCCCAGGCCTGGCTGCAGGGCAACACCATGCGAATTACCGCGCTGAACTGACCAGAAGGAGATTTCAGAAATGGCAAAGGTACTGGTCGTGACATCAGGCAAGGGGGGCGTCGGCAAGACCACGACGACCGCCGCCCTTGGGGCTGCGCTGGCGCAACGCGGCGACAAGGTCGTCGTCGTCGACTTCGACGTCGGCCTGCGTAACCTCGACCTCGTGATGGGCGCCGAACGCCGCGTCGTATTCGACCTCATCAACGTGGTGCAGGGCGTTGCCAAACTGCCGCAGGCACTGATCAAGGACAAGCGGCTGGAGAACCTCTGGCTGCTGCCGGCCTCGCAGACCCGCGACAAGGACGCGCTGACGGAAGAGGGCGTCGGCAAGGTCATCGACGATCTGCGCGCCCGCTTCGACTGGGTCATCTGCGACAGCCCGGCCGGTATCGAGCGCGGTGCCTCCATGGCGATGCGCTTTGCCGACGAGGCCGTGATCGTGACCAACCCGGAAGTCTCCTCGGTGCGCGATTCCGACCGCATCATCGGCATGCTCGATTCCAAGACCGTGCGGGCCGAGAAGGGCGAGCGCGTCGAGAAGCACATCCTCATCACCCGCTACGACCCCTCGCGCGCCGCGCGCGGCGAGATGCTGACCATCGAGGACATCCTCGAGATCCTCGCAACACCCTTGCTCGGCATCATCCCCGAGAGCCAGGACGTGCTGCGCGCCTCCAATGTCGGCACGCCGGTCACGCTGTCGAACGTGGATGGCGCACCGGCGCGGGCCTATATCGACGCGGCGCGCCGACTGTGCGGCGACACCGTGCCGATGCAGGTTCCGACCGAGCGCAAGGGTTTTATGGATCGTCTGCTGCGACGGAGGGCTGCATGAGCATGGGTCTGCTTCGGCTTCTCCGCGGCAACAAGGCCTCTGCACCCGTCGCTCGCGAACGGCTGCAGATCCTGCTTGCCCATGAACGCGGAATGCGTGGCCAGCCCGATCTGCTCGGCGTGCTGCGCGAGGAAATTCTCGCCGTCGTGTCCAAGCACGTCACGCTGGACCCGACCAAGGTCATCGTCCGGCTCGAGCGCGGCGACGACGTATCGACCCTGGAGGTCGATATCGAGGTGCCCAACGACTTCGAGCGCAAGAAAGCGGCGGTCGCGTAGGGACGCGGCCGGCGACTCCCAGTTTTGGGGTGGGTGAGAAGGCGGTCCGCTGGGCATAGCGGGCCGCCTTTGTCTTTATCGGCGGTCCAGTTCCAGCGCGTGCCGATGTGATCGGCCCGGCCGGAACGGTGATCACGGCGAAATCGTTGTGTGGGACGCGGAGCGCCGAGCCGGGCGCCGCGGTATCCTCATGACGGGAGAGCGCCCATGATGTCCGAGGTCCAGGTCCACACCGTCGCGCGGCAGATGCTCGAGCGGCACGGCTTTGCTGCGATCGCGAAGGCCGCCGAGCAGGCCCAGGCCTGCGACGGCCGCGGCGAGGCCGACGAGGCCAAGGAGTGGCGTCACATCGCCGACGCCATGAAGATCATCCGCGGACCGCACCAGAGCTGATCGCCGGACCGGAAACGCTTCAGCGTTCCTCGCGATCCGGCCCCCGTGCCGGGGAGCGATGCTGCGTCTGCGGCTGGCCGCGCTCACCCGCCTCCTTGCAGGGGAGCTGTTCCCACGATCCGTCCGGCGCCTGCTGATAGGCGCTGCACGAGGACGATGAGGTGGTCGATTTGTCCTCGCCCTTTTGGGCGTCGGAGTTCTTTGCCTGTGCCGGGGCGGCCAGCGCTGCGCTCGCCGCGAGCACGCCGGCGACAATGAGATGCGTCATCCGCATGGGGCTTCTCCTGTGCGAAGGAGCCCGATGCTGGCGAGGAATGTGACGATTATTGGCCGAAACGCAGTTCCGTCGCGGTGTCCTTAACGCCGCGACAGCCGGCTTGCTAGCCGCCCTTGGCGCGGATCAGGCCGGCGAGGTTGGTCTTCTGGGCCTCGCACCAGTTGGGCATGCCGAGGCGGCGCTGGTTGAGATCGGTCGCCTGGGTCGCCACCGCGACCTCGGCCATCAAATCGTCGTCCTGCTTCTCGCCCATCTTGCCGCCGGTGTGCATCCAGGCAATCGCCTTGCGCACCTTCTCGGTGGTTCCCTCGGGCAGCTTCATCTGTTCCGCCTTCTGCACGAGATCCTGGTAGACGACATCCGTGCCCGGGCATTCGACCTTGGCGGCGAAAGCCTGCAGGACCAGGGTCACATAGGTCGAGCGTGGATGGTCTTCGGCCCGGGCCGGAGCGGCGATCAGCAACAGGCCAACCATCAGGAAACCGTAGCGCATCACTTGGTAGCTCCTCCATTTTTTTGGGAGGCTAGCGTCCGGCGGGCTGCTCCGCAATGGTGCCGGGGCCAATTTGTCGCGCCACGCTGCGGTGCGCTATCGTGCCCCCCATTCCGGCCTTGGAGAGCGATATGAGCCTGTTCAGCACGCCGTTCGATCCCGCCCGCGACACGGCGCTCGTCACCGGCGCCGGCAACGGCATCGGTCGCGCCATCGCGCAGGCCCTGGTCGGCGAGGGCGTCCGGACCGTGTTCGCCGACATCAGCGCGGAGCGGGTGAGTGCGGCGATCGGCGCGAGCAAGAGGCCCGAACTGGCGGTGCCCTGGGTCGGCGATCTCGCCGAATTGGATGCGTGCGACGCGCTGCTTGCCGCCGCGGACGCAGCGTTGGGCGGGATCACGCATTTCGTCCACAGCGCTTCGCCGCCGCGGCGGGAGGCCGATCATGCGCTCGCGGTCGAACGCGGGATCTGGCAGCAGATGCATGCCGTCAATCTCGATGCCGGCTTTCACCTGGCGCGCGAGCTCGCAAAGCGGCTGATCGCGGCGAAGCGGCCGGGCTCGTTCCTGTTCCTCACCTCGCTGCATGCGGGCACGCCGCGCAACCTGCCACACTATTCGACGGCGAAGGCGGGGATGGCGATGCTGGTGAAGGAGCTGGCCAAGTCGTTCGGCCGCCACGACATCCGCGTCAATGCGCTGGTGCCCGGCGCGATCGCAGCCGGCGGGTTCGTCGCGGATCCCGCGCTGGCGCGGCACATTCCGCTCGGGCGTCTCGGCGAGGCCAATGACCTTGCGCCGATGGCGCTCACCGTATTGTCGAACAAGCTCTCCGCTTACGTCACTGGCGCGGCCTTCGTCGTCGACGGCGGACTGTCGCTGACGAACTGGTTCGAGCCGCCGGTGCTGGAAGCGTAGTTAGCGTTGCCAGGCCGGCACGGGATCGAGCGGCGTGCGGTAAAGCTCGTTGTCGTCGCGATCGGTGACGCGCACCGCGCAACCCTTCTGCTGCAGCTCGGGCTTCACCTGCGACAGCTCGGTGGCGAGCTGGTCGGCGCGATCGGAGGCAACCTCGATGTCTTCGAGGATGATTCCGCCCTGGTTCCTGAACTCTCCACCAACCACAAGATCGAAAGAGTAGTACGGCATCCGAATTCCCCGGTGTGACGAGATGAGCTTCAGTGGAAGTCTCAACACATGGCGGATGGTACCACTGAGTCGATATCTACCGATGAACGGACCGCGCAATCTCTGTGCTTATGGCGCAGAAATGATGTGCAACATGTGAACGTATTAACATTTAATTAAACATGTTGGCGTGATCTTAAGGCATGGAATTGCAGCAGAACCGGGCTCCGGGAACCGGCAGCTGCAAGAGAAGGCCGCCGGCATAGATCCCGACGGCCTTTTCTCTTGAGCGAGAAAAATCGCTTACCGTAATTGTCCGGACTCAACGCATCACATCGACTCGGACAGCCTACGCGACATTATCGCAGCGCGCCGTACTGCTACGCGGTCTCAGTCTAGCGTAACGGCATCGGCGGGCGCACGACCGGCCCATCGTCATCGGCGACGGCTTGGGTCGTTGTAACAGGTGCGGCTGGCGGCGGCGGCACGGCCGCAGCCTGCGAAGGCGGCGGAGCTGCGAGCGGCGCGGGCGAATAGGCCGGCATGTAGGTGTGCGACACGACCGGTTTCGGTTTGCGAACCGGCGGCGGTGACGGAGCTCGCGGTTGGATCGCAGCAGCGCGTGCGCGCGGATCAACAGGCTTGATCTCAGCGACAGGCTTCGGCGCGGGCGGTTTTGCCATCTCGCGCGCCATCTGCTCCTGTCCGGCCTTCAACTCGGCGATGTTGGCCTTGAGCGCTTCGATCTGCTGCGCCATCGCGGCGAGGTCGCGCGTCATCGATTGCACCGACTGTGCGGTATCGGGCTGCGTCGCTACGGGCGCAGCGGCCGCGACCTGGACTGCGGGCGGTGGCGCAGATTGATCGGCCGTTTGATCGGTTGCCGCTTGCGGTGCGGGCGGGGCGGCCTGCGCCACGGGCGGTGCGGCCTGCGCGGCAGCGACCGGCGCGGTCTGTGATGTCGACGGCAGCAGCGACTTCAATGCCGGCGTCCATTCGGCGAACATCTGTTTGGCGGTGTCGCCGTGTTTCTCCCAGGCGATGGTGGCGGCCGCACTGCCGCCTGCAAACAGAAACGTGACGAAAGCGCCGCGCAGCCACTTGCCCGCGGCGGATCGCTTCCGCGGGCCGGGACCATCGCTCGCTGCGAGGCGGACGGCCGTGTCGACAGAGGGCGGTGGCGCCGCCTGCGGCTCCGAGACAGGACTGAACTTGGGCTCCAGAGAGATTTTGCGATCGAGCAAGGCTTTGGGCTCCGGCGCGAATTTCGGCTCCGGACGCGTCGTGATGTCAGGCGCCAGGGCGGGCGCGACACTGATGGGGCGCGAGGCCAGCACAATATCGGGCGAAATCTGAATCGCGTCGTGCGGATCGTTGTCCTTGACCGTGTCCTTCACGATCTCATCGACGATTTGCTTGGGGTTCAGCGTCGCGAGCATCGCAGCTCCTTTGAAGGCCGGGCGTTTGAAGCCGGGGCGCTTGAAATACTGGTCGTCCGCATTGGCGCGAGCCGATCTATTGAAGTGAGCCCATGCCAACCGGATGAGCCTCGCACGATGTCGCACGAGTCCAGCCGGGTTTGACCAAAGCAAGGCGAGGGGATGGAGATGATGCGACGGTCTTCCGCCGTTTGTGGTGATGGAACCGTCCGCGTCGAACACGCGCACGTGTTCCACGTTGCCTTGTTTTCAGCACGATTTGGGCAGCATCTGGGGATGCTGGGGGCGCTGCTATCCGCTATCGGGGGCCGGCGGTGCCAAGATCTCTAATCGCTTTGTTCGTCGTTGCCTTGCTGCCGCTGGGCGGCTGCATGCAGGCAACGCTTTCGCCGTCGACCGACGCGAGCATGACGCCGCGCGACCGGCAGCTGCTTGCCCATACGCCTTACGCGCAAGCGAACGTGCCCGAGCAATATCTCCGTCACGTCGTCGACTACCAGCGCAAGGAGCAGCCGGGCACCATCCTCGTCGATACCGACGCGCGCTACCTCTATTACGTGCTGCCTGAGGGCAAGGCGATCCGCTACGGCGTTGCGGTCGGCGAGGAAGCCATGGCGTTCTCCGGTGTCGCGCGGGTCGGCCGCCTGGCGGAATGGCCGGACTGGGTTCCGACAGCCGATATCCAGGCGCGGCTCGGACCGTATCCGGCGCGCGTTCCCGGCGGTCCCGCCAATCCGCTGGGTGCGCGGGGCATCTATCTCTATTCCGGCAACAAGGACACGCTCTACCGCATCCACGGCACCAACCAGCCGGAGTATATCGGGCAGGCCATCTCGTCCGGCTGCATCCGAATGCGCAACGAGGACGTGATCGATCTCTACGACCGGGTGAAGCTCAATTCGATGGTGGTGGTGCTGCCGCCCGGACAGAACGCGCAGGCCGAGACCGGCGCGCGCTGGCGCGGGTGAGTACGCGCGGCGCCTCCGATCCCGACGAGATGATCATCGCGCACACGCCAGCACGCTGATGGCGGCTTTGCCTACTCTCCGGGCCGGGCAACGCGCCATTGCAGCGTCGTCGCATTGCCGTTGACGTCGCCGGGCGTCTTGTCGGCGGCCGAGGTGTAGAGCGGGCGGTAGCGGTACGCCCACATCCTGCTGCCGTCGTTGCGGCTGATCACGGTGAAGTCGCCGATGGCCTTGGCGTCGGCCGTTGCGGGCAACGGCATCCAGCTCTCGGTGCACTTGCCGTTGCAGTTCGAGGTCTTTCCGGTGGTGTCGTGCTCGTAATAATAGAGCGTCATGCCCTTGAGATCGACGAGCTTGGGGCCCTGCTTGGTGATGACCACCTTCGCCGGCGCGGTCGTCGCCTCGGGCTTGGGCGGAGGGGGGGTATCGCCGCCGCCATGGCCGTTTGCGAGCGCATAGCCGGTCGAGAGCGCGATGGCCGCTGCCGCAACGAGGAACCTGAACATCCTGATCTCCAGACCGGCAAAGTTAATCGCGCGTTAAGCGCAGAATGTTGCCGACCGTAACAGCCGAAGGTTAGTTCCTGGTTTCGCAGGCCTGCGACAATTACGTGCAAAAAGACCGGATCATGCCTGGAGATCGCGGAGCGGCGCGCGGCTCAGATCGTTGCCGGCGGCAATCGCCTTGCGCAACAGCCGCATCAGATCCTCACCCTCTTTCGCGCTGAGGCCGCGCAGCATGATGCGCTGGGCGGACTCCACGGCTGGCGTGATCTTGCGCAGTGTGCGCCGGCCCTCGTCGGTGATCTCGAGTTCGCGGGCGCGGCGATCGCGGCTGGAGGCGCGGCGCTCGGCCAGGCCCTTCTGCACGAGGCGGTCGATCACGCCGGTGATGGTGGTGCGGTCGTAGGCGATGAGCCCTGCGAGCGTCACCTGGTCGAGCCCCGGATTGGCCTTGATGGTCGCAAGCGCGGCGTATTGCACCGGCGTGAGATCGAAGCCGGCATCCTCGACCTCGGCCAGGAACACCGCGACGGCGATCTGCTGGAACCGGCGCGCCAGATGCCCGGGCATGTCGTTGTTGTCTTTCACCGAATTCTCCTCGGAGGCAGAGCGGTGCACCATCGTTGACAAGTATACTGATAGTCAGCATACTGAGCAATATCAAAACAGAGGGTTGACGGGAGAGGCTCATGCAATTCCATCTGAATGGATTTCAGCCGGGCGACCCTGACATCGCCGACCCCGCCGAGCGCGTTCAAGCCCCGGGCGCGGCGGGCGCCGTGCCTGACGCGGTCGATGTCCTCATCGTTGGCTGCGGCCCTGCGGGCCTCACGCTCGCCGCCCAGCTTGCGCAATTCCCCGATATCAAGACCTGCATCGTCGAGCAGAAGCCGGATCGCTTGCTGGTCGGGCAGGCCGACGGCATCGCCTGCCGCACCATGGAAATGTTCCACGCCTACGGCTTCAGCGAGCGCGTGCTGAAGGAGGCCTATTGGGTCAACGAGACGACGTTCTGGAAGCCGGACGAGCGGCTGCCCGAGACCATCGTCCGCAGCGGCCGGGTGCAAGACGTCGAGGACGGCCTGTCCGAATTCCCGCATGTCATCCTCAACCAGGCGCGCATCCATGACGGCTTTCTCGACGTGATGCGGAAATCGCCGGCCAAGCTCGCCCCCCATTACAGCCGCCGCCTGCTCGACCTCGAGGTCGATCCGGCCGCAGGTCCCGCCGACCATGCCGTGACCGTGCGCCTCGAACGCGCCGATGCCGGAAGCGAGGGCAAGGTCGAGACGATCAAGGCGCGCTATGTGGTCGGCTGCGACGGTGCGCGCAGCGTGGTGCGCAAGTCGATCGGGCGCGAGCTGCACGGCGATTCCGCCAACCACGCCTGGGGCGTGATGGACGTCCTGGCGGTGACCGATTTTCCGGACATCCGCTTCAAGTCGCTGATCCAGTCGGCGAAGGACGGCAGCCTGCTGATCATCCCGCGCGAAGGCGGCTACATGGTCCGCATCTATGTCGAACTCGCCAAGCTCGATGTCGGCGAGCGCGTCGCCAGCCGCAACATCACCGCCGATGACGTGATCGCCAAAGCGCAGCGGATCCTGAAGCCGCATGCGCTCGAGGTGAAGGAGATCGCCTGGTGGTCGGTCTACGAGATCGGCCAGCGTCTCACCGACAAGTTCGATGACGTGCCGGAGGCCGAGATCGCATCGCGCCTGCCACGCATCTTCATCGCCGGCGATGCCTGCCATACCCACAGCCCCAAGGCGGGGCAGGGCATGAACGTCTCGATGCAGGACGCCTTCAATCTCGGCTGGAAGCTTGCCGCCGTCCTCCGGAAGCAGTGCGCGCCGAGCCTGCTGCATTCCTATTCGGCGGAGCGCCAGGCGGTTGCGAAAGAGCTGATCGATTTCGATCGCGAGTGGGCAGGGATTCTGGCTTCGTCAGCAAAAGCGGGTGGCGGCGACGCCGCCAGGACACAGGACTATTTCGTCAGGCATGGCCGCTACACCGCGGGCACGGCGACGCATTACACGCCATCGATCCTCACCGGTGCAGCCTCGCATCAGCACCTCGCGCAAGGCCTCGTCATCGGCAAGCGCTTCCATTCCGCGCCGGTGATCCGGCTGGCCGATGCCAAGCCGGTCCATCTCGGTCACGCCGCGCAGGCTGATGGCCGCTTCCGGATCTACGCGTTTTCGCCTGCCGAAGATCCTGCGGCCGCGGGCTCCGCCATTCGCACGCTGTGCAACTTTCTGACTGAAGCCAGGGAGTCTCCGGTGAGACGATATACCCCTGTTGGCGCCGACATCGACAACGTGATCGATCTGCGGGCGGTCTTTCAGCAAAATCACCGCGAGCTCGCCGTCGAGGCGATGCCGTCGCTGCTGCTCCCGCGCAAGGGGCGCTATGGCTTGCGCGACTACGAGAAGATGTTCTGTCCGGACCTCAAGAGCGGCCAGGACGTTTTCACGATGCGTGGCATAGATCGGAAGGCGGGCTGCATGGTCGTAGTGCGGCCGGACCAGTATGTCGCGAACGTGCTGCCGCTCTCTGACTTTGCCGGGCTTGCGTCGTACTTCGACGCGTTCATGTTGCAGGCCAACTGATCGCAGGTCAGCTGACGGTCCGCAAGCGCCGGCTCGCGTGTTGCCGATGAACGGCGGATGAATATTGAACCGCGCGCGGCGCGCGTTTCAGTCTTTCGACGGATGGGCGCGCCATATGCGGAACGCCTGTCCTGCCAGCGCGTTCCGACTCGGAAGAGGAGGAACACACCATGACATTCAAGAGCGTTTTGGTTGCTACACTGCTGCTCGCGCCAACAGCCGCATTGGCCGCGCCGGGCATCGTTACCGTCTCGACCGGCCTGCGCGCCGGGCCGGGCTCGGGCTTCCCCCTGGTTGATCGTGTCCCCGAGGGCGCCCGCGTCAACATCCATGGTTGCCTGCGCGGCAACGCCTGGTGCGACGTCAGCTTCTCCGACGATCGCGGCTGGGTGTCGTCGCAATATCTCGAATATCTCTATCGCAATCATTACGTCTATCTCCCCGACTATGTCGACGAGATCGACGTGCCCGTCGTTCCCTTCGTGCTGACCTCGTATTGGTCGAATTACTATGGAGGACGTCCCTGGTATCGACGTCATGCCTATTGGAATAATTACTGGACCTCGCATCAGAGCGTTGCGACGCGGATGACGATCGATCCGCGTGCCGCCCGCATCGGCCGCGCGGCAACCCGCGACGCGGCGATCGCATTGGGGCGCGACGGTGTGCGTGCCAGGGGCGGCGCGGCAGTCTCCGGCCGTGATGCCACGACGGCTCGGCATGATGCCGCTGTCGCCAAGCGCGACGCGACGGCTACGCCCGATCGAGCCCGCGTTGAACGAAGCGAGCGCATCGCGCATGAGCGGACCAATGTGCAGACCCGCAATCCGCGCGATGCACAAGCACGCATGATGCACGAGCGGGCTGCGACCGGCGCTCCGGTGCGTGCGCAGCCGATGGCCCGCGCGCATGAAGCGCCGCGTGTATCGTCTGCGCCTTCAGCGCGTCCCGCGATGCCGCATGTCGCCCAGCCAAACGCGAGCCACGGTTCGCCGATGAATGCCCGCGCGCAGATGCCGGCGCCGCGCGCGGCCGCGCCTGCAATGCCGCACGGCGGCGGGGGCGGTGCTCCGCACATCAATGCCGCCCCGCGTGGCGGCGGCGCCCCGGCGGGCGGCCCCGGTGGTGGACATCAGAAGCACTAGCATTGCCAAGCAAAAGCCCGGCCCTGGTGCCGGGCTTTTCTTCGCTGTGTCGAGGCCTTTACAATTTAAGATAGTTCTTCGTGTGCAGATTTAATCGATCGTAACATGTCTACCCAAAGCTGTAAGCATCCACTCGGGGCAGCGGGGCACGGGAGGATGACATGAGACAGAGCCAGGCGGAGACGCGCCGCCAGAATGTCGCGAAGCGTTCGATGACGAAGGAGGCCAAGCAGCTGACCGGCTTGATTGCCGGACTGCGCGAATCCCTGGAAGGGATCCACAAGGAACGAACGAGCGCCAAGCTCACCGGCGCCGAGATGGGCATGCTCGACGAGCGCCGCAACAACCTGCTGCTCACCATTGCAGCCCTCGACGACCGCCTCTCTGCGGTGCAAGGGCTGATTGATCTCGGCCGACCCCACATCATCCGCGTGCACTAGCGGGCTCGGACACGGGACGATCGGTTCCATTGTTGATGTGACGGGCCGCCCCCGGCGGCCGATCCGGCACGACATGGTCCAGCACGGCTTGTAGACGGCTCCGTCGTCGCAGGGGGAACCTGCGACGGGTTGGAATTGCATTCCTGTGGGGCACGGCTCGACGCCGGTTGCCGATCATCGGCGCCATGCCAGCGGATGGCACCAAATTGCCACGCTCCCGGCGAATTGCCGCCAAAGCCCGCTGCCACGAGGAGGCCGGGTGCAGGGCGACGCAAGGGGATGCGAATTGGCCTACAAGATGATCGCAGAACGCGACAACGAGAAGTACAGTTTCGCCCGGGAGAGCCGGCTGCTCATCGTGGCGAAGGCGAAGGTGTGGGCGAGCGAGGGGTGGCGGGTCGTCATCACCGACCAGGACGGCAAGGCCTACGCACCGCCGGAGTTCGATCAGCTGTCGGCGGCGTGACCGAAGGGCGGGCGAGGGGACGGCATTTTGACATCGCTGTTTCGACCGGGGCGCGATCGGATCGTGCCCGTGATGACTGTTGCAGCCGCCGCCGTTCTGACGGCGACGGTTGCCGCCGCGCAAAATCTCGACGCCGGCAAGTCGCCCGCAAAGCTCTTCGCTGACGGCTGCGCGACCTGCCATCGCAGTCCGCGCGGCCTTGCCAAGGGTCGCTTCAGCCTGACGCTGTCCTGGTTCCTGAAGGACCATTACGCGACCAGTTCGGACTCGGCCAAGGCGCTCGCGGCGTATCTGGAGTCGGTCGACGAGCCGCCGGCGCGCGCTGTGGCCAAGCCCGGCAAGAAGCCCGCCCGATCCGCATCGCGTCCACCCAAGCCGGTGCAGAGCCAGTAGGCGTGCGGGCTGCTATCTGCGTCGATAGGTCTGCGCGATCAGCAGTGCGTGCACCGCGCGTAGCTCGGCGCTCATCCGCGTCTGTCCCGTCGTGACGTAAGAGAGCCAGGCGCCATCAGCGGCCAGGCGCACCATTTGCAGTTCGGGCGTGCCGTCGGTTGCGCGATGGCGCTTTAGCCGCGCCTTGATCCAGTCGTTCCAGAGCCGCCGGAGCGGCGGATCGGTGACGACGACCATGCTCAGCGCCGCCCAGGGCGTCGCGAATCCCAGGGTTTTGCCGGTGAACACGGCATTCACATAGGCCCGCGTGAAGCTGCCGCGCGGCTTCGGATCGGCTTCAATCGTGGCGTCGATCTCGGCATCGACACGCGCGAGGAGATCGGCAAACAGGCCCTCGATCAGTGCCTGCTTGCTGCCAAAGTGGTGAAACAGCCCGCCCTTGGTGACGCCGGCCGCGACTGCGACCGCCTGCACCGTAACGCCGGCGACGCCGTGGTCCATGGCGATCGCCGCGGCACAGTCGAGCAGGGCGCGCCGGACCTGCTCCGGCTGCTTGGCGCGGGTGTAGCGGCTTTCCGCCATCAATGCACACTGGCCTGCGAGAACAGGTTGATGACCACGACCCCGGATACGATCAACGCGATGCCGACGAAGGCCGCGGCGTCCAGCATCTGGCGGAACAGCACGAACGAGACGGTGGCGGTCAGGATGATGCCGACCCCGCCCCAGATCGCATAGGCGACGCTCAAGGGGATGACGCGGATCGCCACCGACAGCGCATAGAACGAGGCGACGTAGAACAGCACCATGGCCAGCGTCGGCCACGGCCGGGTGAATTGCGCGGATTGCTGCAGGAAGGCGGACGCCGTGACCTCGAGAACGATGGCGAGGGCGAGCGCTGCGTAGGCATTGAAGGCGGAGGTCATGGTCAGCTCCGGCGCGGGGAACAGGAAGATACCGCGCGGTAGGTATGTTTAGCACGCCCTGGCCCGGCTTTGGCCAGGACGGGGTATCACGTGTGAGTGACGAGGCTGCGACACCCGTGACAGCATGAAGCCGCCGCGTGGTGAAGAGCGCGGCGGCTCCAGAATTTCGTGGCGTTTCGACCTGTGTCAGCTGATCCGCACGGAGAGCTCGACGTCTTCGGCGAACGGCGCGGACATGTAGCCGCTGTCGGGCGCGCGCACGCGCGCCAGATAGTCCGGGCTGTCGTCGGCATTGTCGGCGACGATGATCGCACCCGGTCCGAGATGGCCTTCCAGCAGATCAAGGATCTCCGGATAGAGCGCCTTGGCGCCGTCGAGCAGCACGAGATCGATCGTAGCAGGCAGATCGGCGCTGAGCGTCTTCAGCGCGTCGCCTTCACGGATTTCGACGAGGTCGATCAAGCCGCCCGCGATGAGGTTTTCCCGCGCCCGCGCCGCCTTGGACGGCTCGAATTCGCTGGTGATGAGGTGGCCGCCGCCATTGTCGCGCAGACCTGCGGCAAGGTGCAGCGTCGAGATGCCGAACGACGTGCCGAACTCGACGATCACCCTGGCGCGGGAACTGCGTGCCAGCATGTAGAGCAGGTGGCCCGTTTCGCGCGAGACCGCGAGCGGTGCGTCCTTCAAGCGTCCGTAGAGGTCGCGATAGTCGGTCTTGCTGCGCATCAAGCGCGTCCGGTCTGCGTCGGACAGATCCGCGACGGCGGCGCGTGTTGCGCCGTTTGCTGCCTCAGCCTCGTCGAACAGGCGGTCCAGCAGCGGCGCAAGCGATGTGATGGTCGGGGTGCTCATTCGAGGCCTCCAGAGTTGGCGAAGAAACGCGTGCTTGCGTGCCGATTGAAATACGACTAATTCGTCGCATTTCCTATTCGCATTGCCCGAGCGAGCCATGGCCGACCGTCGAAGCCGTTCAATTTCTTCACGAAAACAGCCGCAACAGGCCCGCTCCAGCGAGCTTGTCGCGGCCATTCTCGATGCCGCTGTTCAGGTCCTGGCGAAGGAGGGCGCGCAACGTTTCACCACGGCGCGGGTGGCGGAGCGGGCCGGGGTGAGCGTCGGTTCGCTCTATCAGTATTTTCCGAACAAGGCCGCGATCCTGTTTCGTCTCCAGAGCGACGAGTGGCGGCGCACCAGTGACCTCTTGCGCGGCATCCTCGAGGACCGGGCGAAGCCGCCGCCGGTGCGGCTGCGCGCGCTGGTCCATGCCTTCATTCTGTCTGAGTGCGAGGAGGCCGCGATCCGCGGCGCGCTCAGCGATGCGGCGCCGCTCTATCGCGACGCGCCCGAGGCGCAGGACGCGCGAGCCGCCGGCGAGGGGATCATCGCGGCGTTCATGCGGGAAGCGCTGCCCAGAGCATCGGAGGCGACCCGTGCGCTTGCCGGCGAGCTCATCAAGACGACGCTGAGCGAAGTCGGCAAGCGGTTTTCGGAAACGCCGCGCAGCGAGGCCGAGATCGCGCGTCATGCCGATGGGCTGGCCGACATGTTCTGCGCTTACCTCGGTGAGCTGGCAGGACGTTGAAGTGCGGGCGGCGCGTGCTCTCGGGGCCGAGACGGGCTACTCTTGCCTCGCCTGATGTTTCTCCTTACGGACCTCTTTCATGCTCGTCATCTCCATTCAAAGCCAGGTGGTTCACGGCCATGTCGGCAACAGCGCGGCCGCCTATGCCATTCAGGCGGAGGGCGTGAACGTGGCGGCGGTGCCGACGACGCTGCTGTCCAACCATCCGCGCTATCCGAGCCTGCGCGGACGGGTGCTGGAGACCGAGCTCGTTGCCGATCTTCTCAAGGGCGTCGAGGAGCGCGGTCTGGTCGATGAGGCCGCCGTGCTCGTGACCGGTTATCTCGGCTCGCCGGGCAACGCCGCCGTCATCGCTGATTTCGTCGAGCGGGCGCTCACGCGGAATTCCAAGCTTGTCTATCTCTGCGATCCCGTGATCGGCGACGACGGCCGCGTCTATGTCGCCGACGGCATTTTGGACGTGGTGCGGCACCGGCTGCTGCGGGCCGCGAGCCTGACCACGCCGAACCAGTTCGAGCTCGAGCTGCTTTCAGGTCTCACGATCGCGGATGCGCAGGACCTGCGTGCGGGGTGTGCGGCGCTGGCGGGGACCGGCCGCATCGAAATCGTGGCGACCGGCTGCACGCTGACCGATACGTCGGAAGGGCAAGTGGAGACCATCCTCTGCGCCGGCGGGCAATTATCGCGCTTTGCGACGCCGCGCCTGCCAATCCGCCCCTACGGCACCGGCGATCTCCTCACCGGCCTGATCGCGGCACATCTGGCCAAGGGCGAGGCGATCGAGACCGCGGTACGGCTTGCGGTCGAGACCATCTTTGCGGTGCTGGTGCGCACGCAGGATGCCGGTACGGCCGAGATGCGGCTCGTGCCGCTGCCGATGCCGGGGCGCGCGCCGTAACGGCCTCAGGTTGCGCGCTTGCCGGTCGATTGCGCTGATTTCTGTGGCTTGGCCGGGCTCTTCTGCTCGCGCGCGGCTTGTGCCTTTTGGGCCTTTGGCGACCTGGCGCTCGCGACAGCCCGCGTCTTCTTCGGTTTGACGTGGGCGGCTTCCTTGTGGTCGGCCGTGCCGCGGCGCGAGATGTATTCCGCACCGTCCACCGGGCCGACATGCGGCGGATCGCGGCCGAGATAGGGCCGGCCGATGCCGTACGTTTTGCCGTTGGCGTCGACCCACTTCCACAGGATTTCCGTCGAGACCCAGCGCTGCGCGCGGTTATTGCCCTGCGTGCTGACAATGTCCGCCGCCATGCCATGGCCGTAGCCGCCGCGCGTGCTGCCGCCGTGATAGGAGCGGTCGGAGGCGGCCTTCAGGCCGCTTGCGATCGACTGGCGATAATCGTCACGGAACGCGCTGGTGATGCCGGGCGAGAGGCCGGCGGCTTCCGCGGCAAGCAGCGTGCGGAACAGCTTCCGCTTGAAGCTCTTGTCCATGCCGCCGATGACGTAGTCCATCATCGACATGCCGGCGTGCTCGGCCGCTTTCGGATCCTTCCAGCCGAAATCCTCGTCGACCAGCTTCGTGAAGCTGCGCATCACCGTGACGGTCTTGCCCTTGCGCTTGACGGTGACCGCGCGGCGCTCCTGGACTTTGATCGAGTCCTCTTTTGCGGTGCGCTGATAGAGCGCCCAGAGATAGCGGTCGATGCAGGCATCCATGACGAAGCATTCGTCGAGCACGGCGACGGTGTCGGCGGGCGGTGATGCCTTGCTCACAGGCGTGACGGGACCGCTCGCGATCGCCGCGGGGTCCGTCGTCACGATCTCGGTGGGATCGGCAGATGCGAGCTTGACGGGCGCTGGCGCTGCAACTGGGGCGGCCTCGCCCACGACGGGCTCTGGTTCAGGCGAGATCTGCGGCGCGGGCGGCGTCTCCGTCGGCAGGATCAGCGCCGGATCGGCCGAGGCGAGCTTGATGGCGGGAGGCTCGGGCACCGCTTCAGTGATCGTCGGCGCCGGTGCCGCAGCGACGGCAGCCGCGATGTCGGCCGTCAAGGCAATGCCGTCCTCGATCGTCACAGCGTGCGGGACGTCGGCGAGGTCGAGCCGGCTGAGATCTTTCGCGCGCGACACGGCAGCCGCATTGGCGCCGCTGTTCTCGATGAGGGCAGGGGCATAGGCGGAGAGGGAAAGCGCCATCCAGCCGGCAAGAACGGCTGAGGGGCACGCGACCGCCACCAGAAGAGACCGCCGATCGTTCATGATCCCTGCCTCCAAACGGTTCTGTTCGGACACGCTCTGTCGGAACAGTCATGATGCAAAAACAGTCTTGCACGGAAAGGCACGCAGCGCCTCGATTGTTCGGAGGACCGTGTGGCGACGCAATGGCCTAAATCGGTGAAATCGGGCTTTTCGCGGGGGTGTTGCCAAGCTGCAACGCGGGTTCCACGGCGGTTTTCAAGGGAATCCCCCAGCAAACGGCGTTCATTGTCGTCAACTTGAAGCGATCGGGTTTACTCAATCTTGGATTGTGGTCGTGCGTTTCTCGCTTGCCGGCCGTTCCGGCAAGTGGGAAGGACACGATTGTGAAGTTGAAATGCAAATGGGCTGAATTCGTCGCCGATGAATCCGGCGCCACCGCGATCGAATACGGCCTGATCGCAGCCGGCATCGCGCTCGCGATCATCGAGATCATTTATGCGCTCGGCACCAATCTCGTCGCAAAGCTGCAATCGCTGGCGACTGCGTTGAAATAGGGCGTCGCGCCACGGCATCGATGAGGGAGCGTGGGGCGGGCATCACCCTTTTGACGCGGGGGGCTTGCCCGACGGGTTGCGGCAACTTTGTTGCGGCTGGCGCGTTTGGTCGACCATGACGCATTCCTCGCTTCGTCCCATGGACGCCTTCGATCCCACCGAGCCCGCCATCCTGCACGATCGCCTCACGGATACGATCATCACCTGGACCGCTGATCAGGCCGACGATTACCGGCAGGCCAGCCGCTTGGGCGACGACGGAACTGTGGCCTGGAAGGCCTATCTCTTCGATGGCTGGGGCAATGTGCTCGGTGGTTGAGCACCGTCCATAAAACCGTCATGTCGCGGCCGGCCGTGATTCGGCCAACGCCTTGTACGTATTAAACATATCGCCATGCACCGCACGCGCTGTTGCAATGCAACAAAGCATGTCGCAATGCAGCAAAACGCGCCTAAATATGCTCCGACTCTTCCACTCAGGAGCATCACCAATGAAGAAGAAGACTCTGTCGATCGCCGCCGCCATCCTGACGATCGCGGGCAGCACCGCGGCTTTCGCCGCCGAGCTGCCGACTTACGAGACCAATGGATTTCCGGTCTCGCCCTTGCAGGTTCGCGTCCTCGGCGCCGCGCATGTCGAGCAGCAGACTGCTGCGCCGACCACGCTCGCCTCGGTCCATCAGGCGAAGGTGCTCAGCCCTCGCAAGGTGAAGACCGCGACCGTCGGCGTGGCGCGCTAAGCTGACATCGTGAACGGCAGGTGGGTTCCGCGGAGAGGCGGGATCCACTGCCTCACGCGCGATATCGAAATCGATGCGGCTTACGCACCGCGCGTGCAGGAATCGTTGGAACTACCTTGTGCGCGATCTCGCGCCGGCGCACATCGTGCAATGCATCGGCACGATGAATTGACACCGATGCGCTGATTGAGAATCTGGCCGCGAACAAGTTCGCGTGATTGTGCCGGTTATGTATGCCCGTTCATAACGGGCGTGATCCTTTTAACAGTTGCTTTGCACGTCGCGTTGCTTGATGCGGCCGCCGCATTGTTGCGGCCAATTTTGAAGTCATAATGGAGGCCATTATGCCCGTTGCGCAGAAAGTCGTTGCCGCCACCACTTCGCCGCGTGCGTTCATTCTCAAGCAGACAGCTTTGTTCGCCGCCGCCGCTTTGTTCGTGTTCGTGCTGAGCCTGACCTACGGCCTGGATCTCAGCCCCGGATTTTTCTGAGCGACTTCCAGCGGCGCGCTAAGCCCTCCGCGCGCGCAGGCTTGACGGTGAGCGGCCGTAGAGTTCGGCGAAGGCGGCGTTGAATCTGCGCAGGCTGCCGAAGCCGGCCTGGAATGCGATATCGGTCATGCTGTCATCGCCGGCATCGAGCAGGCGCTTGGCGCGCTGGACGCGCAGCGTCCTTGCGAGCTGCTGGGGCGTGGCGCCGACGTGGCGCTCGAACAGGCGCGCCAGATGACGCGAGGAGATGCCGAGCCGCATCGCCAGATCAACCACCGAGCCTTCGTCGAGCGCGCCGTCATCGATCAGCTTCATGGCCCGCGCCACCGTCGAGCGCGTGCCGTTCCAGGCTGGGCAGAACGGCGCGGTCTCGGGGCGGCAGCGCAGGCAGGGCCGGAAGCCGGCGGCCTCGGCCGCCGCCGCCGTCGGATAATAGGCGACGTTGCGCGTCAGCGGCTGCTTGGCCGGACAGACCGGGCGGCAATAGATGCCCGTGGTCTTCACCGCCGTGAAGAATCGGCCGTCATAACAGGGATCGCGGCGCAGGCGCGCGGCGTTGCAGACATCGAAGCTCAGCATGGCCGATCATAACGCATGACGGCAGACACGGAAGGGCTGCGGGATGACCGAGTCCGATTGCGGCGAGCCGCAAGGCGCATCGCGACCTAGAAGGCGACCCTCAGGGAGCGCATCATGTCCAGCCCGAAAGAGATCGTCCTGACCGCGTGGAAGACCTTCTCGTCGCGCGATGCCGAACGCATCGCCGCATTGTTCACCGACGATGCCGAATGGATCGCGCCGAGGGGCAATGCCACGGCCGTCGCGCTCGATCACACCGACCACATGGCCGGACCGCACCAGATCGCGCGCTTCATCGCGCAAGAGATGCACAAGATGTTCTCGAACATCGATATCGCGTTCCGCGGCGTGTACGCCGACGGCGATGTCGTGATCGTGGAGGAGCGGATGCGCGCGACGCTGCCCGGCGGCAAGCCGTACGAGAACGATTATTGCTTCGTGTTCACGGTGGCGGGCGACCGGATCAGGCAGGTGCGGGAATACATGGATACGCGCAAGGGATGGCGGATGGTCTTCGAGCAGGAGGCGTGATGCGTGGGCCCACAATCACCGCCGCGTGCCAGCCCTGCGGCCGCGTGGGTTGAGGCGGTATACGCGCTGACATAAGGCTTGAACCCATGGATCAGCGGACGAGCGGCGCCGGCGCTCTATCTCAGAACAACGATGCGGCGCCGGCCCTGCTCGGCGTGGTCTGCGGCCTTGCCGCGGCGCTGTTCTGGGCGTTCGGCTTTGCCGCCACGCGGCATGGCCTCAAGGTCGGCTTCACGCCGGTCGATCTGCTGGTGCATCGCTATGTCTGGTCGGGGATCGCGTTCCTGCCGCTGGTGTTCCGCGCCGGCATCTCCGATCTCTGCGGCATCGGCTGGAGCAGGGGCGTTGTGCTGATGGTGCTCGGCGGCCCCGTGATGTCGCTGATCTCCTACACCGGCTTCCTGTTCGTGCCGCTCGGCCATGGCAGCGTGATCCAGCCTTCCTGCGCGACGCTCGGCGGCCTGCTGCTCGCGGCGGTCGTGCTGAAGGAGCACATCTCCGCCTCGCGCCTTGCCGGCGCGGTCGTCATCGTCGGCGGCCTCGGCGTGATCGGCGCCGAATCGATCGGCCATATCGGGGCCGACGGTGTGCTCGGCGACTTGATCTTCGTGCTCACCGGATTGATGTTCGCCGGCTTCGGCGCAGCCCTGCGCCACTGGCGCGTCTCCGCCGTGTCGGCTGCGCTCGTCATCAACGTGCTGTCGCTGCTGCTGCTGCCGGTCTACATCGCAACCGTCGGCCTCGCCCATGTTGCGGCGATCGGCGTGACCGAGAACGCGATCCAGGCGCTGGCGCAGGGCGTGCTCGCCGGCCCCGCCGCGCTCTATCTCTACGCCGTCTCGGTCCAGCGCCTCGGCGTTGCCCGCGCTGCGGTGTTTCCGGCCTGCGTGCCGGCGCTGACGCTGCTCACCGGCTGGCTGCTGCTCGGCGAGCCGCCGACGATGCTGCAGGCCGCGGGGCTGGTGACGGTGCTGTGCGGGTTCTATCTGGCGCAGCGGCAAAGGTAAGCGCGAGCTACGCCTTCTTCACGAACTCCGACTTCAGGTTCATCGCGCCGATGCCGTCGATCTTGCAGGCGATGTTGTGCCCGTCGCTGGCGTCCTGGAGGCGGATGTTGCGCACCTTGGTGCCGCCCTTCACCACCGAGGAGGAGCCCTTGATCTTGAGATCCTTGATCACGATGACGCTGTCGCCGTCGGCGAGCAAATTGCCGTTGGCATCGCGCACGCCCGCGTCCTGCGCGGTGTCCGCCGCCGCCTCCGCCGCACCGCTCCATTCATGGCCGCATTCCGGGCAGACCCAGAGACCGCGGTCCTGATAGGCGTGCTCGGAGCTGCAGGCAGGGCATTTCATCGTGTCGGTCATGGCAAGTCTCGTCTAACCCTTCTCTGGTCTCACGCTTCGTTCGCGGCGCGACCCTAGGGGCAGGATCGAGGAAAGCAAGGGAAAGCTGCCGCCTGCCTGCAACCGCGATCGCCTGCCGGTGCGATATCACCGAAACAGCGCGACAAAGATCACGTATAACCAGCCCAGGATGCCGTGGATGATCGCCCACAGAATCGAATGGTTGTTGGTGTAGGAGATCGCGATGGCGAGCGCCGAGCCGAAGCCGACGCCGTATTTCGCGCCCTCGACGCGGACGCCGTAATAGCGATTGCCGTTCATGGTGGTGCCTCCGTGAGTCGTTGACGGGCGCGAGCCTACGCGGTTGCCGCGATCCCTGCGACCGGCTTGATCCATGAGGCAATGTCGCCCTCGCGAGTTGAGCTGCATCAACGGCGATGCGCTCGGCTGACGCCGACCGTCATCTCGTTGCTCGACTACTCCAAGGGTTTTGGCCACACCGAGCTCGTGACGTGCTGAGGTTGCGCGCGGGGCTGCGATGGGAGGGCGCAATCCGTTGACGCAGATCAACCCGGTGTGCCGGCCAGGCGTCAAGCTGGCTGAACTGCCGCGCCATCGCGAGGGATAGTCATGTCGCACAGCGCTCGAATTTACATCGGCCTCGCCGTCCTGATCGCGTTGTCGGTGCTGTTTCTGTTCAGCGTCGTCCACACCGCCGCGGGGGCGCCGAGGTCCGGTCCGCGCGCGGTCGACGAAGGGCATCGTCTGGCAGAGGCGTGGTGCCAGACCTGTCACGCCGTCGAGCCGCACATGGCCGGCTTCTTCGACGAGGCCCCGAGCTTCCAGGCCATCGCCGACAGGAGCGGCACCACCGCGCTGTCGCTCAAGGTGTTTTGGCGGACCAGCCACCAGAACATGCCGAACCTCGTGATCGCGCCGGAGCAGGCGGATGCGCTTTCGGCCTATATCCTCAGCCTGAGAGGCAAGTGAGGCCGCCGGAAGCGATTTTGCGAAAACAACCCCATGCACAGTAGACATGGCTTTGATAATTCTCGTGTTTTCGGTAACGCCGAATAATGACTTGAGACGTCGGGCAAAACACGGGCATGATGGCATGCTCGACCGCGAGGAGTTCGTGCGGAGGGCGTAGCCCGGATGGAGCGTCCGCGAAATCCGGGGCCGAGCGTGCGGCAACATCCCGGATTGCGCTGCGCTCCATCCGGGCTACGCTCGCTGCGCAACCGCGCAACGAGTCCGCCATGACCTTCCTCCTCAACATCGATGTCCCCGACGTCGCGCAGGCCACGAGCTTCTACACCGCCGCCTTCGGCCTCAGCGTCGGCCGCCGCTTCGGCGCCGACTTCGTCGAGCTGCTCGGCTGGCCCGCGCCGGTCTATCTCCTGACCAAGCAGGCCGGCACGTTAGGTGCCGGCGGCGACCGCCGCCGCTACCAGCGGCACTGGACGCCGGTGCATATCGACGTCGTCGTTGACGATGTCGACGCCGCCGTCACGCGTGCGCTCAGTGCCGGCGCGATCCTGGAGGCGCCCGCGCGCGATGCGCCGTATGGGCGGATCGCGATGCTGGCCGATCCGTTTGGGAACGGGTTCTGTCTGCTGGCGTTCAGCGAGAAGGGGTATGATGCGCTGGTGGCAGTCCGTAGCCCGGATGGAGCGCGAGCGTAATCCGGGACGTCTTCCTCGGACAGAAGACCCCGGATTGCGCTGCGCTCCATCCGGGCTACGATCGTCAGCGGACAGCGAAGCTCATCGGGACGACATGCCGGCAAAACCGAAACGAAAGCTGAAGACCTACCAGACCTCGCTCGGCTTCTACGATCAGGCCATCGCGGCACCCTCGATGAAGGCGGCACTGGAGGCCTGGGGCGCCAGCTCCAACCTGTTCCATCAGGGCGCGGCGAAGGAGACTGACGATCGCGATATCGTCGCGGCGACCATGGCGAGGCCCGGTGTCGTGCTCAGGCGCCCGGTCGGCTCGGACGGCCCATTCACGGAGAGTGCCGCCCTGCCGACGGATCTCGCCGAGGGCGAGGCCAGACCCAGAAGCAAGAGCAAGACAAAGACCAGGCTCAAGAGCAGGCCAGGATCGACGAAGCGTCCCGCCAGGACGGTGCGGACAGCATCCCCTGAGATCGACGATCAAGCGGCGCGCAAGGCCGCCGCGGCGTTCGCGAAGGAGGAGAAGCGCCGAGAGGCCGAGCGCCGCAAGGAGGAGGCCGCCCGCACCAAGGCGCGCGCCCGCCGCGACAAGGCGGTCGCCATCGCCGAGGCGGCGCTGGACAGAGCGAGGCGGGAGCACGACGCGCGGGCAGAGCAGATCGACGCCGAGCGGGCCGCGCTCGACGAACGCGCCGAGGCTGAGCAGGCCCGTTGGGACAAGCAAAGAAAGACGCTGGAGCACGCCCTGCGCCGCGCGCGGGCGTGATCGGCGATTCCTGCGCTGCGGACACCTTTCCCGGATGACGCTTGCGCGCCATCCGGGCTACGCGAACGCCGCCGAGAGCGGCCGCCCGGGAGCAATTCCTTTACCATGGCATCCGGTCACGACTGAACCGCTGGAAGCTTAGGAGTTACGGAGAAATTCCGCGGTATCTTCGCCCCGATTTCGGATGCGTCGGATACGCCATGCGCCGCCGCCGCAAGTTTTCGGGAGCTGTCATGAGCGATCATCGCGCCGCAGTCAGGCATCACACGTTGCGGACCGGCATCGTCGAGTTCGACAACGGCACCGGCAGCATCGTCAGCGTGCCCTGCACGATCCGCGATGTCTCCGGCACCGGCGCGCGCGTGGCGCTCAACAGCTCGGCATGGGTCCCGGAGCAGTTTTCGCTGATCTTCTCGAGCGGACTGCGCAAGGTCTGCCGGCTCGCCTGGCGAAAGGAGAGGCTGATCGGCGGCGCGTTCATCGAGGGCTATGCGAGCCCGGACGAGCAGGCGGCCATGATGACCGCGGACGAGCAGGCCCGGCACCGGCTCGGCATCGGCGCGCGCGTCAAGGCCGCACGCGAGACCCGCGGCTACACCGAAGCCCAGCTCGCCGAGCGCATCGGTGTCGCGCCGGCCTTCGTGGCGGCGGCCGAGCAGGGTGAGGTGGATATTCCGGTGTACCAGCTGATGCACATCGCCGATTTGCTGATGGTCAGTCTCGACGGGCTCGTTGCCGGGCCGGCGCCGGACGAGGTTGATGCGGGGTAGGGCGTCACGGCCCTTCGCCCGGTCTTGGTCCGTTCGCGTTACGCTCGCTGAAATGCCAGCGCGCGCCTCGTCCTTCGAGACGGCGCGGACACGCCTCCTCAGGATGAGGCTAAGCGTGATCTTCGCCTGCTGAAGCTGTTGCCGCGCACTCCGTCCTCATCCTGAGGGGCCCGCTCAAAAGCGGGCGTCTCGAAAGGATGGCCGCAGAAAAGCTCGCGCGAAATTTGCTTGCCTTGCCCGGCATCCTTTTGCACTCTTCACGCGAAGGAGACCAACGCATGACAAGAATGACCGCCGCGTGCGCGCTCGGAACCGCCCTGGTGCTGTCCACCCTTGCAACGTCGGGCGCCGAAGCCCGGACGCGGAAAGCCGTCGTCGTTCGCGCGCCGCAAGAGCGACTCATCGTCACCGCGCCTGTGCTGAGGCCGACGCCGTGGGATTACAACGTCGTTCCGCGCTATCGCTATCGCCCCGAGGATGATCGCGTTGATCCCTACGGCCCGCCGCTGGTGCCGTCTTATGTTCGCTATGAGGGATGGCGCTGGCCGTATTGGTGGTGAGCGGATCAGTTCGTAGGATGGGTTGAGCGAAGCGAAACCCATCAGTGGCCGTCACGGAATGATGGGTTTCGCAAGGGCTCTACCCATCCCACGGCACGGCACAAGCGCGGCTTTTCCCACCCTACGGCAGCTCGCTCACCAATCCGGATCGCCGTAGGGGTCTCCCATGTAAGGCGGAGGCATCCAGGGGCCTCGCGGCGGCGGTCTGGGCCGCCGGGGTTCGGCCGCTGGGATGTGCGGCCGGACACGCGTAGCCGCATCGTTGTTCACACTGCGCACGACGGGCTTGGCGGCTGCAGGCGCGGGTGACGCGGTCAGTTGCGTTTGCAGCGCCTGGACCTGCGCGGCGAGGCGCGCATTGTCCGCGGCATCCTTCTCTTGCGCTGACTTGAGCTGTTGAATGGTGTCGGCCTGCTCCCGCAGGGTCTGCTCGTTGCGGCTTTTCAGTTGCTCGAGCTTGCCGTTGATGCTCGCAAGCTCGCTCGTGATGGCCTTGAGCGATTGCGCGAGATCGGACGATGTCGGGTCGGGCGCTGTGGCGGCGGGCTTTGGAGCGTCAGGCTTTGGGGCGCTTTCCGTTTCCTTGAGGACCGGCGGCGCGGGCCCCGGGCTCGGATCACCCGCAGCAGCCAGTAGCACGGCCGGCGGCTGCACTGGGCCTTCCACCGCGGATGCTTGCGGGGGGCTGCTCGCGGCCGGCGGAGCCCATCGTGCAATGATCGACTTGCTGATTGAGCTGGCCTCATTGCGATATTGCGAAGCGAAGGCGGCGCCGAGAAGGCCGATCGCCAGCACGAGGCCAACCAAAGCGCGCATCATGGTCCGATCTCCTTTCAAGCCTTGATCGCGAAGCTTGGTATTCAGAAGCTTTGCACTCGAAGGCTTGGCATCCGACGTCGGCGCCTTGTTTCCGGGAGTGGCGGCTGCCGTCGCACCGGCGCTTGCGTGCGAGGCTGGCTTGCCTTCGCCATCGTGTTCCATTCCGGAAACCAGCTGGTCCAGCCTTGCAAGGTCTGCCTGTGTGCTCCTGATCCGGTCAAGGGCCCGCGCCAGCCCGCCGTCGGCGCGCGCCTCGTCCGGCTTCGCAGTCTCAGGCTTGGCGGTATCAGGTTTGGCGGTATCAGGTTTGGGGTCGTTCGTTTCAGGCACCGATGCGCTCTCCATCCGGTCGGGCGTCAATGGGAGGCAGTCCGATCAAAGGGAAGGATAGGTCTCGCCACTGTCCAACACAACGCGCGTGCAAAGGAAAAATTATGGCGGACTCGGCACGACATGGTGGGCACGGCACAAGTGTGCCTTGCTCCATCCGACGGCATCACGGCATTAGTCGCCGTCCTCGGCCGCAAGGCGCAGAAACTGCCGCTTCATCGCGTTGACCCTGCCGACATAACCCGCGACGAGGTGATCGCCGCAGCGCTCGCCTGATATCATCTGAAACTTGCGCCGCGCATAGGCCGCCGCGGGACCGGCGCCGCAGAGATGGATGAAGGCGGCCAGATCCTGCTTCTGCTGCGCGCTCGGCTTCACATCGCCCGCGAGCGTGAGAACCAACGCCACCTGGCGGTCCAGATACACCGAGGCCAGCTCGATGGCGTGGCTCGGGATCGCGCGGATGTAGAGGAAGCTCAACCCGCAGCCGGTCTGCGTGACCGTGTTGCCGCGAACACAGAACCGCGCGGCCTCCGCGAAGGCCGGATCGGTCATCTGGAAGAGGCCGACCGCGCTGGAGGCGGGCTTGTAGATCGCCAGCGGATTGAAGCTCCACCGCCAGCGCCAATAGGTGCGCGCCACCGGATTGCCCGAACTCTCCACCTGCGCCAGCGCGGCCAGCAATTCGGGCGTGATCGTCGCGGTGGAAAGCTTTCGGAAGACGGGGCCGTAGCTCGCCCAGGTCTCGACCGGCTCCTTGTCGAGGGCGTGGCCGACGACGGCGAAGAGTTCGGTTGGCTTGCGGATGATTTGATAGGCGATGTTCAGGAGGGCGAGGGCCGCGAGCAGAACCGCCACGATGCCGGCGATCCGGACCAGCCGCGGGGCCTGCGCGAATGTCTTGCGCAGCCACCGGGCCGGTCGCCGGATACTACGAAAGCGAGGGAGGAAGGGCTTGCTCTTCCTTGGCATGGCACCAGTGGTCGTAGGATGGGTAGAGCGGAGCGAAACCCATCAACTCCGTTCATCATGATGGGTTTCGCAAGGGCTCTACCCATGCTACGGGCCGGCACCGAAACTCTGGAGCCGGCAATCAATAGCGGCCGCCGCTGCCCTTTTGCTGCGTGATCCAGTCCGACAATGTTCTCGGTGTCGATTTCGCAGTCCGGCCCGGTGATGCCTTCGGATTGTCGCGGGCGCCTTTCGTCGAACGGGCGCGCGGCGCTTGCGTTGCGCCAGCGCCCTTCAAGGCAGCAGTCGATGCCTCTGCGGCTTCCTTCTCGAGGCGCAACTGTTTCAATCGCGCCATCTTGATACGCTCTGCCTCGACTTCGGGTCGCTCGGCGAGCTGCGGCTTGTGCTGAGCAAGCTCGGCCGGGACCAGGACACCGAGTATGGTCGTCTCGCCGAGCGCCTTGCAGGCCTCTAACCGATGCAGTCCCTCGACCAGAACGAGGCGGTCTCCGTCGGGCCGAACGGAAATGGGGGTCTGTTGTCCGATCTCCAGCATACTTTCCGCGATCTCCCCGACGATCTCGGGCTTGAGGGCCTTCTTCTGCTTCGTGGGAACGAAGATCTTCTCGATCGGGAAGCTTTCCGGTGTGGGCATAACTCGACTCCGCTTCTACCGGGCCCGTCGGAACCCATGCCGGTGGTGCCTGGAGTTTAGGAGGGAAGGGCTCGACCGCAAAGGCAATTCAGCTCCTAGGTCGTAGGATGGGTTTCGCAAGTGCTCAACCCATCCTACGGGCTCATCGTAGTAGATTCGTTTGCAGCAGGTCGGAAATGATGAGGGAGCAAGCGATAAGAACTTCTATTAAACGCTGTCTCTTTTCTAAGGCTCAATTAGCCGCAAAGACGTAACAGGGAATACGGCCCCCTCTTGCTTCCACGGAGCCTTATCCTGGATAAACCATTCACAGTAGGCTTCCCGTACATGGCTGTCCTGTACCCAAGCCGCAGTCATGAGAGGGCCGCCGGATCTTAGCTGGACGACACTTCCGGGTTTGATCTCCTCGGACATCAGTTGCCTCAAACAATAGCCGTGGAATTCAACCAAATGACTTCATACGACGCGATCTTAAGGGGGGCAATATCGTCTGCCCGAACGATTTCAGCTGGTGACCGCTTGGCGAGATCTTTTAAAGATTGGGTCACCGTCCAAGCCTCGGATCGGTCAATAAAGATAGCTCTATCGTGGAGCGCCTTCTGCGGAGCGAGTCGGACCTCCAAGGGGCGGCGTCCAAATTGAGTCTTCCAACGCTGGGCCGCTGGGGTGAGATTCGGTTTTACCGTTCCTTGATCCGTCAATAAACGGAGTACGACGCCTTCACTCAGTGTTCCGCCAAAATCGGTAAGGACTGCGTCGTCCATGTAGGGGTCGACGATAAGTACGTCTTGCTTGGCTGCGGATATGACCTTCGCAATTGCTGCATATGCATCAAAGCTGTTTCCGACAGGAATAAAGGCTCCTTGCGCTCCAGGCGGTGATGCTAACTCGGCCGCTGCGAGAACCTTATAGAGGGTGAGCATCAATCTTTGTTGCGCCATCGCTCGTGCGGGCGGCTGAGAGAGCCCCTGCTTGGCTAGAGCAAATTCCATCCGCGCGTCTAGGTCGCCGCTAGAAACAACCAAGGCTTCGGCTCTGCCGAGCCAAGTCATTTGCTCCACCGATAAGACGCCAATCCCCACAAATGGGGGAGCCGACTCGATCAGGCGGCCGACTCGCCTGTAAAGCTCTTCAGGCTGCATCTGTTTAGCTGACATTGATTGTACACCAAATAAATCGATGGGCGGAAGGCTCGGCCCTCCGCCCATCGAAAATGTCGATCCGCGATATCTGAACCGACTAGGCTCACGAACACCCCGTCGTGCTTCCGCAAGTATCGCACTTCATGCACGTGCCATTCCGCACCAGCGTGAAGTTGCCGCACTCCGAGCACATCTCGCCTTCGTAGCCCTTGGCCTTGGCTTCCGCGCGGCGCTCGGCCTTGGTGGGGACGAGGGTCTGGGCGGTGCTGCCGGCCTTGCTCCACTGCAGCGCTTCGAGCTTCTCCGTGGGGGAGAGGTCGTGGGCCGCTTCCTGCTTCAGGGCGACGGCGCCTTCGAGGGCGTCGCCGACGCGGGCGCTGGTGCCGTGCGCGGCGAGCGCGGTGACCTTGCTGCCGCCGGTGGGGGCGCCGTCGTTGCCTTGCGAGACGGCAGCCGAGCCGCCGCGCATCACGACGAGGTTGTCGGTCCGCGAGCGGGTGAGGCCGCGCGACACCAGCTTGTTGGCGTGGTGGGGCTCGTCCGGCTCCTTGCCTTCCTCGACGCCCTTGCCGAGCGCGTCGAAGTTCGACTCGGTCGGATCGACATGGGCGAGGTCGAAGCGAGACATGTAGCTCACCGCCAGTTCGCGGAAGACGTAGTCGAGGATCGAGGTCGCGTACTTGATGCTGTCGTTGCCCTGCACGGGGCCCGCCGGCTCGAAGCGGGTGAAGGTGAAGGCGTCGACATATTCGTCCAGCGGCACGCCGTATTGCAGGCCCAGCGACACCGCGATGGCGAAGTTGTTGATGAAGGAGCGCAGCGCCGCGCCTTCCTTGTGCATGTCGATGAAGATCTCGCCGAGACGGCCGTCATCGTATTCGCCGGTGCGCAGGTAGACCTTGTGGCCGCCGACGACCGCCTTCTGGGTGTAGCCCTTGCGGCGGTCCGGCATCTTCTCGCGCTCGCGCATCACGATGATGCGCTCGACCAGCTTCTCGACGATCTTCTCCGAGACCTGGGCGGCACGCGCCGCCATCGGCTTCTCGTAGAGGCTCTCGACCGCATCATCCTCGTCCTCATCATCGCTGATGAGCTGCGAGTTGAGCGGCTGGCTGAGCTTGGAGCCGTCGCGATAGAGCGCGTTGGCTTTCAGCGCGAGCTTCCACGACAGCATGTAGGCGGACTTGCAGTCCTCCACCGTGGCGTCGTTCGGCATGTTGATGGTCTTGGAGATCGCACCCGAGATGAAGGGCTGCGCCGCCGCCATCATGCGGATGTGGCTCTCGACCGACAGATAACGTTTTCCAATTTTGCCGCAGGGGTTGGCGCAATCGAACACGGAGTAATGTTCCGCCTTCAGATGCGGGGCCCCCTCGACAGTCATCGCGCCGCAGATGTGGACGTTGGCGGCCTCGATCTCGCGTTTTGTAAATCCGACGGCCTGGAGGAGGTCGAAGCCCGGAGCCGCAATGGCTTCCGCGCCGATTCCCAACTGGTCGCGAATAAAATCCTCGCCAAAGGTCCACTTGTTGAAGGCGAACTTGATGTCGAAGGCGGTCGGCAGGGCCTTTTCGACCTTGGCGATGGCTTCGTCGGTGAAGCCCTTGGCCTTCAGGGTCGAGGCGTTGATGCCGGGGGCGTTGGAGAGCGAGCCGTGGCCGACGGCATAGGCCTCGATCTCCGCGATATCAGCTTCGCGATAGCCGAGCGCGCGCAGCGCTGCGGGGACCGCGCGGTTGATGATCTTGAAGTAGCCGCCGCCGGCGAGCTTCTTGAACTTCACCAGCGCGAAGTCGGGCTCGATGCCGGTGGTGTCGCAATCCATCACGAGGCCGATCGTGCCGGTCGGCGCGATCACCGTGGTCTGGGCGTTGCGATAGCCGTGCTGCTCGCCGAGCGCGAGCGCCGCATCCCAAGCCGCCTGCGCGTGGCTGACGAGGTCAGCCTGCGGACAGGACACGAGGTCCATCGGCACGGGGTTGACGCTGAGCGCCTCGTAGCCGGAGGCCTCACCATGCGCGGCGCGGCGGTGGTTGCGGATGACGCGCAGCATGTGCGCGGCGTTCTTCTTGTAGCCGGGGAAGGTGCCGAGCTCGGAGGCCATCTCCGCCGAGGTCTTGTAGGTGATGCCGGTCATGATCGCGGTCAGCGCGCCGGCGATCGCACGGCCTTCCTTGCCGTCATAGGGCAGGCCCATGGTCATCAAGAGGCCGCCGATATTGGCGTAGCCGAGGCCGAGCGTGCGGAACTCGTAGGAGAGTTCGGCGATCGCCTTGGACGGGAACTGCGCCATCATCACCGAGATTTCGAGCACGATGGTCCAGAGCCGGCAGAGATGCTCATAGCCCTCGACGTCGAAGCGCTTGGTCTCGGTGTTGTAGAACGTCAGCAGGTTCGCGGACGCCAGGTTGCACGCGGTGTCATCCAGGAACATGTATTCCGAGCACGGATTGGAGGCGCGGATGTCGCCGGACGCCTTGCAGGTGTGCCAGTCGTTCATGGTGGTGTTGAAGTGCAGGCCCGGGTCGGCCGACGCCCAGGCGGCGTAGCCGATCTTCTCCCAGAGGTCGCGCGCCTTCAGCGTCTTCGTCACCTTCTTGGAGGTGCGGGCGTTCAGGTTCCAGTCGCCATCCGTTTCCACGGCGCGGAGGAAGTCGTCCTTCAGCGAGACCGAGTTGTTGGAGTTCTGGCCGGAGACCGTGAGATAGGCTTCGCTGTCCCAGTCGGTGTCGTAGGTGTCGAACTGGATGTCCTTGTAGCCTTGCTTGGCGAACTGGATGACGCGCTTGATGTAATTGTCAGGCACGAGGCTGCGGCGCGCCAGCTTGATCTCCCGGCGCAGGGCAGGGTTCTTCTCGGGATCGAAGCAATCGTCGCCCGAGCCTTCGCAGTTGACGCAGGCCTTCAGCACCAGCTTGAGGTGCTTCTGGTTGATCTTGGAGCCCGTGACGAGGGCGGCGACCTTCTGCTCCTCCTTCACCTTCCAGTCGATATAGGTCTCGATGTCGGGGTGATCGACGTCGACGACGACCATCTTGGCGGCGCGGCGGGTGGTGCCGCCCGACTTGATCGCGCCCGCGGCGCGGTCGCCGATCTTGAGGAAGCTCATCAGGCCGCTCGAGCGGCCGCCGCCGGAGAGCTTTTCGCCTTCGCCGCGCAGGCGCGAGAAGTTGGAGCCGGTGCCGGAGCCGTATTTGAACAGGCGGGCCTCGCGGACCCAGAGGTCCATGATGCCGCCTTCGTTGACGAGGTCGTCACCGACGCCCTGGATGAAGCAGGCGTGCGGCTGCGGATGCTCGTAGGACGATTTCGAGCGGGTCAGCTTGCCGGTGAAGGGGTCGACGTAATAGTGGCCCTGGCCGGGGCCGTCGATACCATAGGCCCAATGAAGACCGGTGTTGAACCATTGCGGCGAGTTCGGCGCGACCATCTGCATGGCGAGCATGTAGCGGAGCTCGTCGTAGAACGCCTGCGCGTCCTCGTCGGTCGAGAAATACTTGCCCTTCCAGCCCCAATAGGTCCAGCAGCCGGCGAGGCGGTCGAACACCTGCTTGGCGCTGAGCTCGCTGACATAGCGCTCTTTCTCGGGCAGCGCGGCGAGCGCGTCGGTATCGGGCACGGAGCGCCACAGGAAGGAGGGGACGGATTCCTCCTCGACCTTCTTCAGGCGCGCGGCAACGCCGGCTTTGCGGAAATATTTCTGGGCGAGCACGTCGGAGGCGACCTGCGACCACTCGGTCGGGACCTCGACGCCATCAAGTTTAAACACGACCGAGCCGTCGGGATTCCTGATCTCCGACGTGGTCTGGCGGAAATCGATTCCCGCGTAAGGTGACTGTCCCGAAGTGGTGTGGCGCCGCTCAATCCGCATCGTCTTGCCCCGTCCTATTCTTTGACCGGATCCGCCCCTCGTTGAGGGCGTGCCGGGTCGACATTTCGTTTCGCGATGCCTTGCGGCCGTTCGGCCCTGGGGCATCGCAGTTCAGCCGGTGGACCCGGCCCTTGTTCTCCCGACGCGACTCTTCGATGCCTGCATCGATCATCCGCCGGCATGTCCACGCCCATCCGCCCCAACGGGATGCGCGCGACATGCGTTCAACGCCCCACACCATCACAACTTCTATCGATGCCATCCGAGCCTGTTGCCGGCCCGTTCTGGCGCCCGAAAGTCCGCTTATCGCGGGCAGACAAGCCCTCATCCGCTGCCTTTGGCTGGCTTGGCGGAGTTGAGATTTGCGAGACCCTTTGGGGGAGTGCCGGCGGGACGCAAACTCACTCGCGCCGAACGGACCGAAAGCTAGGACTCTCCGTTGCGCCCGTCAAGAACTAGTGCGAGTTCCTGAATCAAATACTAAATATGGTGGATTGCGGGGGATAACAGGGGGCAAGCCCGCGCCTGGTGTGGAGGCAAGTATCAGTGAGTCCTCAGAGATTCCCAACCGAAAAAATTTGCATCCCGTGGTGCTGCGGATGCTTCATCCCGCTGTTCACAGGGCAGGTATATTTTTGAGCCATGGGATTGCGTCAGCGGGACTCACGTAGCCCTACGGAAGGTGAGGGCAGGCATGCCCGCCGAGGCGGTGGCGAGAGGGGCGAATCCGGGCCAAGCTGAGGGTCGATTTTGCCGGACCACCCACATGCTTGATTCGACTCGCCGGGATGCGCGGCCGCGCATCGCCCCGGCCGGCCTGATGTTCCTTGCCATCACCTCGATCGGCTGGGGCTTCAATTGGCCGGTGACCAAATTCCTGCTCTCCGAGCTGCCGCCGCTGATGCTGCGCGGGGTGACCGGCGTGCTCGGGGCGGTGCTGCTGGCGGCGCTGGCGATCATCCGCCGGCAGAGCCTCAAGGTGGACACTGCGATCTGGCCGCGCCTCCTGACCGCCGCCGTGCTCAACGTCACCGGCTGGATGGTGCTGATGGGCCTGGCGCTGCTCTGGCTGCCCGCGAGCGAGGCGGCGCTGATCGCCTACACGATGCCGGTCTGGGCCTCGATCATCGCCTGGCCGGTGCTGGGCGAGCGGCCGACCGTGCTGCGCACGCTGGGGCTGGTGATGGCCTTTGTCGGGCTTGCCTCGATCATGGGCGGCAACGGCATTGCCGCGAGCGTCGAGAAGCTGCCCGGCATCGTCATGGCGCTCGCCGGCGCGCTCGGTTTCGCCATCGGCACGGTGTTCTCGAAGAAGTACCCGATCCATCTGCCGCCGATCACGGCCGCGGCCTGGCAGATCGGGATCGGCTGCCTGCCGATCTCGATCATTGGCCTGTTGGTCGAGACCACGCATCTGGACAAGGTGACGCCGGCCGGCTGGTGGCTGCTGGTGTACTCGACCGTGGTGCAGTTCTGCATCGCTTATGTCAGCTGGTTCGCAGCACTCGCCCGCCTGCCGGCCTCGGTCGCCGCGATCGGCACCATGGCGGTGCCGGTCATCGGCGTCGTCGCCTCCGCGCTCGCGCTGGGCGAGCCGCTGGGGCCGGGGCAGATCGCGGCGCTGATCTTCACGCTGGCGGCCGTGGTGCTGGCGACGCGCTAGCCGTCCGGACGCCGGGGTATCAGTGGTCCTGAGGCTCTTTCTCTCGCCGGTGTTGTCCCGAGCCCGGCGGTTTCAACGGCAGGTCAGCAGGTGCGACAGCAAAGACTTCGAGGGCCTGGTCGTAGCCCTTGATAGTCCGCTGTCCGAGCGATGCCAACGGAACGCTATCCCTTACCCTTCCAGCGATAGTGGGATCAGCCAGGATCTGCGCGTCCTTCGCGAGATTGCAGAGCCGCGACGCCAAATTCACCACGGCTCCCATCGCCGTGTAGTCCAGCCGACCGTTATAACCAACCGTTCCTACCGTTGCCGGTCCCATGGCAACGCCCACACCAAAGCCGATCGCGTGGCCGGCGTCGCACCATTTGCCGGCAAGGGACTGCACCGTCATTTGCAGGTCAATCGCGAGTCGGACCGCTTGAGTTGCCGGCTGTTCGCATGCGACCGGGGCATTGACCAGGAGCATGACTCCGTCGCCATCAAAGCCGATGAGCGTTGCCTCGTGACGAGTCGTCACGGCGCCGACGGCCCCGTAGTACTCGCGCATGACGGCCATGATGACATCGGGTTCATTGCGCGTGGAAAACGCCGTGAAACCGCGTAAGTCGCCAAAAATGACAGCTACTTCGCGTCGCTGCCCTTCGAGCAGTTCATGAGAATGCTCGACCAATTCGGCGACCTGTGATGGCAGGAACTGCTTCAGCCGTTCGATCCGCGCAGATTTCTGCTGCGAGATCGCCAGTTCAGAAGCCATTTCATTGAAGCGCAACGCCAGTTGCTGCAACTCGTCACCGCTGAAGATTTTGATGCGATGCTCGAATTGTCCGGTTCTGATCCGCTCCACGCCCTCTTCCAGTTGCTTGATCGGGCCGGACATTCTGTGCGCGCGCCAATAGGCGAGCGCCAGCGCGATGAGAACACCAAAGGCAATGAGGATTGACGAGCGCCACAACGCCGCGCGAATTGATGCAAAGGCTTCCGAGGCCGGCTGCATCGCGATCACCGTCCATCCCACATCGGCGGCCTGAACGGATAGCGCCACCACCGGGTTGCCTTGGTCCCCGGTTATCACCGCCGCTTCGCTCGCCGCGCCGGCGAGATGCTTGATCCGGCCGAAACTGCCCGAGCTGGCGCGGCCGCGCAGGACCAGACTGATATCGGGATGTGCGATCAGATGACCGGAATCATCGACAACAATGGCGTAGCCGGTCTCGCCAATTCTAATGGCCGCGATGACATCCCAGATCAGCTTCAGATTGACCTCGGCGATCGCAACCCCCGCGGCCGGCAGGCTCCCAGCAACCGCGATCCTCATGTAGGGCTCTGAATCTCGCTGGTACTGAACCGGTCCGTACCAAACCTTGTTGGCGCGTGCGCCCAGAACAGCGGGATCCGTAGACATATCAATGCCGCGCCCGGTCCTGTTCAGATGCAGCCTGGAAACAAAGATCCGTTCGGTACCGGTCTCATCCAGAAGCGAAACCGAAACGATTGCGGGCACCTGCTGGAGGAGGCGCAACGCATCGATCTTATGTTGCGCATCGTCTCCGGCAGACCAGGGAAGCTGCACCATCCAACCCAGCTGATCTCGGATGCCATCGGTGAACGCCTCGATCCTGTCGGACGCCGCGCGAGCATCGGCCTGCAGCACCGCGCTGATCTGGCGGCGCTGGTCTCGGTAACCGAAAGAAGCCTCGACGGCCGCGCCGAGTATCAGAGGCACGACCGCAGCGACAAACAACGTCGCGAAGTACTTGCAGAACAGCGAGCGACGCGGGGGCATCGTACACGAAGAGGACTGCGCAGCACCGTCCGACATAACTAATCTCAGGAGATCACCTTGCTGGCGCGAAACAGGATCGACGACACATCCAGGTCCGTACCCAGAAGCCTGGCTGTCTTCAGATTGACTGCCAGTTCAAACTTCTCGGGGCGCATCACCGGAAGATCTGACGGATTTTCACCGCGCAGGATGCGATCGGCATAAGTGGCAAGCCGAAAATAGGTCGTGCGCTGGTTTGCGCCGTAACTCAAGAGACCACCAGCGTCACAATATTCTGACCAGCCAAACATCGAAGGCAGCCGGTGCGCGATTGCAAACTCCGCGATCTTCGCACGATGCACCAGCGTCACAGCATCGGGAAACACGAGGAGAGCATCCGCGTCCACCTTGCCGCCAGCCATCAACCCATTCTCGATTTCGCGAGCGCCACAGAACGGAACGTAGGCTGCCTCGATGCCGAGTTTCCGGCACGACTCCAAAGTCGCACGCCATTCCAATGGCTCTCCCGGATGATCCGTGTTCGAGAAGACCGCCAGTTTTCGCAGCTTTGGATAAATGTCCTTGAGCAGCTCAACGCGCTTTCCTGCCAGCTCGAGCGACAGGAATGTGCTGCCGGTGAAATTGGTGCCGGGGTGAGCAAGGCTCTTCACCGCACCCAAAGCGACGGGGTCACCGCTCAGTGCAAACAGTACGGGGATGTCGGTGACCGCGGTCATGACGCGTGTCGCCGGACCGCCCGAGACCACAAGGTCGATATCCCCTCGCTGCAACTCGGAGACGATCTTGCGCAGGGCCTGCGGATCTCCGGGGGCATAATGCGTCTCGAAGGTTACGGTCTTGCCCTCGACGTATCCCAGCGCGCGCATTCCCTCGCGAAAGCCGTCCAGGAAGGGATCCGGTTCGGACTGAGTCGAGACCCAGAAGATACGATGCAGCTTGGCTCCGCCCTGCGCCCGTGCGATCGCAGGCCAGGCCAGTCCTCCACCAATCAACAAGATGAACTCTCGTCTTTTCATGCGAGCACCTGTCGAAGTTGCGCCGTCAATTCCGGCCGCAGACCAAGATCCTAGCTGTGCATCCGGTGGCTGCGCTCGGTATCGCGCTCCGCGAGCGGACTGTCGCGACACCGGCTCCAACATTTGTCGCCGAGAGCATGCTCAGAGATTGGGCTGGTGAGACGATTTGTCCTTGAGATGCGCTTGAGTTTTGCTTGAGACCGGCCCGATCGAGATCAAAGCGGCCTTACTCGTTCATGGCGCGGTGTCTAAACACCTCGGGCGCGGATCCGGGCAAGCCACGGCGTCTCAAAAGGACAACCGGAACTCACATCCTGAGCCAGTGCCCTCGCCCCGCTATATGGTGTGACTGGCAACGCGCCTTCGGTAGTTCACGCGTTAGCTCGCCGTCATCGTCCCGCCATTCAGCGCCTTCCTGATCATCTCGGCGAGCTGGTTGCGGCGATAGGGCTTTGTCAGCAGCATCACGCCGTCATCGAGCTTGCCGTGATGGACGATGGCGTTGTCGGTGTAGCCCGAGGTGTAGAGCACCTTCACGCCCGGCCGCAGCTTGGCCACCTCGTCGGCGAGGTCGCGCCCGCTCATGCCGCCGGGGATGACGACGTCGGTGAAGAGGAGATCGAACGGCTGGCCGGCCTCGATCAATTCCAGCGCGGATTTGCCGTCGGGCGCGGCAATCGTCTTGTAGCCGAGGCTCTCGAGCTGCGCGGTGACGAAGTTGCGCACGAGGTTGTCGTCCTCGACGACGAAGATGGTCTCGGCGCCGCCCTCGACCTGCGGCGCGACGGCCGCGGCCACGTCCGCCGTGCCTTCGCCCGGCGGCAGATAGAGCTTGATCGTGGTGCCGTGGTTTTCCTCGCTGTAGATCTTGATGTGGCCGCCGGACTGCTTGACGAAACCGTAGACCATGGAGAGGCCGAGGCCCGATCCCTTGCCGACTTCCTTGGTGGTGAAGAAGGGCTCGAACGCCTTCTGCTGGATGTCGGGCGACATGCCGGTGCCGGTGTCGCTGACGGCGAGCATGACGTAGGGGCCGGCCACCACGTCCGCATGGGCCTGCGCATAGGCCTCATCCAGCACGACGCGGTGGGTCTCCAGCAGCAGCTTGCCGCCGTTCGGCATGGCGTCGCGCGCGTTGATCGCCATGTTGAGCACGGCATTGGTGAGCCGGGACGGATCGATGTGCGCGGTCATCGGGCCCTGTTCCAGCACGGTCTCGATCTGGATCTGCTCGCCGAGGGTGGGGCGCAGGAGTTTCGCGATGTCCGCGATCGCGGCGTTGATCTCGACGTTGCGCGGCTGCAGCGGCTGCCTGCGCGCAAACGCGAGCAGATGCTGGATCAGCTCGGCGCAGCGCTCGGCGGCATCGTCGATCAGCTGCGCCGCGCGCTGGAGCTCGGGCTGCTGTTTCAGGCTCGCCACCAGCGTCTCGGTGTTGCCGGAGATCACGGTCAGCATGTTGTTGAAGTCGTGCGCGACGCCGCCGGTCAACTTGCCGATCGCGTCCAGCTTCTGCGATTGGTACAGCTGCCGCTCGGTCTCGCGCGACATGGTCGCGTCGTGATAGACCAGCACCGCGCCGGAGATGTCGCCTTGCCCGTCCAGCATCGGCCGGCCGCTGATCATGAGATGGCGGGGAGGATTGCCGCTGTGCGGGCGGACGATCATCTCCAGATCCTCGAACTGCTCGCCGCGCAGCACGCGCACCGAGGGCAGCTCGTCGGCCTTGAGCGGCGTGACGCCGTCGCCGTGAAACACATCCGACAGCGCGCGCAGATTGCGCAGGTTCATGCCGGCGCGATGCAGCAGCATACGCTCCGCGGCCGGATTGGACAGCAGGACGTTGCCCTCGGCGTCGATGACCAGCACCGCCTCCGCCATGCTGTGAAACGTGCTCTGAAGCACGTTGACCGACAGGCGCAGTTCGTCATGCGCGGTCACCAGATGCTCGGTGCGCTCGGCGACCGCCGCCGCGAGCGCATCCTTGGCGGCCGTGGTCTCGGTCAGCGTGCTCTGTAGCTGCACCGTGGCGCGCCGGCTTTCGCGCATCACCAGCGCGACCAGCAGCAGGATCAGCACGGCGCCGGCGACGTCGATGCCGAGCAGCACGATGCCGGTACGGCGCGAATCCTGGGAGCGCGCGGTGAGCAGGCGTTCTTCATCCGCGCTCAGATGGTCGAGATTGCCCATCACCGTGTCCATCAGGCCGCGGCCCTCGGCCTTGCCGTTGAGCGCGGCAATGCCGGCCTGGTCGTTCGTCGCGCGCAGGCGCATCGCTTCGGCGGCGATCTCGACCCGGCGCAGCGCCAGCGGTTCGGTGCCCTCCAACAGAGCGACCTGATCGGGATTGTCGCGCACGCCGCGCTTCAGCTCGGCCAGCGCCGGCGCGATCTGGACCCGCACGCTCTGAAACTCGTCGGCAAGCGTCGGGCTGCGATAGAGTTCGTAGCCGCGTGCGGCGCTCTCGGCGCGGCGCAGCAGCACGCGCAGGTCGGAGATCCGCTTCTGCACCTGGACGGTGTGATTGACCCACGTCGCATCGGACCGCGACTTGACGTCGAGGGCGATCGAGGCCGCGGTGATGATCAGGAGGATGGCAAGTCCGGCACCGAGAATGACGCGCTGCGTTGGGATCAAGGGGCTTCTTTCTTGTCCTTCGGCTGTGCGCTCTCGCCCGGACCGGCGAGGCATTCCCGGATCGTGGTCAGCAGCGCTTCGGGCGTGAACGGCTTGCGCAGGCAGCGCGTAGCGCCGAGCTCCAGCGCCATGCGGAGGAAATCAGGAGAGGGCGAGGCGGATGAGGCGAAGGCGTAGCCGGACATCGCGATCAACGGAGTAGCCGGCGCGCGCTCGTGAAAGATGCGGATCGACTCGAAGCCGCGCATATGCGGCATGAAGATATCAACGAGCATCACCTCAAAGGCCTGCGCTTCCAGCGCAGCCAGTCCTGTTTCACCACCGTCGGTCAGCGTGACGTCGAAGCCCTGACGTTGGAGGAGGACCTCGATGGTCGCGCCGACCATCGGATCGTCATCAACCACGAGAATACGCGGCATGACACTTCCCAGTAATCGAAGTCCCCACTGTGATTGGTGATATCCGCGAATCGTGTCTCTGGTCAATTTTGGATTGGATCAGGGTAGATATGCACGGTGCGGTGCATAGGGGCTGCAAGCGCGAGTTCCATCAGGTGTTGCGGGCCTTGCGTCATCCACACGCCATGGTTCGCGCAAAGGGCACGCGGCACGCGAGGTGCGAGCAACTTCGATGAAAGGTTGAAGCAAGATCGAGGGGATCGCGAGGCCGGACGCGATCGGTGCGCTCCGCAATGCCTTTGGATAGGGTTGCCCGCCCCCACGACGCACAGCGCAATTGCTTTTGAGAGCGAACCCCGCGGCCATCCTTCGAGACGCCCGCTTTGGTCAGGCTCTCAGGATGAGGTCGACATGCGTGGCAGCAGTTGCAGCAGGCACAATGCTGCTTAGCCTCATTTTGAGGAGACCGCTGGAAGCGGTCCTCTCGAAGGACGAGGCGGGCGTTCAGGCGTTGCCAAAGGTCAAATCCGATTCCCTGCCATCACGCGGAGACGAAGAAGGATGGCGGCGCTCAGGCCGGTCCAGCCAAGATCAATAGCGCGCGACGACCGGGCCGCCGAAGCGGTAGTTGACGCGTGCGGTCACCTGATCAGTGGTCAATCTGCCGGTCGTCGTGTCGGCTCCCGCCGTGCCGCCGAAACCGTCGGGGATCACGATGTTGACGCTGCGTCGGCCGAAATCCGAATGACGATATTCGGCGGCGAGGCTCCATTGATTGGCGAACGCCCACTCGACGCCGCCGCCGAGAGTCCAGCCCCAACGGGTTTCGGAGCCGCTGCCCGCCGACGTGAAGGTGCCTGCGGGGAGGGCGATACCCGGACCATTCACCACCGTCGTCTTGCTGCTGCCGACATCGGCAACGGCGGCGCCACCGGTTGCATAGAACAGGACGCGGTCCGCGGTGAACCCGAGCCGGCCGCGGAACGAGGCCATCCAGTTGATATGACCGTAATCGACGGTTACGGTTTGGGTCACCGGCGTGCCGATGATGAGCGGAGCGCCGAAGGTCCGCGACCGCGTTTCGGTCGCCCCATCAAAGCCCGTGCCGACGGCATCGGCTTCAACACCGAGCACGACGCGCTGCACCTGCCAATTGTATCCGGCCTGGAGACCGCCGATCACGGCGCCCTTGGTGCCGGGTCCTGTCAGCGTATCCAACAGCGCGGGGAAGACGGTTGGGACCGCAGCGTTCGGCGGCAGGACGATGAAGCCCGGAAAGACAACGCCGTTGTACGTGTCCGACGAATTGCGGCTCCAGGCTCCGCCGATATTTCCGCCGACATAGAAGCCGGTCCAGCTGAAAACCGGCGCAGGAACTGCCACGGGTGCCTTGACCGCCATGTCGGCGGCACTAGCCGCCGCAACTCCTGCCAACAGGGCCAAGTCGCTTCCCCCCTTTGCAGGGCGTCACCGGTGGACTGGGGAAATTGCAGGCGGCTTGCAGAACAGACATGGGCGGCGCCGGCCATCACCGGTGCCGCCCATGCGATTTGTTGCATCGATCGTTCAGGCCGTCTTACGGGCAGGGATGCCGCTGGCCGTCATAACCGAGATAAGTGCCCGAAGCCGGGTCATATGATCTGTAGCGCTGCGCGCAATAGGCCGAGGAGTCGCCGCCGCTATCGGGGACCACCGCCACGGACGGCTCATCATAGTAGCTGTCGCCATAGTAGTAGGGGTCATCGTAATAGCCGCCGCCGCCATAATAGGCATACGAGCCGAGTCCGCCGATCGCCGCACCGGCCGCGAAGCCCGGCCAGAAGCCGCCGCGACGATGATGATGCCAGCCTCCACCGTTCCAATTGCCGCTGCGGCCTTGCCAGGTGCCGCCGTTGGCGGCTGCAAAGTTACGGCTGACGCCACCGGTGAAGGACGTGCCGCCGCTCGGACGTACCGCTGGGCCGGCCGCGAAGTTGCCGCCACCTCCCTGCAACGCGGGGCCGCCGCCAATCCGTGCTCCGCCACCGAAGCTGCCACCGCCCATGCGCGCGCCGCCGCCACCACCGAAGTGAGCGCCGCCGCCGCCACCGCCGATGTGAGCGCCACCACCACCACCGCCGATGTGGCCGCCACCGCCGCCACCGCCGCCACGGCCGCCGCCGCCGGGCCCCTGTGCAAAGCTCGGTGAGGTCATGGGTAGAACGAGCGCCAGCGCTGCGGCGGCACTCAAAACTTTCAGATTTTTCATGATAAAACTCCTTTCCCGGAAGCAAACCCTATGAAGGGGCTGGGGTTCCTGGGATCACGCCGGTTTGCGCGTGAAGGGAGCCTCGCTCTCAATGGCTGTACCCGGCATGAACGGATCGCGTCCGATTTGCGGCAGCGTTCATGGCGAGGCCAGCGCATTTGCCGGGGGCACCGCCGCCCTGCCGAACTGGACATTTCCCCGCCCGGATGGCATCAGGACCCGACGAAGCAGGGCCCTTGCCGCATGAAACAATTCTTCCTCAAGTTCTTCACCTGGTGGAATGGCCAGACTTTTGGCACCCAGCTCTGGACCAAGCGGTACGGGGAACTGGTCGGCCAGGACGAGCAGGGCAATCTCTACTATCGCACCCGCGGCGGGGCGGTCGATCCGACGCTCGGCTTCGAGCGGCGCTGGGTGGTCTATAACGGCTATGCGGAAGCCAGCCGGATCCCGCCGTCCTGGCACGGCTGGATTCATCACGTCGTCGATGTGCCGCCGACCGAGGCCAACTATCAGCCGCGCGAGTGGGAAAAGCCGCACCAGCCGAATCTCACCGGCACGGCAAAAGCCTATCGGCCCTCGGGCTCGACCCTCGCCAGCGGCAAGCGTCCGAAGGCGACCGGCGACTATCAGCCCTGGACGCCTGGCTAGGCTTTCCGTCCTCCCTCGAATCTCGATTCGTTCGGTTGGATGCACGCGCATCCGCCTCGCCCTGCTGTGGACAACGGGAACAGCGGGGACGGCGTCTGCGCGGGCATTGTGGCCACGCAAGCCATGCGGCTCAATGACCCCATCTTACGGAGATGGGAGACCATCGCGTTCGGTTCGGGCAACAGTTCGCGACTGTCCCGAGATGCAGCGGCCGCCGAGTAAGGACTCGATCGGGAGATAGGCCCCCGGTCTGGAAGTTCCGAAATCGCCCGATGGAATGTGCAGCCGCCGTAAGACAGGAAAGGCCGCTCGGGAAACCGAGCGGCCTTTTTCTTTTCGGGACCGGCACGAAGGTCGCGTGCTCCTGACGCTGCGCAGCATGAAGTGGTGTGCTGCAGAGCCGGGGCCCATGCAACAGCGATCCGCGTGGCTCCCTGGGTCCCGGCTCTGCGCAGCAGCGCTAGGCGCTGCAGCGCGTCCGGGACGCGAGCGTGTGGAGGCTACGTCACCCTTTCCGCCGCGCGCTTGACTGCTTCCAGGCGCTTGGCCTGGTTTTGCGCGCCGCGCTCTCTCAGCAAGGCCAAGACTTCGGCGGGCGCCGTATCGGGCGAGCCCGAATTGAAGGGCGGGGCTGGGTTGTATTCCATCTGGAGCTGGATTGCTTCCGCCGTGGTGCGGTCGACCATGAGGGAGACCAGCGTGAGCGCGAAATCGATTCCCGCGGTGACGCCGCCGCCGGTGATGCGATTGCGGTCGACGCAGACGCGCGTCCTGGTCGGCGTTGCGCCGAACTGGCCGAGCATCTCCATCGCGCTCCAATGAGTGGCGGCGCGATAGCCCTTCAACAGTCCGGCGGCGCCGAGCGCCAGCGATCCCGTGCAAACGGAGGTCACGTATTTTGCGCCTTCGGCCTGCTTGCGCAGGAAGTCGAGCACCTCCTCATCGTTGAGCAGGTCGTTGGTGCCGCCGCCGCCGGGCACGCAGATCACGTCGAGCTGCGGGCAATCCGCGAACGTCGTGGTCGGCGTCAGCGTCAGCACGGAATCGCTCGGTACCGGCTCGATCCGCTTCCAGATCAGATGCAACGTCGCGCCGGGCACCATGGAGAACACCTGCAAGGGACCGGTGAAGTCGAGCTGGGTGACGCGCGGAAACACCAGAAGACCGATCTGGAGCGGTGACGACATCGGCAGGTCCTCCAAAGATGAGCTTGACGCGCGAAGACTGGCATGGTGCGGTCGTGTCTGAAATGGCGTAATTCCCACTATTTCGGACATACCCTATGATCGGCATCCTGATCTTCCCGGATTTCCAGCTGCTCGATGCGGCCGGCCCGATCTCGGTGTTCGAGGTCGCGGCGCGCTGCACCGGCAAGACGCTTGCGCTGCGCGTGCTGGCCGCGAGCGCGGGACTGGTGCGCAGCTCGTCGGGCGTCGAGATGATGGCGCGCGACTTCAAGTCGGCGAATGCGATCACGACGCTGGTGGTCGCGGGCGGCGCGGGCGTTGCGGATGCCGCGCGCTGCGAGGTCACGCGCGCCTTCGTGCAGCGGCTGGCGCGGCGCGGCGTGCGCGTCGCGAGCGTCTGCTCGGGCGCCTATGTGCTGGCCGAGGCGGGGCTGCTCGACGGCCGCCGCGCCACCACGCATTGGGGCCGGACGCGCGATTTCGTCGCGCGCTATCCGAAGGTGAAGTTCGAGCCGGACCAGATCTTCACCCGCGACGGCAATGTCTGGACGTCGGCCGGCATCACCGCGGGGATCGATCTGGCGCTCGCGATGGTCACCGAGGACCATGGCGAGGAGATCGCGCAGGCCGTCGCGCGGCAGCTCGTGCTCTACCATCGCCGCAGCGGCGGCCAGTCGCAGTTCTCCTCGCTGCTGGAGCTGAAGACGCCGAACGGCCGCTTCGGCGCGCTGTTGTCCTGGGCGCGCGAAAATCTCGATGCGCCGCTGACGGTGGAGGACCTCGCCGATCGCGCCGGCATGAGCGCACGGCATTTCGCCCGCGCCTTCGCCGCCGAGACCGGCGCGACGCCGTCGAAGGCGATCGAGCGGCTGCGGCTCGAAGTCGCGCGCGAGCGCGTGCAGTCCTCGCGCGAGGCGATCGAGCTCGTCGCAGAGGCGACCGGCTTCGGCGACCCCGAGCGCATGCGGCGCGCCTTCATCCGCGCCTTCGGCCAGCCGCCGCAGGCGCTGCGGCGGGCGGCGCGGGCGGGCTAGGGCGTGCTCGTCGCGGCAGAGCCGGAGGCCCGCGCGCGCGCCGTCAAGCGCCGCGCGATCGGCGTCAGCATGTAGGGCGCAAGATGAATCGGAAACTGCGTCATCGCGAAATAGAGCCAGGTGGTGGGCGGCAATGCGCCGGCCGTGGCCGCCAGCATCAGGCCGAGATTGCGCTGTGACACCATCAACCCGAGTGCGAGCGCGCGTTCATAGCCGATGCGGCGGAACAGCAGCGTGGTGATCGCGAGCAGGGTGAAGTAGATCGCGAACGACAGAGCCGCGAGGCTGAGGGTGAAAAGCGGCTCGCGCACGAGGTCGCTCACGACATCGCCCATGATCGCGGCAGCGAAGATGAAGAGGATGACGATGTTGAGGCCGTCGATCGGCGTCTTGTGACGCTGGATCGCCTCCGCGCCGAAGATCCATCGGATGGCGGTCGCCGCGAGCAGCGATGCTGCGAGGATGCCGAGCAGTTTCAAGCCCAGCGTCAGCGGCGTGACGCTGAGCATGTCGCCGAGGAAGAGGCCGGCGAATAGCGAGGCCGTGAAGGGCACCAGCGCGGTCGAGGTCACCAGCGTGATCAGCACGAGCGTGGCATCGAGACCCATCAGCGCGGCCAGTGCCGGGGAGGCCATCATCGGCGAGGCCATGCTCTGGAGCATCAGTGCGAGCGAAAGCCCGGGCGCGCGCGCCGTGAGCCCGGTTGCGTGCGCGATCAGTCCGACGATCAGCGGCACGCCGATCGTGGTCCAGGCCGTGGCGGTTGCAACCAGCGCCGGCCGGCGCAGATGGCCGTAGAGCGCAACGAGATCGACCCGCATGAAGGAGATGCAGAGCAGGCACAGGATCGCCTCGGTGAGATAGGGACGCAGCAGCGCGCCGAGCGGTGGCACCGCGGCCGCGATGAAGACGACAGCGGCGACTCCGCGCGTGCCCTGGCTGCCGAGCCAGGTCAGGCCGCGCAGCGGGAGGGCGAGGGCAGTTGTGAGGATGGAAGGCATCTCGATGAGTGTCGGTACGTAGCGCGGACGAGCGCAGCGATGTCAGGGACGGTCTTTCCGTGTCGTGAGAGCGGTCCCGCATGTCGCTCTCGCTCCTGCGGCCTACGGGAGTTTCGCTATCCCAATCCCTTCAGCCACGCGCCGATCTCGCCGACGGCGACATTGGCCTGCTGCAACAGCTTGCCCATGGTGAAGAAGCCATGGAATTGGCCGGGATAGTGCTTGGTCGTGACGGATACGCCGGCCTGCCTGAGGCGCTCGGCATATTCGTCGCCTTCGTCGCGCAGCGGATCGGCGCCGGCGGTCAGCACATAGGCCGGCGGCAGCCCGGCCAGGTTTTGCGCACGCGCCGGCGAAGCGCGCCAGTCGTGGATGTCGGCGGCGCCATTGAGGTAGTGGTCGCGAAACCAGCGGATCACCGAATGCGTCAGCAGCACGCTGGTCTCGGGCTCGCTGTGGGAGCCGTGCGTCATGGCGAAATCGGTGGCGGGATAGATCAGCAGCTGGCCCGCGAGCGCGGGACCGCCCGCCTCACGCGCGGCGAGCGCCACGACCGCGGTGAGATTGCCGCCGGCGCTATCGCCGCCGATCGAGAGGCGTGAGGCATCGATGCCGAGCTCGCGCGCGTTCGCGGCGATCCATTGGGTCGCGGCAATGGCGTCCTCGATGGCCGCGGGAAACTTGTGCTCCGGCGCGAGACGGTAGTCGACCGAGATCACGATCAGCGCGCCGTCGACCGCGAGCTGTCGGCAGACGACGTCGTGGGAGTCGAGATCGCCGATCACCCAGCCGCCGCCATGGAAGAACACCAGCGCCGGCGACAGGCCGTCGTGCCGGCGCGGCGCCTTGGGAACGTAGAGGCGTGCGGGGATCACCCCGTGCTGCGCCGGGATCGATAGCGGCGTGACGCGCGCGAGCTCCGGCGGCTCGGGGTTGGTGGCAAAGCGCGCCTGAGCATAATAGGCGCGCGCTTCCGGCGCGGTCAGGGTCTCGTAGGCGGGGCGGCCGGCCTCCTGGAAAGCCTTGTAGACGGCGGCGGCATCGGGATCGAGCACAACGGGCATGAAGGGGCGCACCTCGGGGGTTCCGGTTGTCGTTGGATGTCATTTTCGGGGCGATGCCCGCCTCGCGCCCCTGGGAGGGCTTTCCGACTATCCCACCCGTTAGCCGCCCTGGCCAGCGGGCGGCGGGCAGGGCAGGGATGCCGCCCTTCCCCCGCCGTATTCCCCGTGTTAACCGGAGGGCCTGCGAGCGGCGGTATCCCCTGTAGAATGTCCAACGAGCCCGATTCGCTGTTGAAGCCGCGCGAGATGTTTCGATCCATTACCCTGACAGGTCTTGCGGCGCTTTTGGCCGCTACCGCGCTGACGGCTGCGACGCCGGCTCAGGCGCAGATCGGCACGATCTTTTCCGATCCGCCGCCGCTGCGCCCGCCCGGCAACATTCCACGCGGCCAGCCCCAGCCGCAGCAGATTCCCGATGACGACGAAGAGGTGCCGGAGCTGCCGCCGCAGGGCCGCGTGCTGCCGTCGCGCCCGATGCCGCCGCCTCAGGGACGGCAGGGCAATGTGATGCCGGGGCCGGTCGAGACCCAGCCGCTGGCGCCGCCGCCGGGCTCCACCGTCGCTCCGCCGAACCAGCCGCCGCCTGTAGCGGTCGCGCCGCCGGGCGCCCAGCCGGGCACGCCGGGTCGCCAGCCGCAGCAGAAGGGCGGGCCGGGTGGCGCCGTGCCGCAGACCCCGGCAAGCCTGCAGCCGGGCGACGAGGTTGTCACCGAGCCGCCGGCCCAGAAGATCGTGAACAAGAAGGCGACCTTCTCCGGCCTCGACAAGATCACCGGACGCATCATCAATTTCGACGAGGAGATCGGCGAGACCGTCCAGTTCGGCGCGCTCAGGGTCAAGACCGACGCCTGCTACACGCGGCCGGCGACCGAGGCCACCAACACCGACGCCTTCGTGGAGGTCGACGAGATCACCCTGCAGGGCGAGGTGAAGCGGATCTTCTCGGGTTGGATGTACGCGGCAAGCCCTGGCCTGCACGGCGTCGAGCACCCGATCTACGACATCTGGCTCACCGACTGCAAAGAGCCACAGCAGACCATTGCGACCGCAGCGCCGGATCCGGCGACCAAGCCTGCACCTCCGCCGCCGCCCGCGCAGAAGAAGGCCGCGCCGAAGCAGGTGCAGCAGCGTCCGCCGCAGCCTCTGCCGCCGATCCAGCAGCAGCAACCAGCACCGCCGCCGCCTCCGCCGCCGGAGCAGCGGCCGGGTCTGTTCGGTATCCCGGGGTTTGGCCGCTAGGCCAAATCCCCCGGCTTCGGCCGCTAAGCCTGGCTGTCGATCATTGCCGCGCGGCGATGATCTCGAGTGCACGCGCTCCCGGGATAGCCTCACCCGCAGAGAGCTTCAGGAAATCGCCGGGCTCGCCCGCGAGCGCCTTGTCGAGCAGCGCAGTGTAGCGCCGCCGCGAGATCTCGGCCGCGCCAAAGCTCTTCAGATGCTCGGTGACATATTGGGTGTCGAGCAGCTCGAAGCCGCCATGGATGAGCCGCGCGACCAGATGCACCAGAGCGACCTTGGAGGCATCGCGCGCGGTGTGGAACATGCTCTCGCCGAAGAAGGCTCGTCCGAGGCTCACGCCGTACAGCCCGCCGACGAGATCCTCGCCCTGCCAGGCCTCGACGCTGTGGCAATGGCCGAGCTCGTGCAGGCCGCCATAGAGGTCACGGATGCGCTTGTTGATCCAGGTGTCCTCGCGTCCGGCCTGCGGCGCGGCGCAGCCGGCGATCGTCGCCTTGAACGCGGTGTTGACGGTCACGCGAAACACATCCGAGCGCACGGTGCGCGCGAGCCGCGAGGCGACGCGAAATCCGTCGAGGGGGATGACGCCGCGCAGCTCCGGCTCGACCCAGAACAGGGTCGGATCTTCGGCGCTTTCGGCCATCGGAAAGATGCCGCAGGCATAGGCGCGCAGCAGCACGGCCGGTGTGATTTCAGATGGGGCGGAGTCGCGCGAAGTCATGGTTCGCGATCATAGCAGGATCGCGATGCGGTTGCGATGGGGTGCGCAGCAGGGGCGAGATCAGCTCGCGGCGGCCGTGCTGGTCCTGCCGGGGACTGCGGGCATGCGAGCGAATTTCAGCACGATCCGGGTTCCGGAATGGGTGGGATCGCGCTCGACCGTGGCATCGAGCTTGGAGGCCATCGCCGCGACGATGCGCTGGCCCATGCCGGTGGAGCGCGGATCGGCCTTGACGTTGTCGCCGACGCCGTTGTCGGTGATCGACAGCAGGACATCGTCGCCGTGCGCGTGGAGCTCGACATGGATCGGGCCGGCGCCGTCGGGATAGGCGTATTTCACCGCGTTCATCACCAGCTCGTTGACGATGATGCCGACGGCGACCGCGCGATCGGGATCGATCTCGATCGGCTCGGCCTTCAGCGTCAGGCGCGACATCCGGTTACCTTCGGCGGAGCGGCGGAGATCCTCGAGCAGTGAGTCCAGATACTGGTTCAGCACCACGCTCTTCAGATCCTGCGAGGTGTAGAGGCGGCGGTGCACCTGCGCGACTGCGGCGACGCGGCCCATCGCATTGGTCAGTGCCGCCTTGACCTCGTCCTGCGCGGCGGAGCTTGCCTGAAGGTGCAGCAGCGAGGCGATGATCTGGAGCGAGTTGCCGACGCGGTGGTTGACCTCGCGCAGCAGCAGCTCGCGTTCGGCCGCAAGGGCGGCATAGCGGTCGCGCGAAGCGTGGATCTCGGCTTCCGCCTCCTCGCGCGCCTTCTGCAATTCGGCCTGGCGCAGCGCGCCCTCGGTTGCGACGTGGAGCAGGGGGATGAAATCGCCCGTGACGTCCTTGACGAGATAGTCGGCCGCGCCGGCCTTCAGCGCGGTGACGGCGATGCTGGAATCCTGCGAGGCCGTGACGAACACCACGGGCGGGGCGCCCGGGATCGCCATGATCTGCTCCAGCGTCTCGAGGCCATCGAGGCCGGGCATGTACTGGTCGAGCGCGACCACGTCGATACCGCCCTCGGCAACCGCGCGGCGGATGCGCTCCAAACCTTCCTCGCCGCTCGCAGCATGGACGACCCGGTAGCCGCGCCGCGTCAGGCCGCGCTCGACCAGGCGCGCCAGCGCACCGTCGTCGTCGATGTAGAGCAGTGTCGGCGTGCGCTGGTTCATGGGGCGGCGGGCGGGACCTGGATGACCGAGAAGAACAGGCCAAGCTGCCGGATGGCATTGGCGAAATTCTCGTAGTTGACGGGCTTGGTGATGTAGACGTTGCAGCCGAGCTCGTAGCAGCGCTTGATTTCCTGGGAATCGTCGGTGGTGGTCAGCACCACCACGGGCGAGGCCTTCAGATATTTGTTTTCCTTGATCTGCCGCAGGATGTCGATCCCGGTCATGTCGGGCAGGTTGAGGTCGAGCAGGATCAAGAGCGCATTGCCCTTCTGCACGAGCCCGCTGCCGTCGGCACCGAACAGATGCTGCATCGCGTCCGTGCCGTTGGGAAACGAGACGATCTCGTTGTTCACTCCCGAGCGGCGGATGTTGCGCTCGATCAGGCGGGCGTGGCCCTCGTCGTCCTCGATCATAATGATGGTGACAGGCTGGGTCATAGATCTCAGTTCCGGTTGCTCACATTCCAGGCGATCGGCAGCGTGATCGTGAAGGTGCTACCCGCGTCCAGTTCCGATGATACCGACATGGTGCCGCCGAGGCGACGCACAAGTGCACGCACATGTGCAAGACCAATGCCTTGGCCGGGCTTGTCCTGGGTTCCCGCGCGGCGGAACAGGTCGAATATCCGCTGGTGATCCTTCGGATCGATCCCCCGGCCATTGTCGCTGATCTCGAAGATAGCGTAGCCGAGCTTGGTCCGCCCGCGGATTCTGATCTCGCCGGGCACCCCGCGCTTCAGGTACTTGATCGCATTGTCGATCAGATTGGAGAAGATCTGCTCGAGTGCGAGCCGGTCGCTCACGATGTCAGGCAGGGCCTCGAGGTGGATCTGGGCCTGCGCCTCGGTGGCCTGGTGCGCCAGCGTCGACACGATGGCCTCGATCAGCTCGCTGGTGTCGATCTTCACGGGCTGGAATTCGCGCCGACCCTCGCGGGTGAGGTTGAGGATGGCCGAAATCAGCCGGTCCATCTTGGCAATCGACGTCTTGATGAAACCGAGCGCTTCGGAAAAATCCTCCGAGAGCTGCTTGTCGGCGCCTTCGAGCGCGATCTCGCCGGGTGCCAGCGGCGGCCCTCCGGCGGGGACTTGAGTGAGGCTGCCTATGCGGCGGAAGACATCGCCGCTGAGCTCCTCGAGCTCGCTGGTGAAGCCCATGATGTTGACGAGCGGCGAGCGCAGATCGTGGCTGACGATATAGGCAAAGCGCTGGATCTCGTCGTTGGCTTCGCGCAGGTCGGCCGTGCGTTCGTCGACGACGGCCTCCAGGTTGACGTTGGCATCGCGCAGGCGCGCTTCGGCCTCGTCACGGGCGCGGGCCGAGCGCCGCACCAGCCAGGTCGAGATCAGGGCCAGCAGCACCACCAGGCCGGAGCCGATGCCCGTCATCGATGCAGCCAGGGTCTGGCTCCGGTCGGAGTTTGCCGTTCGGACCCGGAACAGCCGCTCCTCCTCGCGGATCATCGCGTTGGCCATGTTGGTGATCGTCGTCGTGGTGTTGCCGGCCGCGGCCTCGCGGATCAGCGCCGTGGCGCTGTCGGGTTGGCCCTGCCTCACGAACGTCATCTCGCGCGAGAACTGGTCGAGCCGGGTCGCGATCGCCGCGCTCAGCTTCTCGATGCTGTCGCGTTGCGCCGGATTGTCGCCGATCTGGCGCGTGAGCTTGTCGAGTGCCGGAATGATCGCAGCGACGGCCTTCTCGTGGTCCGACTGGAAATCCGGTCCCTGCGTCAGGAGAAAGCTGCGGGCGCTGCTCTCGGCGCGTCGGATTTCGAGCAGCAGGCTGTTGATCTGGTTTTCCGCCTCGATGGTGTGAACCACCCATTTGCTGTCGTCTCTGGCCTTGTTGACCAGATAGACCGAGCCGGCGCTGATCCCGGTCAGAATCAGAAGGCCCGCCGAGATCAGCAGGATCTGCCAAAATGCGCGCCGTCGTTGGGCCTCGGCCGTCACGACTGCCTCGCTCTGTCGCACTCAGCGGAAGTCAAAACGCCCCCTTGGAACTGTCCCCGCGTCGAGAACGCGATGGAGGCCAAAGGGTTCCACGGCGAAGGGGGATTATTGCGGGGCGGGTTCCGTCTTGCCGGCGAGGTACTGTTCCAGCCAGTGGATGTGGTAGTCGCCGTTGATGATGTCGTCTTCCCGCACCAGCGCGCGGAACAGCGGCAGCGTGGTCTCGATGCCTTCCACGACCATCTCGTCCAGCGCCCGGCGCAGCCGCATCAGGCATTCGGCGCGGGTCTTGCCGTGCACGATCAGCTTGCCGACCAGGGAATCGTAATAGGGCGGGATCGTGTAGCCCTGGTAGACCGCGGAATCGATGCGGACGCCGAGGCCGCCGGGGGGATGGTATTGCAATATGCGGCCTGGCGAGGGGCGGAAGGTTTGAGGATGCTCGGCGTTGATGCGGCACTCGATCGCATGGCCGATGACCTGGACTTCTTCCTGTCTTGCCGGCAAATCGCCGCCGGCGGCGATGCGGATCTGCTCCAGCACGAGGTCGATGTCGGTGATGCTCTCGGTGACAGGATGCTCGACCTGGATGCGGGTGTTCATCTCGATGAAGTAGAACTCGCCGTCCTCGAACAGGAATTCGATCGTGCCGACGCCGAGATATTTCATCTCGCGCATCGCTTTGGCGCAGGTTTCGCCGATCTTGGCGCGCGCGGCGGCGGAAAGGACAGGCGAGGGGCCCTCTTCCCAGACCTTCTGGTGACGGCGTTGCAGCGAGCAGTCGCGCTCGCCGAGATGGATCGCGCCGCCCCGGCCGTCGCCGAGAATCTGGATCTCGATGTGGCGCGGCTTCTGGAGGTATTTTTCCAGATAGACCGAGGCATCGCCGAAAGCGGATTTGGCCTCGTTGGCCGCCGTCGACAGCGCCACCTGAAGGTCGGCCTCGCTATGCGCGACCTTCATGCCGCGGCCACCGCCGCCGGCCGCCGCCTTCACCAGCACCGGAAAGCCGATCTTCCTGGCGATCGCCAGCGCGTCGTCATCGGGACCGACCGCACCGTCGGAGCCGGGCACCACGGGAATGCCGAGCTTCTTGGCGGTCTTCTTCGCCTCGATCTTGTCGCCCATCAGGCGGATGTGCTCGGCCTTGGGACCGATGAAATGCAGATTGTGCTCGGCGAGGATCTCCGCGAAGCGGGCATTCTCGGACAGGAAGCCGTAACCGGGATGCACGGCATCGGCGCCCGTGATCTCGCAGGCCGCGAGCAGCGCGGGCACGTTGAGATAGCTGTCCTTGGATGCCGGCGGCCCGATGCAGACGCTCTCGTCCGACAGGCGCACATGCATGGCATCGGCGTCGGCGGTGGAGTGCACGGCGACGGTCGCGATGCCGAGCTCCTTGCAGGCCCTGAGGATGCGAAGGGCGATCTCGCCGCGATTGGCTATGAGGATCTTGTCGAACATGGTGCCTCAGCGGGCGAAGAGGGGGAGTAGGGAATAGCGGGTGGCGAATAGCGAGCAGGGGAACGGTGATGCCATTCGCCACTCGCTAATCGCCATTCGCCTTACTCGATGATCACCAGCGGCTCGCCGTACTCGACCGGCTGGCCGTCCTCGACCAGGATCTGCGTCACCGTGCCGGCGCGCGGCGAGGGGATCTGGTTCATGGTCTTCATGGCTTCGATGATCAGCAGGGTCTGTCCGACCGAGACCTTGCTGCCGACCTCGATGAACGGCTTGGCGCCGGGCTCCGGTGCCCAATAGGCGGTGCCGACCATTGGCGAGGAGACGGCGCCAGGATGCTTCGACAGGTCAGGGCCGGCGGCGGCAGGCGCGGCGGAGGCCACCGGCAGGGCGGCGGGTGCGGCCGCCATCTGCATCGGCATGGTCGCAGCAACGCTGATGTTGCGGGCGACGCGCAGGCGCAGGCCCGCACGTTCGATCTCGATCTCGGTGAGGCTGGTCTCATCGAGCAGCAAAGCGAGCTCGCGAACGAGCGCGGAATCCTCGCTGGAAAACTTTGCGGCTGCTTTGTCGTCTGGCTGGCGCGCCATGTTCTTTGATCCGAATGTTCTGTTTGATGAAGAGGGCTTCAGGCTTTGGGCTTGATGGCAAGCTTGGCGGCAAGGCCCTGGATGGCGAGGCGATAGCCCTCGATGCCGAAACCGCAGAGCGAGGCGAAAGCCGCGCGTGCGGTGTAGGAGTGGTGACGAAAGCTCTCGCGGGCGTGGATGTTGGTCACATGCACTTCGACCGTCGGGATCTGCACCGCGAGCAGCGCGTCGTGCAGCGCGATCGAGGTGTGCGAATAGCCGCCGGCATTGATGATGATGCCCTTCATCTTGCGCGCATGCGCCTCGTGGATGAAGTCGATCAACTCGCCCTCGCGATTGGACTGCCGGCAATCGGCCTTGAGGCCGAACGTTGCCGCGGTCTCCCGGCACAGCGCCTCGACGTCGGCCAGCGTGGCGTGGCCGTACTTCTCGGGCTCGCGGGTCCCCAACATGTTGAGGTTCGGCCCGTTCAGGACGAGGATCGTATCGGTTGCTGGTTCGGCCATTCCTATCCCGGCAGGTGCTTCGGCGTGGCGGGGTTATAGGTAACAAAGCGGCCTAGGGGAAGCCTTGAAGGGCCTCCCAGGCGCCTTCAGGTACCTCATCCCCGGTGCAAAAACCTGTGCGGAAGCTACGGAAATTGCTTGTTAACCAGTTCTAATCGTGGCTGCCGGAGGGAGGCTCGCGGGGGAGGGCGACGCACAGGCCAAAGGCCCCTGCCGATGTCTCGGCAAGGGCCCATTTGGGCTTCAGCGAAGCAGCTTAGCCTTCGATGATGTAGACGATCTCGCGCGTCTGCGGACGGACGATCACGTACTGGCCGCGGACGTAGATCACTTCATAGCCGCGCCATTGCGGATAGATCTCGACGATCCGGGGCGGCAGCGGGTGGAAGTGGACCGATGCCGGGATCGCGGCGCCGACCGCGATGTTGAAGTTGACGTTGGTGGTCTCCTCGATCTTGGTCGACTTGATCGCCGTCGAGATTTCAGTCCGCTTCTCGGCGGGCGGCGCAGCCGCGGTCGCGGAGGCGTTACCCGTCGTGGTCTGAGACTTGCTGTCGGTGGTAGCCGGACGGTTCTCGGCATTGTTGCTCTTGGCGGCGCCGCCCGCCTTGTTGTCCTCGGCCTTCATGTCCTTGGCACCGGACTTGGTGGAATCGGACTTGGTCGAGTCCGAGCTCATGCTCTTCGACTTGTCCTGCGCGCCCTGGGCTCGCTCACCCTTGACGTCGCCTTTGGCAGCGCCGGCCTTGTCATCGGCTGCGTTCTTGTTCATCGAGCCGGACTTTTCCATCCCGCCCGACTTCTCCATCGTGCCAGAGGACTTCTCCTCGGCGGCTCCGCCGGGCTTCATGGCGCCGCCGGCCTGGCCGACAGTGCCCTTGTCCCGGCTCATGGCGCCGCCATGATCTGCCGCGCCACCCGAAGGCTGCGCGTGCTGCGCCGGCTGCTGTTGCGTCGGCTGTGCGCCTGCACCACCGGTATCGCCTTTCATGCCCTGTGCGTTCGCCACACCGGCGCCCGCGACGAGTGCGGCCGCGGCAACCGAGATCATAAAGCGGTTCAACATCGAAATTCTCCTCACGTGGTTCTTTGCGTCATTGCCCGCGCCAACAACGAAAGGGGATTTGAGTTGTTCCGGAACTTCGTCTGTTCCGCGGCATTTGTTTGTTGAACGCCAGATGAATGACTTCGCACGAAGCTGCCAACGTTCGGCGCAAGAAAAAAGGCCGGCTGTTCAGCCGGCCCTTCGTGTTCTCGGGATCGTAACGTGTGATCAGCAGGTCGCCTTGCCGCAGCGGGCAATGCCGATCTTTTCCCTGAGGCCTTCGACGCCGACGGCGCCGATCACGATCTGCTTGCCGATCACGTAGCTCGGCGTGCCGTTCATGCCCATCGCTTCGGCGAGCTTGAAGTTCTCCTCGATGGTGGCGCGCACCTCGGGGCTGGCGATGTCCTTTTCGATCTTGGCGGTGTCGAGGCCGGCTTCCTTGGCGGCTTGAAGCGCGCGCGCCTTGTCGGCGGCGCCGCGACCGCCGAGCAGCTTCTGGTGGAAGTCGAGATATTTCTTGCCGGAGGGATCCTGCATGCGCACGGCGACCGCGACCTGTGCCGCCTCCACCGAGCCCTGGCTCAGCACCGGAAATTCCTTCAGCACCACCTTCAGCTTCGGATCGGCCTTCATGAGGGTGAGCATGTCGTCCATCGCGCGCTTGCAGTAGCCGCAATTGTAATCGAAGAACTCGACGAAGGTGACGTCGCCGTCCTTGTTGCCGAGCACGACCTGGCGCGGCGAGTTGAAGATCGCGTCCGCATTCTGCGCGATGCTGGCCTCGTGCTTCTGCGTCTCGGCCGCGGCCTGCCGCTTGCTGAGCTCGGCCATGGCCTCCTCGAGCACCTCGGGATGGCTGATGAGGTAGTTCTTGATGATAGCCTCGATGTCGGTGCGCTGGGTGTCGGAGAAACTGTCGGCCGACGCGGGCACGGCTGCACCGAACAGGGCGAGCGCAAACAACGCGGGAGCAAGCAGGCGCAGCGAAGGCATAGGCAAATCCTCTTATCCAAAGCAGGTTTCGGAATACGTCCCGGCGGACTTAGGCTCGGTGTCGTGACGTCGTGGTATCGGGCGTCGTTCGAGTGGCGTCAGTTTCGCGGCGGCTTCGCCGCCACGATGTCGTCGGCCTTGACCCATCCGGGTGTACCGACGGCGAAACGGGTTTTCGCGCGCGTGGCGAGCTCGCGGGCGGTCTTGTTGTCGCCGCGCAGGTAAGCGGCTTGCGCCGAGGCGAGATCCGCTTCGGCATAGTCGCCCTTCCGGCCATAGGCCATCGCGAGCTGGGTAAAGCCGAGCACCGCCTCGGGCTCTCGCGCCACCGCGGCGCGGAGAATCCGAACGGCGTCGTCGGTGTAGGCCTTATTATCGGTTCCAACCAGAGCCTGCCCAAGTAACATCTCGATGAGGGGCGCGTTGTTGGAGAGCTGTGCGGCCTTGCGCAGCGGAGCGACCGCGTCGGCCGGCTTGCCGCTCTCCAACAGGGCCTGGCCGCGCACCTCGTAGAAGTACGGGTTGTTGGGCTGGACCTGGATCAGCGCGTCAATCTGGGCGAGCGCGCTGCGCAGATCGCCGTGCAGGTAGGTGCTGATGGCGCGAGCATAGCGCGCCGGCATGCTGTCGTTGGTCTGGGGATAGCGGCGGTACACCGTCTCCGGCCGCTCCATGAACGCGGAGATCTTGGCGCGCACCATGTCGTGGCGGAGCTGGAGCGCGGGATCGTCCTTCTTGTTCCAGTAGGGGCTGGAGCTGGCGAATTCCTGAAGCGCGGCGACGCGCTCGGCCGGCATCGGATGCGACTGGAGATAGGGATCGGCGCCGCGCGCGGCGAACAGGCTCTCGCTGGTGAAGCGCTTGAAGGTCTCGTACATGCCCTTCGGCGATTGCTGGGTCGCAGTCAGGAATTTCACGCCGGCGCGGTCGGCGTTCTCCTCCTGCTGGCGCTGGTAGGACAACAGCGTCCGGCGGATCACCTCTTGCGGAGCGGAGATTGCGGCCGCGCCCGCATTGGCGAGCCCGTTGTTGCCGGCGCTGCTGCGCTGGGTGCTGCCCGCGGCGATCGCGCCTGCGCCGAGCAGCATCGCGATGATCATCTGGGTCTGGGCGGCGGCGAGCTGCTCGCGCAGCTTGGACAGATGGCCGCCGGCCAGATGCCCGGTCTCGTGCGCGAGCACACCGATGATCTGGTTCGGCGTCTCCGATTGAAGGATCGCACCGTAATTGACGAAGATGCGGCGGCCGTCGGCGACGAACGCGTTGAACGAGCCGTCGTTGATGATCACCATCTGGATGTTCTGCTTCTCCAGACCCGCGGCGCGCAGGATCGGGCGCGTGTATTCGCGCAGCAGCTGCTCGGTCTCGGTGTCGCGCAGGACCGGGGGCCCCTTCTGCTGCGCCCGCGCCGCCGGAAGCGGCAGCAACGCGATCGCCGCAGCCGTGACGAGGGCGGTGAGGGCGGAGGCCTTCTTGCGCAATGCGATCTGGAGCAACATCAAACGGTCTTGGTCAAACGGTCTGGCAAGGGGATTTGGAAAGCAGTTTCGTGATTGGTTTTGGCGATTGGCGGCGGACCGGATACGCGATATGCCCTTACGAGACTTACCCCTTATGAGCCGTACAATGCGGCCAGTCTGGGGCGCAAGCGCCCCGTTTCCCGGACCGGACGCACCGGTCCGCCAGCGAAATAGCAGAAATCGATGCACGATGCGACATTGAGGAACCGGTTGGGGCAGTGGCTCGAGCCCTCCCGCCGCAGCGATGTTCCCCCGTTCATGGTGATGGACGTCATGGCCGCGGCGGCCCGAATCGAGGCCGCCGGCGGCCATGTCATCCATATGGAGGTCGGCCAGCCCGCGGCCGGGGCGCCGAGCACCGCGATTGCGGCCGCCCACGCGGCGCTCGAGGCCGGGCGGATCGATTATACCTCCGCGCTCGGTATTCCCAGTCTGCGCGAGCGCATCGCGCGCCATTATCGCGATGCCTATGGCTGTGACGTCAGCCCTGACAGGATCGTGGTGACCACCGGCTCCTCCGGCGGGTTCATTCTGGCCTTCCTGTCGATGTTCGAGCCCGGCGACCGCGTCGCCGTGACGGTGCCGGGGTATCCGCCTTATCGGCATATCCTCACCGCGCTCGGCTGCGAGCCGGTGCTGATCGAGACCACGAACGAGACGCGCCACGCGATCACCGGCGAGGCATTGCTCGCGGCGCATCGCAAGGCGCCGTTGAAGGGCGTGCTGGTCGGCAGCCCCGCCAATCCGACGGGGACGATGATGTCCCGCCAAGCGCTCGCCGGCCTGATGGCGGCCGCCGAAGACGCCGGGATCCGCTTCATCTCGGACGAGATCTATCACGGGCTGGATTATGCGTTTCCGGCGGTCACCGCGGCCGCGCTTTCCGAGCACGCACTCGTGATCAACTCGTTCTCGAAGTATTTTTGCATGACGGGCTGGCGCGTCGGCTGGATGGTCGTGCCTGAAATTCTGGTGCGGCCGATCGAGCGGCTCCAGCAGAACCTGTCGATCTCGGTGCCGTCGCTGTCGCAGATCGCGGCAGAAGCTGCCTTCGACGGCGCAGCCGAAATGGAGGCGATCAAGCATGGCTACCAGGAAAACCGGCGGATCTTGATCGAGGGATTGCCGAAAGCCGGCCTGGCCAAGTTCCTGCCGGCCGATGGTGCATTTTATCTCTATGCCGACGTCTCGGACTTCACCTCCGACAGTTTCGAATTCGCCAAGCAGATGCTGGAACAGGCGCGCGTCGCCGCCACGCCCGGGCTCGACTTCGATCCCATTCATGGCCGCTCGTTCATTCGTCTTTCCTATGCGCGCTCGCCCGGGGAGATGCGCGAGGCAGTTGACCGGATCGCTCACTGGCTTAAATAGCCGCCAGTTTTCGACCACTTCCGGAGTTGATCTTGTCTGACCGATCTGTCCCGACCTCTGCCACGCCGCATTTTCCTCTCGCCGCATTGATGTGGCCGACCCGGCCGGGCGAAACCGTTGGCGCAGTGCGCGCCGTCGTGCTGATTGCGCTCGGCACCGCATTGATGGCGCTGTCAGCCAAGGTCAGCCTGCCGCTGCCCTATGTGCCCATGACGCTGCAGACGCTGGTGGTGCTGATGATCGGCGCTGCCTATGGCTGGCGCCTTGGCAGCGCAACCATGGTCGCCTACCTCGCCGAAGGCGCGCTTGGCGCGCCGGTATTCGCCGGGCCGGTGGGGGGAATTGCACCGCTGGTTGGCCCCACCGCGGGCTATCTGTTCGGCTTCATTGCGGCCGCCTTCGTGACCGGCTGGCTCGCCGAGCGCGGCTGGGATCGCAGTGTGGTGTTGCTGTTTGCGGCGATGGCTGTCGGCCATATCGTCATTCTGGCCGCCGGGTTCGGCTGGCTGGCGTTCGGCCTGGGGCTCGGCGTTGCGAAGGCCTGGCAGGTCGGCATCGTGCCGTTCGTTGCGGCCTCGCTGGTCAAGAACGCGCTAGGCGCGGCGTTGATGCCGGCGGCGCGCAAGCTGATCGATCGCCGGTAAAACGCGCAAGAGCGGGCGGTTCCGATTGACAGGGCTGGCCAAGTTGATCTTGGCTGGCCAGTGTTTTGAGGGGGAGTGAAACGATGACGACGACAACGATGGCGGGGGCGCCGGTCGCGCCGCCCGTCGCCAAGCCGTGGTACAAGGTTCTCTACGTCCAGGTGCTGATTGCCATCGTGCTCGGCGCCATCGTCGGCTGGCTCTGGCCGACGATCGCCACCAACGAATGGATCAAGGCGCTCGGCGACGGCTTCATCAAGCTGATCAAGATGGTGATCGCGCCGATCATCTTCTGCACCGTCGTCTCCGGCATCGCCCACATTCAGGACGCCAAGAAGGTCGGCCGCATCGGCGTCAAGGCGCTGGTCTATTTCGAGGTCGTCTCGACCTTCGCGCTGGTCATCGGTCTCCTCGTCGGCAATCTCGCCAGGCCGGGCGCGGGCTTCGGCAATGCGGCGGCAAATGAGGCGGCCGTTGCAAATTACGCCAAGCAGGCCGCCGGCCAGAGGTCCGTCGACTTCGTGCTGCACATCATTCCGGACACCGTGGTCGGCGCGTTCGCGCAAGGCGAGATCCTCCAGGTGCTGCTGTTCTCGGTGCTGTTTGGCTTCGCGATCATGAGCCTCGGCGAGCGCGGCCACACCATCCGCAGCTTCATCGATGATGCCGCCCACGCCGTGTTCGGCGTCATCTCCATCGTGATGCGCGCGGCGCCGATCGGCGCGTTCGGCGCGATGGCCTATACGATCGGCAAGTTCGGCACCGGCGCCATCCTCAATCTGATCGGGTTGATTGCGACCTTCTACCTCACTGCGGCGCTGTTCGTTTTCGTCGTGCTCGGCATCATCGCGCGCCTGGCTGGGTTCTCGATCTTCAAGTTCCTGGCCTACATCAAGGACGAATTGCTGATCGTGCTCGGCACCTCGTCCTCGGAAAGCGCGCTGCCGTCCCTGATGGAGAAGCTGGAGCGGCTCGGCTGCTCCAAGTCGGTGGTCGGCCTCGTGGTGCCCACGGGGTACTCGTTCAACCTCGACGGCACCAACATCTACATGACGCTGGCGACGCTCTTCATCGCACAGGCGCTCGGCTACGATCTCAGCTTCAGCCAGCAATTGACCATCCTGGTCGTGGCGATGCTGACCTCGAAGGGCGCCTCCGGCATCACCGGAGCGGGCTTCATCACGCTGGCGGCGACGCTGGCCGTGGTCGACCCGCGCCTCGTGCCGGGCATGGCGATCGTGCTCGGCATCGACAAGTTCATGAGCGAGTGCCGCGCGCTGACCAATCTGTGCGGCAACGGCGTCGCCTGCGTGATCGTCGCCTGGTGGGAGGGTGAGCTCGACCGCGACAAGCTCAACGCCAACCTCTCCAAGCAGATCGATCCGACCGACATGGAGACGGCGATCACGACGGACTGATCTGGATGGGGCGGCGCGAGCTGCGCCGTCAGACCTTGAAGTAATGGGGCTGGTCGAGATTTTCGATCAGCCCTATTTCTTTGGGCGCCCAGCCGAGCGCAGCACGCGTCTTCGCGCTCGAGGTGGGAACATCGACGCCAGCGAACCGCGCGAACCAGCCGAAATGAGACTCGGCTTCGCCGGCGGATTTCGAGACCACGGGCACGCCGAGCCTCTTGCCGATCACCGCCGCAATCATCTTGAACGGCACGCCTTCCTCGGCAATGGCGTGATAGCGGCGAGCGGATGCGCCTTGCTCGAGCGCGAGGCGATTGACGCGTGCGGCATCGAGGCGGTGGGCGGCCGGCCAGCGGTTCATGCCGTCGCCGATATAGGCTGCAGCTCCTTTCTCGCGGGCGATCGCAATCAGGCGCGGGACAAAGCCGTGGTCGCCCTCGCCATGGGTCGTCGGCGGCAGCCTCACGATGCCGGCGCGGACGCCGCGGTCGGCGAGCTCTTCGGCGGTCGCTTCCGACGCGCGCGGAAAGTGGCGGGCCGCCGCATCGTCCTCGGTGGCGAGCCGTCCCGGCGCGAGCAGCGCGACGCCTGAGGTGACGATCAACGGACGTTCGGAGCCTTTCAGCTCGTCGCCGAGCGCGAGGATCGCGCGGCGGTCGAGCTCGCAATTCTCAGTGAATTTCGAGAAGTCGTGGTTGAAGGCGAGGTGAAGCACGCCGTCGGCGGCGGCCGCGCCGCTGCGTAAGGAGGCGTGATCCTCCAGCGAGCCGCGATGGACCTCGGCGCCCATCGCGGTGAGGCCCGCGGCAGCCGCATCGGTCCGGGCAAGGCCGGCGACGCGGTGGCCGGCGGCGATCAGGTCGGCAACGACGGCGGAGCCGACGAAGCCGGTGGCGCCGGTGACGAATACACGCATGAGCAATCTCCAGGAATTGGCGGGGAGGGGTTGGTGGAGACGACCATCCGCGTTACAGATATCCGGGTAAAGTAGTGAGTTTATCAGGGTATAATAGCTAACAGCATGAGCGAGACCGTCACCGCCGAGAACCTGCTCGGGGCCTATCTCCGGGATCGCCGCACCAGGCTCGATGCCGCCGCGTTTGGCTTTGCCGGCAGCCGCAGGCGCACGCCCGGCTTGCGCCGCGAGGAGGTGGCGCAGCGCGCCAATATCAGTCCGACCTGGTACACCTGGCTGGAGCAGGGCCGCGGCGGGGCGCCGTCGGCCGACGTGCTCGACCGCATCGCCCGCGCGTTGATGCTGACCGATGTCGAGCGCGAGCATTTGTTCCTGATCGGCCTCGGCCGCCCGCCCGAGGTGCGCTACCAGGCCACCGAAGGCGTCTCGCCGCGGCTGCAGCGCGTGCTCGACGCGCTCGCATTCAGCCCGGCGCTGGTGCGGACCGCGACCTGGGACGTCGTCGCCTGGAATCGTGCCGCAACCGCCGTGCTGACGGACTACGGCGCGATCCCGCCGGGACAGCGCAACATCCTGCGCTTCATCTTCTGCGATCCGCGCGTCCGCGCCGCGCAATATGATTGGGACAGCGTGGCGCGCTTCGTGGTGGCGGCGTTCCGGGCGGATGCGGCGCGCGCGGGCGCGGTCTCGCATGTCGCCGACTTCGTCGATGAGCTCTGCCGCACCAGTCCGGAATTCGCAGCGCTCTGGCGCGACAACGACGTGCGCCATCATGGCGACGGCACCAAGCGGCTGCGCCATCCCGTTCACGGCATGATGTCGTTCGAATATTCGAGCTTCAACGTCGAGGGTCGCTCCGATCTCAGCATGATCGTCTACAACCCGGCGACGCCCGAAGACGCCGAGCGCATCAGAAAGCTGCTGGCCGCGCGAACAGGTTGACGGAATTCTGCAGCTTGCCCGAAGGGGCTAAAAGCGCCCCGGCCGGTACGGCGTCGGATCGATCGCAGGCGTCTCGCCGCTCATCATCTCCGCGAGCAGGCGCCCCGTCGCCGGTCCCAGCGTAAAGCCCTGGTGACCATGGCCGAAATTCATCCAGAGGCCGGGATGACGCGGAGCTTGCCCGAGCACCGGCAGCATGTCGGGCGTGCAGGGACGGGTACCGAACCACGGATCCGGCTCGACGCGCTTGCCGAGGTCGATCAGCTCGCGTGCGGATGCTTCCGCGCTGGCGAGCTGCACGGGCGTCGCGAGCGCGTCCGGGCTCGTCAGCTCGGCTCCCGTGGTGATGCGAATGCCCTTGGCCATCGGCCCCATGGCATAGCCGCCGGCCTTGTCGATCAGCGGCAGGTCGAGCGAAGCGCCGCCGCTGTAATGCATGTGGTAGCCGCGCTTGCGCACCAGGGGAATGCGATAGCCGAATTTGTGGAGGAGGTCGGGCGACCAGGGCCCGAGGGTCACGACGGCGTGGGCGGCATCGAGGCGCCCCTGGTCCGTATCGACCGACCAGCCGGTCGCGGTCTGCTGCAGCGACTGCGCATCGCCGAGCACAATGGTGCCGCCGCGTCGCTCGAACAGCTCGGCATAGGCGGTGACCAGTGCGCCGGGATCGGACACGGTCCAGGTGTCGAGCCAATGGATCGCGCCGGGAAGATCGTCGCGCAGGACCGGCTCGGCCCTCGCAAGCTCCTTGCCGGAGAGCACGCGAAAATTCACGCCGAACTCGCGCTGGTCTTCCTCCGCCGTCTTGATCGCCAGATCGAACGAAGCGGCACCGCGATGCAGCATGCGATAGCCGGCGCGGCGGATGAGATTGTCGGCATGGGCTTCGCGAATGAGGATGTCGTGCTCGCTCGTCGCGTAGGCGATCAGCCGCGCCCATGCGTCGACCGCCTCGCGATGGCGCTTCGGCGCCGAATGCCACCAGTAGCGGAGCAGGGGCTCGATATGGAGGTGAAGTGACGACAGGCTGTAGCGCACATCGTTGGTGCGGCCGGTCGCGATCTTCAGGAGGGTCGCAAGGTCGCGCGGCATCGGATAGGGGCGGACCGCTTCCGCCTGGATCATCCCGGCGTTGCCGTAGCTGGTCTCGCGGCCCGGCTCCCTGCGGTCGACGAGCCTGACGGTCCAGCCGCGCTGCTGGAGGTGCAGCGCCGCGCTCACGCCGATCATGCCGCCGCCAAGAACGATTGCGCTTTGCATTGAAACTGACCTCGCCAAATCAAAAACGCCCGGCTTGACCCGGGCGTTTTCTCTTGAGTGTTCGGCTTTATTCACCGCCGCCGAAGCGGCGCGACCACCACCCGGCGCGGCGTGGGGCCGCCGGCGTTTCGCTTGCCGGTTCCGGCGCGGGTTCAGCTGCCGGCGGGGCGGCCGGCTCAGTCGCCTGCGCAACCGGCGCTGCCGGCTCGCTCGGGCTGCTCGACAGGAAGCTCACTTTTTCCCGGACCGTGGAGCGGCGCCGCGCGGCCTTGTCGTCGGCGGGCTCTTCCTCCGCGGCAATTGGCTCGGGCTGGGCCGGCGCCGCCTCGGTCTGCACCTCGGCGCGCGGCTCGGGCTGCGAGAGTTGTGGCTCGGCGGTGTGCTCGGCCTGCGCGATCGAGGGCGCAGGCTCGCCGCTGAAGCCGTCGAAATCGGCGACGGCGTCGGACGCTTCCGACGGCTGACTGGCACCGAGTTCGTCGCCGATCGAGCCGGCAAGACCTTCCTCGCCGCTGCCACGCCGACGGCGTCCGCCACGGCGACCACGCCGGCGGCGGCGATCAGCGCTGCCCTGCTGCTCGCCGCGGGCTGCCTGTTCCTCGCCTTCCTCGCCATCCTGCTCGGACTCGGCATCCTCCTCGCCTTCGCCGGCAGCAACCGCCGCCTCGGGAAGGGTCGGCGCGGTATCCTCGCGAAGCTCGCCATCGCGCGGGCCGCCGCGACCGCGACGACGCCGACGGCGCTTGCGGCGCTGGCCGTCCTGCTCGGAAGCGGCATCGCCTGCGGTCTGCTCCTCGGCGAGACCTTCGGTCTCGTCGGTCTCGACCTCGGATTCGGTTTCCGGATCGAACTCCTCGTCGTCATAAGCTTCTTCGGCCAGCGGCGGCGGGCTTGCGGCCGCCTGCGCCGCCAGCAGTGCCTTGGCGGCTTCCAGCGTATGCACCTGCTCGCCGCGGTCGATGAGATAGGCCTGCGGCCCGCTGACGCTTGCGTCGGCGATAACCGACAGCGTCACCTTGAAGCCGTTCTCGAGGTCGCGCAGATGGCCGCGCTTGTGGTTCAGCACATAGAGCGCGACGTCGGTACGGGTGCGGACCACGAGATTGTGGGTCGCGCCCTTCATCAGGATCTCTTCGAGGCCGCGCAGCAGTTGCAGCGCCACCGAAGACACCGAACGGACATGGCCGGTGCCGCCGCAATGCGGGCACGGATCGGTCGAGCTCTCGAGCACGCTGGCGCGGATGCGCTGGCGCGACATCTCGAGCAGGCCGAAATGCGAGATGCGGCCGACCTGGATGCGCGCCCGATCCTGCCGCAGGCAATCGGACAGCTTGCGCTCGACCGCACGGTTGTTGCGCTTCTCGTCCATGTCGATGAAGTCGATGACGATCAGGCCGGCGAGGTCGCGCAAGCGGAGCTGGCGGGCGACCTCTTCGGCCGCCTCCAGATTGGTCTTGAGCGCGGTGTCCTCGATATGGTGCTCGCGGGTCGATCGTCCCGAGTTGACGTCGATCGAGACCAGCGCCTCGGTCTGGTTGATCACGATGTAGCCGCCCGAGCGCAGTTGCACCGTCGGCGAGAACATCGCATCCAGCTGGCTCTCGACGCCCATGCGCGAGAACAGCGGCTGACCGTCGCGATATTGCTTCACCGCGCTGACATTGGCGGGCATCAGCATCTTCATGAAGTCGCGGGCTTCGCGGTAACCGGCTTCACCGGCAACCGAGATCTCGTCGATCTCCTTGTTGTAGAGGTCGCGCAGCGAGCGCTTGATCAGCGAGCCTTCCTCGTAGACGAGGGTCGGGGCCTGCGACTTCAGCGTCAGGTCGCGCACCGTCTCCCACATCCGGATCAGATATTCGAAGTCGCGCTTGATCTCGGGCTTGGTGCGGGCGGCGCCGGCGGTGCGCAGGATGATGCCCATGCCCTCGGGCACGTCGAGATCCTGCACCACTTCCTTCAGGCGCGAGCGGTCCTGAGCGCTGGTGATCTTGCGGCTGATGCCGCCACCGCGCGCGGTGTTCGGCATCAACACGGCATAGCGGCCGGCGAGCGAGAGGTAGGTGGTCAGCGCCGCGCCCTTGTTGCCGCGCTCTTCCTTGACGACCTGCACCAGCATCACCTGACGGCGCTTGATGACCTCCTGGATCTTGTACTGGCGGCGCGGGCGGAAGGTGCGCTCCGGCACTTCCTCCAGCACGTCGTCGCCGCCGACGGATTCAACGACTTCCTCTTCGGCTTCCTCGCCGTCCTCGTCGTCGTCCTCGTCGTCTTCGCCGGTTGTTTCCGCAGCCTCGGCTTGCTGCGCCTCGGCGCTCTCGCCCGCCGCGTACACGGCATCGGCCGGCTCAGCGGCGGAGGTCACGGCCTCAGCCAGAGCTTCCGCATGCGCTTCGGGGGTGGCGGTCTCCTGCAGCTCGGCAGCGACCACGGGCTCGGCGCCAATGGTTGCGACGGGCGCGGGCGTCTCGTCGGCGTGATCGTGGTCGTGATGATCATGCTCGCCATCGTGACCATGGTCATGATCGTGAGCGTGATGGTGCCCGTACTCATGGGCATGATGATCGTCATGATCATGGTCGCCATGATCATGATCGTGGTGATCGTGAGCTTCGTGCTCGCCGTGATGCTCCGTATCGGCGTGCAGATGCTCGCCTTCGTGCAGTGCACCCTCGGCGTGCTCCGACAGCGCCGCGCCTTCGATCGGCTGGGCCGCGGGATCTGCGCCTTCGACGATGTCGCTGCGCACGCGCTCGCCATGACTGCGGCGGCGGGAATTGCGATGGCGCGAGCGGCGGCGGCCGTGGGAGCGGTTCTCGCTCTCTTCCTCGGCCTCGCGATGGGCCTGTTCCTCGGCCTCGATCAGCGCCTGCCGGTCGGCGACCGGGATCTGGTAGTAGTCGGGATGGATTTCGCTGAAGGCGAGGAAGCCATGGCGGTTGCCGCCATATTCGACGAAGGCGGCCTGGAGCGAAGGTTCGACCCTTGTGACCTTGGCGAGGTAGATATTCCCGCGCAGTTGCTTGCGTTGCGCGGTCTCGAAATCAAACTCTTCGACGCGATTGCCGCGGACCACAACGACCCGGGTCTCTTCCGGGTGGGTGGCATCGATCAACATCTTGTTGGGCATGTCTTAACTCTTGGCGGCGGCGGGCGCGATTCACCGTGGGCGCGAGTTGCGCTGCCGGGTGACGCGACGGTCCACCTGATTCGGGGGTGAGGGGAAGGCCGAAACGCCGTCTCTCGCGCCTTGCCGAACCGGAAGCTTCAGGATCAAGGCGGCGCGCGGGATTTTCACTCCGCAGCGTCGCGAATGATCCTTCAGAATTCGTCGGCACAGTCTGGCGCATCAAGCGTCGGCCCGTATGAAACACTGGGCGGCGAGGCCGCCCTTCAATCAGTTGCTGCTGGCCAGGCATGGCGCGAGCGCGCTCGCCTTGGGGATCACGAACCGCTCCCTTGGGATCAAGGGACCGGGTAATGGGTTACGTCGCTGTCAGAACTGTCCCGGTAACGCGAGAGGTAACCCAGGACCGTCCGCCGCCGGCGCTTGACCCGCTCCACCTCGCTGCCGCGCACCGCGCTGGTCTTAGAGGGAAACGGAAAACGCTGGAATTCCCAAACCTTGAGAGTTCCGGCGCTGCACCGGGAGGCTGAATGCGACACAACCGGAAATATCGGCCGTCAGCATTCCGTACATACGAGGAATGAGCCATCGGTGCAAGGGAGCGTCGCACGGCGGTCACAGTCAGCGAGTTTCGCGTTTCTGTCATTAAGGATCGATTAACCCTGTGGTTCTATTGCGTTAAAAGGGCTGCTCGGAGGCACGGAATCGGTGGCGAGCCGCACAAATCAACGGGTTTTGCTGGGATGCGCGCTCCTGTGCGCCGCGGCGTTGCCGTGTGCCGATTCCTCGCGCCTGAGCGCCGCGGAAAGCCAGCCGCAACCCACTGTCGCGGTAGCGAATTTTCCAGTCGCCTCGGCCGCCCGGCTGGCCGGCGATGGCAAGCAAACCCGCTTCATTCTCGACATCGACCAGACCGTAACCTTCCGTGCGGTCACGCTCGCGGACCCGTACCGGGTCGTCGTTGACGTCCCGCAGGTCAATTTTCAGCTGCCCGCGGGCACGGGGGCTGGGGGGCGCGGCCTGGTGAAGGCCTTCCGCTACGGGCTCGTCATGCCCGGCGGCTCGCGAATCGTGTTCGACCTGACCGGACCGGCCAAGATCGCCAATTCCTATGTGCTGGAGGCGGCCAACGGCCAGCCGGCCCGGCTCGTGCTGGAGCTGGAGGAGGTCGACCGGACCGCCTTCGTGCAGTCGCTCGCACCCGAAAATCGCCCCGAGCTGCGGCCCACGATCGCCGAGGCGCAGCCCGCAACGGCTCCCGCGACGACGGCGCCGGACACAGCGCAGCAGAAGAGCGATGGCCGCCCGGTGGTCGTGATCGATCCCGGTCATGGCGGCATCGACAACGGCACGCAGTCGAGCGGCGAGAGCGAGAAGAACCTGGTGCTGGCCTTTGGACTGGCGCTCCGCGACAGGCTGGAGAAGGCCGGCAAATACCGTGTGGTCATGACGCGGAACGACGACACCTTCATTCCCCTCAATGACCGGACCAAGGTCGCCCGGAATCTGAAGGCGGCCTTGTTCGTCTCCATTCATGCCGATGCGCTGCCCCGTACCGAGGGCGATGCGCAGGGCGCGACCATCTATACGCTGTCCGACAAGGCGTCCGACGCCGAGGCCCAGCGGCTGGCGGACGCCGAAAACCGGGCGGACGCGATCGCCGGCTTCAACCTCGCGGAGGAGCCGACCGACGTCGCCGACATCCTGATCGACCTCACGCAGCGGGAAACCCGCACCTTTTCAAATCGTTTCGCGCGTCTTCTGATGGGCGAGATGAAGTCGACGGTGCGGATGCACAAGCATCCCCTGAAGTCGGCGGGCTTCCGGGTCCTGAAAGCGCCTGACGTGCCCTCGGTGCTGGTCGAGATCGGTTATGTCTCCAACAAGGGCGACCTCGAGCATCTGGTCTCCGAAGGCTGGCGGTCCAAGGCCGTGGGCTCGATGGCGCAGGCCATCGACGGGTTCTTGACCAAGCGGCTGGCCACGGCGGGATCGTCAAATTGACGACCCGGGGATCGTCGAATTGGAAGGGTTTTTCCGTCCCGCCGCAAAAGCCCTAGTTTGGCCACAGCGGGCGCTTTATAAAAACGCCGCAGGGGGTTCCGGAATCGGAGAGAATCCCGCTCGGCAAGCGTCTAAAGTCCGGCACTGATGGTATTGCGTAAGCCGGTGAATTGGTGACGTGAAGGTTGGCCCCTGTTTGGGTGCCAAGGGGCTGATACTGAGCTGATCCAGAGATTGAACGGATAAACACATAATGCGCTTGCTGGTGCGGTTCATGGGCTTCCTGTTCGCCGCGGGAACGGTGGTGTTCCTTGTCGGTGTCGGGGCCGTGGCAGGCCTGATCTGGCATTTCTCCAAGGACTTGCCGGACTACTCTCAGCTTCAGGATTACGAGCCGCCGGTGATGACCCGCGTGCACGCGGTCGATGGCTCGCTGCTCGGCGAATACGCCAAGGAGCGACGGCTGTATCTGCCGATCCAGGCGGTGCCGAAGCTCGTGATCAATGCGTTCCTCGCGGCCGAGGATAAGAATTTCTACGAGCATGGCGGCATCGACTACACCGGCATGGCGCGCGCGGGCGTGGTCTACATCCAGAATTACGGCTCGAACCGCCGTCCGCAGGGTGCCTCCACGATCACCCAGCAGGTCGCCAAGAACTTCCTTTTGACCAATGAGGTCTCCTTCGCCCGCAAGATCAAGGAAGCCTTGCTCGCGATGCGGATCGAGAAGACCTACTCGAAGGACAAGATCCTCGAGCTCTATCTGAACGAAATCTATCTGGGCCTCGGCGCCTACGGCATCGCGGCCGCTTCGCTGGTCTATTTCGACAAGTCGGTGAACGAGCTGACGGTGGCGGAAGCGTCCTATCTGGCCGCGCTGCCGAAGATGCCGGCGACGCTGCATCCGGTCCGCAACCGCGACCGCGCCATCGAACGCCGCAACTACGTGATCGACCGTCTGGTGGAGAACGGCTGGATCAAGCAGGCCGACGCCGACAAGGCGCGCAAGGAGCCGCTTGCCGTCACCAACCGGTCCAACGGCGCCCATACCTTCGCCGGCGAATATTTTGCCGAGGAGGTCCGCCGCGACATCTTCGAGCGCTATGGCGAGAAGAAGCTGTATGAGGGCGGTCTGTCCGTCCGCACCACGCTCGATCCGAAGATCCAGGTCATGGCGCGCAAGGCCATGGTCTCGGGCCTCGTGAACTATGACGAGCAGCAGGGCTATCGCGGCGCCATGAGCAAGCTCGATACGTCGGGCGATTGGGGCGTGAAGCTCGCCGAGATCAAATCGCTCTCCGACATCTCGCCATGGCGCATGGCGGTGGTGCTGGAGACCAGCGACCAGTCGGCGCGCATCGGCTTCCAGCCGAGCCGCGAGCTTGGCGGAGCCGTGAGCAAGCAGCGCGAAACCGGCATCGTCACGGTGGACGGCGTGCGCTGGGCGCGGGCCGTGCAGGGCGGAGCCAAAGGCAAGACGCCGACGGCGGTGTCGCAGGTGCTGCAGCCCGGCGACGTCATCTATGCCGATCCGCTCTATAAGGACGGCCAGCCTGTCGAGGGCCAGTACCGGCTGCGCCAGATCCCCGAGGTGTCCGGCGCGATGGTGGCGATGGATCCCTGGACCGGCCGCGTGCTCGCGATGGTCGGCGGCTTCTCGTTCGACCAGAGCCAGTTCAACCGCGCCACGCAGGCCTATCGGCAGCCGGGCTCGTCGTTCAAGCCGATCGTCTATTCGGCGGCGCTCGACAACGGCTATACGCCCTCGACGGTCGTGCTCGACGCCCCCATCGAAATCGACCAGGGGCAGGGCGCCGGCGTGTGGCGGCCGGAAAACTTCTCCTCGGGCAAGTTCCAGGGACCGGTGACGCTGCGCAACGCGCTGCGGCAGTCGCTCAACACCGTGACGGTGCGGCTGGCGCAGGATATCGGCATGCCCCTGATCGGCGAATATGCCCGCCGCTTCGGTGTCTATGACGAGCTGCCGAACTATCTGTCCTACGCGCTGGGCGCCGGCGAGACGACGGCGATGCGCATGGTCACGGCCTACTCGATGCTCGCCAATGGCGGCCGCCGCGTGAAGCCGACGCTGATCGATCGCATCCAGGACCGCTACGGCCACACCATCTTCAAGCACGACCAGCGCGAATGCCGCGGCTGCGACGCGCCGGGCGGCTGGAAGAACCAGACCGAGCCGCAGCTGATCGATCGCCGCGAGCAGGTGCTGGATTCCATGACCGCCTATCAGATCACCGAGCTGATGGAGGGCGTGGTGCAGGCCGGTACCGCGACCGTGGTCAAGGAGGTCGGCAAGCCGATCGCCGGCAAGACCGGCACCACCAACGAGGCCAAGGACGCCTGGTTCGTCGGCTTCTCGCCGGACGTCGCCGTCGCCATCTATATGGGCTACGACAAGCCGCGTGCGCTCGGTAAGGGCAACGCCGCGACCGGCGGCCATCTGGCAGCGCCGATCGCGCGCGATTTCCTCAAGCTTGCGCTCGCCGACAAGCCCGCCGTTCCGTTCAAGGTGCCGGCCGGCATCAAGCTGGTCCGCGTCGTCGCCAAGACCGGCATGCGCGCAGGTCCCGGCGAGACCGGCGGAACCATCCTCGAAGCCTTCAAGCCGGGCACGGCGCCGCCGGACAACTACTCCGTCATCGGCGTGGCCGACGCCGACGGGCGCGGCGGCGGCATGCCGGCATCGCAACAGCAGCAGCCGGATTCCGGCTTCTTCATGCGGCCGGGCACCGGCGGGCTGTACTAAGGCTTAGGACAAGACGGTCGTTTGTCGCAGCGGCGGTTGCGCTTTGCAGCCGCCGCCGCTACATCCCCATCTCGAATTGCACGCGGAACAATTCCGCGAGACCAGAGAACGACATGCGCGCCGAAATCGAACGGTTGGTAGAAGAGATCAAGCAGTCAGTCGGGCTGCTGAGGAGGCATCTTTGACGTCGAGAAATCGACGGCGCGCCTCGCTGAGCTGAACAAGCTCGCAGAAGATCCCAATCTCTGGAACGATCCCCAGAAAGCCCAGAAGCTGATGCAGGAGCGGACCTCGCTTGAGGATTCGCTCTCTGGCATCGGCAAGGTCGAGCAGGAGCTCGAAGACGACATCGGCATGATCGAGCTCGGCGAGGCCGAGGGCGATGCCGGCGTCGTCGCCGAAGCCGAAGCCGCGCTGAAGAACCTGAAGATGGAAGTCGCGCGGCGCGAGCTCGAGGCGCTGCTGTCGGGCGAGGCCGATCGCTTCGACTCCTATCTCGAAGTCCATGCCGGCGCCGGCGGCACCGAGAGCCAGGATTGGGCGCAGATGCTCTTGCGCATGTACACGCGCTGGGCCGAAACCCACGGCTTCAAGGTCGAATTCCTCGAAGAGTCCGAGGGCGAAGAGGCCGGCATCAAGTCCGCCACGATTCAGGTCTCAGGTCATAACGCCTATGGCTGGCTGAAAACCGAAGCTGGCGTGCACCGCCTCGTCCGCATCTCGCCGTTCGATTCCAACGCGCGGCGGCACACCTCGTTCTCGAGCGTGCAGGTGTTTCCGGTCATCGACGACAGCATCAAGATCGACATCAAGGAAGCTGACGTCCGCGTCGACACCATGCGCTCGGGCGGCGCCGGCGGCCAGCACGTCAACAAGACCGAATCCGCGGTGCGGCTGACGCACATTCCGACCGGTGTCGCGGTGGTCTGCCAAGCCGGCCGCTCGCAGCACAAGAACCGTGCCCAGGCCTGGGACATGCTGCGCGCGCGCCTGTATGAAATCGAGCTGAAGAAGCGCGAGGAGAAGGCCGCCGCCGACCAGGCCGCCAAGACCGACATCGGCTGGGGCCACCAGATCCGCTCCTACGTGCTGCAGCCCTATCAGATGGTGAAGGATCTCCGCACGGGCGTGCAGACCTCCGACACATCGGGCGTGCTCAACGGCGAGCTCGACGACTTCATGGCCGCGACCTTGGCACAGCGCGCCTTCGGCACCACTGGTGCCGACATCGAGGACGTGGATTAGCGATGACACGCGTCGCCTTCATCGGGCTTGGACGGATGGGCCATGGAATGGCCGGCCGTTATCTCGATGCCGGCTTCACGGTGACGCTGTGGAATCGCAGCAAGGCCAAGGCTGAAGACCTGATCGCGCGCGGCGCGCTTTGGGCGACCTCGCCTGAGGACGCCGCGATCGATGCCGACGCGGTCGTGACCATGGTTGCCGATGACGAAGCCTCGCGCGCGGTCTGGCTCGGGCCGAAGGGCGCGGCCAAGACGGCGAAATCAGGCACCATCGCGATCGAATGCTCCACCGTCTCCTATGACCATGCCCGCGAGATGGGCCGCGAGCTGAACGCGCGCGGGCTCATCTATATCGACTGCCCCGTGACCGGATTGCCGGATGCGGCCGCGGGCGGAAAGCTGACGCTGCTGGTCGGCGCCGATGCTGCCGACCTCGAACGCGCGCGGCCGTATCTGACGCCGATCGGCTCGACCATCCGCCATTTCGGCGCGGTCGGCGCCGGCACGGTCTACAAGCTCATCAACAATCTGATGGGCGCGATCCAGATCGCCGGCCTTGCCGAGGGCCTCGCGATCGCCGAGCAGGCCGGGCTCGACATGAACCTCGTGCTGGACTCGATCCAGGCGGGCGTGGCCGCAAGCCCCCAGGTGCAGCGCCACTCCAAGCGCATGGTGGCCCGCGACTTCACCGGCGCGACCTTCACCGCAGCGCTGCGGCACAAGGATGCCGCCTATGCGGTGAAGCTCGCCGAGAGCCTGCTGGCCGACAAGCCGCTGGTCTCGCGCGCCGCGGTCGAGTCCTATGCGCAGGCGAAGGCGGCGATGCCGGATGATGATGAAGGCAGGATGATCGAGCTGGTGTCGCGGCCGAAGAAGCCGTCCTAGCCGGTCGCATCCACATGGGGCAGCCTCGTTCGGAACGCGGTCTTGGCATTGCCCTCGTCGTCGCCGCTGCGGTTGCCTGGAGCACGGCGCCGTTCTTCACGCGGCTGCTGCCGTTTGATCCCTGGACCATTCTATTCTGGCGCGGCGTGTTCGCCGGCAGCCTGATCACGGTGCTTCTCGTGGTGATGCAAGGCCGCGCCGGGCTGCGGCAGTTGCTGGTGCCGGGGAAGGCTGGCCTGCTCGTCGCGTCATTGTCCGCGATCGGAATGGTCTCGTTCATTCCCGCGCTGCAGATGACCGACGTCATGAACGTGGCGGTGCTTATTGCAACACAGCCGTTCGTTGCGGCCGCGCTGGCTTGGCTGTGGCTCAACGAGGCGGCGACGTGGCGCACGCTGATCGCGAGCCTGATTGCCTTTGCCGGCGTGGTGATTACGGTCGGCGGTGTGCGAGCCGGTGCCGATCTCGGTGGCATCGCGCTCAGCTGTCTGATGGTGCTCGCCATTTCCGCCATGACGGTGGTGGTCCGGTGCCATCGCGAGACGTCGATGGTGGCGGCAGCGGCGTTGTCGAATTTCATCGGGAGCCTCGTCAGTCTTCCGTTCGCTCACGACATCGCCCATGTCGGCGGGCATAACCTCGCGGTCCTCGCGATGTTCGGCTGCCTTCAGGTCGCGCTCGGACTGACCTTCTACATGCTCGGCTCGCGCCTGCTGCCGTCAGGACAGGCCTCCCTGATCGCGACGCTGGAAACACCGCTGATGCCGTTCTGGATCTGGGTGGCCTTTCGGGAGATCCCCGCCGTCCACGCGCTCGTTGGCGGCGCGTTGGTGATTGGGGCGGTTGTTGCCGATATCGCGGGCGATCGGCGGTCACGGGAATGATCTCGAGTAATTTTGTCGGAAACCGGGTGGCGAAATGTTCCGCGTTGTCCTAGGCGAGCAACTGCGCCGAGGTGACACCCATGCCCCCAACCGACAACCGGATCGACGCGCGCGACTGGTCGCTGCTTGCGGTGCTCTCGGTTCTTTGGGGCGGCTCGTTCTTCTTCAACGGAGCGGCTCTGCGGGAATTGCCGCCGCTGACGCTGGTGTTTTTGCGGGTCGCGCTCGGGGCGGCCATTCTGCTGCCGCTGCTACGCAGGCAGGGGATCGGCTTTCCCAAGCGCATGATAGGTTGGAAGCCTTTCGTTACGATCGGGCTGTTCAACAATGTCATTCCATTTTCGCTGATCGTGGCCGGGCAGACTTTCATCCCGAGCGGACTGGCGTCGATCCTGAATGCGACGACGCCGCTGTTCACGGTGCTCGTGATGGCGGCGGCGGGCGAAGAGGCCTTGGCGATGCGGCGCGTGGCCGGTGTGGGGCTCGGCCTTGCCGGCGTCATCATCCTGCGCGGATGGGGCCTCGAGACGAGGCCGGGGCAGGGGCTCGGCATCCTGCTCTGCCTCGGCGGCGCCCTCAGCTATGGTTTCGCCGCACTGGCGGCGCGGCGATTGCTCAAGGACTCTCCGCCGCTCGGCACGGCGACGTTTCAGCTGATGGCGTCGACGGTGATGATGGCGATCGTCGCCGGCGTGGTGGAGCAGCCTTGGCGTCTTCCGGTGCCGGGCCTCACGACCTGGCTCGCGGTGCTTGGCCTCGCGGGCTTATCGACGGCGCTCGCCTACATCGTCTTCTTTCAGATCATACGGCGCTCCGGTGCGAGCAATGTCATGCTGGTGACGCTGCTCATTCCCGTCACCGCCATCCTGGCGGGATGGCTGGTGCTGGGTGAGCCGATCTCGATGCGCGAAATCGCGGGCGCCATCGTCATCGGCAGCGCGCTGCTGGTGATCGACGGGCGCGTTTTGAATCTGTTGCGGCGCGTTACGTAAGTTCCGGCTTCGCCGTTTCACCGCGCGGAAAATCGCAGCGCTTGCCAGCCGCGAACGGCCTTGCGACACTCCCCCACAAAACAAGACTACAAAACAGGGGAGAGAACGATGCCGGGTCGTCGCGAAAGCCTTGCTGCCCTCGCCATGCTTGCTGCCGGAGTACTGGTCACGACACCGGTCTCGGCGCAGAAAAAATACGACCCCGGCGCCACCGACACCGACATCAAGATCGGCAACATCATGCCCTATAGCGGGCCGGCCTCGTCCTATGGCGTGATCGGCAAGACCGAGGCCGCCTATTTCAAGATGATCAACGATCAGGGCGGCATCAACGGACGCAAGATCAATTTCATCAGCTATGACGATGCCTATTCGCCGCCGAAGGCAATCGAGCAGGCGCGCAAGCTGGTCGAGAGCGACGAGGTGCTGCTGATCTTCCAGCCGCTCGGCACGCCCTCGAATTCCGCGATCATGAAATACATGAACGCCAAGAAGGTGCCGCAGCTCTTCGTCGCCTCCGGCGGCACCAAGTTCGGCGACCCCAGGAATTTCCCGTGGACCATGGGCTTCCAGCCGAACTATCAGAGCGAGGGACGCATCTACGCCAAGTACATCCGCGATCATTTCCCGAGCAGCAAGATCGCGGTGTTCTGGCAGAACGACGACGCCGGCAAGGACCAGTTCAAGGGCCTGAAAGACGGGCTCGGCGACAAGGCCAATATGATCATCGCCGACAAGTCCTACGAGGTCAGCGATCCCTCGATCGACTCGCAGATCGTGGCCCTGCACGATTCCGGTGCGGACATCTTCTTCTCTTGGGCCGCGCCGAAGGGATCGGCGCAGGCGATCCGGAAAGTCGGCGAGCTCGGCTGGAAGCCAAAATTCTTCCTGGCGAACACCGCGACTTCGGTCGCCTCGGTGCTCAAGCCCGCCGGGCTCGACTATTCCAAGGACATCATCTCGACGGTGTATCTGAAGGACCCGACCGATCCGACCTGGGACAAGGATCCGGCCGTGGTGAAATGGCGCGAGTTCATGGACAAATATTATCCCGACGGCGACAAGGCCAATTCCAACAACATCTACGGTTATGTCCAGGCCGAGGCGATGGCGCAGGTGCTCAAGCAGTGCGGCGACAATCTCACCCGAGAGAACGTCATGAAGCAGGCCGCGAACCTGAAAGACTTCCACACCGACCTGATGCTGCCGGGCATCATGGTCAACACCTCAGCCGACGACTACTTCCCGATCGAGCAGATGCAGCTGATGCGCTTCAACGGGCAGGCCTGGGAGCTGTTCGGCGACGTCATCACCGGCGAGGTCGGCCACGAGCGCAGCCAGTGATCATGCGCAGTCGCCTTTTGTCGCGGGCCTAGCCAGCGCTGAGACGCACGCCGGCGCGCAGGAACTTCTGCGGATCGACCGCTTCGCCCTCGATCCGGGTTTCGTAATGCAGATGCGGACCGGTGGAGCGACCGGTCGAGCCGACCAGACCTACGACCTGGCCGATCTTCACGATCTCGCCGACCCTGACGTTGATCTCGGAGAGATGGCCGTAGCGGGTCGAAAGGCCGTTGCCGTGGTCAACCTCGATCATGCGACCGTAGCCGCCGGACCAACCGGCGGAGACCACCTTGCCGTTGGCGGTGACGCGGACCGGATCGCCGGTGGCGGCGCGGAAATCGAGCCCGGTATGCATCGCGGGCCGGCCGAGGAAGGGATCGCTGCGGACGCCGAAGCCGGAGGTGAATTCGACCTCGCCGATGACGGGCTTGCGATAGGGCACCAGCGCCAGCGTGCGGTTGAGACGGTCCATCTCGGCCCGCGTGGTGTTGATGCGATAGAGTTGCTTCTCGAACGGTCCGGCATTGGCCGTCAGTTTGACCGGCACGAACGGTCCGCCCATCGCGGTGCGCGGCACGGCAGATTCGAGATTGGCGAGATTCAGGCCGAGATCACTGACCACGCCGCGCATCCGGCGCATGCGTGAATCCATGCCTTCCTCGACGGCGCTGAGCGCCGCCATCTGGCGACGCTCGACCTGATCGAGCGAGGTCGTGAGTCGGACCAGGACGTTGTCAAAACCCTGGTTCTTGGCGAACTGGCTGGTCGAGGGAGCAGCCACGGTCGGCGCGCGCGATTCGAGCCGCGCCTCACGGTCCGGCGGTGCCACGAAGATCACGGTGTCGCTGATCGGCGAGGGTTTTGGCGTGCTCTGGCTCGCCTCGCCGCGCTGCGGGGCCGCGCGGGGGATCGAGCCGGTCACGTCAGGCATGGCCCCAAGCGCCGTGGCCCGGGACTCCAGCGCCGTCTGGCGCTTCATGATCTGGTCGAGTTTCTGGTCGAACTGTTCCTGGTCGAGCAACTGGCGGCTGGTGGTGCGGTCGACCTTGGCGCGCAGCTCGGCGATGCGGTCCTCATAGGCGTATTGCATCTCGGCCTGGCGGGCGATCAGCCGGGTCAGGACGTCGTCACGGAACGCAAAATAGGTGGCGGTTGCCGCCGACCAGAGACCGAGCAGCACCACCGTGCCGACCACGATCCAGAACACCACGGGCCCGAAGCGAACCTGCTTGCCGGCATGGACGATGGTGTAGGCGTCGTCGGTGGCGGGAAGGGGAATCGCTGCGGCTGCCGCGAGGGCGGGACGGCGTTGGAAGGCCCGTCCGTGGTCGTGAGGATGATGTTGGGCGTACCGCGAGTATTGGGCAGAACTTTTCGACATCGGCACTCCCGCGCCGGTCGGATGAGTCCGTACGGCCTAATTGCCGCAGCAATCTGGGCCGGTCATGGTTAATTTTCCGGAAATGGGAACGCGCGAATTTAAAGGACTGGTTAAAGACTTCTTGCCGCTTCCAGCACCTCGTCGGCATGGCCGTCGACCCGGACATTGCGCCAGATCCTGGCCAGTTTGCCATCAGCTCCGACCAGTATCGTGGTGCGAAGAATCCCAAGGAAGCTCTTGCCATACATGGATTTTTCGCCCCACGCGCCATAGGCTTCCAGCATCTGGTGGGTCTCGTCCGAGATCAGGGGGATACCGAGCTTGTGCTTGTCGCGGAACTTCTCCTGGGCCTTTAACGGATCGGCGGAGATGCCGAGCACGGCGGTGCCGGCGGCCGCGAAGGCGCCGGCGAGGCGGGTGAAGTCGATCGCCTCGCGGGTGCAGCCCGGGGTGTCGGCGCGGGGGTAGAAGAACAGGACGAGCTTTCGGCCGGCATAGTCCGCCAATGTGACGACCTCGCCGCCGTCGCGGGGCAGGCGGAAGGCGGGGGCCTTCTGACCCTCTGCCAGGCCCGGCTTCGCCTTCGCGGGCGGGGGCGCCGATTTGGAGGAATTTAACTGTTTCGATGCGGCCCTATGTGATCCTGCTTTTGCTAAGGTCGCGGTTGATTTGCTCGCCGGTGTCCGCTGTGTCTTCGCGGGCTTTGTTGGGGTAGAGGCCCGTGTTTTCAGGGCCTTCTTTTTAGCCGTCGGACTGGCGGAGGGCGTTTTGGACGATTTCTTTCGGGATTTCTGGGACATACGCCTTCCTTTCGACGCTTTCGGCGGGTCAACCGAAACGGTATTGCAGCTCTCGTCCGGTGTGCCGGAATCGCGCCCTCGGCTGGGCAAGTCTGGCGGCGCCGGAGTATGGTTACAAGGAATTCCACGCACCACCCCACTGCTCGTTGAACGCGCTCCCGGGGCGAAATGACGAACAGCAGGAATATTCGAGGTATGGCGGCAATGCCGGCGCAGGGAGCTTCGCTTCCCGTCGACGGCTGCGGTCCCGGCGGCGCTCAATCCTATGACGGGCGCCTGTATCGAGAGGCAATGGCAAGGAATAAGTCGCCCCAGGATTACAATCGGGACTTCGATCGGCGCGGCGTTCAGCAACAGCCGCAGGAATGGGACGACGCCGATTGGGATCCGGATCAGGAGGCGGCCGCGGGCCATCGCGCGCGCCGGCTGTTGTCGCGTTCCCATTCGGGCTTTCATCGCTTCGGTGACGGGTTTGGCGCGTTGCGCCGCTGGCTGGCCGCCGATCGCTGGCTGAAGCGCGTCGTCCTTGTCGTCGGGACTCTCGCCGTCATCTTCGTCGGCTGCTTCGGTGCTTTGTGGTGGCGGCTCGGTGCCGGCCCCATCAATCTCGACATCGCAACGCCATGGCTGGCGGCCGCGATCGAGGACAATATCGGTCACGGCAACACGGTTGAGATCGGAGGCACCCAGATCGAGCGTGCCGGCCGGGTCCGCATCGCCGTCCGTATCCGAGACATCATCGTCCGCGATCGCGATCACGCCATCGTTGCCAGCGCGCCCAAGGCGGAAGTGAAGCTATCGGGTGCGGGCCTCTTGATGGGGCATCTGCGCGCCGAGAGTCTCAATCTGGTCGACGCTGAGCTTGCGATCCGCATCGCGCCCGACGGCACCGTCACCGTGTCCGCCGGCGACACCGCAAAGCCACTGGCAACCGGCGTCGCCTCGAAGAAGGACGCGGGACTGCCGCCGACGTTCCCGCGCAATGGCGTGCCGCCGCCGCCATTCGCCACGGCGCCTGCGGGCCAGGATCCATCTCAAACCGCCTCGCAAGGCCCGCCTCCGGCGACGGCACAAAGCGGCATCCTTCAGGGCCTCGACTGGCTCGACAGTCTGAGCATGACCGGCCTCGACGGCCAGAACCTCAACGAGATCGGTCTGAAGAACGGCAACCTGATCGTCGACGATCAGCAGCGCGGCAGCAAATGGTCGTTTGAGAACATCACGCTCAGCCTGCGCCGGCCGAGCCGCGGAGGCGTCACGCTCAGCCTGGGCGAAGAGGGCGCGCGCCCGTGGATGCTGCGCGCCACGATCGGGCCGGCCGAGAACGGCGTGCGCTCGGTCGACATCAAGGCCGACAAGGTCTCGACTTCCAACATCCTCCTGGCCCTGCGGGTCAAGGATCTCACCTACACGGCCGACCTGCCGCTGACGGGTGAGCTCAAGGGCGAGCTCGGCCGCGATGGTGTGCCGACCTTCTTCCGCGGCAAGATCGCGATCGGCGCGGGCAATATCATCGACACCGACACGCCGGACTATCCGATGGCGATCGACCAGGCCGAGATCAACGTCGAGTGGGACGCCAATCGGCGGGTGCTGGTCGCACCGTTCAAGATCCTGTCGGGCCCGAACCGCCTGACGCTTCTGGCCCATCTCGAGCCGCCCAACGGCACCGTCAATGACTGGCAGCTCGGCTTCAGCGGCGGTTCGATCCTGCTCGGCGGCATCGACAACGAGCCACCGCTCGTCTTCAACCGCATCGCGATCGGCTTCCGCTTCGACACCGACCACAAGCGTCTCTTGCTGACGCAGGCAGACGTCAGCAATGGCGAGATTGGCGTCGCCGGCACGGGTGCCATCGACTATTCCGGCGAGCCGCGGCTGACGCTGGGCTTTGCGGGAACGCCGATGTCGGCCTCCGCGCTGAAGCGGATGTGGCCGACGCTGGTCGTTCCCGAGTTGCGCGAGTGGGTGATCGAGCGGATCGAGCGCGGTACGCTCCAGCGCATCGAGATTGGCGTCAATTCGCCGACGAAGAACCTTCCGCGCAAGGGGCCGCCGATTCCCGACGACGGCCTCTCGGTCAACATCGTGGCGAGCGGCGTCGCGGTCCGTCCCGTGGACGGCATGCCTGTCGTGCACGATGCCGATCTGAAGGCGCGCGTGACCGGCCGCACCGCGACCGTGACCATCGGGCAGGGCATTGCCGATACGCCCGCCGGCCGCAAGGTCACGATTTCCGATTTCGTCTTCGAGGTGCCTGATATGGCGCCCAAGCCGTCGCCGTCGCGGACCAGGTTCCGCGTCGAGGGGCCTGTGCCGGCGGCAGCCGAGATGCTCTCGAATGATCGCCTGAGTGATCTGTCGTCGACCGTCGTCGATCCCAACACCAGCAAGGGGACTTTCACGGCGAACATCCAGCTCGGCCTCCCGGTCAAGGGCGAGCTGACCAAGGCGGACACTACCTACGCCGTCACCGCCGATCTCAACGGTTTTGCCGCCGACAAGCTGGTGATGAACCAGAAGCTGGAGGCCAACACACTCAAGATCGTTGCGAGCAACCAGGGCTACCAGGTCAAGGGCGACGTGAAGATCAACGGGCAGGCGGCCTCGCTCGACTATCGCAAGCCCGCCGAGGGCGACGCGGATGTCAGGTTGCAGGCGACGCTGGATGATGCGAGCCGCGCGCGCCTTGGATTCGATCTCAGCCCCGCCGTCAGCGGATCGTTGCCGATCAAGCTGTCGGGCAAGATCGCGGGCGGTCCCGACCAGACGACGAGGCTCGGCGTCGAGGCCGACCTGACGTCGGTGAAGCTCGACAACATCCTGCCCGGCTGGGTCAAGCTGCCGGGCAAGTCCGGCAAGGCCAGCTTCAAGGTCCTGCCGACCGCGCAATCGACGCGCCTGGAGGACATCGTCATCGAAGGCGGCGGCGCCTCGATCAAGGGCTCGCTCGAGGTCGATGCGAACGGCGACCTCGTGAACGCGAACTTCCCGGTCTATTCGCCGTCGGACGGCGACAAGGCGTCGCTGAAGGTGGAACGCAGCCAGGATGGCGTCGTCAAGGGCACCATGCGCGGCGACGTGTTCGACGGCCGTGGCTTTCTGAAATCGGCGATCTCAGGCAATTCCAAGGACGACAAGAACAACAAGATGAAGAACGTCGATTTCGACATCGACGTGAAGCTCGGTGCCGTCATGGGCTTCAACGGCGAGGCGATGCGCAGCATCGACGCCAAGATGTCGAAACGCAACGGCGCTATCAAGGCCTTCACGCTGAACGGCAGGATCGGCAAGGACACCCCGGTGGCCGCCGATCTGCGCGGCGGGCGTGCGCAGGGCAACCGCGAGGTGATCTACCTTCAGACCAACGATGCCGGCGCGTTGCTGCGGTTCACCGACACCTACACCAAGGCGGTCGGCGGCCAGATGGTGGTGGCGATGGAGCCGCCGACATCCGAGCCGAACACCTCGCGCGAGGGCCTCATCAACGTCCGCGACTTCACGGTGAAGGGCGAGGCGCAGCTCGAACGCGTTGCCGCCGGCGCGCCCAACGGCACCGGCAACGGCGTCTCCTTCAGTGCGCTCCGCGCCGAGTTCACCCGGCAGAACGGCGCGCTGACGGTCCGCGACGGCGTGGTCAAGGGTCCCATGATCGGCGCCACCATCGAGGGCTCGATCGACTATCCCGGCAACCAGGTCTGCATGAGCGGCACCTTCGTGCCGATGTATGGGTTGAACAACATGTTCGGACAGATTCCGGTACTCGGACTGTTCCTGGGGGGCGGCGATAAAGAGGGCCTGATCGGTGTGACCTATGAGGTCGTCGGTACGCCGGCGGCGCCCGTGATGCGCGTCAATCCGGTCTCGGCCATGGTGCCGGGCGTGTTCCGCAAGATCTTCGAGTTCAACACCGGCAAGCAGAACACGCCGTTCGAGGAATTCCCGTCGCAGTCCAACGACGGCTCGACCGGATCGACCCGCCAGCTATCGAGCGGATGTAGCCTGACGCGGCGCTAGAGACGGAACGGTCGTCACCGTCATGGCCGGGCTTGTCCCGGGCCATCTACGTTCTTTGTGCGGCGTGGCTAAACGCGAATGGCCGGGACAAGCCCGGCCATGACGAATGCGGAGGCTTAGGCGCCTGGAAACTTACGCCGCGCGCACGCCCTTTAGGAACGTCCCGACTTCACCCGAGAGCTGTTCGGCCTGCTTGGAGAGGTTGCTGGCTGCGGCGAGCACCATGCCGGCGGCGTTGCCGGTCTCGTTCGCTGCAGTCGAGACGCCGCCGATATTGGTGGTGACTTCCTTGGTGGCTTCCGCGGTCTGCGAGACGCTGCGGGCGATCTCGGCGGTGGCGGCGCCTTGCTCCTCGATGGCGGCGCCGATCGATGTCGCGATGCGGCTGACCTCCTCGATGGTGGCGGTGATGCCGCCGATGGCGTCCACGGCCTCCTTGGTCGCGCCCTGGATCTGGGCGATCTTGTCGCCGATCTCGCGGGTGGCTTCCGCGGTCTGGCTCGCCAGTGACTTCACCTCGGAAGCGACGACGGCAAAGCCGCGGCCGGCTTCGCCGGCGCGCGCGGCCTCGATGGTGGCATTGAGCGCGAGCAGATTGGTCTGGGCGGCGATGCTGGAGATCAGCTCGGCGACATGCTCGATCTGCTGGGCGCCGTCCGAGAGGGCACGCACGATGGTATCGGTGCGGCGGGCGCTGTCCACCGCGCGACCGGTCACTTCGGCGGATTGGGCGACCTGGCGGCTGATCTCGGTGATCGAGGAGGAGAGCTCCTCGGCGGCAGCCGCGACGGTCTGAACGCGCTGGCTGGCTTCGGTGGCGGCCGTGCCGACCACGGCGGCGCGGCGGTTGGTGCCCTCAGCCGTGGATGACATCGATTTCGCGGTGGTCTCGAGCTCGCCGGAGCCGGAGGCCATCAGGCCGACGAGCTGACCGACGGAGGCATCGAAGCGATCGGCGAGGGCGATCAGGGCGTCGCGCTTCTCCTGCTCGCTGCGGGTCTTGGTGGCGACCTGCTCGGCTTCCAGGTTCCGCGCCGTCAGCGCGGTCTGCCTGAGCACTTCGAGTGTCTCGGCCATGCGGCCGATCTCGTCGCCGCGGTCGGTCTCCTCGACCGGCTTGTCGATAGCGCCTTCCGAAATCTCCTGCATGCGGTTCTTCTGGCGGTCGAGCGCGCCGAGCACATCGCGGGCGATCAGCCAGGACAGCGTCGCCATCAGCAGCATCAGGCCGATGCCGATCGCGGCGAGCTCCAGCGTCAGGGCGCGCACGTCGGCGTCGATGTCGTCGACATAGAGGCCGTAGCTGATGGTCGCGTTCCAGGGCGCGAATTTGCGCGCGAAGACGGTCTTGCGCACGGGCTCGGTCTGGCCGGGGCGGGGGTAGAGATAGGAGGTCACTCCGCCCTGCGCGGTCTCGCCGCCAGCCTTGATGATGGCGTCGGCGATCAGGACGCCGTTGGAGTCTTTGGCGCCGGTGATCTTGCCTTCCAGCTGCTGGTTGGCGCCGTTCACCAGGATGGAGGTGTCGGGGTTGTAGACGACGGGGTAGCCCTGGTTGCCGTTGAAGTTCATGCGGCGGCCACGCTGGTGGAACTGGGCTTTGGCGTCAGCCGACGTCAGCTTGCCGGCGGTAACCTCTTCCTGAAGAGATTGCGCGTAGTTGTAGAGCAGCTCTACCGCAGTCCGCATCTGCTGGACCCGGTCCTCCATCATGCGGCTCTTGCTGAGGATGGACGATACGCCGATGATGGCTGTGACTGTGAGAGCTGAAAGACAAACCATGCTGGCGAGCTTGGTCCGGATCTTGAGATGACTCATCAGCTTCATCGCAGCCTCGAAAGAAATGGATGTTATTGCTCGCGTCGGTAGCATGAAGTTCTTACCAATCATGAATGGACGCGTGCGACGTGCTGCCGCGCGCGCAGGCTCCGCAGCCGGATGCGCACGCATGCAGGCGGAAACGCGCTTCGCCAGTGCGTGGCGCGTCAGGTCGCCGAGACAGATGATGTCGGAATGTGGTGGTGACCGAGCCCGGCCGGAGCGGCAATGAACCGATTCGTTCACCGCATCGTCATGGCCGTGCTGCTCGTGGCCGCCCTCGTCCTGATCTGGAACGTGCTGGGCGCGCGCTGAGTCGGCACTGGCAGATCCGCCGGTGCCGACTTGCGTTCAGGTTAATTTGCGAGCGCCTCAGCGCCGTGCGTAGGCGTCACCCGTCGCGCCGCTCTCCTTGCCCATCAGCGCATCGACGCTGACCGAACCGCCGCCGGCGGCCGCGAGGTAGAGGCAGGCGAAGCAGAACAGGATTGCTGCGGTGCCGCCATTGAGCAGCGGCAAGAGCACCGGCGTTTCGCCTTTGAGCATGTGGCCCATGAAGTAAGCGAAGGCCATTTCGCCCGAGAGAATGAAAGCGGCGAGGCGGGTGAACAGGCCGAGCATCAGGAGCGCGCCGAGCACGAGCTCGAGCGCGCCTGCCGTCCAGATCAGCGGCGGGATGTTGGCGAAGTAGGGGAGCACCGGAAACTTGAAGATCTTTGCGATGCCGTACTGGAACAGCAGCAATCCGGTGACGAAGCGAAACAGGCTCAAGAGAACCGGTTGAAAGCGAGTGAGATAGGGAAAGTTCATTGGTTTGCCCTCCATCCAATATTGCGACTTGGACCGCATTCGGTTCTGTCCCGCAAGCCGCTCAGCACCAATTCCGCGCTGACATTTTCGTCATGTCGGACAAAACACCGCAGGCTGCGGTTTCAGCCGCGTGCGATCCACATTTTTTGCGTGTGTTCGCGTCGCCCCGATCCGTAATTCCCCGGTGACACGAATGCGCGCAAGTTACCTCTGAGATACCTACCGCCGCAAGGCGGGCACGATCAGGAACGGGATCATCCCGAGCACCACGCTCGCAAGTGCGAAGGCAAGTAGCGCGTTATACCCGTGGGTCGCGTCATGGATCAGGCCGCCGCTCCAGGAGCCGAACGCCGAGCCGAGGCCGCTGCCGATCGAGATGGTGCCGTAGATGGTGCCGACCCGCTTGCCCTGGAAAATCCTCATCGCGGTGGCGCTGATCAGCGGACCGCGCGAGCCCATCATGCTGCCGAAGCAGACGACGAAGCCGGTGAGCAGCAGGATGTTCGGAGAATACTGCAACAGCCACAGCAGCACGATGCCGAGGATCGAGATCGCGTAGCTCAGCAGCACCGACGGCCGGCGCCCGATCAGGCCGTCGAGCGCGGAGACGCCGAGCATGCCGAATACCAGCACGACGCCGGAGAAGCCCCAGGCGGTCGCAGCCTGCAGCGGCGGGAAGCCGGCATCGATCAGATAGGCCACGATCTGCGCGGCGATCGCGTACATGCCGACGGCAGTGAAGAAGAAGGTCCAGAACAGCGCCCAGAAAGCGTGATGGCGCATGGCACGGAGCAGGGTCCAGCCATTGTCGACGAAATCAGGGTCGGTCCTCTTCACGACATGCGGCGAGCCCGCGGCGAACAGCCGCCACGGCAGCAGCATCAGCGGGAGCAACAGGCCGAGTGCCGTAAAGCCGAACAGCTGGTAGGTGTCGCGCCAGCCGATGTGATCGATCAGGAGCTGCGAAGCCGGCAGCAGCGCCAGCACGCCGCCGCCCATCGCCGAATACACCACCGACATTGCGGTCGGCAGACGGGGCCCGAACCAGCGGCCGAGCAGGATCGAGTTCGGCACGATGCCGATGAAGGCAACGCCGATGCCGACGCAGAGGCCGATCGAGAGCTGGAACTGCCAGAGATGTTGCGCGTGGGCTGCGACCAGGAACGCCGCGCCCAGCAGAAGCAGCCCGAGCGCATAGACGATGCGCGGTCCGGAATGGTCGAACAGGCGTCCGACGAAGGGCGCGGTGAGACCGCTCGCGAGCCAGGTCAGCGAATAGACCGAGACGATCTGCGCGCGGTCCCAGCCAAAACTTTCCGAGATCGGCTTGAGGAATACCGTAAAGCTGTCGCCGAGCCCGCGGCCGAGCACGGCCAGCGTGAAGCACAGAGCGAGCACGACGAGCGCGGTGCGAACAGCGTCCCGCTGATCGCTCGCGACCTTCTCCCTGGGCGTGTTCTGATCCATTGCCCGTCAGGGAGCGCGCATCCGTGCGCCCTGACAAGCAGCGAAAAGCTCATACGCCTATGCAGGCTTAAGGAGGACGTGCTTCTTCTTGCCAAAGGACAGCTTGATCACGCCCTCTGGCGTCAGATTGTTTGCCGACAGCGCCATCTTTTCGTCAGTGACCGGCTCGTCGTTGACGCGAAGGCCGCCGCCCTTGATCTGGCGCCGGGCTTCGCCGTTGGATGCAACGAGGCCCGCCTTGACGAAGGCGTTGAGCACGCCGAGGCCGGCGTCGAACTCGCCGCGCGGAATTTCCACCGTCGGCAGGGTTTCGGCCAGCGCGCCTTCCTCGAAGGTGCGGCGCGCGGTCTCCGCCGCCTCGTTCGCGGCGTCGCGGCCGTGCAGCAGGGCGGTCGCTTCAGTGGCGAGCACCTTCTTGGCCTCGTTGATCTCAGAGCCGCCGAGCGCCTCGAGCTTCTTGATCTCAGCCATCGGCAGCGTCGTGAACAGCTTCAGGAATTTGCCGACGTCGGCATCTTCCGTGTTGCGCCAGTACTGCCAGAAATCATAGGGCGAGAACGCGTCGGCGTTGAGCCAGACCGCGCCTTGCGCGGTCTTGCCCATCTTGGCGCCCGACGCCGTCGTCAGCAGCGGCGTCGTCAGTGCGAACAGCTGATGGGTGCCCATGCGACGGCCGAGATCGACGCCCATGATGATGTTGCCCCACTGGTCCGAGCCGCCCATCTGCAATTTGCAGCCGGTGCGCTTGGCGAGCTCGACGAAGTCGTAGGCTTGGCAGACCATGTAGTTGAACTCGATGAAGCTCATCTCCTGCTCGCGCTCGAGGCGCAGCCGGACGGAGTCCATGGTCAGCATGCGGTTGACCGAGAAGTGCCGGCCGACGTCGCGCAGCATCTCGATCCAGTTCAGCTTGGTCAACCACTCCGCATTGTCGAGCATGATGGCGTCGCTCTTGCCCTCGCCATAGCGCAACACCTTGGCGAACACGCCGCGGATCGATTCCTTGTTGGCCTCGATCTCGGCGACGGTGCGCATCGCACGCGTCTCGTCCTTGCCGGAGGGATCGCCCACCATGGTGGTGCCGCCGCCCATCAGCGTGATCGGCTTGTTGCCGGACTCTTGGAGCCAGTGCAGCATCATCATGGTGAGGTAATTGCCGATGTGCAGCGAGCGGGCGGTGCAATCGTAGCCGACATAGGCGGTCGCCTCGCCCTTGGCGGCGAGCGCGTCCAGCCCCTCGAAATCGGAGCATTGGTGGATGAAGCCACGTTCCTGCAGGGTGTTGAGGAAATCCGATTTAAATGCAGTCATCTGTCGGCGTGCCTGACAATTCTTGGTTTACTGTTTTGGGAGCAATTTAAGGGTCTTCCGTGGGAACTCGATTGCTGCCCGCCACTTTGGCCTGTGGCATTATAAGATGTGTCCCTCTGGCACAAGATCGGCATGCCGGAGGGGGTCTCTTGAGGACGCTGATCCATGATGTTGACGGCACTCGGTTTGATGAGCGGCACCTCGCTGGACGGGGTGGATGTCGCGCTGATCGAAACCGATGGAAAACAGGTGAAGGCATTCGGGCCGTCCGGCTATCGGGCCTATAGCCCGGCGGAGCGCAATCTGCTGCGCCAGGCGCTCTCCGAGGCTGTGCACCTGCTGCAACGTGACGCCCGGCCAGGCATCCTGGCCGAGGCCGAGCGCGCGGTGACACGGGCCCATGCCGAGGCGGTTGCCGCCTTCTTTGCCCAGAACCGCATGAAGCCCGAGGACATCGACATCGTCGGCTTCCACGGCCAGACCGTGCTGCACCGCCCCGAGAAACGGCTGACGGTGCAGATCGGCGACGCGCAGGCGCTGGCGAGAGCGATCCATATCCCCGTGATGCATGATTTCCGCGCCGCCGACGTCGAGGCCGGCGGGCAGGGGGCGCCCTTCGTACCCGTCTACCACCGCGCGCTCGCCAACTCGCTGGATCGCGAGGGGCCGATCGTCGTGGTCAACATCGGCGGCGTCTCCAACATCACCTATATCGACGGCAACGACACGCTGATCGCCTGCGATACCGGCCCCGGCAACGCGCTGCTGGACGATTTCATGTACCGCACCATGAACCAGGCGTTCGATGCGGAAGGAAAGTTCGCAGCGCTCGGGAAGGTGGACGAGGCCTGGATCGCGCGTGCGCTTGAGCTGCCGTTCTTTGCGTTGCCTCCGCCGAAATCGCTGGACCGCAACGATTTCGCGGCGCTGAAGCTTGGTGATGTCCAGCCGGCTGACGGCGCCGCGACCCTGACCGCCTTTACCGCCGCGGCGATTGCCCGGGTCATTCCATTGCTGCCGCGGCGGCCGCGGAGCTGGATCGTCTGCGGCGGCGGCGCCCGCAACCTCACCATGCTGCGGATGCTGCGCGAGCGGGTGGGATCGGCGACCGTCGAGGCCGCCGAGACGCTCGGCTGGGCCTCCGACGCCATCGAGGCCCAGGCCTTCGGCTTCCTCGCCGCCCGCGGCCTGAAGGGCCTGCCGCTGTCCTATCCGGCCACCACGGGGGTGCCGATGCCGATGACGGGCGGGGTGATCGCGCGGCCGTGAGGGCGGCCTCCCGAATGGGGGCAACTGCATCGCCCTTTCAATTGGTTTCCAGATTGCAGACACGCCTTTGCAGTCTCGCGGCAGGTTTCGCCCGAGCCTTGCTGTCGTTCGGCGCCCTCAATCGGACCAGAGAGCGCAGGGAAGGCCGGGCGCCGGCGGCACCCGCAGGTCCGTGGGCGATAAGAACGCACACGGGGTGGACCACAGGTGTGCCGGTCGCCCGGCCTTCCCTGCGCGGATGGTTTTAACGGTGTCCTTCGTGCTCTCCTCGGGGAGCGTTGCACTATTGCCCCCGTCGCCTTGCGGCTGATCGATGCGCGGACCGGTCGGGCCGCCGCATCACCGCGAGACTTGACGCCAGGACCCCGGGCGTCGGGACCACACGACTTCTCCGTCCGCGGACGGCTTGGCCTCAGCGACCGGGGCTTGGTGTGCGCACCCCAGACCATCGACCAGACCGCTGTGACCGCGCCGTGTCGTATGCGCGTTGTGCCGGGACTCACGGTCGCCCGCCCTGTCCTCACGCACCTCGCGCCGGCGCTACCGCGTCCACCGCACCCCGGCCCGCATCTCGTGACGATCGCGAAGCGCCCCTCTGGCAGGGCCGGGATGGCGTGTGTATGCCACAAATCCGAAATTCGGGAAAGTGGAATATTTTTGCGGGCGGGGATTGACGGGTTTTGGGTGTTTTGCCCGACGCGTGCCGATGCCGATGACGGGCAGGGTGATCGGCTGGCCCTAAATTAATGCAATTGCATTGATCTTGACAATTGCATGCAGGTGCATCTATGTTGGGCGCAGCTGCATCGAAACGCCGGGATCTTGGCCATGACCGCTTCGCTCAAACTGATCAGCCACAAGCTTTGTCCCTATGTGCAGCGCGCTGTGGTCGCGCTGAAGGAGAAGGGCGTGCCGTTCGAGCGGATCGACATCGATCTCGCCAACAAGCCCGACTGGTTTCTAAAGCTCTCGCCGCTCGGCAAGGTGCCGGTGCTGATGGTGACGACGGACCATGGCGAGGTCGCGCTGTTCGAGAGCAACGTGATCTGTGAATATATCGAGGAGACGCAAGGCGGCGCGAAGCTGCATCCGGCGGATGCGCTGAAGCGTGCCGAGCATCGCGCCTGGATGGAGTTCGGCTCTGCTATCCTCGGCGATCTCTGGGGACTGGAGACGACGACGGATCCGGCGACCTTCGAAAGCAAGCGGCAGGCGCTCGCCGCGAAATTCGCGCGTGTCGAAGCGGCGCTCGGCGCGGGGCCTTATTTCGCGGGCGATGGGTTCAGCCTGGTCGATGCGGTGTTCGCGCCGATCTTCCGCTATTTCGACCTGTTCGACGAACTGACCGAGCACGGCATCTTCAGCGATCTTCCGAAGATGCGGGCGTGGCGCGCGGAGCTTGCGAAGCGTCCGAGCGTACGAACCGCGGTCGGCGCAGACTATCCTCAATTGCTGCGCGCCTTCCTGGTGCGGCACGACGCGTATCTGCTCAAGCTCGCCGCCTGAGACGACGCCGATGTCGCAATCCTTGGCCTGGCTGATGCTGGTGATCGCAGGCGCGCTCGACGTCGGCTGGGCGGTCTCGATGAAATATGCGGAGGGCTACACGCGCGTAGGTTGGAGCATCGCTTCGCTCGTGCTGCTCGCAGCCTTCGTTGTCCTGCTCGGGCGTGCCCTGAAGGTGCTCGAGGTCGGCGTCGCCTATTCGGTCTGGACCGGCATTGGGGCTGCCGGCACCTTCGTGATGGGCGTGGTGCTGTTCGGCGAGACCTTGAGCGCGATGAAGCTTGCAGGCATCGCGCTCGTCTTGATGGGGATCGCCGCGCTAAAGCTCGCTTAGCGCACGTTGGCCAGGCGCATGTCGAGATAGGCCGTGATGGTTTCCATCAGCGGCTCGAGCTTGGCGTCGAAGAAGTGATTGGCACCGGGGATGACCTGCTGGTCGATCACGATGCCCTTCTGAGTCTTCAGCTTCTCGACCAGGGTGTTGACGTCCTTGGGCGGCACCACCGCATCCTTCTCGCCGTGCACGATCAGGCCTGAGGACGGGCAGGGCGCGAGGAACGAGAAGTCATAGAGGTTCGCCGGCGGCGCGATCGAGATGAAGCCCTCGACCTCGGGGCGGCGCATCAAAAGCTGCATGCCGATCCAGGCGCCGAAGGAGAAGCCGGCAACCCAGCAGGCGCGCGCTTCGGGATTGATGGTCTGTGCCCAGTCGAGCGCGGCGGCGGCATCCGACAATTCGCCGGTGCCGTGGTCGAATGAGCCCTGGCTGCGGCCGACGCCGCGGAAGTTGAAGCGCAACACCGAGAAGCCGCGATGCGCGAACGCATAATAGCACTGGTACACGATCTGATGGTTCATCGTGCCGTGAAACTGCGGATGCGGATGCAGGATCATCGCGATCGGCGCGTTCTTCTGCTTGGCCGGGTGATAGCGGCCTTCGAGACGGCCGGCAGGGCCAGTGAAAATAACTTCAGGCATCGATGATCTCTTGATTGATTTGCTGGAGAGACGATCCTCGGCAATCAACCGATTGTGGCCTCATCGGCGGGTGCCGACGGAAGCGCGAATGAAGGGTGAGAAGGCGCGCCTTGCGGTGATGCGCTAAAGGCGCGCGGTGACTTGACGGTGCGGGTTCTAACATAGGCAGAGGGTCAAAAAGCAAGCATCTTGAACATCACTCAATGGGCTCAAGATGTTAGCGTGTCATGGTCGCGTCATCGGCTGGCGCGGATATGGAATCGCCGTTGCCAAGCGCGTGCCGGGGCGCCATGTCGGGCCGGGTGCGTCCCAAGGGCCGGGTCCCAAGCAAGGTAATATAATACTACATGCGGAACCGCGTTTATCTCGACTGGAATGCGACCGCGCCGCTCCGCGCGGAAGCGCGACGCGCAATGCTCGCCGCCTGGGACCTGGTCGGCAACCCGTCATCGGTCCATGCCGAGGGGCGGGAGGCGCGACGGCTGGTCGAGGAGGCCCGTGCCACGCTGGCAGGAGCGGTAGGGGCACTGCCGCGGAACGTCGTCTTCACCTCCGCTGGAACGGAAGCCAACGCGCTGGCGCTGTCGCCTGGCCTGCGGCGCTCGTCCGGCGGTGCGGTGGTCGAGCGGCTGCTGGTCTCGGCTGTGGAGCACGCTTCGGTGCTGGCCGGTGGCCGGTTCGCGGCGGACAAGATCGGTCTGATTCCGGTGATGCGGGCCGGTGTGGTTGACCTCGACCATCTCAGGAGCCTGCTCGGTGACGGCCCTCCGGCACTGGTTTCGGTCATGGCCGCGAACAACGAAACCGGCGCGCTCCAGCCGGTCGCGGAGGTTGCCCAGATCGTCCATGAGGCCGGCGGCCTCCTGCACGTCGATGCAATCCAGGCGCTTGGAAAAATCCCATTCGAAATCAATGCTATGGGTGCGGATCTTGCGACTTTTTCTGCACATAAGGTCGGCGGCCCCAAGGGGGTCGGCGCCTTGGTCGTCGCGGAGGGAGTGACGGGACTGGAGCCGCTGCTGCGGGGAGGCGGCCAGGAGCTGAACCGGCGCGCGGGAACCGAGAATGTTGCGGGAATCGCGGGCTTTGGCGCTGCGGTGAAGGTCGCGCTTCAGACTCTTTCAGAGGATGCGGAGCAGATGGCAACCCTCAGAATTCGCTTGGAAAATGGCATCCGGGCAATCGCAGGCGCAACGATCTTCTCAGAGGATGTCCGGCGGTTGCCAAATACCGTTCTTTTTACCGCGCCCGGCCTCAAGGCTGAGACCGCCGTGATCGGCTTTGATCTCGAAGGAATCGCAGTCTCCTCGGGTTCGGCCTGTTCCTCGGGCAAGGTCCAGCCGTCCCACGTGCTGTCGGCCATGGGGTATGATCCCGCCGTGGCCCAGGGAGCGGTGCGCCTCAGTCTGGGCTGGTCTACAGAACCGGACGACATCAATAGGGCGTTAGAGGCTTGGCGAAAGCTCGGTAATACCCTACTTAGAGACTAAGCGACGAAACACGGCTTGAACGGTTCTAAGCGCGTGCTTTCGGCCAGAAAACATCGTAATACTCGTCCGAGTTTGATCCACCGCGGTCCTTGAAACCGCGAGCGGAGGATAGAATGCCAGCCGTGCAAGAGACGGTCGAGCGCGTGAAGCGCATCGACGTCGATCAGTATCGTTATGGGTTTGAGACCCTGATCGAGTCCGACAAGGCCCCCAAGGGATTGTCGGAAGAGACCGTCAAGTTCATCTCCGAGAAGAAGAACGAACCTGCCTGGATGCTCCAGTGGCGGCTTGAGGCCTATCGGCGCTGGCTGACCATGACCGAGCCGACCTGGGCGCGCGTCGACTATCCCAAGATCGATTTCCAGGACCTCTATTACTATTCTGCGCCGAAGCCGAAGAAGTCGATCACCTCGCTCGACGAGATCGATCCGGAGATCCTGAAGACCTACGAGAAGCTCGGCATCCCCTTGCGGGAAGTCGCCATGCTCGAAGGTGTGGAACCCAAGCCCGGTGAGGAAGATCCGGCGCGGCGCAAGATCGCGGTCGATGCGGTGTTCGATTCGGTCTCGGTTGCCACCACCTTCAAGGCGGAGCTGAAGAAGGCCGGCGTGATCTTCATGCCGATCTCGGAGGCGATCCGCGAGCATCCCGAACTGGTGCAGAAGTATCTCGGCTCGGTGGTTCCGACCTCGGACAATTTCTACGCGACGCTGAACTCGGCGGTGTTCTCCGATGGCTCGTTCGTCTACGTGCCGCCGGGCGTGCGCTGCCCGATGGAGCTGTCGACCTATTTCCGCATCAACGAGCGCAACACCGGCCAGTTCGAGCGCACGCTGATCATCGCCGACAAGGGCTCCTACGTCTCCTATCTCGAAGGCTGCACCGCGCCGCAGCGCGACGAGAATCAGCTGCACGCCGCCGTGGTCGAGCTCGTCGCGCATGACGACGCCGAGATCAAATATTCGACGGTGCAGAACTGGTACCCCGGCAATTCGGAAGGCAAGGGCGGCATCTACAATTTCGTCACCAAGCGTGGCGACTGCCGCGGCGACCGTTCGAAGATCTCCTGGACCCAGGTCGAAACGGGTTCGGCGATCACCTGGAAGTATCCGAGCTGCATTCTCCGCGGTGACAATTCGAGCGGCGAGTTCTACTCGATCGCGATCTCGAACGGCTTCCAGCAGGTCGACTCGGGCACCAAGATGATCCATCTCGGCAAGAACACGTCGAGCCGCATCATCTCGAAGGGCATCGCAGCCGGCAAGTCGCAGAACACCTATCGCGGACTCGTGACTGCGCATCGGAAAGCCACCGGCGCGCGCAACTTCACCGCCTGTGACTCCTTGTTGATCGGCGATAAATGCGGCGCGCACACTGTGCCGTACATCGAGGCCAAGAACTCCTCGGCGACGTTCGAGCACGAGGCGACGACCTCGAAAATCTCCGAGGACGTGCTGTTCTACTGCATCCAGCGCGGTCTTTCGCAGGAGGAGGCGGTCGGCCTCGTCGTCAACGGCTTCGTCAAGGACGTGCTGCAGCAACTGCCGATGGAATTCGCGGTGGAAGCGCAGAAGCTGATCTCGATCTCGCTTGAAGGGTCGGTCGGCTGATCGCCGACCCTCGCGGTGCGCCTCGGGCGCTCCAACATCAATTGAACAAACTGGATACCAAGATGGCTTTGCTTGAAGTGAAAGACCTCAAGGTTCGTGTCGAGGAGCGTGAAATCCTCCACGGGCTGACGCTGACCGTGAACGAGGGCGAGGTGCACGCGATCATGGGGCCGAACGGTTCCGGCAAATCGACGCTCTCCCACGTCATCGCCGGCAAGCCCGGCTACGAGGTCACCGACGGCCAGATCCTGTTCAAGGGCGAGGATCTCCTGGAGATGTCGCCTGACGAGCGCGCCGCCAAGGGCGTGTTCCTGGCGTTCCAGTATCCGGTCGAAATCCCCGGCGTCGCCACCATGAATTTCCTCCGCACCGCGCTGAACGCGCAGCGCAAGGCCCGCGGCGAGAGCGAGTATTCCACGCCGGACTTCCTGAAGAAGGTCCGCGAAGTCTCGAAGTCGCTGAACATCCCTCAGGACATGCTCAAGCGCGGCGTCAATGTCGGCTTCTCCGGCGGCGAGAAGAAGCGCAACGAGGTGCTGCAGATGGCGCTGTTCGAGCCGAGCCTGTGCATCCTCGACGAGATGGATTCCGGCCTCGACATCGACGCGCTGCGCATTGCTGCCGACGGCGTCAACGCGCTGCGTTCGCCCCAGCGCGCGATGGTCGTCATCACCCATTATCAGCGGCTGTTGAATTACATCGTGCCCGACGTCGTGCACGTGATGTCGAAGGGCCGTGTCGTGAAGAGCGGCGGCAAGGAGCTCGCGCTGGAGCTGGAAGCCTCCGGCTATGCCCAGTTCGAGGACGCCGCGTAAGGAATTTTGCGATGAACGTTGCTGTGGCAAAGACCGGAAAGGGCCGCGCGGTGAGCGATCTCTTCACCAGCGCCGAGGGCCGGCTGCCGGGTTCGACCGCGGTCACCGCCGTGCGACGCGAGGCGTTCGAGACCTATGAGCGTCTCGGCCTTCCGCACCGCCGGATCGAGGAATGGAAATACACCGACCTGCGCGCGCTGGTCGGCGAGGTGCTGCCGCTTGCGGCCAGCCCCGACGCGGCCGCGCTGAAGCGCGCCGCGGACGCTGTGAAGGTGCATGCGATCGCAGGCGCCCGCAAGCTGGTGCTGGTCGACGGCATGTTCGCAGCCGATCTCTCCGACGTGAAGGCGCTGGCCGCCGAGGCGGGCTTCAGCACGCTGCGGGAGACGCTGGAGAAGGATGCCGGTCTGCTGAAGACCGCGTCCACCGATGCCGTGATCGCGCTGAACGCCGCCATGGCGACCGATGGCGTGGTGCTGTCGATTGCCGACGGCGCGCAGCTGTCCGCTCCGATCCAGATCATCCACATTGCGACGGCCGCGTCGGCGTCGGCCTTCACCCGTTCGCAGGTCGCGGTCGGGAAGGGCGCGCGCGTCACCATCATCGAGAGTTTTGTCGCGGCTGGCGCCAAGACTTACCAGGTCCATGACGCTGTGTTGGTGACGGTCGGCGACGATTCCGACGTGGCCCATATCCGCCTGATGGACGATGCGCCTGACGCGCTGAATGTCTCGTCGCACTTCGTCACCGTCGGCGCCAACGTGAAGCTCAACTTCTTCAACATGACGACCGGTGCCGCGGTCAGCCGCCTCCAGGGCTTCATCACGCTGGCGGGCGAGGGCAGCGAGCTCTCGGCCAACGGCGTCAACCTGTTGCAGAAGACCGAGCATGGCGACACCACGCTGGTGGTCGACCACGCCGTGCCGAACTGCGTCAGCCGCGAGATCTTCCGCGCCGTGATCGACGACCGCGCTCATTCGGTGTTTCAGGGCCGCATCATCGTCCGTCCCGATGCGCAGAAGACCGATGGCAAGATGATGACGCGCGCGCTGCTGCTCTCGGATGAAGCCGAGGCCGACAACAAGCCCGAGCTCGAGATTTTCGCTGACGACGTCTCCTGCGGTCACGGCGCCACCGCCGGCGCGCTCGACGACAGCCTCTTGTTCTATCTGAAGGCCCGCGGCCTGCCCGAGAAGCAGGCTCAGGCGCTGCTGATCCAGGCGTTCGTGGGCGAGGCGATCGAGCAGATTGCCGATGACGGCTTGCGCGAGCACGTGATCGGCATCGCCGAGCGCTGGCTGGAGCGGCGCCAATGAGCACGCATCCTGCAGTCAAGAACGGTGCCTATGACGTCGCGCGCGTGCGCCAGGATTTTCCGGCGCTCGCCATGCAGGTCTACGGCAAGAAGCTGGTCTATCTCGACAACGCCGCCTCTGCGCAGAAGCCGAGCTCCGTGCTCGATCGCATGACGCAGGCCTATACGAGCGAATACGCCAACGTGCATCGCGGCCTGCATTATCTCGCCAACGCCGCGACCGAAGCCTATGAGGGCGGCCGCACCAAGGTGGCCCAGTTCATCAACGCGCCCCGTACGGAAGAAGTGATCTTCACCCGCAACGCGACGGAGGCGATCAACCTGGTCGCCTCGTCCTGGGGCGGGCCGAACATCAAAGAGGGCGACGAGATCGTCATCTCGATCATGGAGCACCACTCCAACATCGTGCCCTGGCACTTCCTGCGGGAGCGTCAGGGTGCCGTGATCAAATGGGCGCCGGTGGACGACGAGGGCAATTTCCTCATCGACGAGTTCGAGAAGCTGCTGACCGCCAAGACCAAGCTGGTCGCGATCACGCAGATGTCGAACGCGCTCGGCACCATCGTGCCGGTCAAGGAGGTCGTGAAGATCGCCCACGCGCGCGGCATTCCCGTGCTGGTCGATGGCAGCCAGGGCGCGGTGCATCTGCCCGTCGACGTCCAGGACATCGGCTGCGATTTCTACGTCTTCACCGGCCACAAGGTTTATGGGCCCACCGGCATCGGTATCCTCTGGGCCAAGTACGACCACCTCGTCGCGATGCGTCCCTTCAACGGCGGCGGCGAGATGATCCGCGAGGTCTCGCGCGATGTCGTCACCTATGGCGATCCCCCGCACAAATTCGAGGCGGGCACGCCCGCGATCGTCGAAGCCGTCGGCCTTGGCGCGGCCATCGACTACGTCAATTCGATCGGCAAGGAGCGTATCGCCGCGCACGAGCACGATCTCACCACCTATGCCCAGGATCGGCTCCGCGAGATCAATTCGCTGCGGCTGATCGGCACGGCACGCGGCAAGGGTCCGGTGATCTCCTTCGAGCTGAAGGGCGCGCACGCCCATGACGTTGCTACCGTGATCGACCGCCAGGGCATCGCGGTGCGCGCCGGCACCCATTGCGTCATGCCGCTTTTAGAGCGGTTCAATGTAACGGCCACCTGCCGGGCCTCGTTCGGCATGTATAATACGCGGGAAGAAGTCGATCATCTGGCACAGGCGCTCTTGAAGGCGCGGGATTTGTTCGCATGAGTGACACGGCCGAAATCAAAGCTAGTCCGATGGAAACCCGGTCGGCGCTGCCGCCGGAGGAGACCGAGCGGCTGACCACGGAGATCATCGCCGGGCTGAAGACCGTGTTCGACCCGGAAATCCCGGCCGACATCTACGAGCTCGGCCTGATCTACAAGGTCGAAATCAAGGACGATCGCTCCGTCGACGTCCAGATGACGCTGACGACGCCGAACTGCCCGGCCGCCGGCGAGCTGCCGACCATGGTCGAGAACGCGGTTGCCAGCGTCCCCGGCGTCGGCGTGGTCGACGTCAAGGTCGTCTGGGAGCCGCCGTGGACGCCCGAACGCATGAGCGACGAGGCGCGCCTCGTGCTCAACATGTGGTGACGGTCTCTGCTCGCATTGAATTCGCTCCGCAACGGACCAGATACATAACATGACCCAGGCAACACCAGTTTCGACACCAAAGCCCCGGCGGCCCCGCCCGCAGGTGATGCGGCTGACGGACGCTGCTGCCCAGCGCATCACCGAGCTGACCCAGCGCGCCGATTCCGAGATCGTCGGCCTGCGCGTCGGCGTGAAGAACGGCGGTTGCGCCGGCCAGTCCTACACGGTCGAATACGCCCATGATGTCCGCCCGACCGACGAGGTCGTCGAGGACAAGGGCGTCAAGATCCTGGTCGACCCCAAGGCCGTGCTGTTCCTGCTCGGCACCGAGATGGACTACAAGGCCGACAAGATGCAGGCCCAGTTCGTCTTCAACAATCCCAACCAGATTTCCGCCTGCGGCTGCGGCGAGTCGGTTGAGCTGCGGCCGGCCAAGATCGACGGGTAAGCCCGGCTCGCGCCGTCGTCCCGGCGAATGCCGGGACCGATACCGCGTGATCTTTCGATAGTAGAAGATATCCGTACCGCGTGGCGTCGCTTCCAGTCTTCGCTAAACTGCTCCCTGTGGTTATCGCGACGAGCGCGAAGCGCTCGCGCTGGGATCCCGGCGTTCGCCGGGACGACGATGGGGAGATAGCTTGGCATGGACCGCGAATTCCTGACCGACCTGTTCGCCGATTTCGGCCCCGTCACCATCCGAAAGACGTTCTCCGGCTACGGCATCTCCGCCGACGGCATCAACTTCGCGCTGTCGTTGCGTGCCGGCCTGTTCTTGCGCGCCGACGAGGTGACGATCCCGGACTTTGAAGCCGAAGGCTCTAAGCCGTTCCAGTACTCGACCCGGGCCAAGACCGTGGTGGTCAACTCCTATTGGGAGCTGCCGGCGCGCCTGTTCGACGATTCCGCCGAGCTCGCACAATGGGCGAGGGCGGCGCTCGCCGCAGCCCAGCGCGCCAAGGTGAGGACGCGGCCGAAAGCGAAGAAGGCGAACAAGCCGGCGAAGAAGGTCGCGCCGAAGAAACTCGTTGCCAAGAAGGCGGCCAAGAAAACCGTGCGTAGGGTGGGCAAAGCGAAGCGTGCCCACGGTTAGGCTGCTGGTTGTCGAGAGATGGTGGCACGGCGCCTGCGCGCCTTTGCCCACCCT